>CAJAVU010000114.1 GCA_903945495.1 uncultured Flavobacteriales bacterium | reverse complement strand
TACGAAATTGTTGACGTACAAGGACGTGTTGTGTTGAGCTCAGATGTTAGTAATTTAATTTTGGTTAAATTGAACATTGCGTCACTAAACGCAGGTACGTATATCGTTAAAGCTTTAACTCCATACGGAGTTGCTACTCGTTCAATTGTGATTGAATAAACATGATTCGAATTGTAAGTATATTTATCATTGGAGCAGGTCTTTTGGCCTGCTCTTCTGTTAATACCCTTTCTGTAACCTCTCGAACTGAAAAATTAAATGAATCGGTTCAGGTAAATAGTCATATTGATAGCTTAATTCGTCCCTACAAAGACTCATTAAGTAGTGAAATGAACGTTGTAATCGCTGAAGCAACGACTGATTTTGTTGTTGGTCGACCAGGTAGTAACTTAGGGAATTGGGTGGCTGATGCCATTTTTGTCAATCAAACGCGAACGGTACGTTTAAGTGAACCCGTCTTTGTTTTGTTGAATACAGGAGGATTGAGAGCTTCGCTTAACAAAGGATCCATAACAGTTGGTGACATATTTAAATTAATGCCATTTGACAATGAATTGGTTTGGGTGAAATTGCCCATGAGTATCTTGCCCGAAATCGAAGCCTATTTGATGAAAACAGGAGGTGAACCAATTTCAAATGCACAAGTTGAAAAAGGAGTGTTGAAACTGAATGGAGGAAAAGAATCAGCAACACATTTCTGGATAATTACATCGGACTATTTGAAAAACGGTGGTGATAAAATGACGTTTTTTTCAAAATCTGAGGATGTAATTCTAACGGGAAAGGTCATGCGTGATTGCTTAATTGATGAGGCAAAGGCGCAAGGTGTGTTAATTGAAGATTCTGTGACACGAATAAATTTCTGAGATGAAAAGAAGAGATTTTGTAAGAAATAGTTTTTTGGTTGCTGGTGGTTTTGTTGTTTCATCAAAATTGGTGGCTCAAACTACTTCTGAAAAAACGAAAAAAGTTTCACGACTTACGATTTTGCATACGAATGACACCCATTCGAATATTGATCCGTTTCCATCCAATCATGCTAAATACCCAAATATGGGTGGCGTTTCAAAAAGGTACAGTTTAATCAATAAAATACGAGAAGAGGAAGAACACGTTATACTTCTTGATGCTGGGGATATTTTTCAAGGAACGCCATATTTTAATAAATACGGTGGTGTGTTGGAAATGAAACTCATGACTGAAATGAGTTACGATGTAGCGACCATGGGGAATCATGACTTTGATGCGGGATTAGATGGTTTTTTGAAAGCTAAACAATATGCTAAATTCCCATTTGTATGTGCCAATTATGATTTTTCAGCTACTATTTTAAAGGATCAAACCGTTCCACATGTAATACTCAAAAAAGGAAAATTAAAAATTGGAATTTTTGGTCTTGGCGTTGAATTAAAAGGGCTTGTTCCAGATGCGAAATATGGCGAAACAATCTATTTAGACCCCATTCAAACGGCAAATTCCCAAGCTGAACTTTTAAAGAAAAAAGGCTGTGATTTAATTATTTGCTTAAGTCATTTGGGATATGAATATACAGACGAAAAAATTTCAGATCGTCGTTTGGCGCGTGAAACAAAAAATATTCATCTTATTCTTGGTGGCCACACACATACGTTTTTAGAAAAACCAACTGAAGAAAAAAACTTAGACGGACAAACAGTCCTGATTAATCAAGTTGGATGGGCAGGTTTACAGCTTGGAAGATTGGATTTTGAGTTTGATTCGAAGTGTTTTGCAAAAAAAGATAGTATTGAAATAAAATAAAAGTGCTTATTTCACATTATATACAGGAATTAAAATTTTGACGAATGAAAAAGTTAATTGCAAGTTTGGGATTTTTTTGTCTAATGTTTCAAGTAATTGGCCAAGATGAAAAAGTGGTTATAATAGATAAGAGTGCATATAAATCTGAAGTTAGAAGCCAAAGAACCAAAAAACTAGTAGATAATACTTCTGTTGTTAAATTCAGTCCATTACAAATGATTGCAGGAGAAATTAACTTTGGTTATGAGCGAAAAATTAGTGATTATTCGAGTGTTGAAATTGAATTTGGTCCAACCCTTTCGAATATTGGATTATCAGTGAATGAAAATCATTATTATGTTGATCCTTTCAGTTCATATAATTACGTAGATCAAACGAGTAAAGTAGGATTTTTCCTTTCAACAGGATTCAGATTTTACCCGATGGACAATGGGAAAGTGTTGAATGGATTTTATGTTTCACCTGTGATTAAATATCGATTGATGAACAACGGACTTCATGATTATTCAGGAAATTTGGATGATACAAAAGGAAGTGAAAGTGACGTGAACTTCTCGTTCAATTTTGGTTTTCAAAAATGGATTTCCAGTCGTTTCTCATTGGACTTTTTCGGGGGAGTTGGTTTAGCATATGAATCGTAC
>CAJAVU010000113.1 GCA_903945495.1 uncultured Flavobacteriales bacterium | reverse complement strand
GGCCGTAAAGATCGGGCAGCCATAAATAGAAGACAATATGGGGTTCGTGGGAGGCTTACATTGCGATCTTCATCGGCCCAGTCTAAAAGTAACCATTAAAACCTATCAAGGACCTCTTTGCCGTCCTGTCAGGCTGCCGCTACTTTTTGTGTGCAAACACGCTTACCAGTTAAATTATACAAACATGACTTCCAAACGTTTATTTTATGCCCTTTTGTTTTTAGGAGCTACAATTCAAGGGCAAAATCCAAGTGTATATCAATCATTTGATGACTGGCCTTTGGTAAAACTGAATGGTGGAAAACTAATTTGTACTGACTATGTGAATGTATTTCGTGACGAATTTAATGATGCTCAATTTTTTAATCAAAATTGGAATAATTTTATGGGAAACTCTCCGACAAATTGTGGTTTAGCCCATGGTTCTGGTCAGGTTTTTTCTCAAAATAATGTACTACTTAATACCACAGCTGTTACGGGTGGCTTGTCTGGCCAAGTTGAACTAAGTGTTACAAAAGTAACAACGACAGCAGATGCCAATTGCGATCCTAATATAGTTAATGCAATAACCAGAAAATATGTAGGAGGGGTAATTCAAATGCAAAACGTTGCGTATAATTTAGGAAGGTATTCGTTTCGATGTCAATTCCCTTCACAAAGTCAAGCTTGGACTGCCTTTTGGATGTTTCATAATGGAGTAGAGATTGATATAGTTGACAATGGATTTAAATCAAACGTTAATCATAATGTCTTCCAAAATGATCTTGCAAATCAAATTTTAAACTCCCCATGTAATCCATTTTTTTCTGAATGTAATTTTTGCCCTTCACCACAAGGTATAGATTGTCATGGTTTGAACCATTCTTGTTCAGAACCAAATGGTAATGACTACGATTGGCCGTGCAATTTCCTAGCTGATGGCTTTCATGAATTTGTTTGCGAATGGACACCATATAAAATATCCTTTTCAGTAGATGGTCATTCCACAGGAACTATATTTAGGTATTACAATTTAGAAAAAATACCAGTAAATATAGAATGTGGCGATCAAATTCCTGAACTCGTAGTTAAAGAAAATCCGGCATATGCCTCTCGATGGAATGGAACTTGGATGCAGCCAATAATTTGGGTTAGTACTGTATGTTGTGAGACATGTGATTGTATTCTTGAAACTGAGTTGCCGACAACTTTATTTGTTGACAATTTTATAGTTGATGAAAGGGTTTATCAAGTTGCATCTTTGGATCCGGGGTGTTATATATTATGCCCTGGAGAAGAGGTTTGCATGGAAGTTAAACAAATACCTCTAAACTTCTTATACTCAGGCTCGAATGCGCAATACAATCCACTTCCACCACTATCAATATCTGATTGGGAAATATCATCTATAAATGCGACAGTTACATCAAGTGATAATAACTCCATTTGCTTGACCTACACCGGCAATGGTTGCCCTGACGTAGGGGCCTGCCTTGAAGAAGTTTGCATTAGAGCAACCTACGCCGGCGGAGGCTCTAACGCCGGAAGTTTAGCAAAATGCATTTATCCCCCACAAAAACCTAAATTCTTTGCTCAGTGTAACTCATTTTCAGTTGCAGCAAGAGATGTTCCCCAAGAACCGGAGAACCCTTGTTTTTGCGTAGATTTAGGAAATAATTGTGATGCTATTGTGGTTGTTGATGATCAACAATTAACTTCCAATCTAAATGGAGGGTTAAGGTGCTACACCTCTAAGAAACCATGTGGTAAAATGGAAGTAACAATTGATAATTGCGGAGAACTGACAACTTACAGTTCAAATATTTTTCCTTCGAGTCAACCACCATTTTTTCCTTGGGGCTCTCCTGTAAAAATATTTAATGGGACTACAGGTTTGATAAATAATATATTTGAATCATCGGTTTCTTTTTGCTACTTGAATTCTACTAATCCAGTAGATATAGTTTCTGTTAATATACTTAGCAAAAGTGGCGCTCCAATAGTATCATTTTCAAATAATTGTGTTCAGATTTCAAATATTTCTGTCTTCGTGCATGTACTTGTTACCTTTGAAAGGTGTGGCAATAGTTTTACTCAAATGTTTGTTTTCTTCAATAACAAACATTTTTATAAAATTCAACCTAATCCTACTAGCGGAAATATTACATTAACTGTTGAAGGCCCTATTATCCTTAATGATTTGGGTGAAACACCAATTACAATCACCCCACTTCCTGAATTTTTTGAAGTGAATAATGCCTTGGGGCAACAAATAATATATCAAAACTTTTCACCATTTTCTTCTGAATACCAAATAAACATTTCAGCACAAATGCAAGGAATATATAAACTTATTATTCATGATGCTACTGTCCCTGAAGGAAAAATTGAATTTCAAATATTAAAACAATAATGTTCTAATTCTTAACATTGGTAGGACAATTAAACATGGTTTCTTGTTCCAACCATAATAATAAAATTTTTGACCTATGCAAGCTTTTGTGCTTTTTTCCAGCGTTGTATGTTTTTTTATTAGTATTTATTTTTTTTTAATAGATAAAAAGCTAAATACATCATTGGTTTACTTATGCCTCACTTCTTTTTTTATCAGATTTTATTCTGCTAGTCTTGATCCATTTTTACATACGTGGGATGAAGCTTTCCATGGGTTGGTTGCAAAAAATATGATTACAAATCCATTCATTCCAATGTTACGGATAAATCCTATACTTCCATATGATTATACATCATGGTGTTGCAATCATATCTGGTTACACAAGCAACCGCTTTTTCTTTGGCAGATGGCATTATCTATGAAAATATTTGGGGTAAATGAAATCGCATTAAGGCTTCCCAGTGTGATTTTAGGGGCAGTTTCGCCTTATTTTATTTTTAGAATCGCAGAAATTTGGACAAGGGATAAGATGACAGCTTTTATAGCATCTATTCTTTTTACATTTTCATATTATCAACTAGAGTTAACATCTGGTTTTATGTCATTAGATCACAATGACTTTGTTTTTACAATATATATTACAGCTAGTATTTGGGCATTCTGCGAATATATTAACAATCCTACACTACGTTGGGTTTTATTAATTGGTTTTTTTGCAGGGCTTGCAATATTAGTAAAATGGCTCGCTGGTTTATTGGTGTTTGGTGGGTGGGGACTTTACAATATACTATCAAGAGTATCGTATAAAAAATATCTTCCATTACTTGGTTCATGTATCGTTGCAATTTTGATCATGCTGCCATGGCAAATTTACATAATAAAATCCTTTCCCAAAGAAAGCGCTTGGGAGTATTCATACAATATCCAACACATTACAGAAGCCTTAGGAGCCGTAACATCTAAAGATATATTGTATTATCTGAAGAACTGGGAAGATCAATACACATTACTTATGCTACCTTTTTTAATTTTAGGAATCTATTGGCTCTTATTTTCTTTTCGTTATGAAAAGAAAATAAGTATTTCAATGTTGAGTATGGTAATCGTAGTTTATGGCTTTTTTTCAATCGTAGTATTCACTAAAATGTTGGCGTTTGTTTACATCGTTTCACCTATTTTATTGATTATAACGGCAATTGGATTGAATCATTCAATTACACCTTTGCTTACTTCAAAACGACCATTTCAATCAAATGCACTCTTGGCATCATTTTTTATCTTGATCGCTATCGGAATTTTCAAACCAATTCAAATAAGAAAAAATCATTCATCACAAACTCCATACCGTTCTGAAAGTATTAATAATGCTCGTATTTACAAGTCTGTAAATGACTTGGTTTCAGAAGGTACCATAATTATCAATTGCAAGGAATTTGAAGATACCAAACTAATGTTTTATCAAGGCTTCAATGCGTATCATTGGTATCCTGGACAAACACAAGTTGATTCACTAATTTCAGCTGGATATAAGATTGCAGCATTTCAGAGCCATACCAATCAGATACTTCCAGAATACATACTTAATAATTCTAAGATCACTATCATCACCAAAGAATTAAAGTAACTGGTTAGCGTGGTCGCGTCTGAGACAAAAAATGGCCATTTTTTGCCAGACGAAGCGGATTTTTGTAGGCCGTAGCAGCGCTACGGTCAAAAAAATCT
>CAJAVU010000112.1 GCA_903945495.1 uncultured Flavobacteriales bacterium | reverse complement strand
CGATCTTTATTTTAATGCAAAGATATATGTAAAAGAATGAACTATGCAATACATAGTACTATATTTTTCATTTTTTAACATTTGATTGAAGAATATATTGTAGACCGAATATTGAAAATCTTCTTTGTTTAAAAGGAGTTCCTAGGATGATTCAATTATTTTAGTGAAATTCGAATGGTAAAAAAAAATGCATGAACCAAGTTGTTGAATTGACCAAAAATGGAATTATCGCTACCATTTCATTGAAAGGAGCCGAGTTAATTTCAGTAAATAAAATAGATAAATCATCTGTATTATGGAAAAAAGACGATGCGTTTTGGAATCGAACAGCGCCAAATTTGTTTCCAATCGTTGGTCGTTTATTGAGTGATTCTTACACGTTCGATGGTCAAACATATCAGCTGAGTCAACACGGATTTGCACGTGATCAAAACTTTTCGGTAAGCTATCAATCCTCAGAATCTGTTGATTTAAACTTGATTTGGAATGAAGAATCGTTAGAAAAATATCCGTTTAAATTTGATTTAACGATTCGCTATACACTAACTGAAAATGGGGTAAACGTGCAGTATGTTGTGAAAAATGTGGATGATAAAAAGATAGGTTTTTCAATAGGTGGTCATCCAGGATTTCAGTTGAAAGATGCATTGGACGCTTATAAATTGGTCTTTTCGAATCCGTTTTTATTAGAACGACATGAATTGGAGGGAGCTTATTATTCAGGTCAATGTTCGGCTATGGATTGTAATGGTGAACTTGAATTGAACAATGCACTTTTTGAAAATGATGCACTTGTGATTAAGAAACCACCTTTTAATTGGGTTGCATTGGTACATAAAACGGATGGTGAATTGGTTCGAATGCATTTTGATCAAATCGATGCTCTTGGTTTTTGGACGAAGAAAGACGCACCTTTTTTCTGTATTGAACCTTGGTGGGGCTGGGCTGATGAACTAAGTCATACGGGAGATTTTAAGACGAAAGCAGGATTACACTGGTTGGAGATTGGTCAAACAAGAGATTTTAAATATTCAATCGATTTGCCATGAGTTCGGGATGTAAAATTTAAATAGTTAAATTTTACAACAGTTCTTATATCTTCATTCCTTCTAAAATAGCCAATCCCTTCTCATATCCAAACGCATGATCTTTTGTGATCAATTCGGACGAATTAGAATGTTGTTGGGCATGCAGTTTTTTATCGGGTGCAATTTGTTGAATTCTAATACCGGCAGGAGGATTCAGAATAAACTCCAATGATTGATTGAATTTAATATGATTGGTTTGAAAGATGCGCTTGATATCTTTTTGACGCCAATTGTACAATTCACCAAAATAATCTAACCACGATTGTTGCATTTTTTCTTTCTCAGCGGTCGTTCGGATAATCAAAATATCAGTTGCACCTTGTTCAACGGCCCATTTCACAGGCAGCGAATCACTCCAAGCGCCATCCATGAAATCATCATCGCCAATACGATGTGCACCTTTCGTCACAAGTGGCATCGAGCTAGAAGCAATTAGGGCATCAATCCAAGTTTCTTGAGTTGGTTCGTGATAATGGGGATTTCCATTGTTCGCATTGGTCATTACAATTCCAATCTTTTTGTCCTTGCTGTTTGCAATAACTTTTGAGATGTCTAAAGGAACTAAATCACTAGAAATTTCACGAAAGAAATCAACATCCATCACAGGCTTCGATCGCACTAAATTTCGATAATTGATAAAACGCGAGTTGTCTGTTAAGCAAAACATAGCTTCCAAGCATTTGCGTTTTTCTTGTTGAAGAAAATAGGAAGCAGCAATTGCACCCCCAGAAACACCTGCATATATATCAAAAGGATTGTATTCTTTTTCGATGAAAGCATCCAATACTCCAGCGCTGAATCCCGTTCGGAAACCGCCTCCTTGAATGATTAAAGCTTTTTTTGACATTTGTAGATGTGTAGTGGTTTTGATTCAATGTTAAGACTGTGTAAATGTACTGTTTTTTACGCAATCGATTTCGTTGCTTTTAAATAGTTTCGAATGCCAATACGAACTGCAGGTTGAATGTTTATTGTTTGTTTCAGTTCGATTATTCCCTCAATCTCTGTTTTTATTTCCGGGTATTTTTGCGTGAATTGAATTAGCTTGTACATCCCATAAACAAAGAGGGCAACTTTATTCGAATCGTCTTTGATGAATTCAATTAATTGATCGAGAAATTCGGATTCTTTATAATCGATTAGCGGAAGATGCGAGCAGGTATTGCAAAGATTTCGTAAGACACTTTGGTTTTTACTCTTTAATAAGCAATCAATAAATCGCGGTTGAAATTCTTCGAGTAATTCCGGGTTAGTTTTAACGATGTGGGTTAAGAGCCAAGAAGCACATTCAGGAAACGGATGTTTTAAATCACTAATTGCAATTTCAACTAATTCAGGAATCAAGTGTGGCTCCCGAATAAAACGTGAAGCTAATTTGGGAAAACCATGCTGTTTATAATGTTCTTCTAATAAATCTTTTACCATGATTATTTGGTGTTTCTCGTTGATTAAAGGTACGAATTAGAATTTAGAAATACATCTGTAGATCAGTAAAATTGGGAGTTATAAGTAAGATTGTTAACTTGCAAAGTTGTTAATTAGCAACATTACAACATTACAACATTACAACATTACAACATTACAACATTACAACATTACAACATTGCTACTTTGTTACTTTCAACATAACCAGTCCATCACTCCAATCGTATGAATTTTTATCCCACAAAAAAAAGGTGCTAGAAAACTAACACCTTTTCAACGATAAACGTTTTATCTCTTATGCCATTACGCCTAATACTTCAGCCATTTTAGCACCGATGTGAGCTGGAGAATCAACTACGTGAATTCCACATTCTCTCATGATACGTTTTTTAGCTTCAGCAGTATCCTCGTCACCTCCAACGATTGCACCAGCGTGACCCATTGTTCTTCCTTTCGGAGCAGTTTCACCAGCGATGAATCCTACAACTGGTTTCTTAGCGTTGTCTTTAATCCAACGTGCAGCAATTGCTTCTAAGTTACCACCGATTTCACCAATCATGATGATTCCTTCTGTTTCTGGATCGTTCATCAACAATTCAACCGCTTCTTTTGTAGTTGTTCCAATAATTGGATCTCCACCGATTCCGATAGCTGTTGTGATTCCTAATCCTGCTTTCGCAACTTGATCAGCTGCTTCGTATGTTAATGTTCCTGATTTAGAAACAATACCGATTTTTCCTTTTTTGAAAACGAATCCAGGCATGATACCAACTTTCGCTTCTCCAGCAGTAATTACACCTGGACAGTTTGGTCCGATTAAACGGCAATCATATCCTTTGATATATTCTTTCGCTTTCACCATGTCATTTACTGGAATACCTTCAGTAATACAAACGATTACTTTAATTCCAGCGTTCGCAGCTTCCATAATTGCATCAGCAGCAAATGATGGTGGAACGAAAATAATAGATACATCTGCACCTGTTTTAGTAACTGCGTCAGCAACTGTATTGAAAACTGGACGATCCAAGTGAGAAGTTCCTCCTTTTCCTGGAGTTACACCACCAACAACATTGGTTCCGTATTCAATCATTTGAGATGCATGGAAGGATCCTTCACTACCAGTGAATCCTTGTACAATCACTTTTGAGTCTTTATTTACAAGTACGCTCATTTTTGCGGGTTTTTAGTATCTATTATAAAACTGAACCCAAAAGTAAAAGTTTGAATCCGTTTTATCAACGATTCGACCAATTATTCTTGGATTTTTTTGATTTTTTTCTGAATGGAATTTAATTAATCAAAAATCAATATTCAAATCATCAAATCCTTGAATCATCAAATACGTTTTTGAATAATCACTTAACGCTCACAACCTCCATTTCAAAGACAAGAATAGAGTGGGGTGGAATGTCCTCCAAATCACGATCACCGTAGCCTAATGATGGCGGAGCAACCAAAAATGCTTTTCCTCCAGGCTTCAATAACAACATGATTTCTTTCCAAGCTCCAATCAATTGTCCTACTTCAAATTCAACCGGTTTTTGAGCTTGTTCATCGAACACGGTTCCATTCATGAAATAACCCTTGTACTTGAACGAAACAACGTCTGTAAATTTGATAAAATCACCATTACCTGGTTCCAAAATTTTATAATACAAGCCAGATGAAGTTCGCTTACATTTAACGTTCTTTTTCGCTAAATAACTTTTGATTTGTTCGTCGAAACTTTTTTTGTCGTCTTCGTTGTAAGTTTTACATCCAACAAGTAATGTCAACAAGAAGAAAAGACTTATATATTTCATATTATTTCGTTTTGTTAAAGTTCAACGGGCGTTAAGGTATATCCTTCCTTTTCCAACAAACGAATTACGCCATTCGGTCCGCCAAGATGTCCAGCGCCAACGGCAATAAAGCAACGTTTATTTGCAATCATTTCTTTGATTTGTGGCACCCAAGCAGCATTACGATTGTCCAAGAAATCAGCAGATTCAGCAGAGATAACGCCGCCTTCATCTTGAATCATTAAATACAATGAATCAACATTTTGACCTTGGTATAATACTTCCATTTCTTTCATCGTCTCAATTGATTTCACAGAGTCGCGAATTCCTTCCATCACCATTTCGGCTTGTTGTTCCTTCGTCAAATCATCGAAAAAAGCCATTTGTTGTTCGATTGTTTCCAATCCTGCTATGCTCAGTTTATTGGTCTTAGCAATTTCTTCTAATGTCATTTCGTAGGACTCTGTTTTTCCCATGAAATGAATTTGAGTAGCCATTTGAACTACAACAAACGGTTTCATTTTAGACATCGTAGCTCTAAAAGCTGCTTCATCCATTTTGAATTCTTTCTTTGCCCAAATTAGAATCGAATCAGTTTGCACCGGTGTGAAATAATCGAAAAATGTTCCTTCTTCCAAAAGCACATATTTCATTGCTTCTTTTTGGTTTGGTAAACCCGGAAGTTCCATCACCAATTGCTCCGTTTTCTTAACGATTTTCTCTAGTTTGTCAGTAAAGATGAAATATTCTTTCTCAATCATGTGCATCGTTCCAAAAAGATAAGAACCTTTGGGAATGCCTGGTCCTTCAATTTTCCATAGTAACGAACTTTCCTTCATAGGAAATTCTGTCGTCTGCGAAAAAACGATTTGCCAACAAAGTGTTAGCTGAACCAATAAGAAAAGAATCGTTTTTTTCATGTACACAAGCTTCTAACTCTAAACTCTAACTCTAAACTCTAAACCAAAGTGATTTCCGCTAAATAATGGTCTTCGTTCTCGTACAAGCGTTTTGCTTTCAAACCAACATTTTTCGCTGCTTTGAAAAGGTTGTCAAAATCAACATACAACCAATCAAACCAAGGACCTTTGTCTTTCTTGTATTTCATTTGAAAACGGAAATTTCCGTAATATTCAGAATTCAAATCCACCCAAAGCGCACCATCTTCATCTTCGTATAAATACTTGATATCTGATGAGTCACATAAAATTTTTCCGCCTTCAGCAAGCAAAGATTTTGCCTGAATTAAAGTTTTTTCCAAATTGGCTAAAGTTCCAGCAATTCCAATTCCATTCATCATCATCAAAATGGTATCGTATTGTTCATCTTTCAAATCAAAGAAATTGATTTTTCGAGCATTCAATCCAACTTGTTTCATGTAGCGAACTGCTCCGTCTGAAACTTCAATTGGAAAGACTTCGAATCCACGATCTTGCAGTTCAAGTGAATGAACACCTGCTCCAGCTCCAACATCTAAGATTTTGCCTTTTGCCGCTTCAAGTGCAATTTGCTCCAATTCTGGCATTTCGTCCATTTTGCGGAACAATACCTCAATTGGAATAATATCATCCTCACAGATATCCGAACCTACGATAATATCGTTCGGTTTTTTTGTTGATGCGTAATCTAAAATCGCAGTACCAACTGGATCTCCTCCTTTTTTAATTTCCATTTAATAGTTGTATTCGTCAAAGTTTGAAAAGTCCTCTTCGTCCATGTCGTCGTCGAATTCATTAAATCCAAATTCGTCTTCCTCCTCATCTCCAATTTCTCCTGCAAATAAATCTTCATTATCACCAGCACGTGAATCTTCTGGTGGCGCCATTCCAACAGCTAACAATACTTCTGGAACTTCAGGACCTTCTTTATCGTATCCGATTAATTCGATCAAGAAAATCCACATACGCATGAAATCGTATACTAAAATGAATTTTTGATCTGGCTCCTCTAAGAAATCCTTGATAATAGCGTCTTTCATAACTGCCGCTGGTGAATCAACAGAATCGTCACCATACGTTAAGTCTTCCAAACTGATTTCGTGACCTTTGTCCCAGCTATCATTTGAAACATAAAAACTTGCCATTTGATCACCTTCAAAACGAAAAGAGGATACAATTGCTTTATAGAATGATTCGAAATTATCAGTGTCTTTAATCAGTATATCCCTGAAAATTTCACTATTATTTTCTGAATCAAGAAGTACTCTGAATTTTAAACCTGCCATTGTTAAACGTGTTGGGTTTTACTTTTTTGTAAAATTAAAATTATTTCGCGAAAGTGGGATGATTCACAAGTGTCAAACCTAATTCATCTGCGATTTTCAACATAAGTTTAATCGCTTCTTCTGGTTCGTTTGGAATCTCTCCTTCTAAAATTGCTTCTTTGATGCGCGATTTGATTGTTCCAATTTCAGCACAAGGCCCTAAATTGAATGTTTGCATGATCATTTCTCCTGAAACAGGTGGTTGGAAATTGCGAATGCGGTCTTTCTCTTCAACAGCTTTGAGTTTCTCCATTACCAATTCGAAATTCTTGCGATATTTTTTAACCTTGAATTCATTTTTAGACGTAATATCAGCGTTACACAAAGTCATTAAATCATCAATGTCATCTCCCGCTTCATTTAGCAGACGACGAATTGCAGAATCGGTAACGGAACCTTTTACCAAAGCGATTGGACGTAAATGCAAACGCACTAATTTCTGCACGTATTTCATTTTATGATCCAATGGTAACTTCAAACGCTTGAAAATACGAGGCGTCATGCGTGCACCTAAATCTTCGTGACCATGGAAGGTCCAACCAGTTTCGTGATCAAAGCGTTTTGTTGGTGGTTTTGCAATATCGTGCAGAATCGCAGCCCAACGCAACCACAAATTATCGGTGTTTTCAGAAATGTTATCCAACACTTCCAAGGTATGATAGAAGTTGTCCTTGTGCGTTTTTCCATTGATGGTTTCAATACCACACAAATCGGTCATTTCAGGGAAGAAACGTTGTAATAATTTCGTAGAATGTAAGAGTTTGAATCCGCGAGATGGTTGAGCACTCAGAATAATCTTATTGCATTCGTCCATCGTTCGTTCAACTGAAATGATGTCTAAACGTTCCGAATTATCAAGAATTGCCTGTAAACTTTTTGATTCTATTTTAAAATCCAATTGGGTAGCAAAACGAATTGCTCGCATCATGCGCAACGGATCATCGCTGTAAGTTGTATCTGGATCTAAAGGTGTTCGAATGATTCCTTTTTCCAAATCGGACATTCCGTTGAATGGGTCAATTAAATCGCCAAAATTTGAAGCGTGAAGCGACAAAGCCATTGCATTGATTGTGAAATCACGACGATTTTGGTCATCTGCTAAAGTTCCATTTTCAACCAAAGGTTTGCGTGAATCTGAGCGATACGATTCTTTTCGTGCCCCAACAAATTCAACATCTAAATCCTTGTATTTGAACTGGGCTGTGCCGAAGTTGTGAAAGAAAGATACTTTTTTTACACGCAATTTATCAGCACATAATTTTGCTAAATCCAATCCAGAACCAACAACTACAATATCGATGTCTTTGGACGGACGCTCGAGAATTAAATCGCGCACGAATCCACCGATTACATAGGCTTCGAGATTTTGCTCTGTAACAATTTGTGATGCTACTTTGAAAACAGGGTGTTTAAGAAATGCTGCGTAATTTTTTGACATTGGCACAAATATAAGGAACAAAGAACAAAGAGCAAAGAGCAAGGAACAAAGAGCATTGAACATAGACCGCTTCGCTGAAGGACCTGACATCTTAAAGTCCGACAGTCCTTTGTCTTCTAGTCCTATGTCTTTTGTCTTAAAGTCCTATGTCTCAACTTCTAATCACAACCACAGAACCATCTAACGAAATTTTGATGATTTGTGAAGGACTTGTCATTTGTTCTTCTAAGCGCAATTCTAAAACAGCATCAACGCCCGATTTGATTGAATCATCGATTTCTTTGAATGATTTAGGATTTGCTTGTCCTGATAAATTCGCGGAAGTACTCACCAATGGTTTGTGCATTGAACGAATCAATTTCAAGCAAGTTGGGTCTTTTGTAATACGAATGCCAATTGTTCCATCTTTTGCGAGAACACTTGGAGCCAAACCTTTTGCAGATGGATAAATGATCGTTAAGGGCTTTTCTGCGTAATCAATCAAATCGTAACAAACTTGATGAAAGTCTGGAACATATTTCTCTAACATGCCTATACTGTCTACTAAAACGATGAAACTTTTATCTTCAGGTCGGTTTTTCAATGCCAAAATACGTTGACACGCTTCTTCATTCGTAGCGTCGCAGCCCAATCCCCAAATCGTATCACTTGGATACAAAATCGTCGCGCCGTTTTTCAGTTGTTCTATCGTCAGCTCTAAATTCATTTCAATCTTTAATCTTCAATTTTCAATCATCAATCCAAAAGGTCTGGTCTTCTTTCTTTTGTTCTTTTCAACGCTTGATCTTCTCGCCAACGTTCGATTTTAGCGAAATCACCTGATAATAAAACGTCGGGAACTTTCATTCCTTTGAATTCTGGTGGACGCGTATAAACAGGGGGAGAAAGTAAATTATCTTGAAAACTATCCGTTAATGCAGAGGTTTCATCGTTTAATACACCTGGAATCAAACGAACAACAGCGTCAACAACAACAGCCGCAGCCAATTCACCGCCAGATAGCACATACGATCCAATTGATATTTCTTTGGTAATGTAATGTTCACGAATACGTTCATCAACACCTTTGTAATGACCACATAAAATCATCAAGTTTTGTCCTAATGACAATTGGTTGCACATTCCTTGTTCAAACAATTCACCATCCGGCGTCATGTAAATGATTTCATTGTAGTTGCGTTCAGCTTTTAATTTTTCAATAAGAGCTGCTATTGGCTCAATCGACATAACCATTCCAGCGCCACCACCATATTGGTAATCGTCAACGTTTTTATGCTTGTTGGTCGAGTAATCACGAATGTTGTGCACGTGAATTTCAACATGACCTTTGTCTTGCGCACGTTGCATAATCGATGCTGAAAATGGACTTTCCAACAATTGTGGAAGTACGGTAAGAATATCTATTCGCATGGCGCAAAGGTAAACATTTTAGTTGTTTGGGTTTATCGACCATCAGCAAAAGAAAAAACGCAGCGTTCTATTCTGCATGTTTGCTTTTCATTATTTTAGTCGCATGGTATTCTCAATTTCAACAAAACGGATTTTTCTACAAGGACTCATCTATGTTCTATGTTCCATGCTCTATACTCCAGTCCTTCATGCGCAGTGGACCCAAAACACTTCACCCACTTATCCTGAGCTAATTTCCTATTACCAGAAATTGGATGCGCAACACAAAGAAATCGAGTTGTATGCCATGGGAGAATCAGATTATGGACTTCCAATTTATGTGTGTATTGTGAATGGTGCACAAGATTCATTGAAAACCTTTGCGAAAGCACGCACTTCAACAACACTTTTGGTGAACAATGCCATTCATGCAGGAGAACCAGATGGTGTGAATGCTTGTTTAATTTGGTTGGATAATTGGATTAGGAATGGAAAGAAAACGGATGGTTTACCAGTGATTGCGTTTATTCCTGCTTATAACGTTGGTGGAATGATGAATCGTTCTTCGAATAGTCGTGCAAACCAAAATGGTCCTGAAGAATATGGTTTTAGAGGGAACGCGCAGAACTTGGATTTGAACCGTGACTTTATTAAAATGGATTCGAAAAACGCTTTCACGTTTGCAACGATTTATCACGCATTGGATCCTGATGTATTTGTAGATACGCATGTTTCAAACGGAGCAGATTATCAATATACCTTGACCTACATTTCTTCAATGAAAGAACGTTTGGCGCCAAGTTTACGCTCGTTGACCTATGAAAAAGTGATTCCCTCGTTGACAACTACCTTAAAGAAAAAGAAATGGGATTTGTTTCCGTATGTTGAATTGTTAAAAGAAACGCCCGAAGAAGGAATGCATGCTTTCAATGATTTACCGCGTTATGCAATGGGTTATGCTGCCTTGTTTGATGCAGTTAGTTTTACGGTTGAAACACACATGTTGAAACCATTTCCGCAGCGTGTGCAGGCAACCCATGATTTTATTGCTGATTTAATTGTTTACACTGGAACGCATTCAACCGAAATTGAATTAGCGCGAAAAGAAGCTCGCACTTATTGGCAACAAGACAAGCAATTTGAGTTTGCGTATCAATTGACAGATAAGAAAGATTCTATTCTATTTAAAGGATTTGAGTTTACGAATCCACCGAGTCCTGTGACAGGTTTACCGCGTTTGAAATACCACGAAGATCGTCCGTACGAAAAGTTTATTCCCTATTTTCAAACCTATCAGGCAAAAGATTCAGTTGTGATTCCTTCGCATTTTATTGTTGGAAGTCAATGTGATGAGGTGATTGAACGATTGAAAGCAAACCAGGTTCAGTTCACGCGTTTTGACAAAGACACAGTTATTCAGATTGCGCAAGAACGCTTGTCGGAATTCAAAAGTTATGGTAAACCATACGAAGGACATTTTTATCACAATGAAGTGAAATCAAACGCTGAATTAATAGAGCAACATTTCAAAAAAGGAGATGTACTGATTTCAACAGATCAATACCAACGCAACTTTTTATTATCCATTTTAATTTCGCGTGCCGAGGATAGTTACTTCCGTTGGAACTTCTTCGATAGTTATTTACAGCAAAAAGAGTATTTCTCGCCGTATGTATTTGAAGAAAAGGCGGTGGAAATTCTCAAGGAAAAACCCTGGATAAAAGAAGAATTGGAATTGATGAAAACTGCAGATAAATCGTTCCGTGAATCACAATGGGATCAGTTGTATTTCATTTACAAAAACAGTGAATTGTTTGAAGAGAGTTATTATTTGTTGCCGATTGGGTTAAAGAATTAAGGAATTAAGGAATTAAGGAATTAAGGAATTAAGGAATTAAAAAGTTAATAAATTAATGAGTAAATGAATTCGTTTACTGCACATGATTTTATTGGCTTTCAGGAGTACTTTGAATCCAATTAAATTTTCGAATCATCAAATGTTTAAATTTCCGTTCATTTAAACATTTTTTCGTTTCTTTACTCCAAACAAGCGCAAATGGAACAAGTAGCGAAAGCCATCGGATTTATTGTATATGCAGTTGCGAGTGCCGACAAACATGTGACGCATGAGGAAAAACAAGTAGTTCACGATATCATCAATGAAAACTGGAAGATTTTGGCTGACCATGAAGATCCATTCGGAGTTCGCGCCTTGGATTTTATTGATAAAATGATGGTTGTACTTGACGAAAAAAAGGTCGATTCCGAAGAAGCATTTCGCTTGTTTAAAAAAGTCTACGATGAAAATAGAGAACGCTTTACGCCCGGAATGAATAATTTTATTGTTACAATCTGCATTAAAACCGCTGCAGCTTTCAATCAAATGAACAAAGCAGAATTGGTTTTACTCTCCAGAATTGAACTTCTCCTCAAAGCTGACTAGTCACTAATCACTAGTCACTAGTCACTAGTTAGCTTTCCAATACTTCACTTTTTTCTTTGCTAAATCGTTTTTCTAAAAAAGAATGCTTTCCGTATATTTGGAGCAAACAATTACACTATGTTAAAACGATTACTGTTAGTTTGTGCGCTGATTCCGCTTGGAAACCTAGTAGCACAAGACACAACGTGGGTGCAAACCTTTACGTTTGATTCAATCACCACGCGTCGTGCAGATTTCCCATTTCCTCAAGAATTAAATAATAAACGCTTCGAGAAAGTGTTGATGTATTACAAATTGAAATGTAGTCCATTAACGACGTGGGATCAATACAATTGCGGAGAGTGGGATTACTTAACGTATACACGCGTTTTTGATCATACGGGCGTTTTCGATTCTGTTCAAGTAAATGGCAATCGTTATACTGCGAATTTAACGTCGCCCGCAACAATTCAATACAATGCTTTGCCTTACTCGCAAACTGATTCATATGTGCGTGTTGAACACAATCGTTCGGGCGCTTCGGTAACTGGATATGATGTGAATACTGCAAATACCGTTACACCGTTTCCCTTTGATTTAACAAATAACGGGGGGCGTTTCCAAATGATCTTGACTTCTGCTGAATTAGCAGCTGCTGGAATTACTCCGGGCGATATCCAATCATTGAGTTTGTACTTAAACACCTTGAATGTTAACGGTGAATTAAAATATCCAACAATTTCCTTAAAAGCAACGACGGATGCGACCTTGACTGCATTTCACAAAACTGGTTTTACAGAAGTGTATGACGCAGCACATTGGGTAAATGGAAGTCAAGCAGAGTTAACTGTTGGACAAAATGATTTACTGTTCTACCAACCATTTGCATGGAATGGAACAGACAATATTATCATAGAATTCTATTTTGAAAATACGCAAGATGCATTGAATTCATTAGCATTTGAAGGTGAAACACTTTCGAATCAATCTGCGGTATTTTATAATTCAATGAATGGTTTAATTGAATTTGATGGTACGAATCACGCCATGTTAGAACTATCTGATTTTACGATGGGAAATGAGATGACAATTTCATTTTGGTCGAAAGGAAATGGTTCTGCTGGAACAAATACTTCGATTTTAGAAGCGTATGACATCAACAACAATCGCATTGTAAACATTCACATGCCGTGGAGCGATAACACAATGTATTTCGATGCAGGTGAAGGAAATGGATATGATCGTATCAGTAAGTTAATGACTGCAACAGAAATGGATAATACATGGAATCACTGGGCATTTGTGAAAAAACAAAGTACAGGTGAAATGCTTATTTATAAAAATGGCGTTTTGTGGCATTCAGGTACAGGTAAAAACATGGAGGTTGGATACATCCACCGAATGGTACTTGGTTCGAATTGGGATCAAGGATATATGTGGAAAGGTCGCATTGATGATTTCCAAATCTATGACGCAGCTTTACCACAAGCAACAATTCAAACATACATGAATCAGAAACCAGATGCAACACATCCTAATTGGGCTGATTTATTGGTGTATTACGATTTTGATAACCATGAATATGCAACTGATTTATCGCAAAACGATTATTTGTTGATGCCGTCTGAAAAAGGAATGTTTGTTTCGAATGATTATCCAAACGCGGGTGTTCAACAAGCTACAGCTCGTCCACAAATCTCATTGGGACAAGGAACAGTGGCTGGAGCAGTTATAGCAACAGAAGAACTTGAAAAAGTTGTGAAAGAACCAACGGTTGTTTTTGAAGAACAAACTGTTGGATATCACTTTGAAATTGTTAACGCTGAGGTTGTGCTTGAATCAGGAAATGAAATTGTGTATGATGTAAATGGAGGAGTTGTTTCTCAAACGCCATATACTGGATCTACAACTTTAACAAACGAGCAAATCATTCATTATAATCCTCCTTTCGAGTTGGTGCACGATGTTGAAATTGCACGTTACATTACACCGTATGGAATTCAATTCGATTTAGGTCCAAACGGATTCTATTGGATTTATGACGTGACAGATTATCAGCAATACTTAAAAGATACAGTTGATTTAGCAGCGCACAATACACAAGAATTAGTTGATTTGAAATTTGCATTTATTGAAGGAATTCCTCCAAGAGATGTGCATAAACGTGAACCAATTTGGTCGGACTTTAGATCTTACCAATTCTCGAATATGGCAAATGATACAGATTTGCAAGAGGTATCAATTCCATTGGCGGATAGTTCAGAAATGTTTAAAATTAAAACACGTTTATCTGGACATGGGCAAGTAGGAAATGGAGCTTGTTGTGAATGGGTGCCGAACGATCACCAAATTAAAATTGACGGCGTTTCTCGTTTTAACTGGAACATCTGGCAAACAACGCAATGTGGAGACAATCCAAATATTTCACAAGGTGGAACATGGCCGTATGCACGCGAAGGTTGGTGTCCGGGAGATCAAGTGCGTGAAAATGAATTTGAAATCACACCATTCATTACAGGTGACACAGCAAAAATTGATTATGTGATTAATCAAGTTCCTGTAAATGATCCAGGTCAAGCAAGTGGGAATTATATTGTTGCAATGGATTTAATTTCCTATTCTGCTCCAAACTTCCAACACGATGCAGCGGTGATTGATATCTTGAATCCAAACAATTGGGAATATTACCGTAAATGGAATCCTACGTGTTCGAATCCGAAAGTAGTAATTCAAAATACTGGTGAACAACCATTGACAAAATGTATTATTCGTTGTTGGATTTCATATGGAGATTGGTTAGAATATGAGTGGACAGGAAATTTAGCATTCTTGGAAAAAGAAACAGTTGAAATTCCAGTTACGGATTTAGCATGGTGGAGAGATTATTCAGGTGAACAAACATTTAATGTACAGTTGTATGCGATTGAAGGTTATCCAGATTTGGATGAATACGCTCAAAACAATCACTTAAAAACGAAGTTTGAAGCACCAGCAATGGTTGATGGTCCGTTCTTTATTTGGTGTACGGCAAACAATAAAGCGTCAGAAAACAAATACCGTTTAGAAGATGCTTCTGGAAATATCATTTTTGAAAGAAACACCTTGACAAATAATACTTCTTACAAGGATACGTTTGATTTAGCGCCAGGTTGTTACAGTGTTATTATGGAAGACACGGACAGTGATGGAATTGGATTCTGGTATTCAAGTCAAGTTGAAGGAGAATCTGCAGGTTCTTTAAGAATTAGAAAAGTGGGAGGTAATTACATTACGATTTTCCCAACGGATTGGGGAAATTATCATCGTTTTAGTTTTTCTGTAGGTTTTGGTTTAGGTGTGAAAGAGGAAGACTTGGCGCATGAAATTGCTATCTTCCCAAATCCAACGAATGGAATCGCCATGATTGAACTGAGTGGTTATGTTGGAAATGAAGCCAGCTTAATGATTTTTGACATGATGGGAAGACCTGTTCATTCAGAGGCTATGAATGCATCGGGAACATTCGCTGAAGCACAAGTTGATTTGAGCCATGTTCCATCAGGAAACTACATTGTGAAAATTATCACAAGAGATCAAGTTTATACGAAGGAGTTAATCAAAAAATAATTCCTTATTTCTGAAAGAAAGGTCGGCGCAAGTCGGCCTTTTTTTGTTTGAATCAAATCTATATTCTTGTTAAGTTTAGCCACAGATGCACAGATGATGAAGGTTCATTTTGATCACCAATAATATTTCTTTTTGCCAAGAATTGATACTTTTCAAGTTGCCATTTTTGATTTTTATTGCTATTTTCAGTAAACCAATCATTTACACTATGGAAAAAAACCAAAAAGAACTTACTTTTCAAATCATTGGCAAATGCTTTGAGGTACATAATAATTTAGGAAAGGGATTTTTAGAAATCGTTTATAAAGATGCATTGGAAATCGAATTTAAAAAATCAAAAATTCCTTATCAACGTGAAGTGAAATATTCAGTTAATTACAAAGGTGAAACACTACCTCACCACTTCTATGCTGATTTTGTTGTTCATGATGGTATAATACTCGAGGTTAAAGCTACTTCTGGAATCATTGATGAATTTGTGGCTCAAACAATAAATTACCTAAAAGTTTCTCAAAATAAATTAGGTTTAATCATCAACTTTGGAACCAATCGGATAGAAACAAAGCGAATAATTCTTTAGAATTATTCGAAATTTCATCTGTGTTTATCTTTTATAGTTTAAATCAAGAAAATTTAAAATTCACTAAATGGAAAAATTAAAAATCATCTTTGTATCTCACTTCGTGGCTGTTTCGCGGTGTGGCAAAAAAAGAGATATGAGCGCAGTGAATCAAAGGTTAATTAAAAGCGATTAATCGTTTACCTAAAATACTTCTTCAACCCCAAAATAGGACGTTCAAAGTAATGCAAACTAATCCATGCCAAAGCGTAGGTGCAAGTAAATACCAATAGAACGTAGCTCACAAATTGCCACACATGTTCGGTATAACCGTGATTTTTAAAGAAAATGCTCCAATAGTAAATAAAGAAGCAATGAAACATGTAAAAACCATACGTCAATTCACCTGAAGTAAAGAAATACGGGACTTTATCAATTTTATAGAATGAGTTTTTTGAGTACACTTGTTCCAAGATAATAAAGGCGAAAATGGCTCCCGGAACAAAGCGTTCAAATGTAAATAGAAAGCCACGGAAAATATGTCCTTCAATCAAGAAAATGATTGCAGCAAACAAATAGAATAGAATAAGTTGCACTCGTGTTAAATTCTCAAAGAAGGATTTCACTTTGCCTGTGAAGGCTAATAATCCTATGATTCCTCCAAAAGCAAGATCAGACATAACGGAGAACGTGTGGAAATAAAGTACTCTGTGATCACCTAAATGAAAAGCACGAAAAACAAGTGAACCAACAATAATAGCCGTGAAAAACAATAAATAAGTAGAATGTTTTCTAAAGGATATGATACCAATCAGAATTCCCCATGTTAAATAAAACTGTTCTTCAACACTGACTGTCCACGTGGCACTCAAAAAGTTTAAAGGATCATTTTTTCCCAACAATATTTCATCTATGTTTGAGAAGAATAGTGCAAAGCGCCAAAACTCGTGGATTGTTTCGATTCCATAGGGCAAAATAGGAAACAAGAAAAAGCCAAACAATACAACCAAAAAGTACATTGGCCATACACGCAGGAATCTTCGCATTAAGTAGTTGAACAAATTGATTCTGCCAGTTTTTGCATTTTCATACAGCAATAAATAGGTGATAAGGAAGCCACTTAAAACAAAAAATAAAATGATGCCTAAATGTCCTTTCCCAACAACTAAATATACTTTTTGGAACCAATATCCTTGAAAAAAATCGCCCCAGATTTCGCGCTCCAATGAAAAGCAATGAAACAATAAAACTGCCAATGCACCAACAAAACGCAATCCGTTTAAATTGTCAAAAAAAGGACGCGCTATTTCTGATGATGATGTTTTCGACATTGGAACATTGTAGTTTTCAGTGAACGAAATTAAAATAATTCCCCGTATTTACAGAACATTTATCTGAATCGAGTTTTTTAGTTTTCTTTTCTGCGTTCCACGAAGTTTAGTTAACTTTGAAGCGTAATTTTTAATGTACAGTCGTATGACCTATGATATCGCAGTAATTGGTGGAGGAATTGTTGGAGCAGCAACTTTGTATAAGCTTCAAAAAAAATATCCAACGAAAAAGATCATCTTAATTGAAAAGATGAATTTATTGGCAGATCATCAAACAGGTCATAATTCAGGAGTGATTCACTCAGGATTGTATTACAAGCCAGGTTCATTAAAAGCGCGCAATTGTATTCAAGGGCGTCACGAATTAGTGGCATTTGCAAAAGAACACGGAATCAAACACGACATTTGTGGTAAAGTGGTTGTTGCAACTGATCCTGCTGAATTACCGCACATGGAAAAAATCTTCCAAATTGGTTTAGAAAATCAAATTGAGGGAATTAAAATGATTTCGGCTGAAGAAGTGAAAGAACACGAACCGTTTGTTGAGTCAATCGGAGGAATTTGGGTTCCTTGTACTGGAATCATTGATTTCCGCGGTGCGACTGAAAAAATGGTTGAATTAGCTTTGGCAATGAATTCTGAAAGTAAATTGGTGTTAGGCCAAGAAGTTTTGGAAATTAAAAAAGGTGAAAAAACATCGACTATCATTACAAATAATGATGAGTTTAAGGCTGAATATTTGGTGTTCTGTGCTGGATTACAAGCTGACCGTTTAGCGAAAAAAGATGGTGTCAAACTGAAAGAAAAAGTTGTTGGTTTCCGTGGTGATTATTATGAATTAACGGAAGAAGCTAAACATAAAATAAAGAATTTAATTTATCCTGTACCAAATCCTGATTTTCCTTTCTTGGGTGTACACTTTACACGCATGACTGATGGTGAAATAGAATGTGGACCAAATGCGGTTTTCACATTTAAACGTGAAGGTTACGGAAAAACAGATTTCTCTTGGAGAGATACATGGGACGCATTAACATATGGAGGAACATGGAAATTGTTCTTCAAAAACATGTCATTTGGTATCAACGAATATCGTCGTGCTTTCTCAAAACGTTTGTTCTTGAAAACCTTACAACGAATGGTTCCTTCGTTAACGATGGAAGACATCAAACCAGGTAGAGCAGGAGTAAGAGCATTGTTGTTAGCACAAGATGGTGACACACGTGACGATTTCAGAATCGAATACCACGGAAAATCAATCCACGTATTAAACGCACCTTCACCTGCGGCAACAGCATCACTTGCAATTGGTGGATATATCGCTGATGAAGCGGAAAAGCATTTTGGATTTTAAGACAAAGGACTAAAGGACAAAAGACAAAGGACAAAGGACTAGAGGACAAAGGACTAGAAGACAAAAGATAAAGGACGTTATGACTTTAAGATGTTAGGTCCTTCAGCGAAGCGGTCTTTTGTCCTTGAGCGCAGCGGTCATTTGTCTTTCAGCGTAGCGGTCTTTCGTCCATGCTCCATGTTCTATGTTCCGCTCGACTCTCGATTCTCGATTCGCGGCTCCGCCTCATCCAGCTATATCAATCTTAAACAGTTTCCAATTGCCGTCAATTTTCTTGAAGAAGAACATATACGATGATTCAAACGTCATGTCAGATTCTTTGTCGTAGGTTTCAATCATGATCGATAACAACAAAGCTGTTTCGCCTTCATCGGTAGTGAAATGCGCCAAATCATTGATTGTTTTACTGCGCATCGCAATACGAATTTCGTCAGTATAGATTTTCTCTAAGTTGTTTGAGTAAAGCTCTTGTGTCCACGATTCTGGTTCGCTTAAATCATCTATCATGTAGCCCCAAGCACCTTCTAAAGGTAAATTTGTTTGAGCAACGATTGCTTCCTTATCAATACGCACCATCGAAAGAATATTCGAATTCCAGAATTGTTCTAATTCTGCTTTCGGCACTAATTGGCTAAATGAGAAGCTTGTGAAAAGTGTAAATGCGATAATCAAAACGTTCTTCATAGTAGTATTTTTTATGAAAGGTACAATCTTTTTTATTTTATGTATCTTCAGACTCGAAAAATTTATGAAACGTTGCACCTCTTCTTGTTTTGCGCTACTAGTTTTTTTACTAGTTGCTGTTGCCTGTAAATCAAAATCAACAATGACAATTACGATTGATAAACAAATCCCGCTTCTCGATATTCCTTCCGCATCAGGGATTGAAAATGATGGTAAATATTTATGGGTAATTGGTGATAATTCTCCGTTCATTTTTCAGATGAACAAGGAATATCACATTCAGAGTAAATATACGATTTCAAATGGTTTGAAAACGGAACACTTGGAATCTACAATTTCCAAGGATGAAAAGAAAGATTTCGAGGCAATGACCTTGATTGATTGGGAAGGTGAAAAATGTATTTTCCTGTTTGGTTCTGGATCTAAATCGCCGCAACGTAACGATGGATTGTTGATTTCACATCAAGGAGACGTGCTTGAAACCTTTGATTTAACTGAGTTTTATGAATTGATTCAAGAAGAAGCGAAATTAGATGAAGAGGATTTTAATATCGAAGCAGCAGCCATTTTAGAGGATAAATTGTACTTGTTCAATCGCGGGAAAAACAAGTTGATTTCCATGAAAACGAAACACTTTATTGACTTTATTTCTGGTCATGAAGAATCCGTAAAATTAAAAGCCAGCACAATTGATTTACCAAGTTTAAATGGTGTGAAGGCTGGATTTTCTGGCGCAACAACAGATTTAGAAAACAAACGAATTCTATTCTCCGCTTCAGTTGAAAATACATCCAATTGGGTTGACGATGGTGCTGTTTATGGCAGTTACATTGGAATAATTGTCCCAGATGAATTACAACATCATTACACGCCAGAATGCACACTGTTGGAAAAAGATAAAACCTTGTTAATTAAAGTCGAATCATTGACAGTAATTGAATCAAACAAGGAAAAAACGAAGATCGTGGCTGTTACAGACAGCGATGGAAGTGCTTCTGAATTATTGGAAGTGACGATTGAAAACTAATTACACTTTCCCTTGATGCGATAACAAAATGGCAATTGGACGTGTGCGTTCGAAATGTGCCAAAAGGATAATGATAATAACTGTAATCGGAACACTAACAATCATTCCTGTGATTCCCCAAATTGCTCCCCAGAAAGCCAAAGAAAGCAAGGCAACTAGCGGACTAATATTCAATGAATCTCCCATTAATTTTGGTTCCAATAAGTTTAAAATCAATGTTTGAATTGTTCCCAAAACAAAGAAAATAAGTAGAGCATACGGCATTTCTCCAAATTGAATCATCGCGAATAATGAAGGTAGAATAACTGCCAACAAAGCTCCGATTACAGGAATGAAATTCATGATAAAAATTAGCGAAGCCCAGAACAAGGGTGAATTGACACCGAAAGCAAACAAAGTAATGAAACAAATCGTCGCTGAAATGAAACTAATCAAGGTTTTTAAACCAATGTAATGCGTAATTGAATGTTCGATATTTCCTAAAAGCACTTTAATTTCTGTGTATTTCTCTGGATTTGAGAAAATCAAATGCATCTTCATTTTGAAATTCGATTCTTCGATAAACAAGAAAATCAAATAGAACAAGACCATCATGATATTTCCCATGATGCCTGTGACTGAATTCAAAATTGGATTGACCATTTTTGCGATTTCTACGTCGCTTAATTTGTCGGTAATTGTTTGACTAACATTGATTCCTGTCAGTTGATTGATTTGCGCGACAATTGAATCGATATTTCCTTGGTAGATGCTAAAAGAATTAATCAGCGCCTGACTATTCGAGACCAACATTTGCCCAGTAAAACCTAATAAAGCGAAAATAATAAACGAGGACAAAGCATTTTTAACCCACGATGGGATGTGATTTTTAATGAATGGCAAACGATCGATTAAACGGCGAATGGCACGAATTAAAAAATAAATCAACAAGGCAAAGAGAAATGGAAACAACAAACTCTTACCAAAAATGAGAAGAATAACACATCCAAAAACAAGGATTAATCCGTTGGCAATATTTGTTAGTTTCATGGTCTAAAGATATAAAATAACTGACTTACTATCAGTGTATAAATCGATAATCCAATTTCAAATCAACGCTTTCACCTTTTTCATTGATGATTAAAAAATAACAATTATCTGTTTTCCATTCCGTCGATTTTTGAAAGTCAATTGTTCCTTTTTTTAATTGAATTTGTTCAAGTAATTGATCTTTTGTTGGACCAAAAACCAAATATAAATTGTCTTTACTTGTTCCAGAAAGTTCAATTTCAAGCGAAGAAATACTTGATTGTCCTTCATGTTTTTTCAAATTACACGCTTTTGAAAGACCAAAATCCTTCAATTGAATCGTTTGCGTGGAATTATTTAGAATAATATCCTTCAAAAAATAGGTGTATGAAAAATAACCAATTATCGCAGTTAAAGCAATAGGAATGAGTAGTTTACTGAAGTTGAATTTGGACATAATATGTAGCTTTAAATGAGGTGCGAAAAAAAATAAATCAAAAAATGTTTGGTAAAACGAAAACAAATTTAAAACATTTGCAGCATCATTTTCACAAACGGTGAATCTAAGATTTATAAAGAAGAGGTGAGAGACAGGCTCTGTGATCCTCTGGCAACCAACTTTAAGTCCCGTACGTACGGGGTTGGAAAACCGGTGCCAATTCCTGATTCCGAATGTTCGGAAGAATATAAATAAAAGATTATGAAAAAGGAATTACATTCTTCAAGCCAAGTAAAAAGTCTTTCAACTCTGAAAGCAGTGAAATCAATTTTTAATATCGAAAAAAATCTAATGTGCTGTTGCTGCTGCAATAGCTGATAATTTTCGACCTTCTTATGGCAATTATCGGCGGCAGGATTTATCTTGGGCCCTGATATTTTTCTGCCTTGATTTGTAAATAAATCAACAATTCTAATCATTAAAAATTTACTAAAAATTTAAATTATGTCACAAAAAACATATCATTTCGACACGTTACAACTTCATGCAGGACAAGAAGTTGACCCAACAACAGGATCTCGAGCGGTTCCAATTTATCAAACATCATCTTACGTTTTTAAAGACTCTGAACATGCTGCAAATCTGTTTGGATTAAAAGAATTTGGAAACATTTATACGCGATTGATGAACCCAACAACTGACGTTTTTGAAAAACGTATCGCAGCATTGGAAGGTGGAGTTGCGGCAGTTGCAGTTTCTTCAGGACAAGCGGCACAATTTGTAGCATTGAACAATATTCTTCAAGCGGGCGACAATTTGGTAACGAGTTCGCATTTGTATGGTGGAACCTACAATCAATTTAAAGTTGCATTCAAACGCTTGGGAATTGATGTGAAATTCGCGAATGGAATAGATCCGCAATCAATTGAAAGTTTAATTGATGGTAAGACCAAAGCTATTTATTTAGAGGCAATTGGTAATCCAGAATTTAGCGTAGCCGATTTTGAAGCGATTTCTAAAATTGCAAAATCACACAACATTCCATTGGTCGTTGATAATACATTTGGCGCTGCTGGTTTTATTTTTAAACCAATTGCTCACGGTGCGGATGTTGTCGTTGCCTCAGCTACAAAATGGATTGGCGGACACGGTACAAGCATTGGTGGTGTAATTGTTGATGCTGGAACGTTCAACTGGGGAAATGGGAAGTTTCCACAATTTTCAGAACCATCAGAAGGATATCACGGATTGAATTTTTGGGAAGTATTTGGAACGAATGGTCCGTTCGGAAATATCGCTTTTGCTATTCGTGCAAGAGTAGAAGGTTTACGCGATTTTGGTCCAGCAATTTCTCCATTTAATTCATTCTTATTGTTGCAAGGAGTTGAAACCCTGTCTTTAAGAGTTCAAAAAACGCTTGATAATGCCTTAAAGTTAGCGAGTTGGTTAGAAAATCATCCACAAGTTGAATATGTAAACTATCCTGGATTGGCCTCTTCAAAATATCATGAAAACGCAAAAAAATATTTAACAAATGGTTTTGGAGGTGTTTTGAGTTTCAAGGTGAAAGGTGGTTTGGAAAACGCAAATAACCTTGTCAATGAATTGAAGTTAATTTCACATTTAGCCAATGTAGGTGACGCAAAAACGGTCATTATTCATCCAGCATCTACGACTCATGAACAATTGTCAATCGAAGAACAAAAAGCGTCTGGTGTTGTGCCAGGATTGTTGCGACTGTCAGTTGGAATTGAACACATTGATGATTTGAAAGGTGATTTAGAAGATGCTTTTGTAAAAGTTCTCGAAAGTGAATTAGTAAGCTAATTCTAAGTCAAAAAAATAGTTGAATAGTTAAATAGTCAAAAATGAAGCTTTATAACACCAATCAAGAATTTCGCTTAGAAAGCGGTGAAATAATCGAAAATTTACAAATTGCTTATCACACATTTGGAACCTTTGATCCTTCTAAAAACAATGTCGTTTGGGTAACACACGCATTAACGGCTAACAGCGATGTTTTTGATTGGTGGAATGGCGTTTTTGGTGAAAATGATTTATTCAATCCATCAGAACATTTTATTGTTTGTGCAAATATTTTGGGTTCACATTATGGAACCAGTGGACCATTGAACACTTTCAAAAACGATGAACCTGTTTTGGATCATTTCCCATTTGTAACAACACGTGACATGGCAAGAGCGCATGATTTATTGCGTGAACATTTAGGAATCGAAAAAATCAATTTGTTGGTTGGTGCTTCCTTGGGAGGACAACAAGCCTTGGAATGGGCAATTGAACAAAACAATCGAATTGAAAACTTGATTTTGATTGCAACAAATGCGCGTCATTCTGCTTTTGGGATTGCCTTCAATGAAACGCAACGCTTGGCACTTTTCGCAGATCAAACCTTTGGAAATGGAAATGTTGATGGAGGAAGAAACGGATTGATTTCAGCACGCGCAATTGCAATGTTGAGTTACCGTTCGTACGATGGTTATGCGAAAACACAAACAAATCCAGGAAATCACACAACTGATAATTTCTTGGCAGCATCGTATCAACATTACCAAGGAGAGAAATTGGCAAAACGTTTCAACGCGTATTCTTACTTGATCTTATCCAAAGCAATGGATGCACACAACGTTGGAAGAAAACGTCCTTCAGTGGAAATTGCTCTTCAACAAATCAAAGCGAGAACCTTGGTGATTGGAATTGAATCAGATTTATTGTTCCCAATTACAGAACAAGCGTACTTGAGCGAATGGATTCCAAATGCCTTCTTCGGAAAAATTGATTCTGAATTCGGTCATGACGGATTCTTAGTAGAAAACACACAATTAACAAGCCTTATTTCGGACTTTCTATACAATGACTTTAAAGAGAATCGTCCAACAATTTTTAAAACAACAACAAAAAAAGTAGTAGCATGAGAAGTAGATTAAATATCGGTTTATTTGGTTTCGGGGTAGTTGGAACTGGATTGTATGAAGTGTTAAACAAGAGTAAATTATTGGAAGCGCGCATCACAAAAATTGTTGTAAAAGATCCGACGAAAAAAAGAGGTTTACCAGCAGAAGCATTTTTGTATGACAAGGATGCAATTCTAAAAGATAATACTATCAATGTTGTTGTAGAATTAATTAATGATAGCGAAGCGGCTTATGCAATCGTATTAGAAGCATTGAAAAGCGGAAAACACGTTGTTTCTGCTAATAAAAAATTAATTGCTGAACATTTGGAAGAATTGATTGCAACGGCAAAAGAAAACAATGTTTCATTCTTGTATGAAGCAGCCGTTGGAGGTTCTATTCCAATCATTCGTAATTTGGAAGAGTATTACAACAACGATTCATTGTCATCGGTTCAAGGTATTGTCAACGGAACAACGAATTATATTTTAACTCAATCGAATCACGGCGTTGCCTATGAAGAAGCATTGGCGAAAGCACAAGAATTAGGATTCGCTGAAATCGACCCAACTCTTGACGTCGATGGTTTCGATTCGAAATACAAGTTGGTTTTGTTGATCAAACATGCGTTTGGATTGGTAGTTGAGCCGAAAGAAGTGTTCAATTATGGAATTCGTAACATCAAAATGCAAGATGTTAAGTATGCTGGAGAAAAAGGTTACCGTATTAAATTGTTCTCACGTGCAGAAAAGTTAGGAAATGATATCGTCGGTTTTGTAGCTCCGCATTTTGTGAAAAATGATCATTTCGCATATCAAGTAGATAATGAATTTAATGCTGTTGTAGTTGAAGCTTTGTTCTCGGATAAACAATTGTTCATTGGAAAAGGAGCTGGAAGTTATCCAACGGCGAGTGCTGTGCTTTCAGATATTTCGGCACTTCAATTCGATTACCAATACGAATACCGCAAGTCAGTTGGGAATGAGAATGTGAATTTTCAAGATGATTTCTACTTGAAAGCGTACGTTGGTTCTCAATTCATCGAAGCAATCAATACAATTCCTTTTTACCGTGTTGATGAGGTGTATCAAAGCGAAACCTACAATTACCAAACTGGTTGGGTACGTTTTGATGATGTGAAAGAATTAGATTTGAATCAACTATCAGACTTGTCTTTCATCGTTCTTCCTGACGCATTTGTAGCGGCAAATCAACCAGAGAAATTAGCTTCGCTTCTGCCTCCGGCGGTGAAATCGGAACGCATTCAGTATTTAACAGAATTTGAACTATAAGTTATGAATGCTCCGTTACCTTGGTTCATTGCAGGACCTCTTATTGGATTACTTGTTCCAGCTCTCTTAATTTTAAGAGAAAAACAATTCGGTGTTTCATCCAGTTATCGATTTATTGGTGGAGTATTGTTGCCAAAAATTCCTTACTTCTCGTATCATAAGGATGGAGATCGCTGGCAAATTCAATTTGCTTTAGGATTAATTTTATCTGGTTTCGCGGCTTATCACGTGTTTGGTGCATTTGATGCGGTTGTTGTTCAACCTGTGCTTGACTATGAAAAGTTAGCGATGAACATTTACGATGTGAAAAACGGCTTGCAATTTTTCTTAGGAGGAATTTTAGTTGGATTTGGTGCGCGTTATGCGAATGGATGTTCAGCAGGACATTGTATCATGGGCGTTTCTCAATTTGCTACAAGTTCCATTTTAGCAACCGTTTCGTTTTTTATTGGCGGATTGATTGGTTCGTTTTTCATTAACCCACTCATTTTTTAAGATGTTGAAATTTATCATAACATTCGTATTGGGATTCTTTTTTGGAAGTATCCTCTTAGCTTCACAAGCATTTTCTTGGTACCGAATTCAAGAAATGTTTCATTTTCAATCCTTCCATATGTTTGGGTTATTGTTTTCAGCAATCGCTACTTCGGCTGTGTTTTTGTACATCTTGAAACGTAACAAACAGAAATCAATTTATGGAAATGAAATCGAAGTCAAACCGAAAAAATTGGAATGGAAAGCGAACTTGTTTGGCGGTTTAATTTTTGGTTTAGGTTGGTCGATTTCAGGAGCTTGTTCTGCACCAGTTTACATTTTAGTAGGTTTGCATTGGAAAATTGGAATTATATTATTGGCAGGAGCATTTGTTGGAACTGTCTTATTTGCATTGGTTGAACGTAAATTACCAAAAGCATGAAATTGAATTTGAAACGAATCGAAACACCTTTTGTACTTGAATTGAGTAATCAGGCAAATAATAAAGTAATCATCGATGCAAATCCTGCGATTGGTGGTAAAGGCTTGGGCTTTCGTCCGATGGAATTATTAGCTGGCTCCTTGGCTTCGTGTGCTTCGATTGACACATTGTTAATTTTACAAAAGCAACGTATTGAATTACTAGATTATTCAGTTGAAATAAATGCTGTGCGTAAAGAAGGAGAGCCTTCACCGTTCGAGAAAATCGAATTGACATTTCGCTTTGATGCGTCAGTTGATTTGATCAAAGCAAACAAAGCAATTGCCTTGTCACTCGAGAAATATTGCTCAGTTGCGGCAAGTTTAAACAATCAAATAGAACTCATTTTCACAAGCGAACATAATTGAATCATGGAAAAAGAAACATTGGCCATTCGCCTTCAAAACGAACGAACAAAGCATCACGAACATTCTGTTCCATTGTATTTAACGAGCAGTTACGTATTTGACGATGCGGAAGACATGCGTGCGCAATTCGCAGATGAAAAAGAAGGGGAAATTTATTCCCGTTATGCGAATCCGAATGTGCAAGAATTGATTGATAAAATGGCGGTGTTGGAAAACGCTGAAACGGGTTGGGCAACGGCTTCTGGAATGGCAGCAGTGTTCACATTCTTTGGCGCCTTGTTGCAAAGTGGTGATCACATTGTTTCTGCTCGTTCGGTCTTTGGATCAACGTATCGCTTGTTCACAGAGATTTTACCAAAATGGGGAATCACGACAACCTATGTTGATTTTGACGATTACGAAGGATTTGAAAATGCAATCACGCCAGCAACAAAGATTTTGTTTTTAGAAACACCAAGCAATCCAGGATTGGATATTATTGATTTGGAGAAAATTGCAGCGATAACAAAACGTCATTCTATTTTATTTGCAGTTGATAATTGTTTTGCAACGCCCTTGTTGCAGCGACCGATAGATTTTGGAGCAGATGTTACAATTCATTCGGCAACGAAATACATCGACGGACAAGGAAGAACATTGGGTGGATTAATTCTTTCATCTTTTGAAATTATTGAGAAAGTAAAAGCATTTGCGCGTCACACAGGTCCGGCTTTAAGTCCGTTCAATGCTTGGACATTGTCAAAATCCTTGGAAACTTTGGACGTGAGAATGGAACGTCATTGCAAGAATGCATTGGAGATTGCTACGCGTTTGGAAGGACATGATTCCATCGAATGGGTAAAATATCCATTTTTGAAATCGCATCCACAATATGAAATTGCAATTAAACAGATGAAAAAGGGTGGAGGAATCGTCAGTTTTGAATTGAAAGGTGGTTTGGAAGCAGGAAGAAAATTCTTAGATCAATTGAATCTGTTTTCATTGACAGCTAATTTGGGTGATACACGAAGCATTGCAACGCATCCAGCATCAACAACGCATTCAAAATTAACTTCAGAACAGCGCTTGGAAGTAGGAATAACGGATGGTTTAGTTCGTTTATCGATTGGTTTAGAACAGATTGACGATATCTGGGAAGATATTCAAAAAGCGTTGATAATTAATTGATTTTGATTTATTTAGAATGATAATAGATTACTTTGTCGAAATTGTTTTTTTTGAATTGTATGATATTTTGATTTAATTTGCCCTACAAAACCAATTTTTTACGATTATGAAGTCTAACTTTTACAACTGGCTATGGCTGTTGCTTATTGCAGTCAATTTTCAAGCCTTTTCCCAAACCGAAGCAATAGAATGCGGCAAAGCAAAGCTTCACAATGTCTCCGAGTTATGTAATATAAAAAATCACCATGTTTCTGCAGGGCAATCAGAATACTGGATTCAATTTACAGCGACCTCTACAAAGGTACAACTCAACACATCATTAAACGGAGTTGCTCCTGTAATTTCTTCGGTTAATCTATTAAGTGGCACGTGTAACAACTTGCAATCATTGGAATCAGATTCTACGTTTTCAATCGGTGATTCAACCGTTTTTGATACTCCACTTACAATAGGACAGACCTACTTTCTTAAGTTTAATTTACTTTCTAATTACGATGCTTATTTTGATGCATGCTTGATAGAAAAATCAGTAGAAAACGGAATTTTTACATTTACAGATCAAAATGGTAACACCCAAACTTGTTATTGGACTGATCTGATGCCGCTTGAAGTACAAGATGGGGATAGTGTCTGGGAACAACATTTTCACTGTGAGTTGAATTTTTGTTTGACTGACACAATATGTATTACTCAGCTTATCGCACCAGCTCAAATTACTCCTTCAATTATTGGTAGTTTTGACTTTTTATATGCATTTGGTAATCAACTTAACTCAATTACCTACAATTTAGATCACACAGAAGCTTGTATAACTTTTAATGCAACTGGTGTAACAACGGTTTTTGCAAGTAATGGTTATAATGGTCCAAATTATACGGGTAACACACCCTATAATAATTATTGGACCAATAATGGTAGCTCAGGACAATTTGCATGGGATGGAGATTGCCAATGGTATCTTGACTTAAACGTCTACGACCAAACCCCACCAGCAGCACCAAATCAAGCAAGTACAATTTGTTTGGGCGGTGCATATACACTAACAACTTTCCCGGGTACCGTCTTGACTAATGTCACTCTTGATAATGTTTCGCAGCCAATTCCTGATCCAGCTTTTTGGTCAACGATACTACCAGGAGGTCAGCACATCATTAACTATACAGTAGATGGATTATGTCAACCAGCATCTTACTCTGACACAATTATCATTATAGATACAACAGATGTAAGTATGACAATTGATGCGTGTAATCATGCAAGTTTTACTTTCCAAACATGTGATGTATTCACAACTCTTGAGTTTTCAGATGGTCTTGGAAATTTAATACCAATAACACCAGTTAACGGTTTTGCTACTTGGACAGTGGATTATTCAAACATTACCACACCAGTAACATGGACATTCAATGGGTGGCAACAAATCCAAGCTGCGCCTATTCAATATGGTATAGTTTTCACAGAAAGTCAAACGATTTCCCCTGCAGTTCCGTCGCCAATCACAACAAATGCACCTTCACATTTGTGTGATTTAACAGCAGCCGGAATTTCAATTACTGGTCCAACAGGTTTACAAAACATCGTGTGGTCAACTTCTCCTGCAACAGCTACATTTACAGGTCAAGGTACAACAACAATTTTCCCAAATTCATGGTCTACAACAGCAAGCAATGTTACTATTATTGTTACAGCTGCTGATTCAAATGGGTGCCATTACAGCGATACCATGGTATTACAAGTGTGTTGTGCACCAGATGCAGATGGGAATGAATTCTTCGAAAGAACTTATGTGAGCAATGCTCAAATGCAATCAATCATTAATCAATTACCAGCGGGATACTACAATGGACCAATTATTCCAATATCTATTAATCTCCCTGCTCCTCAACCGTTAGCAAATCAAATTTCAACAAGTTATGCAAATCCAACTTATTTGAGCGCTTTCATGGTAAGTAATCCAGGATTATTTGGAACAGGAAACATGACAACGTCTAATTGGGTTTTCTTCAACAACGACTTTATTATTGATGTTGATATGACAATTCTAAATTGTGATTTTATTCGAGTTGCACCAGGAAAGAGAATTCTAATCAACCCAGGTAAAACACTTAATCTTTTCAATAGTACTGTCGCAGCAAAATGTGATTCAATGTGGGGAGGTGTTCATATTCCAGATCCTACATCTACATTTTACTCACGTAATTCCAATCTAATTTCAGCAGTCAAAGCTGTTCATTCAGAAAATGGTGGCTATTACAAAGTATTATCTTCTAAATTAATAGATAATTACGCAAGCATTTGGGTTGAGAATTATGCAACATTACCAACAACGAGTATTGCAGAATCTAATTATTTTGGGGACGTTATAAACCAAAATTTAATGGCTCCGTACAATACTGAAGCACAACCTGTTTATGGTGTTTATATTGGAAAAATAAAAGACATTGTTGTTGGTCCACAAGTTTCCACAACTACTGGAAATCTTTTTCACAATCATAAAAAAGGTATTTATTCTTCATTTTCAACTGTACATGCTTATAGAAATACCTTTTTCAATATTAGACGTACAATTGGAACAGCCTCAGGCCAAGACTATGCTGGTATTACAGCATTAGGAAATATTTTTTCAAGTTATACTTTAGAGGTCGGGGCTACAACTATGGTGCGTAACAATTTCTTAAATTGTGAAACGGGTATAATTTCAAATTCCAATATGAATCTAACTGCCAAATACAATTACATGAAAGGATGTCAAATAAGAGGTATTAGTGCTGAAAACAATCGTGCAAAGACCATCTTGATTTCTCATAATGAAATTAATTCCACAATTTCAAATGCATGGGGTATTTATGTTAAAAATTACGCGTTGGGAACAGCAACAATTGATTTCAACCAAATAAATACAAATAACGTTGGATTAATGAATATTACACGTTTTGCAGCAGGAATCTATGTTGCAAGTGTAAACCCCGCAAGTATTCAAACAACATTAGTTTCATTGAATACAATTAACAATTGTTTATATGGTATTTGGATGATCAATACTTCCGCTGGTCAAATAAAGAACAATCAGATTAATATCAATATGACCAATGCTCAAATAAACAATGCAACAACTAACTATGCTCCAATACGTGGAATTGTTGTTCAAAATTCTCAAAAAGCAGATGTTTGGTCTAATACTGTTGACCGTAATTTGGGAACTGGTAACGGCGTTGCAAACGATAATTTACAAGCAATTCGCTTAGAAGTATCTCCATCTTCCTATGTTTGGAAAAACACGATGAACAAAACAGCCGTTGGGTTTTATGCGCTTGGCTCAAGTCTTGGGTCTCGTGTGGAATGCAATGCCATGAATTTTAATAGAAATGGCTTTTGGATGCAAGCGGCAGATATTTCCGATCAAGGAGCCGCACCTGCGGGTCCTAACCCCGGCATTAGCGCGCACAATGTTTGGACCGGAAGTTTTAGCGGTAACAATACTGATGGAACAACAATTAACCATGATTTGATACCACTTAAATATAATCATTCCAGTGGAATACCATATAATTCATTTCCAACTATACCAATCACTCAAAATCCAAATTTCTGGTTGGATTTACAGTATGCTCCTTCAAGTATGAATAATACATGCGGTCAGGCCCTAAGTCCACAACCTATAATATTGTTAAGTCAATCTCAATTGAGAACTCGTGAATTATCTTCAATTATTTCAAATGGAACTCTATATGATAGTTTAGACTTTGACATGAAACACTACCTTAATCATGCTGCATTTAGTAGATTGAAAAACAATCCTAGTTTGATGAATTTAAATAATCCTGATGACTATTTATATCAAAATTATATACTTAACATGGATACAACTGAAATTGCAGCATCTTTGGAAATACAAGAAAAAATGATGTTGGATGAATTTGACTCAGTTTCAATTAAATTATTACAGTTCAATTCAAATGATATTCGTATGCAATTGATTAAGCAAGTTGAATCTATATGGAACAATAGCCAAATGTTCAATTCATCTATTTCAACGACAGATTCTTTAGTCCTTTATGATATCGCTTGTTTAGATCCTTTGACCAATGGTTCAGCAGTCTATCAAGCTAGAGCAATTCTTGATTGGGATGGGTTTTGTTCTCAGAATATAAACAAATCAGCACAAGTATTTAGTGATGAAAATTATATAAAACAAAATAATTCAACTGTTTTTCCAAATCCTTCAAATGGTGCTTTTAGTATAGAATCTTCAGAAATGATGCAATTTATTATTATTTACGATTTAAAAGGTGTTAAATTAGAGGAATATTCAGTTGAAAATAGAGCGTTTGAAATGACACTTAACATAAAATCTGGAATATATATTGTAAAAGTAGAATTTAACAATGGACAAACTGAATTGCATAGGATTATTGTTCAATAATATGAAATCATATATAATTGTTGGGGCGTTTTTTTTCGTCCCAACAATTGTATTAGGTCAAGAGAATTTGGTTTTAAACCCCAATTGCGATGTATATGATACCTGTCCAACACAGTGGGATCAAATTAACTATTGTCAAGGATGGTCAAAATTTGGCAATATTTCGACTCCCGATTTTTTTAGTAAATGTGCTTTGGGTTACCCTTCAACATTCATACCCCACTATTTTGGTTTTCAAGAACCATTGTCAGGAGATTCATATTTTCATTTAGGTATAATAAATTCACATAAACCTCAAAATTTTACTTTTTGGTCTGCAGAATTTGGCAACATAGAATCACGTGAATCTATTAAAGGCACACTTACTAAAGCACTTCAAAATAAAATATATTATATAGAATTTTATGTTAGCTTTTCTAAATCTGGTTATGATGATGGATTTGGTGGAGGTGACGGCAGAATAGCGACTAATGCATTTGATTTGATATTATTGAAAGAGAATGAAACAGTTTTTAATTCAGTGATTCCTTATATTGATGAAAATAAAATTATAAATGTTAACAATTCAAATAATATAATAAAAGATACTTTAAATTGGATAAAAATCTCAACCTGTTTTTTAGCATCTGGTGATGAAAAACATTTTGCTATTGGTGCATTTAGAGATACGAATGATGTGTTATTAGAATTTTCAGGTGGAAGTTATTCTAATTGGTATGTTTCCAGCTATTACTTCGACAACTTTGCTATTTATGAATGTGATACCTGTTGCCTTGGCCAATTTCCCTACGAAGATCATGTAACTGTGTCGTCAAATCCAGGTAGCGTACAAAATCCAACCACCTTTTCAATTTTGTTAAATCCAAACACAACTGGAACATTAACATTGTATGATAGTGCGGGTCGTTTAGTTGCCAAAGAAGAATTTTCGCAATTGCTCACAACGTATACACTTCCCGTTCTAGCGAATGGTGTTTACCATTATGCACTAACAACCAGCAATGGGGTAAAAGATGTGGGAAAAGTACTTGTAGTTGATTAATCAATCAATCAACTGATTCTTTAGTTCTTCTTGATATAGCTTGTTTAGATCCGATGATCAATGGTTCAGCAGTCTATCAAGCTCGATCAATTCTTGATTGGGATGGGTTTTGTGTACAAAACAGCAACAAATCATCACAAATTATAATTGATGAAAATACAGTAAAAAGAAATAGTTCTACTGTTTATCCGAATCCATCAAATGGTGCATTCAAGATTGAAAGTACAGAAATAATGCAGTTGGTTACAATTTATGATTTAAAAGGTCTTAAATTAGTCGAATATCCAGTTGAATCAATGTTGATAGACATAGTTTCGAATTTAAAAACTGGTATTTATATTTTAAAAGTGTCATTCGAAAATGATCAATTTGAAACGCATAAAATTAGTATTCACTAAGTTATTTACCTTGTTAATTGTTGGGGCGTTTTATTTCGTCCCAACAATTTCATCTAGTCAAGTGAATTTAGTTGTAAATCCGAATTGTGATATTTATGATACGTGTCCGGATAACACTAAACAAATAGAAAGGGCAATTGGTTGGTGGAAATTTGACTCGTTTGGCACGCCAGATTATTTGAACGATTGTTCTTCTCATCCAAAGGTTGGTATACCTAGTGACATCGGTTATCAATTACCTTTATCTGGTTCTGGTTATTTTCACACAAGCATTTTGAACTCATATAATCCTCAAAACTTTCAGATATGGAACGGTCAAGAATATATTCAGTCAAGAGAATCTTTTATTGGAACACTCATACAACCATTAAAAAAAGTTCCACATATTGTTGAGTTTTATGTGAATTTTTCAAATATAGGTTATTCTGATGGCTTTGGAGGTGGTGATGGAAGAATTGCAACAAATGCTTTTGACTTTATTTTGCTTGAATCTAATCAAGTTGTTTATAATTCGGTAATTCCGTATATAAATAAAAGTGAAATCATTAATATGAACAAGAAAAACAGCATATTAAATGACACTTTAAATTGGATAAAATTATCAGCATGTTTTGTACCAACTGGTAATGAATTTTTTTTTGCCATTGGTGCATTTAGAGATACAAATGACATTATTTTAGAATTTACAGGAGCTAGTTATTCTCATATACATATATCTAGTTATTACTTCGACAACTTTGCTATTTACGAATGCGATACCTGTTGCCTTGGCCAATTTCCATACGAAGATCATGTAACTGTGTCGTCAAATCCAGGTAGTACACAAAATCCAACCATATTTTCAGTTTTATTAAATCCAAACACAACTGGAACATTAACATTGTATGATAGTGTGGGTCGTTTAGTTGCCAAAGAAGAATTTTCGCAATTGCTCACAACGTATACACTTCCCGTCCTAGCGAATGGTGTTTACCATTATGCACTAACAACCAGCAATGGAGTCAACGATGTGGGAAAAGTACTTGTAGTTGATTAATCAATCAATCAACTGATTCTTTAGTTCTTTTTGATATAGCTTGTTTAGATGCTTTGATCAATGGTTCAGCAATCTATCAAGCTAGAGCATTAATGGATTGGAATGGTGAGTGTTTTGAATCGAATGGTAAATCTATGACATTATTAGAAACTGAAAAACCCATAAAACATGACGCAGTTATATACCCAAATCCAAATAAAGGGCAATTCAAGATTATATCAGATATTGAAATGAATTCAATAGAAGTTTACACTATCAATGGAGTTCTAATTTCGAAAGTTCAAATTAATTTGGCTTTGGAATATGATTTTGAACTACCTTTACTTTCGGGGATTTATATGATTAAAATTTCATTGGTTGATGGAGTTGTAAATGTTAAACGCTTAATTATAGAATGATTAAATTGTTTTCATATTTATTGTTTTTTTCCTGTGCTTTTTACTCAAAAGCACAGGAAAATTTGATAAAAAATTTATCAGTTGAAATTTTTTCTGGTTTACCTAATAATCTTGCCGGTTACGATTTTTGCGTTGATTGGTGGAAACCATATATATGGACGACTGATTATTTCACATCGCAAACATCAAATTCAAGTAATAATTATGTTCCTCAAAATTCTTTCGGTAATCAGTCCAATATTGATGGGGATTTTTATCTTGGTATTGTAGTAATGGATTGGATCTATAATTTAAATGACTGTTATTATTGTAAAAGTGATTATGCCGCAGGTAAATTCTTTCATAGTTTAAAAAAAGATAAAGTTTATTTATTTGAATTTTGGGTAAGTAAGGCAGAAAAAGGTGTTTTAAAAAGTAATGCACTTGACTTATTACTAACATATGACACTGTTGTTGATGTTAATAACTATACTCCTTATGGTTATAAGATTTGGTCTGAACAAATCCCCATGGAAGATACACTCAATTGGGTGAAAATTTCTGCATGCTTCAAAGCCATAGGAAATGAAAAAGCTTTTGCAATTGGAAATTTTCACAGTGAATCAGAAGTTATAAATATTGTTGCATACGATTCAACTACTTCTGGTGAAATAGATTACCGTTATTTAGACAATTTTTCACTTATTGAATGCCCGAGTTGCTGCCCAGATCAATTTGAAGATGAACCATTAGTGTATGTTTTTTCAAATCCTTCTACTTTTGGTAACCCAGCAAGTTTGGAATTATGGTTACATCAGAATACTACAGGCATACTTGAGCTATATGATGGAGCTGGTAGGTTGGTTGCAAAAGAAAATTATTCTAACCTTCAAAACACATTTTTACTGGAACGTTTTGCAAAGGGAATGTATCATTTTGTTTATCAAACAAGTGATGGTGTAATAGAAACGGGGAAAGTATTGGTAATTGAGTGAGATTTTAGCAAAAAAATAACACGCTTTTTTTTCCTACTTGGTTTAAAATGTCCAACTTTGTACAGATTTAAAGAATAAATGAAAAACTTAATCGGTAAACTCTTTTGTTTCATTACGATTCTGCTCGTTACAAGTAACGTTGTATTTTCATTCAGTTCTACTTCCACTTCTTCGTTATCATTTCAAAATAAAGTTGGTAAAACAACGATTCAAAAGCAAAAAGAAATCCATACGGATGATCAATCGAACGTTCATTATGATTTCCTAATTGAAGAAGATACTTTTGAAAACGACGATGTAGAAGAAGATTTGGAAATCGTTTTAGACGTTCCAGAATCTTACTCATTTCATTTTTCCACACAGCTTAAAACAAGTGTTTTACGCATTGACTACAAACCTCTCAATGTCGCAATTGTAAAGGTTCCACGTTGGTTATTGGTAAGGCACATCATCATTTGATTTAACAAGTCGTTTCGCCAGAAACAGTCTGTCACATGTAACATGTTGACTTGTTAAAATCGAAGTTTATCATCGATTTTATAGTGAATTAGTTTGATTTACATTCATCAGTTACACTATGAAAAAAACACATAGTGGATTCAATTTACATGAATCCCTAGAAGAATTAAAGCATTTTTTACCTGCTCAAGCACCGTTAAAAGATTTCGTACACCACAATACGCTTCATGCATTTCAGAAAGAGAGTTTCTTTGATGGATTGAACAAAGCACACGAGATTTTTGGCTACAAGGTGTTTTTGACAATTGATGAGTATCGTCAGTTGCACAAAGAAGGTAAAATAAACGACGCCATTTTGGATCGCGTGTTGATTTCAAAAACCGCAGAAGAAAGTTTAACTTGGCGCGATCGTTTAATCAATAAAAAATATACAGATCAACCAATTGGCCGCATTGGTTCGCTAAGAGCTAATTGGAAATCATTCTATAAAATAGATTTAGATTCCTTAGTACATCCAATTTTATTCAGAATCATTGGTAGTTACTTGGATCAAGGAATTTCAATTTGGAATTTTCCATCAAACGCCAATGGTTTCTTGGATTCAATTAAAGAACTAGAGCGCAATAGTTTGGTAAGCTTCTTCCGAACAGAACGTGTAAAATCATTCTTAATCAGCGGAAATTATTCGCTTGAAAGCTTGTTGAAAATTGTTGTTGGTGATCCTAATTTATATGAACACTACATTTTTGATCAGCAATTTGCGCATCCTGGCTGGTCTGGGATTATCGCCGTAATTGAAGACAATCCAACATCCTTAATCGATCAGAAAAAAATAACACTTGAAGATTTGATCGTTTTTGAGCTGTTACTTGAAATTGATGCCTTGGACGATCAATTTGGAACCATTTGGTCACCACTTGGATTGAAGTTGGAAACGTTCCCAGAACCCTTGTTTTCGGATGTCATCGTCAAAGAAAGTACGGAGGTGAAACGTTTGTGGCAACAGGCTTACGAATGGTCGTATTACGACACTGTTTTGCTTGGACTTCAAAAACATCAACTTAAAAAGGAAGCAGTTGAAAAACCGTCGTTTCAAGGATTCTTTTGTATCGATGATCGTGAATGTTCGATTCGTCGCCATCTTGAAATGGAAGACAAAGATTGTCGCACTTTCGGAACAGCAGGTTTCTTTAATGTGGAGTTTTATTTTCAACCGGAGCATAGTGATTTTAGAACGAAAGTTTGTCCTGCTCCAGTAACACCAAATTACTTAATCAAGGAAGTTGAAAACACACAACGTCAAAAATCGGATTTCCATTTTGGAAAACATTCACATGGTTTATTGGCTGGTTGGTTGTTGACGCATACTTTAGGATTTTGGTCGGCCTTGCGCTTGTTCTTTACAGTATTTAGACCATCGCAAAATGCAGCATCTGTCACTTCGTTTAAACACATGGACAAACACTCTATTTTAACGATAGAGAACTTCAATGGAGAAAAAACGGAAGATGGTTTACAAATTGGTTTCACAATTGATGAAATGACAGATCGTTTAGAAGGATTACTTCGAAGTACAGGTCTTGTGGATAATTTTTCGGATTTGGTTTACATCGTTGGACATGGTTCAAGTAGCGTGAACAATACACATTATGCTGGATATGATTGCGGTGCTTGCTCAGGGCGTCCTGGCTCTGTAAATGCACGCGTAATTTCATTCATTGCGAATCATCTGAAAGTTAGAGAACAATTGGCGAAACGTGGTATAATTATTCCTACTGAAACGCAATTTATTGGAGCATTAAGAGATACGTCGAGAGATGAAATTATGTACTATGATTTGAAAGTTTTGTCAGATGCAAATTTCGCAAAACACAATGAAATCAAGTTGAAGTTTGATCGCGCCTTGACTGCAAATGCAAAAGAACGTTCGCGTCGTTTCATGTCAATCAACACCAAAAAATCAAGTGCAAAAATTCATGAACAGGTTAAATTAAGAACAGTTTCTTTATTTGAGCCACGTCCAGAATTGAACCATGCTACAAACACGTTGGCAGTGGTAGGAAGAAGAGATTTTTCAAAGAATTTATTTTTGGATCGTCGATCGTTCATGAATTCTTACGATTATAAAACGGATTCAGAAGGAAACTATCTGTTGACAATTTTGAATGCTGTTGCTCCCGTTTGTGGTGGAATCAATTTGGAGTATTATTTCTCGCGTGTTGATAATCAAAACTTAGGAGCAGGAACCAAATTGCCTCACAATGTTATGGGATTAATTGGCGTTGCAAATGGAATTGATGGTGATTTAAGAACGGGATTACCAAGTCAAATGATTGAAGTGCATGATCCTTTGCAATTGATGGTCATTGTTGAACATTTTCCAGCAGTTGTTTTAGAAACAATTCAACGAAATCCAGGAACATTTGAATGGTTCAAAAACGAATGGGTGAAGTTAGCAGTTGTGAATCCTGAAACGAAGGACATTTATGTTTATTCGAACGAGTCATTTGAGCTGTATACACCAATCAATAAGGAGGTAAAAGTAACATCAAACTTACTTGCCGAAATTGAATCATCGCATGAGAATTTACCGGTTTATTTAATTCAAGACTAAGGATATGGGATGGTTTATTAATATTTTTATTCTGCTTCCTGTTTTAGGCTTTGTATTAAGTCTGATAGTTCCGAAGCGCAACGAATACATGTTATCGTGGGTAGCATTTACTTCCGTTGGAGCGCAATTGTTCACTGCGATTGGATTCATCGTTTACTGGTTGTTTAATCAACACGAAGTACTCAACTTAAAAGAGTTTTCTTTTTTCAAAGCAAATGGTTACGATTTCTACATCGATTTCTATTTCGACCATGTAACAATGACGTATTTGTTGATTGGCGCTTTGCTGACGTTTATCATTACAGTTTATAGTCGCTATTACTTGCACAGAGAAGAAGGATATAAGCGTTTTTTCAACGTAATTATGTTCTTTTATCTAGGATATAACATTGTTATTTTCTCTGGAAATTTAGAGACTTTATTTATCGGTTGGGAGTTTTTGGGGATATCATCGTTCTTGTTGATTGCTTTTTATCGAGATCGTTACTTACCCGTTAAAAATGCGGTTAAAGTATTTTCGATTTACCGAATTGGTGACGTTGGATTGATCTTGGCAATGTGGTTGAGTCATCATTTTTGGCATGAGAATATTTCGTTTCAGAAATTGAACAATTACAATCTTGTGCACGAACATTTGGCTGGACACAGTATGATTGGGTTTACTATTGCATTCCTGATTTTTATTTCAGCAGCTGCCAAATCTGCTCAATTGCCATTCTCTTCTTGGTTGCCACGCGCAATGGAAGGACCAACACCATCAAGTGCAATTTTCTATGGATCACTTTCTGTTCATATGGGAGCATTTTTATTGATGCGCACCTATACGTTTTGGGAACATCAGATTTCGTTTAGAATTTTTGTGATTGTTTTGGGGCTACTAACAAGTATCATCGCGACGTTTACAGCACGTGTTCAATCATCTGTGAAGAGTCAAATTGCCTATTCGTCGATTTCTCAAATTGGTTTAATCTTCATTGAAATTGCACTTGGATTGGAATCAGTTGCTTTGGTTCATGTTGCGGGAAATGCATTTTTAAGAACCTATCAATTGTTGGTTTCTCCTTCGGTTGTGAGTTACAAGATTCGTGAACAGTTCTACAATTATGTTCCACGACCAAAAACAATTGAAGATTCTTGGCCAAAACGTTTTGAGTATTCCTTATACATCTTGAGTTTGAAAGAATGGAATTTGGATGGATGGATGTATCGCAGAATGTGGAATCCTTTGAAAAAATTAGGATCAACTTGGGGATTCTTAACCTTTAAGAACATTTATATCTTCTTTGGTGCAATCTTCGTTGTAGGTCTGTTTTTAGCAATTAATCGTGAATTTATTTCGCCAAGATGGAAAGAATACCTTCCTGTTATTTTCGCTTTCTTTGGATTGTTGCTGGTAATCAAGGCTTTTACAGAACGCGCAAGTGTGCGACTCAGTTGGAGTTTAATTATTACGAATCACTTTGCAATTGCCTTGGCTATTTCGTTCAATGAAGATTTCGCCTTTTCTCACCATGTTTGGTATTTGAGTGGTGTTCTACTGTCTGGATTGCTTGGCTATTTAGTGATTCAGCGTATGAGAAACTTAAAGGAATGGATCAGTTTGGATAAATTTTATGGACATGCCTATGAGCATCCTAAAATGGCACTTATGTTCTTGCTTGCCTGTTTAGGTGTGGCAGGATTCCCAATTACGCCAACGTTTATCGGTGAAGATTTAATCTTTTCACACATCAAAGAGAACCAAGTTTTATTGGCCTTTTTTATATCAATGAGTTTAATTATCAACGGTTTAGCTGCAATTCGCATTTATGCACGCATTTTCTTGGGACCACATGTTAAAACATATCACGAAGTTGCTAAACGCTCTTCTTAAAAAAGAAAATATGAGAACAATATCGATAAAATCAGGTCTTAGTCACCTGAAAAATCACTGGAAAGAAGATTTACTTTCAGGATTCAGTGTTTCCCTGATTGCTTTGCCACTTTGTTTGGGTATTGCAATTGCTTCTGGTTTCCCACCAATTGCTGGAATTTTTGCAGCCATTGTTGGTGGAGTTTTGGTTTCACGCATCAATGGTTCGTATTTAACAATTGCTGGACCAGCTGCTGGATTAATAGTAGTGAACCTTGGTGCGATAGAAAGCCTTGGAGGCGTTTGGACGGAAGGGAATCCTGGAGGTTTGCCGTATGCACTTGCGGCCTTTGTTATTGCAGGAGCAATTATCGCAGCATTTGGTTTGTTAAAAGTTGGAAAACTTGGCGATTTCTTTCCAACGGCTGCAGTTCATGGAATGTTAGCTGCCATTGGAATTATCATTATTGTAAAACAATTGTTTCCTGCTTTAGGTGTAAAGGCCACAGGTAAAGAATTTTATGAAATTGTCATGCAAATACCAGCTGCCTTCAAAAATATGGATTGGCATGAAGGCGTTATTTCAGCATTGAGTTTTGTGATTCTTTTTACACACTCCAAAATGAACTCGAAGTTTATCCGTAAGATTCCTGCTCCGCTTATTGTATTAATGGTTGCTGTTCCAACTGCGGAATTCTTTCACCTTCATGGTAACACATTTGTAGATCTACCGAATGACCTGTCTAAAAGTTTAGTAGCACCAGATTTTGGGAAAATTGCAACGTCTGCTTTTTGGATCGCAGTAGTAACGATTGCCTTGGTTTCTGCGATTGAAAGTATTTTGAGCGCTTTGGCAGTTGATCAATTGGACCCGAAAAAACGTAAATCAAATTTCAATCAAGATTTAATTGGTTTGGGCGGTGGAACAATGGTCGCAGGAGCAATCGGTGGCTTGCCAATGATTTCAGAAATTGTGCGAAGTTCGGCGAATATCGGCTATGGTGCCAAATCGCAATGGTCCAATTTCTTTCACGGTCTCTTTTTGCTAGTTTTCATATTATTGTTGAAACCAATTATTGAAATGATTCCGCTTTCAGCCTTGGCTGGAATGTTGATTTTTACAGGTTTCCGTCTAGCTTCTCCAAAAGAATTCAAACACATGTGGGAAGTAAGTCGTTCGCAATTTGTAGTGTTCGTCATTACATGTATTGTTGTTTTAGCAACCGATTTATTAATCGGAATTGGAGTTGGTATTTTGGTGAACATGATATTTGTAGTGGCTAAAGGTCAACCAATTGCGAATCTCTTCAAAGTGTGGTACAAAGATGAAGGGACAACACTTTACCTCAAAGGTGGATTGTCGTTTACGAATTACCTAGGTTTAAAAAAGAAAATAGCATCATTTTATGAAGGTGGAAATTTAGTACTCGACTTTTCTGAAGTGAATTTTGTAGATTACAATGTAATGCATCATTTAGAAGGGATTCAAGAAGATTGGAAACGTCAAAATAAATCGTTTGAATTAATTGCCTTGGATGAATTAACGCCTGTGAGTGAGTATCCAACTGCTGGTAGAAAAAGAGGTGGTAAGTTTGAAATTAAAATTTCGAAACGCGATAAAGAACTGTTGAGTATTGCGACAAAACGTGGTTACCAATACAATCCAGGATCTATTTTTGGTTATGAGTTTAAGAACTTCAAATTATTGTCCAATATGACAATTGACCGAGCGCAAAACATCATTATGGGGCCTAATTTTCAAATTGCGGATGTTGAATCAACTGAACGTTTAAAACTAGAAGGAGGGGCTATTAATTTCACAGCGTTTGTTATGCCTAAAACAGATAAACCTTTGTTCCGTTTGGGTAATTTAAGTTTCTTCGATAGCATACAAGAATTGTTTGTTTCGAAAGATATTCGCTTTGAGAATCACCCAGAATTTGCGAGTCATTATTTACTAACGAGTGATGATGAAGAGGCTACTCGTAAACTCTTTTCTAAGGAAGTGATTGAATTACTTGAAGTTCATCGTGAATATAAAATTGAGGTCAATGATCAATTCATTTTGATTTTCAAGGAGCAACGCATTTTAAGTGTTCAAGAAATCAATGAACTAATTGATTTTAGTGCAGCATTATTGAAATTATTTGCTGCCAATTTGAAAAAATGATGAATCGATTTTGGAGTTTGGGAATTGTACTTTTAATAAGTTCAATTTCCTTTTTCCAAAAGATTATTTCCCCACAAACACATGGGTGGATAATGTATACAGGGAATCATACTTTGCTAATTGGAGTAACGTATAACTTAGATTTTACAAAACAATAAGGTCTATTGTTTGAATTGGTGAAGACGGGTCGTTTATTCGGTCCGACTTTTCCTTTTTAGACGGTTAACCTTTCGACTTTTCTACCTATTTTTGCAACAAAATAAATAAGAATGACAGAAGATATTAAAGCAGTAAGTTACTGCGTTGGAATGAGCATTGCAGGAAGTTTGATGCAACAAGATTTAGACGGTATTTCACCAGAAGTTTTAGCTGAAGCGATTGCTGATGCATTCGCAGGTAAAGAACCATTGTACACTCCAGAAATGGCGAATACAATTATTCAAAACTATTTACAATCTGCAGGTGAAGCGAAATTTGGACAAAACAAAGAAGCGGGTGAAGCATTTTTGAATGAGAACAAATTGAAAACAGGAATCCATACAACTGCATCTGGTTTACAATATGAAATCTTGACAGAAGGAAATGGAAACAAACCAGCAGCAACAGATTCTGTTACGGTACATTACCATGGAACATTAATCGATGGAACTGTGTTTGATAGTTCAGTTATGCGCGGTCAACCAGCAACATTTGGTGTTCACCAAGTAATTCCAGGATGGACAGAAGCATTGCAATTAATGAATACAGGTGCTAAATTCCGTTTATACATTCCTCAAGAATTGGCGTATGGAGCACATCCACATCCAGGTGGACCAATTAAACCATACAGCGCATTGATTTTTGACGTTGAACTTTTAGAAATTGCTTAATGAAAAAATTACTTTTCTTATTTTTCATTCCCTTGCTTTTCGTAAGCTGTGGAGATGATGCAGCCAAAGAAGATGGCGAAGTTGTTGACTTAAAAACGGAGAAAGATCGACTTTCATACGTTTTAGGTGCAATGAATGCTAAAACGATTGTTGGTACGCCTGATCCAAATATCGCACGACTTGACATGGAGTTGGTAGCAAAAGGATTCTCTGAAAACTTGAGTGATTCCAATCCTGATGGATGTGAAGAATCATTGAAAAAGTTATTCGGTCCAAATTTCCAAGACTTCAATGAAGCGTATGCGAAAGAAGGGGCTGAATGTTTAGGCCGTTTGACTGGATATACGTTTTACCGCGACTTGGTTAAAATGAATGGTAAAAGTCACATCGACATGAAAATGGCAGTTATTGGTTTCCGCCACGGATTATTGAAAAAAGACACCTTGATTTCTGATAAAGAAAAACAAGAAATCGTTCAAAAATTCATTAGTGAATTAACCAAAGAAAGTGGAGAAAAGATTATTGCCGAAGCGAAACAACACCCTGGTGCACAAGTGTTCAATAACAACATTGTGATTGAAGTACTGAAAGATGGAAAGGGCGGAAGTCCAACTCCAACGGATGACGTGAAAATTGAATACATTTTAATGAACGCGATGGGAGATACCATGCAAAGTTCATACGAAATGAAGAAAATGACTGGCTCTACTGAAAGCGTTGCTTTGCAATTGAAAGGTGGAGTTATCCCAGGTTGGACATTCGCTTTGCCGAAGATGAAAAAAGGTGGAAAATATAAATTATATGTTCCATGGAAATTAGCATATGGTGCGGAAGGAATGTACAATCCTCAAACACAACGTATGGATATTCAGCCTTACGAAACGTTAGTATTTATTATCGATTTAATTGATTACGCACCAAATGGAGTATTCGTTAAACCTCAACCGGCAATGCCTCAAGGTCAAGGGTTCTAATTCGATAGAATTTTAAATAGTAAAAAAGCGCCATTCAAATTTATTGAATGGCGCTTTTTTTATTGAAAGGTGTCTAGTCCTGAAATAGCGATACACAATTTTTTATCGTTATGGAAAAAGGAGAAAAAAGCTTTTATATAAAGCGAAGTCAGAAAGACTATTCGATGTCTTTTAAATTAT
>CAJAVU010000111.1 GCA_903945495.1 uncultured Flavobacteriales bacterium | reverse complement strand
GATTCGCCAAAGAAATGAGGTTCTGTTTCTCTCCACGCAAGATTTTGTGAAAAAAACAAATATGGTTAACGTATTAATATACTTAAAAACCGATTTTGATCCACATCAATTAGTTGAGCAACTTTTTCAGAATAAATTAATTGCCAAGGCGACAATAGATTTAGATAATAAATCATATCAAATGGATGGAGATGACATAGTAATACGGCACTATAATGTTCTTACGATTCAAACGAGATCGTTGCTCTTTTCAAAATTGGAGCAATTTGTTGAAAAGACGATCGGAGCGAATATTCCAATTTATTCACTTCCTATTACACAATCAAACAACTGGTTTGATAATTATGTGAGAAATCAAACAAAAAAATAAACGATGGCAACACTTACAATCAATTTAATTGACGGAGAATTTAATCTTGAAGATGCAAGAGAAATTTTGATTGATTTAATCAATAAAAAGATTCAATTTCACTCGTTGAAAAGTCATGAAAAATGGGAGCGAAGCGGAACAGTTGATGTAAATGGTCACAACCGTATTAAGAAGCTAGAGGAAGCGAGAACACAAATTTTAGAGCTTACAAATGCAAATACCTCTAAAGAATCTCATCTAAGAATTAGTTCGTTTATTCATATCAGTGAATTGGATGGAGTTTGAGGGAAGGAAATTGGTCATTGCGACAATGCATGAAAAAGAAAAGGACATAGCACCGATTCTTGAAAATAATCTGCGTGTCAACTGTTTTATCACAGATAAATTAGATACGGATGCTTTTGGTACTTTTTCGGGAGATATACAGCGAAGTTTGAGTCCAATTGAAACCTTACGCGCAAAATGCAACGCGGCCATGAACCTCACAAAATGTGATTTAGCAGTGGCAAGTGAAGGTTCATTCGGAAATCATCCTATGATGTTCTTTGCAAATGCACATGAAGAAATTGTGATGCTTTTGGATCGGAAAAATGGATTTGAACTTGTTGAACGAGAAATATCAATGGATACAAACATGAATTCTTCGTTCGTAAAGAGTTTAGAGGAGCTCATTGCTTTTGCTGATAAATGTAAATTCCCGTCACATTCACTGATTGTGAAAAATAGAGAAGCAAACTTTTCATATGTAAAGAAAGGAATTCAATCAATCGAGCAATTAATTGAATCATTTCATGAATGCAAGTTGAAATTCACAACTGTTTTTGTAGAAACAGATATGCGTGCAATGTACAATCCAACGCGCATGGAAGTAATTGCAAAAACAACATATAAATTGATGAATAAGCTTCAAAAGACATGTACAATTTGCACTTTTCCAGGTTTTAGTGTTCAAGAGGTGATTACAGGTTTACCTTGTTCTTTGTGTCATAAACCAACAAAATCGACGGAAGCATTCATTTATCGATGTAAAGAATGTGGATTTGAAGAATGTGAAGAATTTCCACATGGAAAAAATGAAGAAATTCCTATGTTCTGTGATTTCTGCAATCCTTAAAATGTAAAAATGATTTCAAAAAGTTTAGATAAGGCAATTGAATTACTAAAAAATGAAGAGGTAATTGGAATGCCTACCGAAACAGTTTACGGTTTAGCCGGAAATGCGTACAGTGAAAGAGCGATTCAATCTATCTTTCAATTGAAAAAACGACCGTACACTAATCCATTAATTGTTCACATTGGAAACATAAAACAATTGAAGGAACTAAGTGATGAAATTCCACAGAAAGCAGAAATGTTGGCAGCGAAATTTTGGCCAGGTCCATTAACTATTCTATTAAAAAAATCAACAAAAGTAGGTGCTTTAGTTACTGCCGGACAGGAAACAGTGGCTATTCGAATGCCGAATCATCCACTTGCGTTGGATTTGTTAAATCAACTGGAGTTTCCATTGGTTGCTCCAAGTGCAAATCCGTATCAATCAATCAGTCCAACATCAGCGAAACATGTTGACCGCTACTTCGGAAACCAGGCAGTTTTTACCTTGGACGGTGGTGAATCAACGAACGGTTTAGAATCAACAATTGTTGGATTTGAAGAGGAAGAAGTGATTGTTTACCGGCTTGGTGCAATTCCGTTAGAAGAGTTGGAGAGAATTGTTGGTCGAGTTCGCTTGAATGAAGTCAATCAAAATGGAATCGTTTCTCCTGGGATGGCTCCAAAACATTACGCTCCAAAAACGCCGTTGATTTTTACTGATTCACTTAGTAAACGAATCCAGCAACTTGACACGAATAATGTTGCAATCATTTGCTTCGATAAACTCCCTAAGGTAAACAACTTTGAAGATTCAATTATTTACAGTTTTCAAGGACATTTAGGTAACGCTGCAAAACGACTTTACGGACTGTTGCATGAGTTAGATGATAGAAACTTAGATTGTATTCTAATTGAAAAATTTCCTAATCACGGATTAGGAAGAACTATAAATGATCGCTTAAAAAGAGCAGCCGTAACAAATTAATTACGTATGAATTTAGATTTATTAATTGTCAACATCACCAACCCAGTTTTACTTTTTTTTATTCTTGGTATCATCGCTTCATTGTTAAAAAGTGACTTAGAAATACCACCTTCTTCATTCAAATTCATTTCCATTTACTTGTTGTTTTCGATCGGTTTTAAAGGTGGACAAGAGCTGGCACACAGTGAGATCAATTCGACGATATTATTTAACTTACTCCTTGGTATAATCGTATCATCTTTAATTCCACTTTATACCTTTTTTATTCTAAAACGAAAGCTAGACACATGGAATGCAGGTGCGATCGCTTCTGCCTATGGTTCTGTTAGTGCTGTGACCTTTGTTTCGGCAACATCCTTTTTAGAAGTGCAAAAAATACATTTTGATGGTTATTTAGTTGCTGTAATGGCATTTATGGAATTTCCTGCAATTATTGTTGGTGTGCTTTTAATGAAGCGCTATGATACCGATAAGTCGAAACAATTGAGCATCGGACAAACTTTAAAACATTCTATTTCTAACGGAAGTGTGCTGATTATTATAGGAAGTTTAGTCATTGGATATATTTCCAATATTCAACAAGCCGCTGAATTTAAACCTTTCACAACAGATATTTTTAAAGGGTTTTTAGCCATCTTTTTGTTGGAAATGGGAATCACCATAGCAAAACGATTTTCAGCCTTTAAAAAACAAGGAGGATTTATTATTGCATTTTCACTTGTAATTCCTGCGGTAAATGGCTCCCTGGTTGCTTTTTTGAGTCAATTCGTAATTGATGACATTGGAAATAGGTTCATTTTTTCAATCCTAGCAGCAAGTGCTTCTTATATTGCGGTTCCAGCAGCAATGCGCTTGGTTGCTCCAAAAGCTGATCCTGGTTTGTATATTCCAATGGCACTTGGTGTAACGTTCCCGTTCAATCTGACAATAGGACTTCCGATGTATTTCTTGATTATAAACGCAACGGTTTAATTTTCATAGGCTCCAATATCAGGGATTGGACCTCTCGGATTTCCTGCGATATCTAATGGTAAATACGTTTGCAAAGAAGGATTCGAATTGTTGTTCAAGATTGAACCTGCTGAGAATGTAAAATCATTGTCTGTAACGGAAGTAAATAGGGGATTGTAGTTCCAGAAAATAGAGTTTAAAAATGAATCAGTAAGTGTTGGTGTTCGTTTAATCATGCAATTTCGCATGTCAAAATTTAATGTAATCGCGATGTCGTTTATCGTGTTAAAAACGAGCTCAGCATCTTGTCCACCGTAAATTACACTGTTGTAAATCGTTCCTTCATTGATTGAACCAATGTTTTGAGTTCCGTTTGCATAATCATTGTAGAAATTACTAATTCCAACCGCTGGCGTTGAGCTTTGTCCTTCTCCGAACCCAATGAAATCGCAGAAATTGAAATTATAATCTCCGCCTTCTAAAACCAAAAGAGCATGAGTGCCATTCTTTGAGATGACGCAATTTTCTCCTTTAACTTTCGCACCAGAATAGATGAAAATACCATAACGCGCATTGTTGTTGATGATGGTGTTCGTGACTGTTAATGTGTAACCTGGGAAAGTATTGTCTCGAGAAAATAGATGAATACCAGAAGTTCCATTTTTAATAATGGCGTAGTTAATTGTTGATGGACGTGCTTCTTGAAAATAGATACCATAATATTGACCTGGAACATCATCATACATAGATTCTAAACGATCTCCTTGCAAAGTAACTTCATGTCCTAAACTTCCTTGAATATCCAAACTTCCTTTGTAAACATATAAAATGGCGTTTTTATGAAGATAGATTTCAGTGTCTTCTTGTATAATCAATGATTTAGCAGAATCAACTGCAGCATAACCGTAAATAACATGTGGTTTGTCATTTGGCCATATTCCTTCATTCACATCTTTATAGTGAAAATAAGCATCTTGTCCCCAAACAGCTAATTTCACGTATTGATCAACACCATTGGTTCTAAAACGAATTGAATCTTCAATAATTAATGGAAGTGTTTGTCCATTTACATTCAAGGTGACTTCTATAAATGCGAACAAACTGTCTTCTCCTTCGATTGTAATATTTGTCAACGATGTTCCAATTTCACCATCGATATTCATTCTAAAAGGTGAACTTTCGCCACCCATTAGTTCAATTTCTTCAATTTCGACGGCTTTATTTTCTGGATTATAAATTTTAAATTGTTGCGTTGTTGAACCGATGGTGGTAAAAACGGTGTCGAATACAACTGTGTCCACAGAAAATTCTAGGTTTCCTTTTGAAAGTAAAAGTGGTTTCTTACAGCTTGATAATGAAGCAACTATTAAAGCTAAACTGAAAAGAAATAAAATTCCTGCCTTTTTCACTGTGATTTGATTTTGTTTCATGCAAAAGTAACGAAAACAACTTATCTTTATTTTAATTGAAAAAAAATGATTGTTTTTAAAAAGTTTGTTTAACTTTGCAACCCGATTGAGGATATAATAGCATTTAATATACATCAAAATGAGAAAAGATATACATCCAGAAGATTACAGAATGGTAGTTTTTAAAGATATGTCAAACGATTACGCTTTCCTTTGCCCTTCATGTGCAAACACTAGCGAAACTATCACTTGGGAAGATGGTAACGAGTATCCATTGTTTAAATTGGATATCTCTCACAAATCTCACCCATTCTTTACTGGTATCGTTCAATTCGTTGATACTGCTGGTCGTATCGATAAATTCAAAAACCGTTACGGTCGTCACATGAAATAAGACAACCGTTCAAAAATAGTTAGCCTTCTCTCTCACGATTGAAGGCTTTTTTTATGTTTTTTTGGTGAAACTTATTGCCAGAAACAACGTTACTAATCACATTCGAATTATCTTTGTATTCTCGTGAAAATAAATCTTAAAATAGCATTTCTATTCCTTACAGTTTTAACTGCACAAAGCTCTTTTGCAGGAAAAATTGAAAATGCTTTTGCGGCTTTAAATGAATACAATTATTTTAAAGCGAAAGGTCTTTTCGAAAAATCACTTAAAAATGAAACTTCACCAGCAACGTATGGATTAGCGCAGATCTATTATCGAACTGACAATCCATTTCATTCAATTGATTCTGCATTTAAATATGTTAAAATTTCTGAGCAAACGTATGGTTCGTTGTCTGAAAAAAAGAAAACAAAATACAAATCGTTTGGATTTGATTACCTGAACATTCTTGAAGTTAGAACTAAAATAAGTTCTGAGTTTTACAAATTAGCTGAGAAGGAAAATTCGGTTCTTGCTTATTCAACATTTATCGTAAATCATCCTTGGTCAAATGAAGTGTTTATAGCCACACACAAGCGAGATTCAATTGCCTATTTACAAGTAAAAGGTCAAAACACATCCGTTGCCTATCAAAGCTTTTTGAACGCATACCCTGAAAGTCAATTGTTAAACGTCGTTCAGTCTGATTTTTATTTAGCGCAATATAAAGAAACGACGAAATCAACTACCTTAGTTTCCTATTTGGATTTTCTTAAAAAATTCCCAGAGAATCCGTATTGTGGAGAAGCTGAGAATCGAATTTATGAAATCGTAACTGAAAGCAACAGCATCAAATCGTATTACACGTTTGTAACGACCTACCCGAAAAATAGAAATGTGGGCGATGCTTGGCGTAAAATCTATCAAATTTACATGGTTGATTTTTCTGATCAGCGAATCGAACAATTCAAAATCGACTACCCGAATTATCCTTATCGTGAAGAATTGGAGGTTGATATGGCCTATTTGCAATTAAAATTATTGCCTTTCAAACAAGAGTCCTATTATGGTTTTATGGATTTTAATGGGAAAGTAATTATTCCTGCGGTTTACGAACAATTGGGATTTTTCAAGGAAGGATTAGCGCTTGCGGTGAAGGATGGCAAATATGGATTTATTGATAAAGGTAATCGAGTGATTATTCCTTTCCAATACGATGCAGCAACTGATTTCGAACAAGGTCGCGCAATTGTTGAAAAAGATGATAAACAAGGAATGATCGATCGCGCAGGAATAGCGGTTTTTCCAATTGTTTACAAGGACTTAGGTACTTTTTCGGACGAGTTAGTATATGCACAAAAAGATTCATTGTACGGATATTTTGATAAGAACAATTCCTTGAGAATTGCAGAGAAATTTGAGGAGGCTTATCCGTTTAATAATGGATTGGCGAAGGTTCAAATCGGCCAAAATCAAGCTTATATCGATGCGTTTGGCTCACAAATCGTTCCTCCAGGTTATGAAGAAATTGATTTTTTCAATGATTCGCTTTTAGTTTTTAATGAAGGTGATTTGAAAGGACTGATGCGTAAAAATTGTCGTGTTGTACTTCCTGCAGAATATGAGGAAATCGGTAAGCTTGCAATGAATCGTGCACTTGTCGTTAAAAATGGTTTGATGGGATATATCGATGGAAGTGGAAAGAATGTTATTCCTTGTACGTTTGAAACGTATCCAAACTATATCAAAAGAGGTCAATTCGTTTCAAATATGGCCATTGTTAAATCAAAAGGTAAATTTGGTATTATTGACGTGAATGGTAAAATAATCATTCCAACTGTTTACGAACAAATTGGAGATATTAGCTCGTTAATGGCTTTTACGAAAGGAAAAGGTTGGGGCTTTATGGATTTGACAGGGAAACAAATACTGGCTGCCGACAATGATTATGCGGAAAGTTTCAAAGATGGATTGGCAATTGTAGAGAAATTGACTTTGCAAGGAGCGATTGACCCGAAAGGTAAAGTGGTTATTCCACTTAGTTTTACAAGTGTTGATCGAATTTCAAAAGAATTCTATCTTGTCTCCATTGGCTCAAAATATGGTGTTTATTCAAATACCGGTGAAATGATAGTTCCTTTGAATTATCAACAAATTCGTGTTTCTGACAAAGATTTTCTCGTTTTAACGAATCAAAATGAGCTACATTATTTGTATCTTCCCGAAAAAAGAATCATTCAACCAATAAAAGATAGTGAATAAATTCTTCTACTATATTGATAAGTTTAAATTTGGAATTATTGCTGTTTTTGCAATCTACATAGGCATTTTCGTCTATTTGCAAATGTCAACGTACACACAATATTTCCCGATTGCATCTTTTTTTGAAGAACCCGCGCTTGAAATTCCAGAGGAAGAAGTAGAAGTTAAACCAGAAAACATTGAAGTACCTTCTGATTTTCAATCAGGGGATGTAAAGAATGTCTCTAGAGATATGAACGATACTCGTGAACGTTCTGATAAAGATTGGTACCAGAATAAATCAGCAAGTGATGTTGAGCAATCAGTGAAAGATTACGAAAAACGCTTGTATGAAGAAACAGGTGGCGAGGCTAAACGCAAGGCGATTCAGAAAGAAATGGATGAGCGCAAAAAACAAAATTCCAATAAATCGACCACAACTTCAAAAGAAACGAATACTTCTCAAGGTGGAAATAAAGCCGCAGCTGGCAGTGTAATGGTGGATTGGTCACTTTCTGGCAGAACTGCTCATCAAAACAATAACTGGTACGTGCGTAATCCAGGATATACATGTGGTTATGGCTCTAGCGGTAAAGTGAGTGTACAGATTGTTGTGAATCAGAATGGTGATGTTATGAGTGCAACTGCTACAGGATCTGCAAGCGCAAATGATTGTATGGTTCAGCAAGCATTAAAATACGCAAAACTGTCACGGTTCAATTATTCAAGTTCAGCCGCAAAAACTCAAACTGGGACAATCGTTTATACCTTTGTTGGTCAATAATATGAGAAATCTTGTTCGTAAATTAACACCTCAATTTGTACTCGTTTGGTATCGATCTTCTAAGAAAAAAGCGGTAAATGCTCAACTTGAAAATGATAAGTCAAAAGGTGAAATCATTTCGAAGGAAGATTTAATTCAACAATTTCAGTCGATTGGTTTACAGGCAGGAGATCATTTACTCGTTCATTCAAGTTTATCGAAAATTGGCTTTGTGGAACATGGACCAAAAGATGTTGTGGAGGCATTGTTAGAAGTTGTAGGTCCTGAAGGAAATTTACTGATGCCGAATTCTCCGAATGCAGAATATCAATTGAATTACATTCAAACATTGGAGTGTTTTGATGTCAAAAATTCTCCTTCAAAGCTTGGCGCAATTTCCGAGTATTTTCGATTGTTACCTGATGCAAAACGCAGTGCACATCCAACGGAACCTGTTTCATGCTTTGGTCCAGACGCTAACTATTTTACACAAGAACATTTCGGGGAATTAACACCCTACACCAATAAAAGTCCTTTTTACCGAATTTCAGAAAGAGGTGGCAAGATTTTGTATTTAGGCGTTTCGTTTGACAATGCCGGTACCAATCTTCATACCCTAGAAGATGCTGTAGAAAATTTCAAGTATCCCGTCTATCATCCCGAAATTTTTGAAGCGAAGGTTCGTCTTGCAAATGGGGAAGAGCATACGATGAAAACGAAAGTGCATAATCCTGAACAAAGTAAGAAACGCAAGTGTGATGGTTTGATTCCTTTGTTTGAGCAAAAAGGAATTCTCAAAAAAGTAAAAATAGGAAAAGCGAATGCCTTACTTGTAGATGCAAAAGGTTTACTCGAAACAATGATAGAGGAGTATAATCAAAACGGTGTGACAATGTATACACCAAATGGAAGTGAATAATTTTAACTTTCTGAAGCTGATTAAAACGCAATTCGTAAATTTGACAAAAAATTAAATACAAATGGCAACGCGCAATTGGACAAGTATTAAAGAATATACAGATATCAAATTCGAATTTTTCGAAGGTATTGCAAAATTGACAATAAATAGACCAAGAGTTTACAATGCTTTTCGCCCGGAAACGAATATGGAATTGCTTGATGCAATGAATATTTGTAGAGAACGAAATGACATTAGTGTAATCGTTTTAACTGGAGCAGGTGATAAAGCATTCTGTTCAGGTGGAGATCAAAATGTGAAAGGAATTGGTGGATATATTTCTGAAAACGGAGTTCCGCGTTTAAACGTTTTGGATTTACATAAAGCTATTCGTTCGATGCCAAAACCAGTTATCGCAATGGTAAACGGTTATGCAATTGGCGGTGGACACGTACTTCACGTTGTTTGTGATTTAACGATTGCTTCCGAAAATGCGCGCTTTGGTCAAACTGGTCCAAAAGTGGGAAGTTTTGATGGTGGATTCGGTTCTTCCTACTTAGCACGCTGTGTTGGTCAGAAAAAAGCACGCGAAATTTGGTTTTTGTGTGAACAATATACTGCTGAAGAAGCGGAAAAAATGGGAATGGTGAATAAAGTTGTTCCCTTTGATGAATTAGAAGATACAACGGTTGCATGGTGTAAAACAATAATGAAACGAAGTCCTTTAGCGATTCGTATGATTAAACGTGGTCTGAATGCGGAGTTAGACGGGCAACATGGAATTATGGAATTAGCAGGTGATGCGACATTGATGTTTTATTTAACGGAAGAAGCACAAGAAGGTAAGCATGCGTTTTTAGAGAAACGTGATCCCGATTTTCAAAAATTCCCTAAATTCCCTTGATTTTGATTAGAACATATCGCTATCGTCTTTTAGCTTTACTTTCAGTTATCCTATATACGGGACTTGGATTTTCCTTTCAGTCAGGTAAATGTAAAGATGAAGTTCGTCCATTTCGCGAATACAAAACAAAATATGTCATTGTTTTAATCATTGATGGTCCTCGTTATTCAGAAACTTTTGGAGATTCTTCATGTCAATATATACCGAACTTGGCGAATGTTTTGGCGCCTCAAGGTGTCTTAATTAAAGATTTCAAAAACAACGGTACAACGACAACCAACTCTGGTCATACGGCAATTTGTACTGGACGATATCAAAGTGTGAAAAATGATGGTTCCGAGTTGCCAAAATTTCCATCCATGTTTCAATATTATTTGCATGATAAAAATTTGGATTCTACGCATGCATGGGTAATAGCAAGTAAAGGGAAGCTTAATATCTTGGCAAATACCAAAAATAGTGAGTGGAAGGGCAAAAATGTTCCTTCTCAATTTTGTGGAACGAATGGAGCAGGTGAAGGATACACGGATGATGATTACACATGGAGGGATGCGCAACTGATTTTAAAGAAATATCATCCTGAATTGGTACTTATCAATTTGCTTGAAGTAGATGTGAATGGGCATCAAAATGAATGGGAGAAATACCTTCAAGCGATAAAAAATACGGATGAAACAGCCTTGGAACTATGGAATTTAATTCAAAATGATCCAATTTACAAAGACCAAACAACATTGATTATTACAAATGATCATGGTCGTCATACCGAAGGACATAAAAATGGTTTTATCAATCATGGTGATAATTGTGAAGGTTGTAGAACAATGTATTTTGTTGGAATAGGACCTGATTTTAAGAAAAACCAAGTCATTAACGGTGGATTTGATCAATTGGATATCAGTGCAACGATAGCTGAAATGTTGCATTTCGATATGCCTACAACACGAGGGCAAATAATAGAATTAATATTTAATTAATATTGGTTGATAAATAAAGAAAATTTTTCTCATCGTTTTTTGAGTATTCATATAGTTTTATCGAACAAAACAATGCTTTCTTCGAATATTTTTATTTTCACGATTTTGACCTGCTAAAACGGTTTTGGGAGTACATAAATAAATTGTAAATTTGGCGCACTTAACAATTTATTGAAACCATGATTATCAATTCTAAGATTACCACTCTTACAATAGGATTACTTCTTTTTTCCAAATTAAGTTTTTCTCAATGTGCCGTAACTGCTCCACCAGATGTTGCTATTTCGTGTGGATCCTCCACAACAATTGTAGCGCCTTCAAATCCAGTTACTTATTCTGTTTCAACGTCAAGTTGTCCTGCAGTTGCAATTACTGGAACCAATGCATTTCCAACTACCTGTGACGATTGTGTTACTGGACAGATTCCAATTGGATTCTCATTCAATTTCTATGGAAATGTTTATACAGATGCTGTTATACAATCAAATGGTTTACTTGGTTTTGGTCCATTTACGTTTACTGGTTTTAGTAGTTTTGCTATTCCGGCAGGTGGAGCTCCAAACAACTACATCGCTGGTTTCTTTGCCGATATCGATATTCGATTTGGGGGAACAATTACCTACCAAACAGTTGGCGTTGCACCAAATAGACAATTTGTAGTAAGTTACAATAATTGTGTACCTTATAATTCTGGCTCTGGAGCGGGAACAGGAACTGTTTCTTTTCAGATTATTTTGAATGAAAATGGTTCATTTCAAACCGAAATTTCGCAATTATCTGCTAACTGGTATGCATCAACATCAGGGGCGTTGGCAACACAAGGAGCTGAAAATATTGATGGAACTTACGCGTTCCCTGTGCCAGGTAGAAATGCTACAGATTGGCCAGGAATCACACCTGCCGAATTAGATTGTCAATTGTTTAACCCAATTCCTTGTACGTTTATTCGTTGGGAAGTAGGAGGAACACAAGTTTCAACAAACGCAAGTTATACAGTTTCTCCAACATCAACAACAACCTATACCGGAGTTTGGAATTGTGGAGGGTCTTTGTGCTATGATAATACCATTGTAAGTTTATCAACTTCCTTAACAATGGGTTCTGCAATAAATAATACCAATTGTACAACGCCAAATGGTAGTGTTGGATTCACTTCAAATGGTTTTGCAGATGGAACATATACATTAAGCTATACCTTGAATGGTACTCCAACCTCATCGAGTGTGACGGTAGCAAGTAATTCCTTCACATTATCGAATCTGAATGGTGGAACTTATACTAATTTTTCACTTAGCTCAGGAGGATGTAGCGCTGTGGCTGCAGGTACTGCAACAATTACGAATCCATCTTCTCCTACAACAACAGGGGTTACGATTTGCCAGGGAAGTCCTGCAGTTTCATTAACAAGTTCAGTTTGCGGCATTTCAGGAACAACAATTGCTCAAGGAGCTGTGTTCAATAGTGGAGCTTTAACAGCAGCTGATCCAACATGGAATAGAAATAGTGGTGGAACATCATGTAATGCTTCTGCAGGAACTGCTTATTATTATGATGTATACTCGTTTACAGTTTCAACTGCAGGGTCTTATGTTTTTGATGGATGTTTTCCTGTTATTGATGGTTACGGTACGTTGTATCAAAACAACTTTAATGGTGCTAATCCATGTGCGACGCCTAGTGATCATATTCTTTCAAATGATGATAGTGCGCCACTTTGTGGAGCTGATCCAGAGCTTTCTGTTTCATTGGTGCCTGGAGTAACTTACTATTTGATATCAACAACATTCAGTTCTTTAACAACCGATTCATATTCATGGACATTTACTGGTCCAGCTGGTGCAACAATTGAAGGTGGAGCTTCAGGAAGTGTTCTTGAATGGTATACAGTTTCATCTGGTGGATCTTCAATTGGTACTGGCACTCCTTTTAATCCAGTTGGTGTAGCGGGTTCAGGTTTAGCAAACACGAATACTGCTGGAACGTATGCGTTTTATGCTGCTTGTTCATCAACACCAACATGTCGAACAGCTACACCTTTTGTTATTACAGCAAATTCAGTTGTACCAGCTTCAATTAGTGGAACAGGGACAGTTTGTCACGGAGCATCTGTTGTTCTAACACAAGTAGGCGGAACTTTGGCTCCTGGTGCTGATTGGGAATGGTACTCAGGTTCTTGTGGAGGAACGTTCTTAGGAAATGGTAACTCAATTGTGGTTTCACCAACAGCTACTACTACTTATTATGTTAGAGCATCTGCTGGAACTTCTTGTAGCACGACTGCTTGTATCAGTGGAACGGTAACTTTACCAGCAGCTGGTTCAACATTATCAAATAATAACGAAACTGCAACTTGTTTAGTAAATCAAAATGGATATATTCATTTCTACCATTCAAGTGGAAGATTTTTAGGATCTGTTAATTCTTTGGGGCAAAACTTAGGGAATGTTACAATGACTTCTTATACTGGAGCTCCTGTTAACGTGAGTGCTTGTAATCCTCCAATTTATGTTACAGCAGCAATGGGAAGACATTGGGTAATTACACCTCAATTCCAACCAGCAACACCTGTTGATGTATTATTACCGTTTGACAATACTGAATACTTGGCTTTACAAGCGGCAGCAAGTATTAATGCAAATGCCTACGATGATTTATTATCTATTGCTGATTTGAAATTAAGTAAATATTCAGGTCCTCTTAATGTTGATGCAAATGGAAACAACAATTGTCCAGCAGCGGGAGGAAGTGGAGGGACAACTATCCATGGATTATCTACAAGTGGTACTGTTTCTTCAGTAATTGGTGGGTTTAGCGCAACAGCACAATATGGTAGATTTAGTATTCCAGGTTTCTCAGAATTCTGGTTACATGGTTCAAGTGCTCTTAGTCCTCTTCCTGTTGAATTAATTACTTTTTCTGCAAATTGTGAAAATCAGAGCAATATTAAATTATTGTGGAGTACAGCTACTGAAAATAACAATGATCATTTTGTAATTGAGAAAAGTTTTGGTGATGGAAGTTGGGCAGAAATTGCACAAGTTCAAGGCGCTGGAAATTCGCAAAACATCATTAACTATTCTTACATCGATGAAAATTCGTCACGAGGTACATCTTATTATCGTTTGATTCAAGTTGATTATGATGGAAATGAAACGGTTTATGACATTCGTTCAGTGAATTGTTCAAGTGAACACGCATCGATTGTAGCTTACCCAAATCCTGCGCAAAACAACTTAACAGTTGAGGTTTCAACGAGTTCATTTATAGGTGAAACAGTATTAAGTGTAACAGATGTTTCCGGAAAACTAATTATTCAAAAAGAGATTAATTTAGAAGAAGGGCAAACAATGATTCCATTAAACACAACTGATTTAAGTACAGGGTCATATATTATTTCCTTGAACAATGCGTCAGAACAATTTAGTCCGATTAAAGTTATTATTCAAAAATAAAGACATGAAAAAAATTATTTTAAGCACATTAGTAGTTCTAATTAACCTGGTTGCTTACTCTCAAACAACAGCGAGTAGCCCAAAAGAATTTGCTTCTTTACAAACAAATGAATTGGTGAATAATTACAATTTATCAGACGATTTAAAAACGAAAATTTTTGAGATTAATTTCTTGTGTGCAAACAAAATTGAAGCTCTCTTAACGGATACGCAAATGTCGAAAGAGGCAGTCAACGAAGGCGTTTTGTATAACAAAGAATTAAGAGATAAATCCATTCGTAATCTTTTAAATGAAAAACAATTGGATAGTTATTATGAATTCTGTAAGACTTCTAAATATAATTTACCTATAAAATAACCCAAACAAAAAAGGCTTTATCATTTGATAAAGCCTTTTTTTATTAATGTTGTTTGAATTATTTTTTGAAGTAATCAGCAACAACAAGGTCTTTGGTTCCATGTGTCCATGAATAAAAACCTTCTCCCGTTTTAACACCTTTTTTACCTGCAGTTACCATATTTACCAATAACGGACATGGAGCATATTTAGGATTTCCAAACCCTTCGTGTAGAACTTCTAAAATTGCTAAACACACATCCAATCCGATGAAATCTGCTAATTGCAATGGACCCATTGGATGCGCCATACCAAGTTTCATTACTGTATCAATTTCCTCAACACCTGCAACTCCTTCAAACAATGTGATGATTGCTTCATTGATCATAGGCATTAAAATTCTGTTTGCTACGAATCCTGGATAATCATTCACTTCAACAGGAACTTTTTTCAAGTTACGAGAGGTTTCCATAATTAATTGAGTAACCTCATCCGAAGTTGAATAACCACGAATTATTTCAACTAATTTCATTACTGGAACCGGATTCATAAAGTGCATTCCGATTACTTTATCTGGACGAGTTGTAACAGAAGCAATTTTAGTAATTGAAATTGACGAAGTATTAGATGCTAAAATAACATTTGGTGAAGTGAACTTGTCTAAATCAGCAAAGATTTTTAATTTCAAATCAACATTTTCTGTAGCAGCTTCAACAACTAAATCAACATTTTTAACACCTTCTTCCATAGAAGTAAATGTTGTTAAATTTGCCAATGTTGCCGCTTTATTCGCTTCGCTAATGGCTTCTTTTGCTACTTGACGATCTAAATTTTTAGAAATTGTCGCCATACCTTTGTCTAAAGAAGCTTGTGAAATATCAATCAAGGAAACCTTGTATCCAAATTGAGCAAATACATGCGCAATACCGTTACCCATCGTTCCTGATCCAATTACTGCTATATTTTTCATCGTTTTTTCATTTTGTTAGGCAAATATAACAATGTCAATTTGCTTGAACCATTGTTTTTAGATTTAATTGTATTAGTGAAGTCTATTCAATCGAATAAGTGTAATTTTATCGTATGAATTGGAATGAAAAATCCATTGTTTTTTACGACGGGGATTGCGGATTTTGTAATCATGTTGTTCGATTGGTTTTGAAATTTGAGAGAAAGCCAGAAGTATTCTTTTGTGCTTTACAATCCGATTTTGCAAAGAACTTTTTTCTTGCCAATCATGGTCAAGTTCCAAATTTGGAAACCTTCTACTTTTTCACTAACTATCAATTGTATTCTCAGTCGAATGGAGCTTTAGCTTTGGTTAGAAAACTAAAATTTCCATTTCCATTACTTCAATTTTTTAGAATTATCCCTGTTTGTCAGAGAGATCAATTGTACCGTTTTATAGCAAAACGTCGCCATCGTTTGTCAAAAGGATATTGTTTAATTCCCACAGTTGAACAGAATGAACGATTTTTAAGTTGATTTAGCATTCCAACTTTACAATTATAAATGAAAATTGATGCTTTGAATTAAATTGTATATTCGTTTTGTTAACTCTATAAAATTATACGATGAAAAAAATCATTACTTCTTTAGCACTTGTTTTTACAGCAGGTTTCTCATTTGGTCAAATTGGTGCGGTTGCTCCAAATTTTACCTCAACAGATATTAACGGAAATAGTCATACGCTATATTCTTATTTGAATGCAGGAAAGTTGGTTCTAGTTGATGTTTCTGCTACATGGTGTGGACCATGTTGGAATTTTCACAATGCACATTATTTGGAAGATTTGTATGCTGAATTTGGACCTAATGGAACAGACGATATTGTAGTATTATTTTACGAAGGTGATGCAGCTACAACGTTGGCAGATTTGAACGGAACGGGTGGTAACACACAAGGTGACTGGGTAACTGGAACGCCATATCCAATCATTAATGATTCACCTTTGAATTTGAGTACAAACATTTATGCTCCACTAGGATTTCCTACAATCAACGTGATTTGTCCATCTGACAAAAAAATCAAAGCAGATTTATGGGATTCTCAAGGTTCATCACAAGCAGTTTCTTTGCAAAACATGAGAACATTGGTTTTAGGTTACATAAATTCATGCACGTCTTTAGGCGTTGAAGAAAATGTTGAGTTGGTAAGTAATATAACTGTTGCACCAAACCCAACAACTTCATCTACAACAGTTTCTTTGAATGCAACTTCTGCTGAAACAGTATCAATTGGAATGTATGATGTTTCTGGTAAAGAGATTTCTACTTATTCAAAAGAATTGATGGAAGGAGAGAACGAAGTAGTAATCGAAATGTCGAATTTAGAGGCAGGAAGATACTTCGTTAAAATCAGTAACAGTAACTACGTGAGTAAAATGATTCCAGTTGTGAAACAATAAAAACATACGTTATACAAATACTAAAAAAGCCCTTGTCGTGTAGATAAGGGCTTTTTCTTTTTAATTATTGTCTAGTCCTGAAATAGCGATACACAATTTTTTATCGTTATGGAAAAAGGAGAAAAAAGCTTTTATATAAAGCGAAGTCAGAAAGACTATTCGATGTCTTTTAAATTATCTGTTATTC
>CAJAVU010000110.1 GCA_903945495.1 uncultured Flavobacteriales bacterium | reverse complement strand
TTTATTTTCTTTGAAAAATTCCTTTGTGAATTCTATATTTTGACCATAAACTGATGATGCAGTAATAAAAAGCATCATAAACAAAGTCATTTTAACTAATAGCAAGAAATTATTTTTCATCTTTAAAATTCTTTATTTGATACTTAATTATTTACAAGAACCGTTGTAGTTCTTAGCTGTTTCAACTCCAAGCTCCTCTGCTTTCTTCCAATCTGCGCAAGCACCAGCTTCATCTCGAAGCATTTCTTTTGCAATTCCGCGATTTAAGAAAGCATAACCATTTGTTGGCTCCAATTCAATTGCTTTGGAGCAATCCTCAATACTACCTTTGTAATCTTTCAATTTGTATTTCGCCACTGCTCTATTATTATATGCGTAAGCATAATCGGCTTTCAATTGAATTGCTTTTGAAAAATCTTCTTGTGCACCTTTAAAATCTCCAGCATCCAATTTTGCACTTCCACGATTTGTATAAGCAATGTAATAATCACCTTTTAGTTTGATTGCTGCAGTATAATTTTCAATGGCTTCCTTAGATTTCCCTTTTTTACGGTAAACACTTGCCATATTGTTCAATGTAAATGGCATGTTTGGAGAGATCAATAATGCCTTTTTATAATCTGCAATTGCGCCGTCATAATCTTCTAATTGACGCTTTGCACTTCCACGATCGTTGTAGGCATACGCATATTCATTATTGAATTTGATTGCCTCCGTGAAATCAGCTACAGCGCCTGTGTAATCTTTGTTTTCAAACTTAATCACACCGCGATAATAGAAAGCTTGCGAATAACCTGTATTCATTTCTATTGCTTTCGTATAATCTTGCTCAGCACCAGCTTTATCTGATGTAGCATATTTTACTTGCGCACGACCAAAAAAGTATTCACTTTGTTGACTAATATTTAAAGCCATATTAAAATCTGCAAGCGCACCTTGTAAATCGTTTAATTCCATTTTTGTATTTCCACGATTGTAATACGCTTTATCAAAATCTGGTTTAATGGAAATAGCTGCATTAAAATCGGTTAAAGCTTCTTTGAAGTTTTTACTTGCAAAATGTTGAATTCCTTGATTGTAGGATTTTTCTGCATTTTGGGACCCATCATCTAAAATCGCAGCTTTAACGATTGAATCTTGGGCACTAACGGTTTGAATCGCGAAAAAGCTCATCAAAACAGTGAAGGAGAGTGTGTTCAATTTCATTTGTAGTAGTTCTATGCGTATAACAAAATCATTTTAGCAATTAAGCTGGACAAAATTAATGAAATAAATTTGTAACATTGAAAGGAACAACTATTTAATACAATGAAGGATTTATTTTTATTACGTGACGATATAACTTTTTTGAATTTTGGTTCCTTTGGTGCAACACCAAAAGAACTATTTGATGATTATGTCAATTGGCAACTTTTACTGGAAAAAGAACCAGTTCAATTCATTACTGTGGATGGTTATCGTTATTTGAACGAAGCAAGAAAGGCTTTGGGGAAATTTATTTCGGCTGATTTTGAAAATCTAATTTTTGTTCCAAATCCTACTCATGCGATTAACATTATCGCTAAAAATTTTCACCTAAACCAAGGAGATGAGCTATTAACAACCTCTTTGGAATATGGAGCAATGGATCGAACATGGAACTACTATTGTGAAAAACAAGGCGCAAAATATGTTCAACAAACAATTACTTTACCTATCCAATCAAAAGAAGCCTTTTTAGAAGAATTTTGGAAGGGCTATACTGATAAGACCAAAGCTGTATTCATTTCCCAAATTACCAGTAGTACAGGACTTATTCTACCTGTAAATGAAATTTGTGATGAAGCAAAAAAACGCGGTTTAATTACAATTGTTGATGGAGCGCATGTTCCAGCACATATCGATTTGAATTTATCAGAATTGAAAGCGGATTATTATACTGGTGCTTGTCACAAATGGATGATGACGCCGAAAGGTTCTTCCTTTTTATATGTACATCCTGATTTTCAGAAAGAGTTAGATCCTTTAATCATTTCGTGGGGTTACAAAAGTGCAGCACCTTCTAATTCACAATTTTTCGATTACCATCAATTCAATGGAACTCGCGATTTTTCAGCGTATCTGACTATTCCTAAATCAATTGAGTTCATGGAGAAATACAATTGGAAACAAAAAACTGAAGAGTGTCGAAATCAACTGATTGAAAACGCTCCGAAATTGTTTACGGCACTAAATACGAAGCCACTTGCTCCATTAACAACGGAATTCTTTGGGCAACTTTGTTCAGCTGAGATAAAAACGAAAGAACCCGAGAAATTACAACGTTTGCTTTTCGAAAAATACAAGATCGAAATTCCTGTGATGCGACATGGAGACAAATGCTACATTCGTTTTTCTTTCCAGGTTTTTAATACCGTAAACGAAATAGATTATTTAATTTCATGTTTAACCGAGATTATAAATACTACTGAATTGATTCGTAAGTAAGTCCATTTTGAATTTACTGATTCACAAAAAATTACTCATTTGTTAAATTTATATTAAGCTTTTTGAAAATTGTGGTAATTTCATTGCTTTCATTGAAGCCACCTACTCAACTTCATAAAGATGAACAAGAGAATACTACTAGCGACTTTTGGTGCGTTATTTTTATCAATGAAATCAAATGCTCAAATCAAGTTGAGCGAAGTTTCGCAAACTAACATTAGCACAATTGCTGATGAAGACGCTGATTATAATGATTGGTTTGAAATTAGAAACGATGGTGCAACATCTGTCGATTTGAATGGATATGTTGTTGGAAAAAATGCCAATCAATATCAATGGACTTTGCCTTCATACAATTTGGCTCCAGGTGAACATAAATTGATTTATGCAAGTGGAAAAAATCGAGTTCCAACGATTGATCATTACGAAACGATTATTTCTGCGAATGATGTATGGCAATATCTTGTCCCAACTTCTGAGCCTGCAGCTACATGGCGACAACCTGGTACAACTTTAACCGGCTGGTTAACAGGGATTGGAGGAATTGGTTTTGGTGATGGTGATGATGGAACAACGGTTGCCACATGTGTCAGTACTTATGCTCGAAAAACGTTTACAGTTACAAATCCTAGTGAAATTGAACGTTTAGTGTTGTTCATGGATTATGATGATGGTTTTGTTGCTTATATCAATGGTGTAGAAATTGCTCGTGCGAATATAGGCACTGTTGGAACTCCTCCTGCTTTTAATGCGTTGGCCGCATCAAGTCACGAAGCAACAGTTTACCAAGGAATGGCGACAAATCAGTTTGAGATTAATATGGCAGCTTTGGCTGGTATTATTGTATCAGGAGAAAATGTCCTTTCTATTCAAACACATAACAATACGACGACTTCAACCGATTTAACAGGAAATGCTTATTTGGCAGTTGGGTTAAATACTTCAAACACTTATTTTGCTCCAACTTTAGCTTGGATGAATTTAATCCCGCCTACTGCTTGGCATACAAATTTCTCGCTTTCAACTGGAGATAATTTGACATTAGCTGATGCAACTAACACACTAATTGATAATTATACATTGACCCAAATTCCAGTTGACCACTCAAGCAATAAAAGTGGTGCAAGTTGGTGCATTAGTCCAAATCCTACTCCAGGAATTGTTAATTCAGCTGCGTGTTTTTCTTTAATGTTAGAAAAACCAATTTATTCAGTTGCAGCGGGAATCTTTGCAAGTGCTCAAACAGTTACCTTAACGTCAAATCAAGTAGGTGCTGAAATTCGCTATACATTAAATGGAAGTATTCCAACTGCAACATCTCCATTATATACAGGTCCTATTTCAGTTTCAGCAACAAAAGTTTTAGCAGCAAGATGTTTTGATCCTGCAGGAATTGCATTACCAAGTTTAACTGAAAAGAATACGTATATCATTAACGAAGCTTACATTGGATTACCGGTTATTTCAATTTCCACAGATTCGTTGAACTTGTACGATGTAAATACTGGTATTTATGTTCTAGGCCCTCCGGGATACAATACAAACTATCCTTATTTTGGAGCTAATTTCTGGGAAGATTGGGAACGTTATTCATACATCGAATACATTGCTACTGATAGTACTCAAAAATTTGAAGGAGCAATTGGTTTGAAAATTCATGGTGGATGGTCTCGTGCACAGCCTCAAAAAAGTTTCCGAGTAAAATGCCGCGATGATTATGGTATGTCGAAAATTAATTATGCATTAATTCCTGACAAACCATTTATTACGAAATATAAAGATTTCAATCTTCGCAATGGTGGAAATGATTACAATGGATCAAGAATGCGCGATGCGTTTATGCAACGATTAACGAAAAACACACATACAATGTATATGGGTTATTCACCTACGATTGTTTTCTTGAATGGAGAATATTTTGGTGAATATGAAATCCGTGAAACGTTGAACAACGATTATATTGAAAATAACACAAACATTGATTCAGATAGTGTTTCTGTGCTTACTGAGAACTATATGGCCTTTGAAGCAAATGATGGAACAATGGATAATTTCTGGCCAATGTATAACGCTATTGCTGCTGCCAACCCAGCTAGCCCAACATTCTACGCTTTAGCAGATTCATTAATTGATTTAGAAAATTACGCTGATTATATCATTACTGAAACATATTATGGTAATGGTGACTGGAGTAATGGACAAGCAAACAATATTAAATATTGGAATGTTCCTGGACAAAAATGGAAAATGTTGTTGATGGATTTAGATTTTGGATATGGATTATACGGTGCAACCGCTAATGACAATTTCCTAGTTCAAGCGACGAATGATGCATTTATCCATATGGATGTAATAACAGGAAAATTATTAGCAAACACTCAATTCAGAAACTACTTTATTGATCGTTATGCAGATTTGATAAATACGATATGGCAACAAAATAAAGTTGTTAGTACCGGTAACGCAATGATTAATGAAGTTGCTCCATGGATTCCGAGACATCATACTCGTTGGAGTGGCAATATGAATAATTTCTTAAATACCATGACGAACATGCAAACGTGGAACAATAATCGTATTACGGGTGCTAGAAATGTTGTTCAATCTCATTTTACTTTAACTGGGCAAGTTACATATACCTTAGATGTTCAACCGGCGGGTGCAGGTAGAATTCACATTTCTACAATCGAACCAAGTGAGCAAGAATACCCTTGGAATGGAGTTTATTTCAAAGGGGTTCCAGTTAAAATTACTGCAGTTGCAAATCCAGGATATTCGTTCGATCATTGGAGTCCAAACTCACTTTTTGCATCAAACAACTTAAATCAAGTATTAGATATTACACCAACTGTTAATGCTGCTTTCACTGCTTGGTTTACAGGTTCAAATGAGACAAATCCAATTGAAATTTCAGAATTAATGCCAAACCCTGAAAATTCAATTGATGGTGGAGATTGGTTAGAAGTGCACAACAAATTGAATGTTCCTTTAGATTTAAGTGGAATGACAATTGAGGACACGAATTATTTCCATCAGTTTACCTTTCCGTTACAAACAATAATTCCTGCCGACGGTAGATTAGTTATTGTTGAAGACACTGCCCTATTCCATGCGCAATATCCTGCTGTGACAAACTACATTGGTCAACTAGGTTTTTCTTTAAAAAATGCTGGTCAAACATTGTATATCAAAAAAGCAAATGATTTCATTTTAACGGAAGTAACATATTCAACAAGTTCACCATGGCCACTTGGATCTAACGGATATGGTCGCTCAATTGAATTTGAAGGAAACAACCAAGGTCAAAATGATCCAAATGCATGGTTTGCAGGTTGTGTAGCAGGTTCGCCAGGTGAAGCATATGCTCCATGTGATTCAACAATAATTATTTCAGAAATTAATTATAAGTCAATTACCACTTCAGATGCTGGAGATTGGTTTGAATTACATTCAACCTCTTCAAGTGATATTAATTTATCAAATTGGACAGTTAGTGATGGAGGAATTGTAGGAAGTTATACATTGCCTGCAGGTACAATTCTGCCTGCAAATGGATATTTAGCGATTGCAAAAGATACTGCTTTGTTTCATTCAATTCATCCCAACACATTAAACGTTGTTGGCCCTTCATTGATTTCACTAGGTGGAACTGACGGAATTATTCTTTACAATGATTTGGGTATCGCTCAATTCTCAGTGAATTATGAAAATGTAACACCTTGGACTACAGAACCCGATGGAAACGGTAAAACATTGGAACTTTTGTCATCAACTGGTTTAATGTGTGATGCAACTAACTGGTTTGCTGGTTGTCCTGATGGTTCACCTGGAAAAGCATTCCTTCCTGGATGTGGTTTAGGTCTTGATGAATTGAAAAATGATGATATAACCATCTATCCAAATCCAACTTCAACCATTTTAAATGTAAACATGTTGATTGAAGGAGAAATCACTATTTTTAATATGATGGGAGAAGCATTGCTTCAGAAAAAACTAGATGCTGGTCATCAACCTATTGATGTAACAAATTTGAAAGCAGGTTTCTACTACTTACAAGTAGGTTCTGCGAGAAAGATGTTTAGCAAAATCTAAACAATAGCCTTAACAAGAAAAGAGCGGTTGATTTATTTCAATCGCTTTTTTTTTAATTCTTTTTTCATTTATACATCCTTTTATAAATTTTAAACGTCTCGTACTTTAACAAATAGTTAATATTTTCTTTACATTCGCATCACGTTACTATTACTATGCAAAAAATAACAACACTTTTCTTTGGTGCGCTTATCGCATCATTTTCGCAGGCCCAATATTGTACAGCGGTTGGCCCATCAAGCACAATCGATTCCAATGTTGGATCAGTTTCCCTTACAGGAGTAACAGGGTCAATTAATTATACGGGTTGTCCGGGTGTAATTGGTTTGCAAGATTTAACTGCTTTAGGAACTACTTTGAATGCTGGTTCTCCCTACACGGCCTATGTTCAATTTAGCACATGTGGTGGAAATTACAATGGTGCAGGAACAGCTTGGATTGATTTCGATCAGAATGGAACGTTTGACCCAAGTGAAGTTATTGGAACTTGGTCTGGGATTCCACCTACTCCGCTTTCAACGTTCAATTTCACCGTTCCTGCTGGTGCTCAAAATGGCACAACTCGCATGCGGGTAACGCAGCAAGAAGCTGGTACTTTACCATTGAATCCTTGTGCCACTTTCTCATGGGGATCAGTTATGGATTTTTCAATTACAATTGGTAACGGTATTGACTGCTCAGGCTATCTTGGTGATGAAATTGCGGATGCCATTCCAGTAACATCATTACCTTATAATGATATTCGTGATAATTCATTCTGCTACTCGAATCAAAATTTGGTTTATAATTCTCCAGATATTTATTACGAATTCAATCCTTCACCTTTGATGCAAAGCGTAAACGTTTCGTTATGTGGTTCAACATTCGACACGTTCTTAAGCGTTATTGATGCTTCTGGTAATATCATTGCTTTCAATGATGACGAAGAATCATGTGGAACTTCATCCGAATTAACATTTAACACAGATGGCTTGGGCTTATGCTATATTATTGTTGAGGGTTGGGGAAATGAAAGTGGTGAATATACCTTGAACATTGACGCTAATTATTTGGGGCAAACTGAACTTGATAATAATCAGATAGTTGTTAGTCCAAACCCTGCAAATGATTTCATAACAATTACAGGATTTGAAGGAAATGTGGAATTGTTCGATATTTCTGGAAAAAGCGTAAAAATGATTCGTGATTTTAACGGTGAAAAAATTCAAGTTAGTGAATTGGAAAATGGCTTATACACGCTTGTTTTCACCAAAGATGGAGTTCAATTTTCGAAAAAATTAATGATCAACTAATGAAATTATTTGTTTCGTTCTTTTTCCTGGCGTTTGGTTTAACAACAAACGCAAATCCATGGTATCAACGTTTTGATTTTGGAGGTGACGCACGCCATCGTGCTACTGCTTTTTCAATTGGTACCGAAGGTTATATTGGTTTAGGTCATATCAATTCAGGTGTCGACGTAGAATATGAAGATTTTTGGAAATATGATCCAGCAACAAATGCATGGTCACAAATTGCCAATTATCCTGAAGGCAAATGTTTTCATGCCACTGGATTCGTTATTGGATTAAAAGCATATGTTGGAACGGGTCGTTTAGAAAACGGAACTTATTCAAAGCATTTTTATGAATATGATCCATTAATAAATGTTTGGACACCAAAAGCGGACTTACCTGGCGTAGCAAGAAGAGGAGCAGTTTCTTTTTCAATTGGTGGAAAAGGATACTGTGGAACAGGCCAAACAACTTCAGGTTATTCAACAGATTTTTATGAATACAATCCGATTACAGATCAATGGATCGCTCGTGCCAATTTCCCAGGAATTGCGAGAACTTCAGCTGTTGCATTTTCAATTGGAGATTTTGGTTATCTAGGAACCGGAGATTCTAATGGTGGTTCTACGAATGATTTTTTCCAATTCAATCCCGCTTCAAATCAATGGATTTCTAAACCCACAGTTGGGACAGTTACAAGACAAGAGGCTTGTGGATTCGCCGTAAATGGTAAGGGATATATTGGTACAGGAGACGATTATTCAAGTGGAAACAATTATTCAGACTTTTGGGAATATAACCCAACAACAGAATCATGGTTGCAAATAGACGATTTTGCTGGTACGGCAAGACGCTATTTAGTTGGTTTAACAATTGGAAATAGGGCTTATGTTGGAACGGGTACAAATGGAACAAACTTTAAAGATTTTTGGATGTTTGATCGGAACCTATCGCTAATTGAGCAAAAAATAGAAAATCTTGAGTTTTCAATTTTCCCGAATCCATGTTCTAATTATTGCATTTTTGATTTTAAAAATAAGCTCTCTGAAGAAGAATTAGCAACATTAAACATTCGATTAACTTCAGTAGACGGAAAGGAAATCTTTCAAAAGGATGTCTCCTCAAATACCACAAAAGTTGATACAGAGTTAATAAAAGCTGGTATTTACCTCTACTCTATTGAATCCGATCATTACCCAATAAAAACTGGTCAACTTATAATCGCCAATTAATGAAATTAAAACTACATATACTTTTATTGTTTTGCTTTGTAAACCTTGTCTCATTGGCTCAACCGTGGTTTCAAAAAGCAAGTTTCGGCGGTGTTGGACGTCACAGAGCTGTTGGAATTGCTATTGGAAATAAGGGCTATATTGGAACTGGTCATGTCAATGGTACAGGAGTTGATATTTCCTACAAAGATTGGTGGCAATATGATCCAGCATCGGATTCATGGACACAAAAAGCTGATTTTCCTGTTAGTGGTCATGGCGTTACAGCTTGGGGAACAGAAACTCGTGGTTATGTTGGTGGCGGTTCTTCATTAAATGGAGAGTTTTATTGTTATAATCCCGTTACGAATGCATGGACAAGTATCGCAAGTTGTCCGTTCAGCCCAGGTGATGTTCAAGGTTTTTCTGTTCAAAACAAGGGGTACGTGCTTTCTGGAAATAGCATTGCTGAATACGATCCAACAACGAATACGTGGATGATGAAAGCAAATTGTCCAGTTGGGATTAGTACTTGGAGCTCAGCATTTGGGACTTCAGGGAGTGGTTTCGTGAAATCAGGAGTGAACTTCTATGAATTTAAGCCAATTCAAAATGAATGGATTCAACGGGCAAACTTTCCAGGATTGTCTTCAAATGGAAGTTCTGCATTCGCAATCAATGATAAAGGCTATGTAACATGCGGATATGTCGGCGGTTTATCAATTGTTACGGATCAAGTTTGGGAATTTAATTCAGGTTCCAATTCGTGGACGTTAATTGGTGAGTTTCCTGGAACTTCAAGACGTTTTCCAGTTGCTTTTTCAATTGAAGGAAAAGGGTATTTTGGAACAGGAACAAATGGTATTAACATGAATGATTTCTGGCAGTTCAATTACAATCCACTTGGAACAGATGAATTACTACTCGATGAAACAACAGTTCAAGTGTATCCAAATCCAGTTACTGACGAAGTAATTTTTGCATTTAACAACATTGATTATTCAAAACTTGAAAACTGCAAATTATCCATCTACAACCTACAAGGAGAATTGATTGATGAACAGTCAAATCTAACCCCATTGGTGAAATTTAATCGCAATTCGAAAATCAACGGAATGTACATCTACACGATTTCAACATCAGAAAAAACGGTGTACACTGGTAAACTTATTTATAATTAATTATGAAGCAATTCATTATCCTTTTAATCGGTATCCTTCCCATCGTTGCGGTAAGTCAAACCGAAAATTTCTGGACAAAAAAAGCCGATTTCCCCGGATTAAAAAGAGAACGTGCTGTAGCATTTGCTATTGGCGATTATGGATACATCTGTTCTGGCGTTGACTCTGCGGAGGTAGTATTGAATGATTTATGGCAATACAATCCAGCAAATGACACTTGGACACAAAAAGCCAATTTACCAGGATCTGTTCGTCGCGATGCAATTGGATTTGCAATTAATTCTAAAGGATATGTTGGCACTGGAATTGACAATGATGAATCAATGTTAGGTACAAAATTGAGTGATTTTTGGGAATACAATCCTATAACAAACACATGGACACAAAAAGCAGATTTCCCTGGGTCAGGAGGTTTGGGGATTTATTTTGCAACTGGATTCAACATCGATTCAAAGGGATATATCTGTGGTGGTAAAACAGGACCTAATACATACACAAATCAATTTTGGGAATATAAACCGAGCATCGATGAATGGACACAACGCACCAATTTCCCTGGTGGAGTTCGTTATCAACTTGCCTCCTTTTCTGTTGGTTATTTTGGATATGTAGGTTTAGGAGCGAATCAAGATGTGTTTAAAAAAGATTTCTGGAAATACAATGGTGGAACAAATGAATGGACACAAATTGCCGATTTACCAGCTTGGGAACGCGGCGGCGCTTGTACCTTCTCGATTGGCGAAAGCGGTTTTGTTTGTTTGGGATCAAATGGTGGTGTTTTAAGTGATTTATGGGAATACAAACCTGAATTAAATGAATGGTTCTCTCGAGCAACTTATGGTGGAAGCGAACGCAAGAATGCAGTTTCTTTTGTAGTGAATAATCGTGCATATGTAGGAACTGGAAAAGGTATTTCTGGTAAAAAAGCATCAATGTATGAATACACACCAAAACAAGAATTAATGGCAGGTATTGGTCAATTGAACACAGTTGAATTTTCCGTTTTCCCAAATCCATCAAATGGTTCATTCCAACTTCAAAGCAACTCGAAGAACATTGAAACCCTTCGAATTTACACAACTGATGGACGTTGTATCGAAACAATTAAATACAATGGATTTCTACCAATTGTGTTAAATCGAGCAGATTTTTCAAATGGAATTTACTTCGTTTCTTGTGTGGATCAAAATGGTTCAGTGTTAGGAACTAAACAACTTATGCTTTATTAAGGATGAAAAAACTTTTATCTACAATCGTCGCGTTATCAGCAATTTCATTTGCGTCATATTCACAAGATTATTGGCAACAAAAAGATTCTGTCAACGGAGCAGGTAAATCTGTGTGTGGATTTTTTGTTCTGCAAAATCAAGGCTTCATCGTTGGTGGATTAGACGAATACAGCTTTAAACGCAAAATGTATTCATACAACCCTATTCAAAACGATTGGGATGATGAAGAATCAATTGGTGGACCAAATGCTGATGGATTAGACAGAGGTTCAGCTTCTACATTTTCAATAGGAACAAAAGGATATATCTGTTTAGGACAAGGACAAACGAATCCGTATTTCAAAGATACATGGGAATATGATTCTGAAACTGGTGCTTGGTCTCAAAAAGCAGATTTCCTTGGAAGTGCGCGTCGTCAAGCTTTTCAATTCGCTGTGGATGGATTTGCATATGTTGGTGGTGGACAAGATGCGACTGGATTGAAAAAGGATTTTTACAAATATGATCCAACAACAAATGTTTGGACGCAATTGAATGACTTTGCTGGAACAGCTAGAAGACAAGCTACTGCTTTCGCAATGGGCGCTGAAGGTTATGTTGGAACTGGAGATGATGGTGTTTTAAAAAACGATTTTTGGATGTATGTTCCATCGACTGATTCATGGATTCAAAAAGCGAATTTCCCTGGAACTCCAAGAGCTGGAGCTGTTTCGTGGGGAATTTTCCCAACGGGATTCATTGCAACAGGTGAAGACAATACATTTACCTATAAAAAGGATGTTTGGGAATATAATTACTTCGCGAATGTTTGGGTTCAGCGCACTGATTTAACAGGCCCTGCACGTAAAAATGCAACAGCATTCGTAATTGATGGAATTGCCTATTTAGGAACTGGATATAACGGAACGTTCCTTGACGATTTCTATGCGTATTATGGCATTGTTGGCTTGGATGAAGTTTCAAAAACGTTTTCAACTTCTTGCTTTCCAAACCCATCTGTTGATCAAGTAGTTATATCTGGTGATTTAACGCACTTATCGCAGTCAACAATTCAACTATATACATTGACAGGAACGAACGTTACCGATCAAATTGATATTAACTTATCTAATAATAATTTGAAACTTTCAATTGACAAATTGGCACCAGGAAACTATATTTACAAAGTGATAAATGCAGATCATACCGCAAGTTCAACTGGAAAAATTATTAAATTATAATGAGATATCTTTTTGTCAGTTTTGTAATACTCTTTGTTGTAGCGTGTTCTGAAAAGCCTTCAAAATCTTCTGAGGATGAAATTAACGGTGACACAAACACAACTTTAGCTTCGGAAAAATACGAAGTTATAACTACAGAAAATCCAGATCAGAGTTTTGGTTACCAAATTCTGAAAGATGGAAAATTGATGATTGATCAAAAAAATATTCCAGCTATTCAAGGCAACAGAGGTTTTTCTTCAAAAAGTGATGCTGAAAAAATTGCAAATTTTGCCATTGATAAAATTAAAAAAGGAGCCTTCCCTCCTACTATTTCTGTTGAAGAATTGGATAGCTTGGGAGTGATAGACTAATCCAATTTTAAAACCAACAGGATTTTCTCAGCATTTTTTGTCAATTTCAATTGATATAAAAGATTTGTCAACCATTGAAAAAAAATACTCAAAAGAAATGCAATATAATTTACGGTACCTTCTAGTACTCAATCGTGAGCAAAATTTAAATAGTTGAATTTTACTTTTTAACTATTAGAGTTATCTAATGTTCCCTGTCTGCCTAAAGGCAAGGAATCGTTGAATCTTCGAATTTTCAAATGTAAAATAAACCCATGCAGTTGGGTTTTCTGAAGCTTCAGAAAACACGGTTAAGGTTGCCGACAGTCGCTGTAATCTGCTGTTTGATATAATCTCTTCTCGATAAATCGAGATGCAGCCCGCCATTGCCTGCCTGAGACTTCCTTGATGGTCATAAATGTTAAGCTTCAAGAGAATCTGCATGGGCTCCGAAAAACGGATAAGGTCACTGCTCCAATCGTGTGGATGTACCTCTGCAACAAATATAAAGAAATTCATGTTTGCTAAACACAAGGTTTCGAATTCAAACTCATTAAAAAAATACTAACTTCGTTTTCTTATTGATGATCAACAGATGGGAACTTTAAAAAAATTACTTTTCAAATTGTTAAGCCAACGCGCTTACCTTAAAACATTGCACAGAAGTTTCTACTTCTTATATTCAATCGGTTTCCTGAAAAATGATGCACGCTTCAAATACCACTACATGGTGAAGCAATTGATTGAACCCAACTTTTCTGTTTTAGACATCGGCGCTAACTTGGGCTACTTTTCTAAAAACTTTGCACGACTTGCCAATAAGGGAAAATTAATATCTATTGAACCAGTTCCGATTTTCTTTGAAACGCTTTCCTATTTCATGAAAAAGTTTCCACACGTTACTTTGTACAACGTAGCTTTGGGAACAGAGAAAGGAACAATTACGATGGTTTTACCTGAATCAAATGGAATGATTCGCACAGGTTTGCCGCACATCGCTGAATCTGAAGAAGAGAAAAAACTACACGCAACACAAGACGTTGCCATTGTCAAAGGAAGTGAATTGTTGGCCGATTTAGATCGTTTGGATTACATCAAATGCGATATTGAAGGCTATGAATTGAATGTTTTCAAAGAAATTAAACCAATTCTTGAGAAACACTTGCCGTACGTTCAAATTGAAATTGCAGAAAAAAATCTTCCTGAAATGATGGAGTTATTTACTTCGTTGGGATACACTCAATTCGGAATTAAAGAGTTTAAATTTATCCAAGAAACAGGTAAACAAGCTGAAGAAGGTGATTTCTTCTTTGTGCCAAATTCGCGATTAGACGGATTCAAGAAAAAATTCAATCTTTAAGGAATGGAGACAGAATTTGTCGTTTTCAGACGTTATTCAACCAAAGAAGAAGCAGAACTTGTACAACAATTGTTTGAAGAACATTCAATTGTTTCTAAAATTGCTATCAACACAACCGATTTAGAAGGAACAATGGCTGGTGCTTCGGTGAATCCTAAATTTGAATTAAGTATCTCAGAAGATGATTTCGATCGTGCAGATGAACTTTTACTTGCTGCAAATGACACTCAATTGGAAGATTTGGATGAGGATTACTACCTCTTTCAATTTACTGATGACGATTTAATAAATGTATTAATTCACTCATATGAATGGAGCGAACACGATATTGCCATCAGTCGTAAACTATTAGAAAGTCGCAACGTTTCCATTGATGAACATGCTTTAAAACAACAAAAGACAGAACGAATCATTGAACTCTCACAACCTGAATCAGGTCAAACTGGATGGATAGTCTTTGGTTACATCATGGCGTTTGGTGGTGGTTTTTTCGGTTTGCTAATCGGCTATTTCCTATGGAAAACGAAGAAAAATCTTCCAAACGGTAAACAAGTGTATTCGTATGATGAAACGGTTCGTAAACACGGTCTGCGCATATTCTTTGTATCATTGATCATTTTTCCTGTTGCGTTTATTATCAAATTTTACGCAAACCTGAGTCAATACATTCGTTGATATGTTGGAATTGAAATCACATTGCGAAAAATGCAACAAAGAATTGCCACACGTAAGTGATGAAGCCTACATCTGTTCGTATGAATGCACTTTTTGCACGGATTGCACAAAGAATAATTTGAACTTCATCTGTCCAAATTGCCAAGGAAATTTAGAAAAACATCCGAAAAGAAATTCGAAAGAAGCTTAAAGTTGTTCTTTCAACTCTTCTACTTCTCTTTTCAATGCTTCGATTTCACGGTCTTTTGTTCTGAACTTGCGATAGCTGAACACAAAAGATAAAGCGTATCCAACAACAACTGAGAAAATAATCAATAAAGTCAAAGGCATTTTTGCTTTGGTCACCAATAAATGAACCTCTTGTTCTGTCCAATTCAAAGTTGCAAATACAACACCTAGAATTCCTAGAATGATACTTAAAACAAACTTAATTTTGTTCAGATTCGATAAACTATGCCAATATTCTACCATTTTGCTTTATTTTATTCGAAGATACACAATGAAATAGATATAAAAATAGTTTCATGAATTAATTTAATAACCGAACTCAGTTTAATAGCAGAGTAACAACAAACCTTTACTGCTTTTGCAATTTCAACGCGCTCAACTTTTTTAAAATAGAAAATATACTATCTTTGCACGGAAAAAAATTAAGTTAGCATGGCAACTACAGCAGATATTAAAAATGGTTTATGTATCAAATTCAATGAGAAATTATACCAAATCATCGAATTTCAACACGTAAAACCAGGAAAAGGTCCAGCGTTCGTACGTACTAAAATGCGTCAAATTGAAACAGGAAAAGTATTAGATAATACATTTTCTGCAGGACACAAAATTGAACCCGTTCGTATTGAAAATCGCGAATACCAATATTTATATCAAGAAGGAAGTGATTATGTTTTCATGAACAATGAAACATACGAGCAAGTGAATATCGCTGGAAAAATGATTGAAAAACCATTGTTCTTAGAAGAAGGAATGATTTGTAACATCTTGTTCCATGCTGAAGAAGAAACGCCTTTAGTTGTTGAGTTACCAATGTACATCATTTCTGAAGTAACGTACACAGAACCAGGTGTAAAAGGTGATACAGCTACAAACTCAATGAAAGCAGCAACGATTGCTACTGGAGCTGAAGTAAAAGTTCCTTTGTTCATCGACAATGGAGAAATCATTAAAGTTGATACACGCACAGGTGTTTATGTTGAGCGCGTAAAAAATAAATAATCATTCCTCGGAATAAAAAGATTTAGGGATTCATTTGAGTCCCTTTTTTTTTGAATCTATGCAACACATACAACTTCAAAATAAGACCATTGCTGTTCAAACCATTCGAGTGGAACAAAACCGTAATGAACATATTATCTTGGTTTTTCTTCACGAGGCGCTTGGTTCAATTGGACAATGGAAAGCTTTTCCAGAACTCTTGTGTAAGAAATTGCAATTGGATGGATTTGTATATGAACGCCAAGGTCATGGAAGCTCCTCTCCGTTTTCTAACGAACGAACAGCATCCTATTTACATGATTACGCTTGGGATGAATTAAACAAATTGATTCAAACTGCTTTTCCTTCTGATAAAAAAATCATTCTGGTTGGACATTCTGATGGTGGAACGATTGCCTTATTGTATGCGGCAAAATTCCCAAAGAATGTATTGGCGTGTGTTACAATGGCTGCGCATGTCATCAACGAACCAGAAACAATCGCTGGAATTCAACCTGCAATTGAAGCGTATGAAGCAGGTAAATTGGTTGGCTTGACAAAATATCACGGTGTCAAAACGGAATCGTTATTTTATGCCTGGGCAAGAACGTGGAAAAGTGATGAATTTAAGGATTGGGATATTTGTAAGGACATTCAATCCATTTCTTGTCCTGTATTTGCAATTCAAGGCTCAACTGATCAGTATGGAACTGAAAAGCAATTGGATTTAATCAAAACAAACGTTTCAGGAAAAGTGAAAACGATTATGATTTCAAATTGTGGACACCAACCTCATTTAGAAGTTCCTGAGCATGTTTTAAGTGAAATTCAACAATTCTTTACATCTGAAAATTGATAGTGTCTAAAACAAATCTTAACTTTAATGGTTATAGATAACATGACAATGAACGAAGATTTCATCAATCCAATTGACCCAGATAAAATCACAGAGAATCCGCATTCTTTGGAATATCCGCATCATGCAGGTAGTGCTCTAGTAAAACCAGAAGATCAAGGTAAAATCAAAGGTCGTGCGCTTTCAGCAATGGAACATCAAACAGATATGCAATTGGGTCAGATATATGAACAAATGCAATTGTTGGCTGAGCAAGCAAAAAAATTAAATGATCGTAAATCGATTTCTGAGTTTATTTACATGGCTGAAATGCGTTTTGAACCGCTAATCAATCACGTTTATCATTTATATACCAAAGAAAATGGAGACTATTTATTGTCTTTAATAGCTCCAAATCAATGGGGACGATCCAAAAACAATTTCACGTTCATTGCTACAGTTCGTCTGTTAGCCGATCATACGTGGGACATTTTGGAGAAAAGTCCAGATGTAAATTTTTAGTTTACCTTGTAAACACCCATTCTTCTTCAGTTGATTGATTCACATCAAATGAATATCCATCCACCGTGTACAATTTAAGTTCATCAACATTCGTAATGTTATTTTGTACGATGTAACGGGCCATTGCTCCACGTGCATGTTTCGCATACATCATAACAATCTTGTATTCACCATTCTTAAATTCTTTAAAAACAGGTGTTATAACTTTAGCTTTTAAGGTTTTTCGATCGATTGCTTTAAAATATTCAGATGAAGCAAGATTCACTAGAACTTCATCCTTTTCCAACTCAGCATTTAGGAATTTCGAAAGTTTCGTACCCCAAAATTGATACAGATTCTTTTGTTTCGGTGTGATTTGCCACTTCGTCCCCATTTCCAAACGATATGGATACATTAGATCGAGTGGTTTTAGAATTCCATACATTCCCGATAAAATACGAATCATGGATTGAGCCTTTGCTAATTCCTCATCCGAAAGCGATTGAATATCCAATCCTCGATAGACTTCTCCATTGAAAGCGAACGCTGCTGGAACAATCGTTTCAGTTCTTTCCAACGGCAATGTCCAATTTGAATAGCGATCTTTATTCAATTCGGCTAAATCTCGCGAAATATGCATCATTGTCTCCAATTTTTTTACTGAAAACTTTTTCAATTTATTTACAAGCTGTTCACTTTCCTTTAAAAAAGAAGAAACAGATGAGGCCTTTACATCAGGGATTGAGCTTGTATCGATTGATTTTGCTGGAGAAAGAAGCACTTTCATTTTTGAGTTTTTTTTTCAAAAATAAACAATAGTTATCGTACAAATGTTAATATTTCTAAATGTTTCTATTGACAAGAAACTTAAAATGTATTATTTTAGCAAAGCTTAAACTCAAAAATCAAACTATGAGAAAATTATTATTTTTATTAACATGCGCTGCTTCGCTTTCGACAGGTCACTCAATGGCCCAAAAAACGGAAGAAACTGGCGTAATTTACTGTGAAAGCTTTATGGTTTCGAGACCGTTAAAAGAGCTTTTAAAAGAAAACCCTGTAAATGAGAAAAAACTTGCGAAAAGCAATATGCGCAAGAACAGTGGTGAATCGAAAGATCGTAAATACAGAGAGCCGCAAAAGTTCCCTTTGCTTGATTCAAAAGGTGAAGGAGATTTTGGAAACGATCCAAGTTTCATCCAAACTGAAAATGGAACACGTCCTGCACCAACAACAAAACTTAACATAAATGGTGTAAATAATGGTTCGTATCCGCATGATCCATCTGGAGCTGCTAGTGCAACTCATTACATACAAGCTGTAAATGCAACAACTGTTCGAATCGTTAACAAAACAACGGGTGCAACAATTTCAAGTTTCAACATGGGGACATTGTGGCCTACGGCAACTCCGAATGATGGTGATCCAATTGTAATGTATGACCGTTTTGCTAATCGTTGGTTCCTAGCACAATTTGGAACAACGGGAAACAAGATTTATATTGCAGTATCTGCCACAAGTGACCCTCAAGGATCTTGGTACTGCTATACTTACACATCTCCAGCCTTTCCAGATTATTTGAAATTCTCAATTTGGCAAGACGGATATTACATGACGTCAAATCAAGGCTCTCAGAAAGTATTTGCTTTTGAAAGAACAGCCATGTTAGCTGGTAATGCATCTGCTCGTTCAGTATACGCTTCATTCAATCCACCAGACGGTGGAGGATTCTTCTGTCCGCTTCCTGCTGATGCTGACGGAATTGGTGGTTTACCTGCTACTGGTACTCCTTGTCCGATTATGTCCTACTCCGACAATGCTTGGGGTGGTGGTGCAATAGATGGTATCCAAATTTATCAAATGGCCGTGAACTGGGTGCCAGCAACTCCAACAGCGACCATTTCATTTGTTACAGCAGTAGCAACAAGTTCATTTGACGGTTCTTATAATGCAAGTTGGAATGACATTTCACAACCGGGAACAACTCAAAAACTTGACGGTATTGGAGGTGTATTACAATATCGTGCTCAATTTACTAAGTGGTCAGGTTATAATTCAGTGGTGGTAAACTGGCCTGTTAAAATAAGTTCTACTCAACGAAGCATTATGTGGGCTGAATTACGTCAAAATCAGACAACAAGCGCATGGTCTGTTTATCAGCAAGGCATCTTCACACCAGATACTTATAACCGTTGGATGGGTTCTATAGCAATGGACGATTATGGTAATATTGCTTTGTGTTATGCTAAATCTGGTTCTTCAACTATTTATCCAGGATTGTATTACACTGGACGTTTAGCTACGGACCCTTTAAATACAATGACTTTCGCAGAAGCAACTGCTATTGCAGGTATTGTATCACAAACAGGTGGTATTAATCGTTATGGTGATTACGCTCATACAGCGCTTGACCCGGATGGCATAACATTCTGGCATACAGGAGAGTGGTTAGGTGGTACAACCAGTAACCCTAAAAAGACACGTATTTACTCGTTTCAGTTGACTTCTCCAACAGCTGCAAACGTTGCGATTACATCTACAGATACTGATAATTCAATTTGTACAGGTACATCTGTTACATTTACTGCAACTCCAACAAATGGTGGTACAACGCCTAGTTATCAGTGGCAAGTGAATGGTGCGAATGTTGGAACAAACAGTCCTACTTACACAACATCATCATTGACAACTGGACAAACAGTAACTTGTATCATGACATCAAATATGGCGGGTGCGACAAATAATCCAGCGACATCAAACACAATAACAACAACAGTAAACCCTATTGTTGCTCCTTCTATTTCTGTTTCTGGATCTACTTCAATTTGTTCAGGTGCTACTGCAACATTTAGTGCAACACCAACGAATGGCGGTACTACACCAAGTTACCAATGGCAAGTGAACGGATCAAATGTTGGTTCAAATGCTGCTAGCTATTCAACAACTTCTTTAACAAATGGAGCGAACGTTACATGTATTTTAACTTCTAATGCTGCATGTGTTTCTCCAACTACTGCAACATCGAATACTGTAACTGTAACTGTTAATGCAACACCAGCAACTCCTACAATTACGAATACTGCTGGAACATTAACTTCAAGTTCAGCTACTGGAAATCAGTGGTATTTGAATGGAACGTTGATCCCTGGTGCTACAAGTCAAACTTACACACCAACAGCGAATGGAGTTTATACTGTAAAAGTTACAACTGGTGGATGTACATCTTCAGCTTCTGCAGGAACAACTATCAGTGGATTAGGAATTGAAGAGTTAAATGTTTATGCATTATCAATCTACCCTAACCCATCAAATGGTGACTTTAACGTTTCTTTCAACGCATCAGTTACAGAAAAATATACATTAAAAGTATATGATGAAGCAGGTAAATTAGTGTATGATGCCCAAATTGAAAACCAAAACGGAACATTTGTAAAACAAGTTCAACTTGGTAAAGTTGCATCTGGAATTTACAATGTAAGCTTATCGAATGGTTCAGTTGAATCAAATCGTAAGGTTGTAGTTAAAAACTAAGAATTACAATTCTATATAAATGAAAAGGCTGTTCAAATTGAACAGCCTTTTTTAGTTTCATGTTGGTATGACTATATCACAAAAGGAAGATTGAACATAGAAAGATTAAACCAATGCCAATAATATTTAGCACAAATCCATACTTTACCATTTGTTTTACATGCAACATTCCCGAAGAAAATACAATGGCATTCGGTGGAGTACCAACAGGTAACATAAAGGCCAAACTTGCACCAAGTGTTAAAGGAATCGCTAATTGTTCAATCGGCAAACCATGATCAATTGCAAATCCTGCCACCAATGGAACGAAAATACTAACCATAGCCAAATTGGACAAAACCTCCGATGCAAATACAGCAACAATAATTACAGTTATTAAAATGGTATAAAAGGAATAGTCATGCATCGAACTAAAGGCTTCTGAAAGTTCTTTAATAACCCCATTTTTCTCCATTAATTTTGCAAGTGCTAAGCCTCCTCCAAACAAAATTAATATACCCCAAGGTAGTTTTTCAGTATCCTTCCAATGAAGCAAAGGTTTCTTTGTCTCTGTGCTTGGTATTAAAAACATTAAAATTCCTCCAAGCAAAGCAACATTCTCATCGCCATATTCGAAACCGATGGATGGTACAATCAAATCTTTAAAGGACCACAGCAGAACGACAATTAAAAAAATTCCAACAACTATTAATTGATCCTTCGTCCAAGGCGTTTTATGAATCTCAAATTCGGCGTGACTTTCTTTTCGTTCTTTACCCATTGACAAATAGAAAAACAAAAACGTTCCTAACAACATTAAAATACTGATTGGCATTCCAATTTTCATCCACTGAAAAAAGTCCACCTTCACATGAAAAGTGTTTTCAAGAATACTTGCCATTTGTGTATTTGGTGGTGAACCAATTAAGGTGCCTACTCCACCAATACTTGCAGCGTATGCAACGGACAACAATAAGAATACAGCAAATTTACCTTTACGTTCTTTTTCAGGTAGCGCATGAATGATTGCCATCGCCATGGGCATCATCATTAATGCCGTTGCTGTGTTCGAAATCCACATACTTAGTAAACCCGTACTAATTAAAAATCCAAATAAGATTCGTGGTTTAGAATCACCAACAAATCCAATGATTCCCCGGGCAACTTGTTCGTGTACATTCCATTTTTCTAATCCTAATGCTAAAATGAAACCACCAAAAAACAAATATACATTTGAATCTCCATACGCTTTTGCTAATTCACCTTTATCCAATACACCCAAAGGTATTGCAAGAATCAGCGGAAAAAGTGCAGTGATATAAATTGGAATCACTTCAAATACCCAAAAATAAATCATTAAACCTCCTAATGCAACAGCATTCCAAAGTGTATCTTTTGCACCAGTAGCAATTAGAATTGAAAGAAAGCCTATTAAACCAATTCCGATTAAAATCTTCTTTTTGTCAAGTACCATTTTCTGAAATAAAAAAAGCGGGCAACAATACCCGCTTTAAAAATAATTTATTTTGTTTGAATTGTAGAATTAATTACAACGCATTCAATTTTGTGATAAATTCAATTGCTGTGTTTTCAATTTCTTCACAAATTGGTCTGAAATCAGCTTTTGTTTTAGCTCCATTGATTTTAGTCAACATTGCTTCTTGAAAATTTGCAGCTTTGTCAATCATTTCATCTGCAACAGCAAATTTTGATTCATCCATTAATTGTATTGTAAAACACTCTTCAACGATATCAAAAACCATATTGTTTAGGTTTCTTTTCAAATCTTTTCTACTAGCCATAATTTGTATTTTAAAAAGATTGTTGACTTTTTCAGTCAACAATCTCAAATGAATTAATTTTTACTTATGCTTGAGTTGCCTCTTCTTTTTTCTCTGGTCTTGGTAAAAGAACTTTACGAGACAATTTCCATTTTTTCGTTTTTGGATCTTTTCCAACAACTTTAAATTTCAATAAATCTCCTTCTTTACAAACATCCTCCATTTTCGCGACTTTCTCCCAAGAGAATTCTGAAATATGGATTAATCCGTCTGTTCCAGGAAGAATTTCAACGAAACAACCGAAATCTTTCACTGATTTCACTTTTCCTTCGTATTCAGCTCCTTCTTCAACCATTGGTGGGAATGCAATTTGTTTAATACGACGAGTAGCTTCATTCATGTCATCACCATTGTTTGACATAATTTGAACGCGACCTTCACCTGTTGGCAATTCCTCGATAGTGATTGTCGTATTTGTTTCTTTTTGCATTGCTTGAATGATTTTTCCACCAGGCCCGATAATCGCACCAATCATCTCGTTAGGAACGTTGAACGCTTCAATACGAGGAGTTTGTGGTTTGAAATCTGGATTTGGTTGAGCAATCGTTTCAATGATTTTATTTAAGATATGTAAACGTCCACCTTTCGCTTGCTCCAATGCTTGGATCAATACTTCGTATGGTAAACCATCTACTTTAATATCCATTTGACAAGCAGTGATACCTTTAGATGTACCAGTTACTTTAAAGTCCATATCTCCTAAGTGATCTTCATCTCCTAAGATATCAGACAATACAGCAAATTTACCATCATCAGCAACCAATCCCATTGCGATACCAGATACTGGAGCAGTGATTTGAACACCACCATCCATCAACGCCAATGTACCAGCACAAACTGTTGCCATTGAAGAAGAACCATTCGATTCCAAAATATCAGAAACCAAACGAATTGTATAAGCGTTATCTGCAGGTAAAACTGGTTTCAAAGCTCTCAATGCCAAGTTTCCGTGACCAATCTCTCTTCTTGAAGTTCCACGTAATGGTTTTGCTTCTCCTGTTGAGAATGGAGGGAAATTGTAGTGTAATAAGAATTTCTCAGTTCCGTGGAAAGTAACTCCATCGATTAACTGCTCATCCATTTTACCACCTAATGTCAATGTTGTCAATGATTGCGTTTCTCCACGTGTAAATACTGCAGAACCGTGAACCATTGGTAAATAATCAACTTCAGCCCAAATTGGACGAATCTCATCAAACTTACGTCCATCTAAACGTTTGTTTTCATGTAACATCACCCAACGAACAGCTTTTTTCTTAACTTCTGAGAAGTATGTAGAAATGAATCCACTAACAGATGCTAATTCTTCTTCTGTATAAGATGCTTTTACTTCAGCTTTAATTGCATCGAACAATTCTGTTCTTTTTGCTTTATTTGCCAAGCCCATGCGAGCAACATCTTTACATTTTTCCATTGCTAACTCATATACTTTTGCTTTAACATCAGCATCATGAGTTTCGTGACAATATTCTCTTTTTGGATTTGCTGTTGGAATTTCAGCAGCTAAATCTAATTGGAATTGACATTGTTCGATAATTGCAGCGTGTGCTAATTTAATAGCTTCAACCATTTCCAATTCAGAGATTTCTTTGAATTCTCCTTCAATCATGTTCACGTCTTTCATTGTTCCAGCTACCATCATATCGATATCACCTTCTGCAATTTGCGCCATTGTTGGATTAACGATCCACTCACCATTTACACGACCAACTCTCACTTCTGACATTGGACCGTTAAAAGGAATGTTTGATACTGCGATTGCCGCTGATGCCGCTAAACCACATAATGTATCAGGATTGTTAACTCCATCATACGATAACAATTGAATCATCAATTGAACTTCAGCGTGATAATCATCTGGGAAAAGTGGACGCAAAGCGCGGTCAACTAAACGCATGATTAAAATTTCGTTCTCTGATGGACGCGCTTCTCTACGGAAGAATCCACCTGGAAAACGTCCAGCTGCTGAGTATTTCTCACGGTAATCAACTGTTAAAGGAAGGAAATCAACTCCTTCTTTTGCTTCAGGAGCTGCTACAACTGTTGCTAACAACATTGTGTCTCCCATTCTTACTACAACAGACCCATCTGCCTGTTTAGCCAACTTTCCGGTTTCAATGGAAATTTCTTTCCCTCCGGTCATCATTGACTTTCTTGTTCCTATATTCATCTTTTATTTATTGCTTATTTATAGACTATAAGACTTTAAGATACTATGACTTAAAGACATTAAGACTTGTTTTCAATTCTGTCATTATTAATTCTTCGCTTGAAAGCTCCAATTTTAATTTGAAGATTTGTTAGATCTTCTAATACATTTTTTACTTCTAGCCCAAAAATCTCATTTATTAATATTAATTGTGTTTCTAATTCATAACTTGATGAAATTGCAATTTCAAGAAATCTCACAAATTCTTTTTCACTACTTCTTCCTGATCCTTCAGCAATATTTGAAGGAATGGAAACCGAGCATCTATTTAATTGTGAAATAAATCCAAATCGTTCTTCCATTGGTAATTTAGACGTAATATCATAAACAACCTTAACCAGACTCATTGAATCTTGCCAAATTTTTAGCTCCCTGAAATTATGACTTTTTTTCATTCACAAAAATTCATTTAAAAAAGAGATCAGTCTTATAGTCCTAACGTCCTGAATTCTTTTTTCAATTTGTCCATTTAAAACAAAAAAGGGACAGTCGAATAACTTCGAATGCCCCCTCCAATAAACTTGTTGTGTTCGTACAAGAATTAACGACGTAAGCCTAATTCTTTAACGATAGCACGGTATCTTTCGATATCTTTTCTTTTTAAATAGTCAAGTAAAGATCTTCTTTTACCAACTAATAACTGCAAAGAACGTTGTGTTCCGAAATCTTTACGGTTCTTTTTCAAGTGCTCCGTTAAGTTAGAAATACGAAATGTGAACAATGCAATTTGACCTTCTGCTGAACCTGTGTTAGTCTCTGCTCCACCGTGTTTAGCGAAAATCTCTTTTTTAATTTCTGTGTTAATGTACATGCCAATATTTAATTAAATGATTCTTATGTAGCCGATCCAAAAACACCACGTTCTTGCAAATCGACGGGCAAAGATAATCTTTTTTTTTGAAACGCCTACGTTCCCATGATTATTCTTCGATTTTATTTACTTCCGTAACAACAATGAGTGAATCCGAAGACGCGTTAATCACTAATTCTCCTTGACCTTCAATGATGATTACATCTTTCTGTTGTGCACTGCCTTTTGAAACTGCAATTTCTCCATATAACACATAAAGCAAGGTTGTGTCTTTGCAATTCAATTTCACCTCTTCTCCTTTCGAAAGTTCAAAATGAAAAATTTCAGACGAATAGTTAGATGTGAAAATTACATTGTAATCAATCACTTTTCCTTTGGAATGGCTAATCCAATCACCGGAAAATGCATCTTGATCAAAGGGGTGTAATTGAATCGCGTATTGGTCATCGTGAAACAAATCCAATACCCCTTCCAAAATCATCAGTTTTCGATTGTAATTCGGAAAGGGAGTGAAGGCCGATTCTTCCAACTCAACGGTTGCCGTGCTTATTCTGTAAGCAAAATCTTTTTTTGAGAAATCAGCTGATGCAGGATAGATGTACAATTGAGTTGTCTTTCCTCCCGCCCATTCTGAGACTTGAAGTTCGTTTGCTTTAACTAGTTGAATTTCCATGTAAAAAAAAGTCCCACAATTTAGTGGGACTTGCTATTAGTTTTTGAAAAGTTTCAATGACATTGATAATGTTTCTTTCAAATGTGTTCTATCGACTATGTAATCCAAGAATCCATGCTCAAGAACGAATTCCGATGTTTGGAATCCTTCTGGTAAATCGCGACCGATTGTTTCTTTCACAACACGTGGTCCAGCAAACGCAATCAATGCATTTGGCTCAGCGATATTGATATCTCCTAACATTGCAAACGAAGCGGTTACACCACCAGTTGTCGGATCTGTTAAGAACGAAATGTAAGGTAATTTATGTTCTGACAATTGTCCAAGTTTACCTGAAACTTTCGCCATTTGCATTAAGGAATAACCTGCTTCCATCATACGAGCTCCTCCTGATTTAGAAATAATCATGAAAGGTGCTTTAATTTTAATTGCTTCATCAATTGCTCGTGCAATTTTCTCTCCCATAACAGCTCCTAATGAACCACCAATAAATGAAAAATCCATTGCAGCAACAACGAAATCCATTCCATCCAATTGACCTTTGGCTGTGCGGATTGCATCTTTCAATCCAGTTGCTTTTTGTGTTGCTTTAACGCGGTCAACGTATTTTTTTGTATCCTCAAAATTCAATGGGTCACCAGATACTAAATCAGCATCTAGCTCAGTATATTTTCCGCCATCAAATAAAATATGAAAATACTCATCAGAACCAATGCGTTCGTGGTGTGAACAACGATCACATACAAATGCATTTTTCTCTAAATCGTCCATTGTAAATAAGGTCTTACAATTCGAACATTTAGACCATAATCCTTCTGGTGTTTCTTTTTTCTCGCTCGTAGAAGTTGTAATTCCTTCTTTGCTTCTCTTAAACCAACTCATCGTTTCTTTTATTTATTATTTGAGAATTTTTCAATTCTCAAATCTTTTAATTTTCAACTTATAAAACATTTATAGCATTCAAATCCTCGAATGCTTGTTCCAAACGCTTAATAAACGTCAACTCACCTTCACGCATCCATTTACGTGGATCGTAATATTTTTTATTTGGCTTGTCGTCTCCTTCAGGATTACCGATTTGTGTTTTCAAATAGTCTACATGGTTCACAACATAATCGCGCACACCTTCTGTAAACGCAAATTGTAAATCCGTATCAATATTCATTTTAATAACACCATAGCTGATTGCCTCTCGAATTTCTTCTAATGTTGAACCACTTCCTCCATGGAATACAAAATCAACTGGATTCGCTCCTGTATTGAATTTCTCTTGAACGTATTCTTGTGAATTTTTCAAGATTTTCGGAGTCAATTTTACGTTTCCTGGTTTATAAACGCCATGCACATTTCCAAAAGCAGCCGCAATTGTAAAGCGATTCGAAACTTTTAATAATTCTTCGTAAGCATATGCTACTTCAGCAGGCTGTGTATATAATTTAGAACTATCAACATCCGAATTATCAACACCATCTTCTTCTCCACCAGTAATTCCTAATTCAATCTCTAACGTCATACCCATTTTACTCATACGAGCTAAGTATTCTTTACAGATCTCAATATTCTCTTCGATTGGTTCTTCTGATAAATCAATCATGTGAGAGCTATACAAAGGTTTCCCAGTTTGAGCGAAATGTTTTTCACTCGCATCCAACAATCCATCAATCCAAGGCAATAATTTCTTAGCACAATGATCTGTATGCAAAATTACCGTTGCGCCATAAGCTTCAGCTAACGTATGTACATGTAATGCACCAGCAATACCACCAGCAATTGCAGCTTTTTCATTTTCATTCGACAAACCTTTTCCTGCATTGTAGTGCGCTCCACCGTTTGAAAATTGAATAATCACAGGTGAATTAACTTTTGCAGCAGTTTCAATAACAGCATTTACTGTACTTGAACTTGTAACATTAACAGCTGGCAATGCAAAACCTTTCTCTTTTGCATAGTCGAAAATCTTTTGTACATCGTCGCCTGTTGCAACACCTGGTTTAATATTATGAGACATAGCTATTTAAAAAAATTATGGGTTCAAAGGTAGTAATTTAATTATTGACCTTCAATGTATGATTAAAAAAATCAAAAGGACAAATTCTCAAATCATTAAATCAAAATTGTTGATATCTCTAGATTCGGACGTCAATCCGTTCAAGGTGGTTTTATTATCTTTGCTCATATTGTCTTCCCTATGAGTTATTTGGACGAATTAAATCAAAGTCAGCGCGAGGCTGTCGAGTCAATTTATGGACCAACAATGGTGATTGCTGGAGCTGGTTCAGGAAAAACGCGTGTGCTTACATTTCGTATTGCCTACATGATGGAACAAGGAATTGATCCATTCAATGTCATGGCCTTGACTTTTACAAACAAAGCTGCAAAAGAAATGTCTGAACGTATTGGACATATCGTCGGTGGCGGTGAAGCAAAGAATATCACAATGGGAACATTTCACTCGGTTTTTTCGCGCATCTTGCGTTACAATGCCGATCGTTTGGGTTACCCAAGTAATTTCACGATTTACGATACACAGGATTCAAAGAGTTTACTCAAAGACATCATCAAAGAATTAAACCTTGATGATAAAGTCTATAAGCCTGGAATGGTCCTTGGACGTATTTCTTCAGCAAAAAACAATTTGATTTCAGCTGACGCTTATGCTCAAAATGCTGAGATCTTAAATGAAGATAATCAGTCAAGACGTCCAGAACTTGCGAAGATTTACAAAACATATGTTACGCGTTGTTTCAAAGCCGGAGCAATGGATTTTGACGATTTATTGTTTCAAACGAATGTTTTATTGCGCGATTTCCCTGATGTTCTTCACTATTATCAGCAAAAGTTCAAATACATTTTGGTGGATGAGTACCAGGATACGAATTATGCGCAATACTTAATCGTTAAAAAATTGGCAGCTGTTTATGAGAATATCTGTGTTGTTGGCGATGATGCGCAAAGTATTTACTCGTTCCGTGGAGCGAACATTCAAAACATTCTGAACTTTAGAAAAGATTATCCTGATTTCAAATTGTTCAAATTGGAGCAAAACTATCGTTCTTCAAAAAATATTGTTGAAGCCGCAAATAGCATCATTGCGAAAAATCAAGATCAAATCAAGAAAAATGTTTGGACAGATAATAATGAAGGAGCAAAAATTGCTGTCATTCGAACATTAACGGATAACGAAGAAGGAAAAGTTATTACAAATCGTATCTTCGATTTAAAACAAGGAGGTGTTCCAAGTTTTAATGATTTCGCCATTCTTTATCGAACAAATAAGCAATCGCGTTCTTTTGAGGAAGCCTTGAGAAAATTGAATATTCCATATAAAATTTATGGTGGACTTTCGTTTTATCAACGCAAGGAAATCAAAGACATATTAGCTTATTTCCGCTTGACAACAAATCCTCGTGATGAAGAAGCATTGAAACGTGTAATCAACTATCCACGCAGAGGAATTGGGAAAACATCTATCGAAAATATCATTATTGCTGCCAATAATTACGGCGTAAGTATGTGGGATGTTATTTCAAATACAAATCAATATCCAGTTGCACTTAACACAGGCACCAAAACAAAATTGTACGAGTTTACAACGATGATCAACAGTTTTACTGCCTCATTGGACAAAATGAATGCGTATGATTTGGGACAAACAATTGCTAAATCATCTGGAATTTTAAAAGAATTGTACAACGAAAAGGACAAAGGTCCTGAGGAAGTTGAACGTTACCAAAATATCGAAGAGTTATTGGCCGGTTTGAAAGAATTTACCATTTCTCAAGGCGATGAAGGTGATAGTTCCTTGTCTGAATTTATGATTGACGTTGCCTTATTAACAGATGCTGATGAAGATAAAGGAGATGAGAAAAATCATGTTACCTTGATGACGATTCACTCTAGTAAAGGACTGGAATTTCCACATGTTTTCTTAGTTGGTTTGGAAGAGAATTTATTCCCTTCACAAATGGCCTTGAATTCACGTACGGAACTTGAAGAAGAACGACGATTATTCTACGTAGCATTAACGCGTGCAAAAACAACTTGTTCCTTATCCTATGCTACTTCTCGCTTTATTTGGGGAAATTTGGTTTCCTCAGAACCAAGTCGATTTATTGATGAAATTGATCCGCAGTACTTGAATGTTGAAACACAACAACGTGGAGCTGGGAGATCCTTGTCGGGTCGCGTACAAAGTTTCGATAAACCATTTACAGGTGGCTTAAACAAATCATTAGGAACGCCTGCAGGTTCGTTTAAAGCTGTCGCTGACATTAACAAATCAGCGAGTTCGGCTGCATCCAACAAAACTACAGCAGATTTGAAAGTTGGATTCAATGTAATGCATGACCGATTTGGAAAAGGAAAAGTAACGAAACTTGAAGGTGACGGCGCTGACAAAAAGGCGACCATTTTCTTTCCACATCATGGCGCTAAAACAGTTTTATTGCGTTTTGCAAATCTTACGGTATTAGAAGATTAAGATTAGAATGGATAACCAATACCAAAATGGAAATTTGGTATATAGGGATTTGGAACATATTTTTCGTAATTCACCCCAAATTCATTTAGGCTCTCTTGATAAAATTGATCCTTTGGTTGAAAAAACCATTTCTCACCTTGTGGCAAAGCTGGATTGGTCAAAGGCAAACCAACATCCAATCGAATAATGAAAAAGTCTAAGTCCATTCGTAATCCAATCCCTGTTGACACAGCAATTTCCTTATACCAATTCGATGAAAATTTACTTCCTGGACGATTTTCATCTTCATTAAATGTCCACACATTTCCTGCATCAACGAAGACAGCGCCTTTTAATAAACGTCCGAATGAGAAACGAAATTCTGCTGACCCACCAAGACGAACATCTCCAATTTGTGTAGCTGTTCGATTTGTATCCAAATAATATTTATAGGATCCTGGTCCTAATGCGCGTGCTCTCCATCCGCGATTATCATTCGCCCCACCAGCAAAGAAACTATAGTCATATGGTAACGAAGTAGCTGAATTACCATAAGGTTTTCCTGCTCCAAATTGCAACCTTCCATGAATGCTTTTCTTTGATCCAATAGGATTAGACATAATAATTTCATTGTCCATACGAACAAATTGAGAATACCCAACACCAAAAATGGTGTGCTGTCCATTCAAAGTGTCTTGAAAACTTTTGAACATGGATAAGGTATTTCCAGCAGGATCAATCGTAGAATTTATATACAATGCGAAATCCGATTTTTTATCATCCTTCTCTTTATTATTGTACTCAAAAGTTAATTTCCAATCTTGCCAAATAAATTGATTACTATATGCATTGCGTAAAAATAAATCATTCAACTGATCCAATTTTGCTTGAAAATCAGGTTGATTATTGATTCGAACGAATTTAATAATTGACATAAAAGGCAATCCAGCTTGGAAAATTTGAGTTTTACCTACATAAAAACGCCACAAGTAATTCATCTGAAAAATATGTCTGTCAAAATCATTTCTTGACTGAAAATTATACGCTGCAGACATTACTGTTCTTGGTCGTTGGCGCTTTGACATTGATGTTACTTTTGCTGGAAACAAACCAGGTAAATCCAATTTCAAACTTGGCCCTATTTCGAAGGTGTTAAAACTTCTACCAGCTTTTTTAATCGTTTCACCATCCAATGTTTTGTCGAAAACAGGAGGTTGTGATTCAAAACCACCACTTACAGAAAGTGTTAACTTTTCCCCTCCTCCAAATATATTTTTATTGGAATAATTCACCGATGCTGCTACTCCAAGAAATCCATTCGAGTTGGTCGCTCTTGGCTCAAAACCAAACGTTTGTTTATCTGCTGGAACCAAATAATAATGCACATCAATAAATTCACTGTTAGGTATTTCAACAATTACAGGTTTTATTACTTCAAATAAATCTAATTGCATTAAGCGGGTGAACGTTCGCTCTAAATAATATTCTTTATAGTGATTTCCTTGTTCTAAATAATTTTGACATTCAATTAAACCTGCATCAATTGCTAATTCTCCATTGAATAAAAAGGTTGCAATGCGTTTAGTATCATAAAGTGTTTTATTCTTCGCCTCCTTTATTTCTCGATAGTTCAGCGTGTCAATCGTATTAATAAAATTATTATCAACCAAATTCAGTCCTAAACCTTCAACTGTTTGCCTAAAATTCCCCTTAAAATTGATTGTATCAGCAATATGAAAATATACATTTTTAACTCTTGTTTCTTTGAATTTTACAGCCACCATGGAATCTTTGTACATGTTAGATTTCACCAAACGATCTGTAAAACGAACGCCCAAGGTTACACTTTTTGTAGAATATGTTGTATCTGCAATAAAATTAATGTGAGAACTACTAAAACCATACAATTTGTTATCTCGCATGTGTTTGGCAACTTTATTTCGATGGTCATTTAGAAGGTCTTTGTCAAATGCCTTTCCTTCAAGATTATCATCATTGTGTAATTCTAAGTAGTAAGCGTATGCTTGGCTTACATCATAATTATCTGATAAAACATAAATAGAATCAATAATATATTGAGGACCACTGAAGATTGAATACGTAACAATTGCTTTTCGATTTCTTTTAAATTTTACTGATCCCTCAACCTTTCCATAATAATACCCTTTATTCTTTAGAAAAATAGCTAGCTGATCCAATGTCTTATTGAATGGTATCGAATCAAATACGATTGGTTTTTCTCCAATTTTGTATTTAAACCATTCTCTAAAAAACATTTTGGTGTTTACTGTATCTTTTAAGATGACCGTTTTTTCTGTATACAGCTCTTTACCTTTTGACCGCGCTTTGGCTATTCGCTTTTTATTAATACGTTCTTGTTTTGAAAGACGTTTATTGTTCTTTTCTCTTAATTTTAGATTTTTTTCAAATCGTTTATTCGCAACATGAGTAGAATCAACTCTATTAAAAGCCCAAAGTTTCATCTTAAAACCTAATGTCTTAAAATTGGCTTTTTGCCGAATAATTTCACTCACATCATCTTTGTTAACACCTTGATCTACAAGAGTAATCTTATTTTTCTTTAAAAGATATTTATTTTGTGGGACATATTTAGTTTGCTTACAAGCAACTAGAAATGCCCCTAAAATCAAAAGAATATATGTAAGTTTGACTGCTCTTTTCATAACTGTGAGCAACAAAAATAATAATATTGGTCAAGTGTCAGGAATTTCTAAGAATAAGATTAAGTGGATTCGTTCATTACAGCTGAAGAAAAATCGCGAAACTGAAGGATTATTCCTTGTTGAAGGAGAAAAAATGGTTCAAGAAGCAATGATGTATTGTAAAAATCAAATTCAATATATTGCTTATACGGATTCATTTGTTTCTGAGCATCTTGCAGATTTTGAGCACCAACTAGTTAGTGAAAAAGAACTTGAAATGATATCAAGTTTAAAAACTCCAAATAAAGCGTTAGCTGTTGTTCAAATTATTAAATCTAGACCTTCAATAGACAATCAGTTGGTATTGGCATTGGATGATATTCAAGACCCTGGAAACATGGGTACAATTCTTAGGATTGCGGATTGGTATGGGATACAAACTATTTTTTGTTCTAAAAACACGGTTGATTGTTACAATCCAAAAGTTGTTCAAGCGAGCATGGGAGCAATTTTTAGAATTCAACTAAGCTACGTTGATTTAACGAAATGGCTAAAAGCCTGTAAATCGACCATTTACGGAGCCTTACTTGAAGGAGAGAATATCTACACAAAAGAAACACTCTCAAATGGTGTCTTGTTAATGGGTAATGAAGGTAAAGGAATTTCTAAAGAGAATATAGAATACATTAATGAGGCGATTTCAATTCCGCGTTTTGGAAAAGCAGAATCGTTAAATGTAAGCGTTGCAACAGGAATTATTGTTTCGGAATTTGTTCGACGCCAATCCACCAACTAAGTATATTCCTGTATTTTAAAAGATTAGGGGTCGTTTACTTTCACAACCTTCCTACTTCGTATTAGATTTGATTTAGCTTATTGTTAATTCAAACCCAAACGAATGCATTACTATTCTATATTATTTTCTATATGCCTTAGCTTTAGTCTTTCGGCACAATTGATTCCCACTTCACGAAAAACAGATTGGTCGCTTGCTGGAATTAAAGATACTTCAACTCAAAACTTTTCAACTTTTGATGCTCTGCAAATAGGTCTAATTTCAGATGGCATTACCCCTAATGATAATGCATTAAATAACTTCTTTTCTGTTCATCAAAACGAAGCCATCCGATTATTGTTTCCATCCGGAACATTTCTTTTTAATCAAGCAATCACTTTGCCAAGTAATACAATCATCAAAGGCAATGGTGCTGAAAACACCACATTTACAATTCAACACAGTAATAGTGGCCATGGTATTTTAATTCACGGACAAGCTACTTCAGACACAACAACACTTGTTCAAATTGGTCAATTCAATGATTCACTAATTACAGTGTATAATTCTTCTAATTTTCAACCCAATGATTGGATTCAATTAATTCAAAACGATAGTCAACTTATCACCTCGAGTTGGGCTGCAAATTCCGTAGGACAAATTATTCAAATTGAATCAATTAACGGAAACCAAATCAAACTTAAATCAAAGCTTCGATTAACATATGCTTTGACAGTCAATCCATACATTAAACGAATTCTTCCTGTTACAAATGTGGGAATCGAATGTCTGAAAATCGAACGAATAGACAATACTGCTCCAGAACAAGCGAGTAATATTCATTTTAATTATGCAGTTAATTCATGGGTTTCTGGCATTGAATCAAGCAATACCACTTTTGCTCATATTGAGGCTGAATACTCGAGTAATTTGGCAATGAATCGTTGTTATTTCCATGATGCATTTGGCTATGGCGATGGAGGAAGAGCATACGGAATAATGTTACATTTCACCACCAATGAATGTTTAATTGAAGACAATATTTTCAAGCATTTGCGTCATTCAATGATTTTACAAGCTGGTGCAAATTGCAATGTTTTCGCCTATAACTATTCGAAAGAACCCTATTGGACAGAAGTAAATCCTCTTTTACCTAGCAATTCTTCAGGTGATATGGTGTTACATGGGAATTATCCGTATTTGAATTTGTTTGAACAAAACATTGGTCAGAACATTGTGATTGACAACTCACATGGAGCAAATGGTCCTTTCAATACTTTTTTCAGAAATCGCGCAGAAAGTTTTGGAGTTTTCTTTAGCGATGCCACTTCACCATCTCAAAATATCATCGCCACTGAAATTCCAAATACAGGATTCCCATACAGCGTTGTTAATTACACGATATTAGGAACTGATCATTTACTTCTTGGAAATAATAACAAAGGAACAATAGTGCCGTCCGGAACAGAAAATATCTTAGAAAACTCATTGTACTATTTACAAAATCCAAACTTTGTTCAACCAGCCTATTTCGCAGGTATTGGCTCACCAAACTCAATGAATAGCAATTCTAATCCAGCTGAAAATAGATTCATTAACAATTCTATTTTTAGTACGAGCTGTGGAAACACGGACTTAGCTATTAGCGAAGTAGAACAATCAATCAAACTATCACCAAATCCATTCACGTCGAGTTTTTCTATTGATTCGGATAGTCAAATCGAGAAAATAGAAATTTATAATTATTTAGGTGAACGCATCTATTCCAAATCGAACGTCCAACTTAACGAAACTATAAATACTGAGGATTGGCAAAGCGGAATTTATTTTATGGAAATTCTGCAAAGCGATGGAAGTAGCTCTTCACAAAAATTGATTAAAATGCACTAGAACTAGCTCGAAATCTTTATTTTTATGAAAACAGACTTACACGTGAGATGATTTTATCGATAAGCTGTTTTTGAAATTAGAAAAAAAGAAGCATGAGTGCAGAAAATTATATTGAAATTAACAGAAGAACGTGGAATGAAAAAACTGCTGTTCATTTTGAATCCGAATTTTACAATGTTAAGGAATTTATTGCAGGTGGAAACTCGCTAAACTCGATAGAACTTGATTTACTTGGTGATATTAGCGGTAAAAAAATACTTCACCTACAATGTCATTTTGGTCAAGATACAATTTCACTTGCGCGATTAGGTGCAAATGTTACAGGTGTTGATTTATCGGATAAAGCAATTGAAAAAGCAGAGGAACTAGCAGAATCATGCGGGATAAATGCAAAATTTATATGTTGTGATATTTATGAACTTGAAAACTATCTGGACGAAAAGTTTGATATTGTATTCACTTCATACGGTACAATCGGATGGTTACCAGACATTCAAAAATGGGCGAAAATTGTTTCACATTATATGAAACCGCAAGGAAAATTTGTGTTCGCAGAATTCCACCCGGTTGTGTGGATGTTCGACGATGATTTTACAGAAATACGTTATAATTATTTCATTGATGCGCCAATTTTAGAAATTGAAAATGGCACTTATGCCGATAAAGATGCAGATTTAACACAAGAATTCTGTTGTTGGAATCATGGATTAGCAGATGTCATTCAGTCACTAATTAGTCAAGGATTAAGAATTGATCAATTTCATGAATTTAATTATTCACCCTACGACTGTTTCAATAAAACGATTCAAATTGCTGAGAAAAAATACCAACTTAAACCCTTTGGGAATAAAATACCGATGGTCTATTCTTTGAGTGCAACCAAAGTTTAAAATCCAACGTCTCTTTTCTGAAACATGCGGAAGTTTAACTACTTTTTTTATGTTTTTAAAGCAAAGATGCTTAATTTAGCGCTCTCCTTAATTGCTTGATTAGTATTAATTAGTACAAACAAAATTGTATGTTAAACAAATTAAAATTAAATAGTACGATTGCTATTGCTGCACTATTTATGTTATTCACAGGTTCCCTTTTCGGGCAAAGTAAATTTGAATTGACTTCAGATTGGAAGTTAATCGAGTCAAAAAATGATGTAAATTTTTATGTTAAACGTGCTGAATGTAAAATTGAAGGATTAGAAAAACCTTTGGTTTATACATTTATGAAAGTAGAAAATCTTTCATCTTCTGAAAAGAACTTAACATATAACTTTGGTCTTCAATACTTTGAAGGATGCAGCGGTTGTGAGGAAGGTTATGAGTTTTATTACTCATTGAAAGTTCCTGCACATTCTATCGTTGAAGGAGATTGTTCTTTCAAAACAAAAGAATTAGTTCGCTTAATTTACAATCCTAATTTAGCTGGTGGTTGGAAATTTGAGCAACCAGTAATCAAAAATTTAATTGTTGAATAAGAAGGCCATGAAAAAAATATTCGCTACACTATTTCTAGGTTTAACATTCAACGGATTCGTGAATGCTCAATCTACATGTACTATTACGATAACACCAATGGATACAACTGTTTGTATTGGTGATTCTGTATTGATTACATCTGTTTCTAACTTATTAAACGCTGGTCAGTCATTCAACTTCAACAGTGCAAGTATTCCTGCAGGTTGGTCTGCCGCTGGTGGAACAAGTTTCTCAACACCATGTGGATCAAACCCAACGAATACACCTTATTACTGGGCGTCTTCAGCTGGTTCTGGAACACCTGGTATTACAAGTGCATCGTATGATGTTTTTTGTGGAGGTGTACTTTCATTTGATATGGTTTATTCTATGCAAGGTGGTTCTTCTCCTTGTGAAGGACCAGATGAACAAGATGAAGGTGTTTCTCTTCAATATTCATTAGATGGAGGTGCTACTTGGATTACTATTGTTTATTATTCTCCTGGTGGATTTGAATTACCTACGAATCCAAATACTTCGACAAGTATTGTTGCGGCAGGTCAATCAACACCGTATACTTCTTGGAGCACATTCAACGTTCCTATTCCCTTAGCAGCACAAACAACTTCAACTGCTTTCCGTTGGATTCAACTTCAATCATCTGGAACATGTTGTGATAACTGGGGAATTGAAAATATCGTCATTAATGCAACAGGAACACCTTGTGGATCAAATACAGTTGTCAATTGGGACAATGGTTTAACAGATACAGATTCTTTCTGGGCGGTTCCAACTGGCGATACAACATTCCAAGCAATGGTTTATGATACTTTAGGAAATTACCAATGTACATCTCAAATTGTTACAATTAGTGTTTTCCCAGATGCAATGACATACAACTTGGTGGATACAGCTTATTCATTTTGTCCTGACTTCTCACCTATTGTTGGAGTTACAGGAATCGGAAATTCAACTGGTCCATACACTTACGACTGGTCAACACCAAGCACAACGAATCCAACTGCTTTACCTTCTACAGGTTTAGAACATGACACAATTACGTATTATGTGACAATTCATGATGGCTGTAATTACGTTCGTGAAGACAGTGTTGTATTGGTAATTAATCAATTATTGGCTGTTGATACAATGTATTCATTCCCTGCCAGTGCATGTGAATTTGACGGTGCCGTTTCTGGTGTTGCTCAAGGTCTTACTGGAGTTGGACAATATCAATGGACTGGCCCAGGAGCTAGCAACCCTAATTTTATTGATGCATCTGTTTGGCAAGATCTACCTTCTGGATGGTACTATTTTACAATTACGGATGATGTGTGTACGGCAAATGATTCTGTATTTGTTGACATGTTAAATCCACCAATTGCATCATTTAGTGCTAACGTGATTCAAGGATGTAATCCTTTAGAAGTTACATTTACGAATACAAGTCAAAATTCTACGAGCTTTCATTATGTATTTGGAAATGGTAATGATATTACAGTGAATGATTTGAGCAGTCAAACACAAACATATACAAGCAATTCGAATGTAATGTTTGTTGCATTGTCATCGCCAACGTGTGGAGATACCGCTTATGCTACAATAACAATTGTTGAATGTGGTTGTACGAATCCTTTAGCATTGAATTACAATGAATTTGCCGCTGTTGATGATGGAAGTTGTATCCTTCCAACTCCAGTAATTCTTGCACCAAATGTATTTACACCAAATGGTGATTTCACAAATGATATTTTTGTACTTGATGTTACAAACCAATCAAACGTTGAATTAACAATTTTAAATCGTTGGGGTAACAAAATGTTTGAAGGTTCTGGTTTAACACCTGGATGGAATGGAAAAACTGCAACTGGTGCTTTAGCTGAAGAAGGAGTGTATTTTTATAAATACATTGTCACAGGAGTTGATGGTTCAGAATATACTGGTCATGGTTTCTTGGAATTAGCAAGATAAAACCAGATTAAAAATATACTAAAGGTCTTCAGAAATGAAGGCCTTTTTTTATTTATTACCTGTCTAGTCCTGAAATAGCGATACACAATTTTTTATCGTTATGGAAAAAGGAGAAAAAAGCTTTTATATAAAGCGAAGTCAGAAAGACTATTCGATGTCTTTTAAATTATCTGTTATTC
>CAJAVU010000109.1 GCA_903945495.1 uncultured Flavobacteriales bacterium | reverse complement strand
TATCTATTGGTCAAAGCAGTACCAGATATTTTTCTGAGGCCCTCTTAGCAATTTGCTGAATTTTTTTTGGCAATTTGGGACCAAATTTGATATTAAAAAATCTTTGAGCAACGCAACCAGCCCTATCAAACCAAATAGCAAATAACACATTGCACCAACAAAAATAGCAAATCGATAACTGAATGAATAGCCATCGGTTTTATCTTTTCTAAGTTGTTGAATGAGATGATTTGATATGAAAAAAGGAGACATTGCTAAAGCTGTTCCAACAAAAAACTTATTTTCTCTTACATGTGTTTTTTCTGATAATGGAATCATGAATTGACCTTGAATCAATGGATCTTTTTCGCCAAGGCTATCCAAAAAAGTATAATGCTCCTGTTCAGGATAAATAAAATATTGCGGCAAATAACCATAATAACCAAAACCGTCACCTACAAAAATTGTCTTATCCTCCTTGAAGTTTTTTGTCCAACCATAATGCACATCACTTTTATGAGCCACAATGTAAACACAAAAGAATATCACTAGATATGAGAGGAATCTAGAGTTCAAAAATTTAGTCAAATACATGGGTACTTTCATAAACAATTTTAATACACGTATTTTCTAGTGCTAAAATGAATTTCTTGCGATTTACAAGAAACTTTTTCGTGCAACTATCCAATCAATGAATAAAAGTACGAAATATGGCAAGAATTGCTTCACTATTGAACAGTTTAAAGAGACTATATTTATTGTAATAATGAATAGCCAATTCTAACTATTTAAATTTTTGAATTATCAAATCGTTCAAATCATCAAATCTTCCCTGCCTAACGATAGGCAGGAAATTTTCAAATCCCACTATTAACAATTGTTCATAACCTCTTTTTATATCTTTTTAAGAAAGAAATTCATTTGCATTTTCTAGGAGTCGATTCATTGCCTATCTTTGTTAAATGGACAATCAACCCGAAAACAGTAGAAAACCCGCAGTAAGAGCTAAAAACCCCTCAAATCTCGTTTCAGATTTAGGAAAAGTTCCACCACAGGCGATTGACCTAGAACAAGCAGTTTTAGGGGCAATGATGTTGGAAAAAAATGCGGTAACTGATACCATTGATATCTTGAAACCTAGTAGTTTTTATGATCCGAAGCATCAATTTATTTATGGTGCTATCCGTGATTTATTCGGTAGTTCGAATCCAATTGACCTTTTAACCGTTACCAATCGCTTAAAGCAAAAAGGCGAATTGGAAGCTGCAGGTGGTGCGGCCTATATTTCGCAATTAACGTCGCGTATAGCGTCTACTGCGCACATTGAATTTCACGCTCGTGTCATTGCTGAAAAGTACATTAAACGTGAGTTGATTCGCATGAGTAGTGATGTGATTCGTAACGCATATGATGATACAAACGACGTTTTTGATGTATTGAATAAAGCGGAAGGCGAATTGTTCCAAATTGCTGAAAATAACATGGGTAAGAACGTAGATCTTATGCAAAATGTTGTTCGTCAAGCGATTGAAGAAATTGAAAAAGCATCGTTAAACTCAGATGGTATCTCAGGTGTACCAACTGGATTCTTCGATTTAGATAAATTAACGTCAGGTTGGCAACGTTCTGATATGATTGTAATTGCTGCTCGTCCTGCAATGGGTAAAACGGCCTTCGTACTTTCAATGGCGCGAAATACAGCTGTAGATTACAACATGGGAGTTGCCTTGTTCTCACTTGAGATGTCCTCTGTTCAGTTGGTGAAACGTTTGATTGCCTCTGAAGCGCGCTTGAGTGCTGAGAAATTGCGTAAAGGAGATTTACGTGAGCATGAGTTTCAACAATTGCATTCACGTATTACAAAATTGGCTACTGCACCAATTTATATTGATGATACGCCAGGTATTTCTGTATTCGATTTACGTGCGAAATGTCGTCGTTTGAAAATGCAACATAACATTGACATTGTCATCATCGATTATTTGCAATTGATGACGGCAGGTGGATCAAAAGGATCTGGAAATCGTGAGCAAGAAATTTCAACAATCTCACGATCGATTAAAGAAATCGCAAAAGAATTGAACGTTCCTGTGATCGCACTTTCTCAGTTGAGTCGTTCGGTGGAGCAACGTGGCGGTGATAAGCGTCCAGTTCTTTCAGATTTACGTGAGTCTGGAGCGATTGAGCAAGATGCCGATATTGTTTCGTTTATCTATCGTCCGGAATATTATGGATTCTTGCAAGATGAAGATGGTAACTCAAATCAAGGTGTTGGTGAAATCATTGTAGCAAAACACCGTAATGGTGCTTTGGACCGTGTTCGTTTGCGTTTCATTGGTGAATATGCTCGATTTGACAATATTGAAGGTTATTCTGAAGATGTGAACGCCCCGACCCATACCAATTTGAATGCAAATACAGAATTTGATCAACCGGCTCAAAGTTATACCATTCCAAGTAAAATGAACTCGTTTGATGATGATCCTGCCGATTTCGACAAATCATTTCAAGACGACACTCCATTTTAATGGCCCAACAATTGCAAAGAACAATTAAATTCTAAAAAATGCGCTATCAATTAGTACTTGTTTTTATTGTTGGTTTATTCTTTCAAGGAAGAGCAACTCAACTTCTTGTCCCAATGGATGATTCACAATCGGATCATTTGAAAGCTTATGGCGTTTCATTTTGGGCCTTGGAAAATACAATTGTGATTGAATGGTTGTTGAACTACCGCGGAGGATCGTTCTTGATGCCACATTTGAAAACAATTGAGGAAGAACTTATCCTTCGTAATGTCAAATACGAAGTGTTGGCCGAAGGTCAAGTGAACCAAATCAAAAACCAAATTTCAAATCCAGAAGTGAACATGGAAATTGTTCAGCTGGAAAAAGCGCCTAAAATTGCAGTTTACACACCTGACGGAAAACAACCGTGGGATGATGCCGTGACTTTGGTTCTTGAATATGCTGAAATTCCCTACGATAAAATCTATGATTCAGCTATCATCATGGGGGTTTTGCCAAAATACGATTGGTTGCATTTACATCATGAGGATTTCACGGGTCAATATGGTAAATTTTACGCTGCATATCGCTCATACCCTTGGTACCAAGAACAGGTTGCTGATGCCGAAGCCGATGCTAAAATGCTAGGATTTAAAAAAGTTTCTGAGTTAAAATTGGCCGTTACAACCAATATCAAAAACTTTGTCATCGGTGGTGGATTTTTGTTTACCATGTGCAGTGGAACTGATAGTTTCGACATTGGTTTAGCGGCGCACAACACAGATATTTGTGAACAGATGTTTGACGGTGATGCCAGCGACCCAAGTTGCCAAGAAAAATTAGATTTTGCCAATACCTTTGCTTTCGAAAACTTTAAATTGGAGCGCAATCCAATGACATATGAGTATTCCAACATTGATGGAACGGATATTCATCGTCAACAGCGTGTAACAGAATCAACAGATAAGTTCTCGTTATTTGAGTTTTCAGCGAAATGGGATGTTGTTCCGACAATGTTGACGCAATGTCATACAGATGTTATTGATGGTTTCATGGGACAAACAACTGATTTCAGAAAGGATTTAATCAAACCGAACGTTCTTGTCATGGGGGAAAATAAAGCCCTTCAAACAGCTCGTTATTTACATGGTGAACTTGGGCAAGGAACATGGACATTTTATGGCGGTCACGATCCAGAAGATTATGAGCACAAAGTTGGTGATCCTCCAACGGATTTAAACTTACATCCTAATTCACCTGGTTATCGTTTGATTTTAAACAACATTCTTTTCCCAGCCGCAAAGAAAAAGAAACGTAAAACATAAAAGAAAGACATAAAAAAACCCGTTCCAGTTGGAACGGGTTTTTTATTATCGATCATGTCTAGTCCTGAAATAGCGATACACAATTTTTTATCGTTATGGAAAAAGGAGAAAAAAGCTTTTATATAAAGCGAAGTCAGAAAGACTATTCGATGTCTTTTAAATTATCTGTTATTC
>CAJAVU010000108.1 GCA_903945495.1 uncultured Flavobacteriales bacterium | reverse complement strand
TCCAATTTGCGAATAGCAACGATTTCAGCAATCATTTCAGTTACGTTTGCACCAATCATGTGTGCTCCCAATAACTCACCGTATTTCGCATCGAAAATCAATTTAACAAAACCATCTTTCGCTCCAGCAGCACTTGCTTTTCCAGATGCTGAGAATGGGAATTTACCAATTTTGATGTCTTTTCCTGCTTCCTTCGCTGCTTTCTCAGTCATACCAACTGACGCAACTTCAGGAGAACAATACGTACATCCAGGGATATTTCCATAATCAAGTGGAGCAGGGTGGTGACCAGCGATTTTCTCCACACAAATGATTCCTTCAGCAGAAGCAACGTGTGCCAAGGCTGCAGTTGGAATTACATCACCAATTGCATAAAATCCTGGGATATTTGTTTGGTAGAAGTCGTTCACTAAAATACGTCCTTTATCTACAACGATTCCAACTTCTTCTAATCCTAAATTTTCAATGTTTGCAGCAATACCAACAGCTGAAAGAACAACATCACATTCGATTTTTTCTTCTCCTTTTGCCGTTTTAACCGTAACAATACAACCTTTACCTTTTGTGTCAACAGACTCAACAGATGCATTCGTCATTACGTTAACTCCCATTTTCTTGAACGATTTTTCTAATTGTTTAGAAACCTCTTCATCTTCAATAGGAACAATGTTTGGCAAATATTCAACAACTGTTACTTCAGTTCCAATCGCATTGTAGAAATAAGCGAACTCAACCCCAATTGCTCCAGAACCAACAACAACCATTTTCTTCGGTTGTGTTTTCAAAGTCATTGCTTGACGATATCCGATGATTTTTTCACCGTCTTGTGGTAAATTAGGCAATTCACGTGAACGCGCACCAGTTGCAATAATTACTCCTTTGTCAGCTGTGTATTCAGTTACAGTTCCATCTTCAGCTGTTACAGCTACTTTTTTACCAGCTTTCACAACTCCAGTACCTTTCAAAACATCAATTTTGTTTTTCTTCATCAAGAATTGAATTCCGGCACTCATTCCACTAGCAACACCACGGCTTCTTTCAACCATTGCAGAAAAATCAGCTTTCGCATCTTTCACTGTAATACCGTAATCACTTGCATGTGTCAAGTATTCGAACACATTTGCACTTTTTAACAATGCTTTTGTAGGAATACATCCCCAGTTCAAACAAATTCCACCCAATGATTCTCTTTCAACAACTGCTGTTTTTAAACCCAATTGTGAAGCGCGAATGGCAGTAACATATCCACCAGGACCACTACCAATAACTATAATGTCGTAATTCATATCTTCTAACAATAAAAATGTTGTGTGCGAAGTTAAGGATTTTTATTTTTCTAGGAGAGAATCACAGTTGTATTTAATGGAAGATATTTCAACGGATAAAAACCATGGTTTGTATTCTATCTTTCCTTAGATTCGCTTGAACAATTTTTCATTTATGCCGCACTCCATTTTTCTTGATCCAACTTATTGTCCAACAGATATTCAATTAACAGAAGCCTTGGGTGAAAACTATCGTTTCTGGGAAACTGTGCGCGATGGAGCATTGAAAAGTGGTAAAGTTGAAACTGAAGGGTGGCATTTTGGTGGTGAAAATTTTGGTTGGAGTTATCGAATCAGTGACAAAAAACGTGTACTGATCTATTTATTGCCGCGTGATGGTTTCTTCAAAGTAGCCTTTGTTTTTGGTGAAAAAGCAATTGAGGAAGTGAAAAAATCTGCGATAAATTCTAATTTAATTGAGGAATT
>CAJAVU010000107.1 GCA_903945495.1 uncultured Flavobacteriales bacterium | reverse complement strand
TAGCGGACCACATCATTACTCTCTTCGGTTTTAATGACAATAAGCTACCAAAACATCTACAACCTACACATCCACGAAATAAATCGTTGGATATTTATCATTTATGTTTTACATTTAACGTCTACTATTATACTAATTAATTTTTCAGAAATGAAAAAAATACTACTATGTTACCTGCTTGTGTCAGGTGGAATGCTTTGTATTCCTAATTCTTCATTTTCTCAAGTTTCTAACCAAGAAAAAGTAACTCATTTCTTAAATGAAGTCTATCTCAATTGTCCACAATATGTTGATTCAATCCATATTTCTCGTGGTGTCGAATTTTTTGAGAGGTTGAAAATACACACTATCGCAATAGGAGAATATCCCGAATGTTTGTTGCTTTCAAGTGTGCCTTTAAAGAATAAATGCAATGATGGTTTAACAAACGATGTGACTCAGTTTGATTGGGATTCATTCAATCCATTTAAGTATTTATTTTCTTTTTATTCAACACAAACTGCTTTTTACCGTGTTGATGGAACAGAATTTATCATTGAAATATCTCCAGTAAAATGATTATTTGATATCAATATATTATGAAATATTTACTACTATTAATTTTAACTTTCTCTCTTGTGTTTGAAAGTTTAGCCACTGGGGGATGCACGGGAACTGTTATTCCTTGTTCTGATGCGAACCCTTTTTGTACTACAAATACATATAATTTTCCGAATGAAACAAGTACATGTACTCCATCTGGACCAAATTATGGTTGTTTAAGTTCAACTCCCAATCCTGTTTGGTATTATATGGAAGTCGACGTGAGTGGAACGTTCCAAATTACCTTGTCACAAACAACTGGAACGAATGGAACTGGTACTGGCTTGGATGTTGATTTTGCATTGTATGGACCCTTTTTGAACTTAACCTCTGGGTGCTCTTCAGTAAATGGTGGTATAGCCCCCATACAATGTAGTTACAGTGGTTCGGCAACAGAAACGATTGGAATTGGTTTGCCAGGAGGAATTCCTTCAACAACTCCAGCTGCCGCAGTCGCAGGACAAGTTTATATTGTATTAATCACTAATTACGATAGTGGATCTGGTTATATTTCATTCAATCAAACTGGAGGAACAGGAGTAGCCGATTGTGCTATTGTCTCACCTTGTGATATATCATCCGTAACAGCCACGCCATCAACTTGTAATGCAGGTAATACATACAGTGTTTCGGGAAGTGTGACTTTTGTTTCAGCACCAACAACTGGAACATTAACGGTAACATGTTCTGGAGGAGGAACTCAAGTATTTAGTGCTCCATTTACATCTCCCTTGGCGTATACTATTTCAAATGTTGCAGCAAATGGAGCGGCAAGTACTATTACTGCAACATTTAGTGATGATAACACTTGTACAAATACAGTCAATTATACTGCACCATCCACCCCAACTGTAAATGCAGGTTCGGACCAATCTGTATGTGCAGGAGTAAATGTTACTCTCGCTGGATCTGGGGCTTCAACTTATACCTGGGATAATGGAGTTACAGATAATGTTTCATTTGCACCCGCTGCCACTTTAACATATACGGTTACCGGTACGAGTGTGTCTGGCTGTACTGGAACAGATCAGGTTGTTGTGACTATTAACTCTGTTCCAACGGTAAATGCAGGAGCAGACCAGTCGGCTTGTGTTGGTTCAAGCGTAACATTAAATGGAACTGGGGCTTCAACTTATTCATGGGATAATGGAGTTACTAATGGTGTAGCATTTGTTGCCCCTACTACTTTAACGACCTATACAGTAACAGGAACCACATTGGCGGGATGTACGGGTACAGATCAAGTTGTGGTAACTGTTAATGCTATTCCTTCTGTAAGTGCTGGAACTTATACAAGCGTTTGTTCTGATGCGGCTGACATTTCACTAGCGGGAACTCCTTCAGGAGGAACTTTTTCTGGAACAGGTGTAACTGGGACGAATTTTGATCCTTCAGCTGGAACGCAAACAATTACGTATTCATACACTGATGGAAATGGTTGTTCAAATTCTGCGAATACGACAATTACGATTAATACTTTGCCAGTTGTTAGTGCAGGAACTTATTTAGATCAGTGTGCAAATGCTCCTTTAGTAACACTTGTTGGTTCTCCAGTTGGTGGTACATTCAGTGGTGCAGGAGTTGCTAGCGGACAATTTAATCCTGCTGTAGGAACATCAAGTATAACGTATAATTACACTGATGGAAACAGTTGTTCGAATTCAGCGAGTACAGTCATTAACGTTAATCCAGTACCGCTAGTTTCAGGGGGTAGTTATCTGAATGTTTGTTCGAATGCAGGAATAGTTGCTTTGGCGGGAACACCAGCAGGAGGAACCTTCACAGGTACTGGCGTTACTGGTTCTAATTTTGATCCAGCAGTTGGGACTCAATCATTAACATACGATTATACCGATGGTCAAGGTTGTTCGAATTCTACAACTACAACTATTACCGTTGTGAACCCTGCAGCAATTAATGCTGGGACCTATTCTCCAGTTTGTATTGATGCTGTCAATGTTGCGTTAGTTGGTTCACCTGCGGGTGGAACATTTAGCGGAACGGGAGTGACTTCAAATTCCTTTGATCCATCTGTTGGGACACAATTAATTACCTATAATTATACCGATCCTGCGGGATGTAGTGGAAGTGGAACAACAACAATTACTGTAAACCCGCTTCCAGTTGTGGATGCAGGAGTTTATGCAGCAGTTTGTTCAAATGGTTCTACCGTGGCATTAGCAGGAACACCAGCTGGTGGAACATTTACTGGATCTGGGGTAACTGGTTCTGTGTTTAATCCGGCATCGGGAACACAAACAATAACCTATTCTTATATGAATGGAAATGGTTGTACGAATTCAGATGTTGCTACAATTACTGTGAATCCAGCGCCAGTAGTAAATGCTGGGTCATACTCGCCTGTTTGTGTTAATGGTACTCCTGTGAATATAGTTGGGACACCAGCCGGAGGAACTTTCAGTGGAACTGGGGTAACAGCAAATACATTCAATCCGGCTTCAGGTACACAAACAATTACTTATACGTATACTTCTGCTCAAAACTGTACGAATAGTTCAACGAGCACAATTCAAGTTAATAATTTACCGACAATAAATGCAGGTACTGATTTTACGATATGTGCAGGTTCAAGTGTGACCTTGAATGGAAATGGTGGAACTAGTTACTCTTGGAACAATGGTGGAGTGAATGGACAAGCATTTACGCCTTCAACAGGTTCTACAGTGTATACTGTGACAGGAACAGATGCAAATGGTTGTGTTAATACAGATAATGTTACAGTGAATGTGTTTACATATCCAAATGCTTACGCAAGTGCAGATGTAACGACTGGAAATCCAGGTTTGGTGGTGAATTTTGATAATTTCTCAACGAATGCTACGTCATATAATTGGGATTTTGGAAATGGTGCTTCAGCAAATGTGTCTAACTTGAACAGCCAAACCGCAACGTATGGTTCAGTTGGATCTTATTTAATGGTTCTAACTTCAAGTAATGGTATTTGTTCAGATACCGCAATGATTCAAATTGATATTTTACCGTACCCATCTCCTGAAATTCATATACCAAACGTGTTTACGCCAAATGGTGATAATGCGAACGATGAATTTTTCATTTTAACGAATAATGCATCTGCACTTGAAGTCGTTATTTTGAATCGTTGGGGGAATGTTGTTCATGAAATCAACACAATTGATGGTGTTTGGGATGGTGATGTAAATGGTAAACAAGCCGATGATGGAGTCTACTTCTTTAAATATGTGGTTACCGGATTGAACAATGAAGAGATAATAGGTCATGGAAATATAACCTTGATTAGAAAATAGAATAGTATGTAAAAAGAGAAAGGGAGCATTATTGCTCCCTTTTTTTATTGTTTAATGATTTTTGAATTCATGTGATTTTCAGTTTTTAATAGATAAATGCCATTTGCAAATTCTGTTAAATCAATTGTCTGAATCGATGAGCTTGAAATAATTGAAAATACTTCTTTACCAAGATTGTCAAAAAGTTGAATGGTTTCGTTTGGAAGAAGTCCATTTACTGTAATTGTGTTTTTTGTTGGGTTAGGGAAGATGCTTAATTCCGTTAAAGAATTTTCAGAAATTTCGGCATTTTCGTTCACATTCAAACGGATCATGAAATTTACATCTAAACCTAATGATTCTGTATTTGCCCATGGTTGACTTGTCCAAGTGACAAAGGATGTATTAGGCGTAAAAACAGCTTCGTTCAATCCAACTTCTTGTTCGTAGTTTGTTTCTTTTAAAGCAACAAGGTATTCACCAGGTACTAATGTTGGATATGGACTCAAATCAACAGTGTGCCATTGATATGCGCTAGATGAAACTGTTCCGCTCGCAGTTGCAATTGATGTTACAAGTCCAGGATTAACAACAAATACTTCTACTTCGAACGGATTGTTAGAAATAGAACCAGTCGTGTTGCCTAAGAAAACTGAAATTGAAGACAATTGAATGGGATTCAGAATTGTAAAGCGATTTGCCAAATATCCTGGCTCTCCTGTTCCGATGCCGATGATACCATACGATGCACCATTGTCTCTTGCGAAAATTGAGTCAGTAACATCAACCGTATACGAATAATAATTGTTTGATAAATTGCCGTCATCTTCAGTCATATCAGCAAAATAAGTTACCGTGTAAAGTCCTGTTTCTGTCGGAACAAATCCAGCAGTTGAAAACGGCGCGTCTAATCCACTAGCAAGATTCTGAGTGCTCGAATTAACAGTGTAAACTTGAGTTCCATTTTTACTAACTGAAACATTCATAAAAACATTCGTCAAATCGCCATAACCGTCCGATGAAATAGTTCCCGACTGCAAAATGTTTTGTGATTGGGAAATAGGAATTTTTGTGTATTGAAAGTGATTTGCCGATATCGAAGCATCGAATTCGGTATTCGTTGTTACACAAAAACTAAAAACATTTCCAGTTCCTGTTCCTCCGAAATAATAGGCTTGTATACCATCAAAATTAACCGAGAAAGTAGCACCTCCATCTCCCCAATCATCGACATAATTAATGTCAAAGCAATTTCCGAAATCAACACATCCCAGACTTTCTGTTGTCAAAGTATTGTTTGGATAACCGCCTCCGTTCGCATCTTGTTGTCCTGCGCCTCCGCAACCAACTTGCGCAACGTTTCCATAGGAATTAAACTCATTGTTTCCGCATCCAGCTCCCATAAGTGTTAAGTCCCAAAAGCATTCATATCCCCAAGCATCTGTAGAAACATCGATTGTTACGAAGGTTTGCCCTGATGGACATTGTCCGAAAGTCACATTTGAAAAACTTAAAATGCTTAAAAATGGTATTAGTTTTAATGTTTTCATGGTCAACGAATTTCTGTAAAAATACAAAATGTAAAAGATTGAAGTTAAGCTAAAAACTAAAGAATGTTTAACTTTGAGGAAATAAACAACACGTGAACGTATTTCAGGACTTTCATTCAATCGAAAAAATTCATCATCCCGTTATTACAATTGGGACCTTTGATGGGGTGCACATTGGTCACCAGAAAATCATCAATCAATTGAATGAAGAAGCGGAAAAAATCAATGGAGAATCTGTGTTGTTTACGTTTTATCCGCATCCACGCATGGTTTTGTACCCAGAAAGTCACGGAATAAAATTGATTCAAACCCAAGAAGAGAAAATGGCCAAATTGGAAAAAATGGGATTGAAAAATTGCATTGTTTTCCCTTTTACATTTGAGTTTTCACGTATGACAGCGCTTGAGTTTGTACGCGATTTCTTGGTAAATCAATTGCATGTAAAAAAACTTGTGATTGGTTATGATCATCAATTTGGGAAGAATCGTGAAGGTTCGCTCCAATTCTTGAAAGATATTTGCGAAACGTATGATTTTGAGGTGATTGAAATTCCAGCTCAAGATATTGATGAGGTGAATGTGAGTTCTACTAAAATACGTGAGGCAATATTGGCTGGTAACATAGAAAAAGCGAATGATTATCTTGGAGATATTTTTGAATTAACAGGAACTGTTGTCAAAGGAAATCAATTGGGGAGAACAATTAGTTATCCAACTGCCAATATCATGTTGAATTCTGATTTAAAACTGATTCCAGGAAATGGAGTTTATGCTGTTCGTGTCAATGTGCGAGGCGTTTGGTTCGGTGGAATGATGAATATTGGTACACGACCAACTGTTGTGTCGAATGGCGGTAGAACGATTGAAGTGAATATTTTTGACTTTGATCAAACAATCTATGACGAAACCGTAACGGTACAATTTTTGTCAAAATGGCGCGATGAACAAAAGTTCAATGGCCTAGATGAATTAAAAAACCAACTTAAACTTGATGAAGAAACGATTCGCACTGTTTTGTCTGCTTATTAATTCCTTTTGGAGTTTTAATCAGGAGCACACCTTGAACATTTATTCATGGGAACAAGCTAAGAATGCGAATCCGGATACAATATTTGGTGTTTCATTATCAAAATTAAAATTGGAACAATTGCCTGAAGAGTTGGCGAAATTCACGAACTTAGAATACCTTGACGTTTCAAAGAATAAATTGACAGAATTGCCAACCTTTGTCGGTGATTTGTCAAATTTAAAAGTTCTGGACTTTTCAAAAAACGAATTTGCTGTTTTTCCTGTAGAGATTTGTAAACTAACGCATTTGCAACAAATTGCAGCCAATAGGAATATCTTTGATCAGCTTCCTACATGCATTGTCTACTGCAAAGAATTAATAAGCTTAGATTTGTGGGACACACCCGTTTTTGGTTTCCCAGACAGCATGCAAGAGATGAAAAATCTGAAATCAATTGATTTGCAAGGAGTACGTTATGGACCAGCTTTTCACAAAGAGATTCAAGCCAAATTTCCTTGGATAGAGTTCAAGCTTGATCCGCCATGCGATTGCATGAAATGATAAAAACGTGGCTTCGAGAGCCTCGAAATTGGTGGCTGAGGCTCTCGAAGCCACCTTTGTAGTTTAATTGAATCGAATTGCTTTAATCGGGCGAATACGCGTAATAACAATACTTGGGATAATCAATGCGCTCAAACAAATCACCAATGTTGCCACATTTAAAGTAATCCATGAAAGTAGATTGATTTCAACTGGTACTTCACTTAAGTAATAGACTTCTGGATTTAAGGTGAACACGCCAAAGAAATATTGAATGCCACACAAGGCCAAACCAATCACATTTCCGATAACCATTCCGCGTAAAATCAAAAAGCCTGCTTGAATTAAAAAGACTTTTCGAATCATCCAATTGTTGGCGCCCATTGCTTTCATCATTCCAATGAAATTAGTACGCACCAAAATCAATACCAATAGGGCAGAACCCATGTTGATGATGCCAATCAAAATCATTAGGGTTAAAATGATCATCACATTGATGTCTAAAAAACCAAGCCAAACAAAAATGTCACTTTCATTCTCAACAATACTTTTAACGGCTAAACTCTCGTTATTTTCGGTTGGAATCAAATCAAATCGCTTTTTCAATTTCAAGGCAATTTCAGGTAAATCGTTCCATTGCTCAACATTCACCTCAAACCCTCCAACATAATTGTGCGAACTGCCTTTTCCAATTATCGTTTCAAAAATGATCTCCTTTTGACCTGCCTTCATCGAGAATTTTGTTCCGTCTTCGTTTAAAAATGTACGCAACAAATTTCCTTCTCCATCTTTTTTGAAATCGCACGCACTGTAACCTGTTCCTTCAATGTGAATCTTCAAATAAGCCGTGTCTGGAATATTTGTTATTTCATCGCGACCTGAAATATTGGACCAATAATCAGAAGCGATTAAACGAATCGTCGTGTCTCTATCTGGACAAAGCGTGAAACCAGAATAGTTTTCGTATCCTTTTCCCCAATCGTAGCGGAAATTTCCATTGCCACCAGTAACGTTTCCTTTAATTATCAATTGTCCGTTTGTCATGGTGTCAGCCACCTCAATCATTGCTTTGATACCCCAATCATTCATTTCCTGAACAATCTGAATATCACCAATTGCAATTTTCTGATCCAATTCTTCTAAGCCAGTTTGATAGATTCCGACCAATTTGAAAATGCGTTTGATGGGTTTGCTTTTCACGAAGAAAGAACGCACTTCATCATTCAATTTCAAGCCTAAGTCACTGGCAATTTGTTTCGATAAAATGATTTCTTCGCAGATTTTATTCTTTTCGAACCTGGGTAATCGTCCTTCAATTAAATTTTCCTTAAAGAACGTTAGGTCATAGGTTTCATCAACACCTTTTAGAATGGCACCTTTTATTTCTTGTTGCAAGTAGCTCGTGTCTTTCCCGCTTTTCAATTTGTAACTGCGCTCAATTTTATCCGACTGGAACAAAACGGGTTTATATGCAACGTATTGAATGTTCTTTATTCCCGCTTCTTCACCCATTCCTGGAAAAAAGGCTTGATTTTTGAGAATAGGTTCACTCTCGTAGATGCTATTTTCGCCAGAACTTTGAATGAGAATGTGGGACCCAAATCCTGAAACTTTTTCACGTACTTCATGCTGAAAACCAGTGACTACGGCAATCGTAATTAAGTTAACAACAACAGCTAGTGCAATACTTATTATAGATATACGTACAATTGGTTTAGAAACTTTCTTACCTTGCACCTCGCTTTTTAGGATTCTACGCGATATGAAATACTCAACTGACAATAGCTTATTTTTTGGAGCACTAAAGTACATAAAGCTTTTGTGCCTAAAAAGTATTTTGTTGGTTTTGATTGCTTCATGTGGTTCTGTTGGTAAGAAAAGAGAGGTGGGTACGACTGAAACTCAAATCATAGAACAAGCAAATACAGAAGAAAGTGAACAAAAAATCCGTGAAGAAGAAGCGAAATATCACGCTCTTCGTTTGCCAATTTTAGGAATAGATCGCTTGCATTTATTCGTGGATTCATTAAAAGACAAGCGTATTGCAGTTGTCGGAAATCAAACCTCAATGGTTGGGAATGTTCACCTTGTGGATACATTGCTTGCTTTGAAATTGGATGTTCGTAAAGTATTTGCTCCTGAACATGGTTTCCGTGGAGATGCCGATGCTGGAGAAAAAGTACACAGTACGATTGATTCAAAAACAGGATTGCCATTAATTTCATTGTACGGTTCGAACAAAAAGCCGCAACGCGAACAATTGGAAGACATTGATATCGTGATTTACGATATTCAAGACGTAGGCGTGCGTTTCTATACTTACATTTCTACTTTGCATTACGTGATGGAAGCGTGCGCTGAAAATGGAAAACAGCTTGTTGTACTTGATCGTCCAAATCCAAATGGACATTACATTGATGGTCCAATTCGTGAACCTGAACATAAGTCGTTTGTCGGAATGCATCCTGTTCCAATTGTTTATGGAATGACGATTGGCGAATACGCAATGATGATTAACGGTCAACGTTGGTTGAATGATAGTTTGACATGTAAACTTTGGGTCATTCCTTGTAAACATTACACACACAAAACAAAATATGTTTTGCCCGTTCCTCCTTCTCCGAACTTAAAATCGGAAGTAGCAATTACCTTGTACCCAAGTTTATGTTTGTTTGAAGCAACCACTGTTTCTGTCGGCCGCGGAACCGAACGTCCATTTGAACTCTTTGGACATCCGCGCTTTCCTCAAACTGAATTTCAATTTACACCAGTTTCAACAGTTGGAGCCAAGAATCCGATGTATGAAAATCGGGTAGTCAATGGATTTGATTTACAGTCAAGTATTACCAAACGCAAATATGAAATCAATTTGAATTACTTGATTCAGGCGAAAGATTTATTGGGAGATTCAATTACATTCATTGATCAAATCGGATTCTTCAATCGTTTGGCTGGAACATCCAAATTACGTCAACAACTACTTGCTGGTTGGTCGGCAAAAGAAATTCGCGCCACATGGGAACCAGGTTTGGCAGAGTTCAAAAAGATTCGAGAAAAATATTTGTTGTATCCCTAAGGGATTAGTCACGACATTTCAGTTTTTCTGCGCTTTGCATCACTTTTTCTTTCATTTCTTCCATATACGCTGAAAGTTTTTCCAACATTTCTGGATTGGATGAACCAATGATTTTAGCAGCTAAGATTCCAGCATTTTTCGCAGCATTTAAAGCTACAGTCGCAACAGGAATTCCATTTGGCATTTGAAGAATTGAAAGAATACTATCCCAACCATCAATTGAATTTGACGATTTTACAGGAACTCCAATCACTGGAAGTGGCGTTAATGAAGCTGTCATTCCTGGTAAATGTGCAGCACCACCAGCTCCGGCAATAATCACCTTTAAGCCTCTTTTGTGCGCATTTTTAGCATAATCAAACATTAATTCAGGCGTACGGTGAGCAGAAACAATATTGATTTCAAAAGAAATTCCGAATTCAGTTAAAATGTCTGCTGCGTCTTGCATTACTGGAAGATCTGAAGCGCTTCCCATGATAATTCCTACTTCTGCCATGTTTGAAAAATTTTGTCAAAGATAAGGATTTACAATGAAAAGAAATGCGTTTTAAATACCAAGTGAAGCTTTTAAAGGAGCATAAGCAGCTCTACTGATTGGAATGCGTTTTCCAGACTTTAAAATGGCTAAATAACTGTTCTTTTCAAATGATTCGATACGAGTAAGTTCATTGATATTCATTAAAAACGAACGATGAATGCGCACAAACTGTTTTGGATCGAGCGTGCGTTCGAAATAGTTCATGGTCTTTTTCTTTAAATGCACTTTTCCCAAATGGTGAATTTTCACATAATCATCATACGCTTCGATGAATTCAATTTCAGCTGTTGGAATGATGCGAATCTCTGCTCCGTCTTTGATTACGATACGCTTTTGTTCGTCAGGTTGCTTTGATTCCAACTCAGGTATTTTCGCATAGATACTTGGTTTCTCGTGCTGTGAATGTTGCCATTTTTGAAGTGCTGCTGAAAATCGTTCGTGAGAAAAAGGCTTCAATAAATAATCCAAAGCATTCGTTTCAAATGCTTTCAAGGCGTATTCATCAAATGCCGTAGTAAAAATAACAGCTGGTTGCTCTGTGATTAACTCCAACAATTCAAAACCATTGATTTTCGGCATTTGAATATCCAAGAATATTAAATCGGGATGATGTTGTGCGATTGCTTTGGCTCCTTCAAATCCATCGTTACATTCAGCAACTACTTCAAGTTCTGGGAAATCCATCAAATACTCTTGAATCACCATGCGTGCTAGTGGTTCATCATCGATGATAATTACTTTTTTCATTGTTGTGGAATTAAAAGTTCAACCTTGAAATCACTTGTCGTCTGTTCTATTTTGAGTAAATCTGTTCGCTTAAAGAGCAATTGGAGTTTTCGATTGACCGATGCTAAACCAAATCCAGTTCCTTTTGACGATTGCATAGATTCAGCATCAAATGGGTTTTGGATAAGGACTTTCAGAAATTGCTGTTCACAACTTACGTGAATTTTAATAGTTAACTCACCAATGTTGCCATATAAACCATACTTAATCGCGTTTTCAACAATCGGTTGGAGTAGAAGGGAGGGGAGTTTGGCTGTTTCACAAACTTGATCTGTTTGCAAGTCGATGTTTAGGCGATGACCAAATCGTACTTTTTCGATGGCTAAGTACAAATTCAAATAATCCATCTCATCCTTCACAGTTGTACTCTCTTCTTTACTTTTTTGAATGGTTAAGCGCAAGAAGTCGGATAAATTGTGAATCATTGAACGTGCCTGTTCAGGTTGCATTTTTACCAAAGCACTGATCGAATTCAGACTGTTAAATAAGAAATGTGGTTGAAATTGTTGTTGAAGATTACTGATTTCTGCTTGTGCTAATTGACGTTCCTTTTCAACAAGGCGTTCAAATGAATTGTTTTGTTCCTGAATGTGCTTGTCAATCCATAATTGATTTACAATGGCAAACAAAATAAGAAAGAGAATAAACCAACGTACATAGAAAGAAGAAGCTAATAATTGAAGATAAACGGTTTCTCCTTGGCCAGTCCATTTTCCATATTCCTGAAGAAATAACGTTGAAAGAAAGCTGAAAATGACAATAATACTGATGTGTACAACGCTTATGGCTGAACGCGAATGGTAAAAACTATGAATGCGTTGCAGAATGAACGAAAAAAACAAGATGAGAATAAAGCTGGTAACTACTTCATACATCGACTGATTGGTGCTTATACCAAAACTTTTGAGAAGGAAATAATAGCCAAAGTCCAACAGCAAAAACAGGTAAACGATTAACGTAAACCTGTTTCTTTGTGTTTTTCGTGTTTTAATTTCTGCCATTAATTGTAGCTGTGAATTTCAATTCCTCCGAATACACAAGCACCTTTTAGTACAAGTACTTTATCTTCGCTGATTGATTCTAGAACCATGGATGGTCGCTGATCATCAATTCCACCAAAAACAGATGTTAAATCAGATTTTACTTTCCATTGAGAAGGAACAATCAAGGTTACTCCACCAAAAACGCATGTAATATCTATAACGGCTTCTCCCGTGAAATCCGCTTGCGATAAATTGATTTCATTTCCACCAAAAATGCTTGAAATTGTTGCTCCTTTGAAGTTTTTACTAACTACTTTCTTGGTGATCCCACTGAATAGTGAGGCTGATTTGATATAGTCTTCCGAATTGATTTCATGCAGATCATCTTCTTGAGTCGTTATAGTTTGAGCTTTTTTCTTGGATGAAGAACTATTTTTAAAAATCATAGAAATTCCGATTCCAATAATTAATATTGGCCAAAAGAAGCGTGTCTCAATAATATTTGGAAAGAAATCATTGAGAATAAAAACGGTTCCAATAGCAATCAAAACGTAAGCACTTGTTTTTTGAAAATTATGTTTAATCAACATCACAAAACCTACTGCAATTAGAATCATTTTCCATGATAATAAGAATGGTGGAAATGCGAATCCCATTTGATTCAGCAAAATCAAAACTCCAGCAGCAATAACAATTAATCCACCTACTACTTTAGAATTGCGGTGATTCTTTTCCATGTTTTCGTCCATAACGATTGTATTTTTACCTTTTTTCATATGCCTATAATTTGCTTTTTAATGGTCATATGGAATACGCCAGTTTGAAAAATTTAGTCAATTTTGATTGTGCTTTTCAAACATGGCTATTTCATATGCCTTAATTTTAACCAAATGTACAAGCTGATTTTAAGGTGCTAAAGTATGAATAGGTGAAATGTAGCTATTTTTCGGTGAATGGTGGTAAACGAAATATAAAAACCCCGCTCTTCCTAGGATGAACGGGGTTTTTTATAGTTGTTAACTCTATTATAATGTTCCTCTTTTCTCTTGTTCTCTTTCGATCGATTCAAACAAGGCTTTGAAGTTTCCTGCACCGAATCCACGAGCACCCATACGTTGGATGATTTCATAGAACAATGTTGGACGATCTTCAACTGGTTTTGTAAAGATTTGTAATAAATATCCTTCTTCATCCGCATCAATCATGATTGAAAGACTTTGTAATACTTTCAAATCTTCTTTCATCATATCCATGTGAACGCCTAAACGAGCAGGAATTTCGTCATAGTATGCTTGAGGAGGAGCAGATAAAAACTCAACTCCTCTTGCTCTCAATTGCGTAACTGTTGAAATAATATCGTCAGTTGCAACAGCAATGTGTTGTGCGCCTGGTCCTTCATAAAAATCTAAGTATTCTTCAATTTGAGAACGTTTTTTACCTTCAGCTGGCTCGTTGATAGGGAATTTAATACGTCCGTTACCATTCGACATTACTTTTGACATTAACGCTGAATATTCAGTGTGAATTTGTTTGTCGTCAAATGAAAGGAAATTAACAAATCCCATCACATCTTCATACCATTTTACCCATGTATTCATTTCGCCCCAACCAACGTTTCCTACCATGTGGTCGATGAATTTCAAACCAACTGGTTCTGGATTGTAGTCAGATTCCCATTTTTCGAATCCTGGTAAGAATGTACCATTGTAATTCTTGCGTTCAACAAAAATGTGAACAGTTTCACCATATGTGTAAATTCCTGAGCGAACAACTTCACCATGAGCATCTTTCTCAATAGTTGGCTCCATAAAAGAAACAGCACCTCTTTTTGTTGTTTCTTCCCACGATTTCGTAGCGTCATCAACCCAAAGAGCAATTACTTTAACACCATCTCCATGTTTTTTGACATGCTCTCCAATTGGAGATTCGCTGTTCAAGGCCGTAGTTAAAACCAATTTGATTTTGTCTTGTTTAACCACGTAAGAAACGCGATCTTTCATACCTGTTTCTAATCCTGCGTAAGCAAATGATTGATAACCGAATGCTGTTTTATAATAATGTGCAGCTTGTTTTGCATTACCTACATAAAACTCAACATAATCTGTCCCTAATAATGGAAGGAAATCTTGCGCTCCTTCGAAAATTTTTTCTAAGCCGTATTCTACGTTTTTAACTTCTTTACTCATATTATAAATGTTTTTTTGTCAATGTTCATGGGAACTAAAAATACTGTTTTTCTATGCTCCATGCTCTATTTTCTATGTTCTAAATCAATGTGCCAACCAGCTTTTGTAATAGTCTTTTACTTCGATACCCAACGCGCGTTTCGTTAACTTCAACGGTTTGAACGTATCGACCATTACTGCTAATTCTTCCGTTTCTTTTTTACCAATACTTCTTTCGTATGCTCCTGGGTGTGGCCCATGAGGCAATCCAGCAGGGTGCAATGTAATTTGACCTTTTTGGATATTGTTACGGCTCATAAAGTCACCATCAACATAATACAAAACTTCATCAGAATCGATATTACTGTGATTGTAAGGTGCAGGAATTGCATTTGGATGGTAATCATACAAGCGTGGAACGAATGAACACAAAACGAAACCTGCCGTTTCAAATGTTTGGTGAATTGGAGGTGGTAAATGTACGCGTCCAGTAATTGGTTCAAAATCGTGAATTGAGAAAGCGTATGGATATAAATAACCATCCCAACCAACTAAATCAAAAGGATGTGATCCATATACATAATCGTACATCACATCTTGTTTTTTGATTTTTACTAAGAAATCACCTTCTTCGTTATGTGTTTCTAATTCGTGAGGAGGACGAATATCTCTTTCGCAGTATGGCGAATGCTCTAACAATTGTCCAAACCAGTTTCTGTAACGTTTTGGTGTGTAAACAGGACTAAATGATTGAACAATGAACAAGCGGTTATCTTCAGATTTAAATTCAAATTGATAAATCATTCCACGAGGAATAACCAAATAGTCACCGTAACTGAAATCAATGTTTCCTAATTGCGTTCTCAATTTTCCTTCGCCTCTATGAATGAAGATGATTTCATCAGCATCAGCATTTTTGTAGAAATATTCAGTCATTGATTTTCTCGGAGCGGCTAATTCAATGTAGCAATCTGAGTTCACCAACATTGGCACACGACTTTCTAAATAATCATCTTTAGACTCTAATTCGTAACCCATTAGACTTCTCATTGTCATGTTTGTTTCACCAGCAACTTCAGGAGCAATGTTTTGTTGACCCAAAATTTGTTTAACGATTGTTGGTGGTTTTAAATGATACATCAATGCAGACATTCCGTCAAAACCAACGGTACCGAATAATTGCTCATGGTACAAATCGCCGTTGTCTTGTCTGAATACAGTATGTCTTTTGTGAGGAATTTTCCCCAATTTATGATAAAATGGCATATTAAAATGTTTTAAGATTGTATAAAATAGAATTGTCAAACGTTAATCATTCCGGATTACGCTTGATCATGTGTTTCAAAAGCACGGTTAATTCTATCCACATTGTTGTCAGAGTTGAGGCAAAAATAAAACGGTTAACAAGTGAAAAAAATGATTATAGTCATGATTTTGATTTTTTCAATATTTTTTTTGAAAAGTGGTTTTGAATCTTCTGCAAATTTTAACTTTGTCACATAAGTTGATTTCACAGATGGCTAAAACGATTATTATTGGAGCATGTGGACAAATCGGAACTGAGTTAGTTCTCGAATTGCGCAAGCGAGAAGGTGCGGAAAATGTACTTGCTGCAGATTTACGGGATGAATGTCCAGCAGTTCTGAACAATGGTCCATATCAAAAAATGGATATTTTGGATCGCGAATTTGTTCGCCAGTTCATCATTGACAATGAAATCAAAACAGTTTATTTGCTTGCTGCATTGTTATCAGCGACTGCAGAAAAAAATCCTGATTTTGCATGGAAATTGAACATGGAAGGATTGTTTACTATTCTGGATTTAGCGAAAGAAGGACATGTTTCAAAGATTTTTTGGCCAAGTTCAATTGCTGTTTTTGGACCAACAACTCCAAGAGAAAATACTCCTCAATATACCGTAATGGAGCCTTCAACAGTTTATGGAATTTCGAAACAATCTGGAGAACGTTGGTGCGAATATTACTTCAATAAATTTGGAGTGGATGTGCGCAGTATTCGTTACCCAGGATTGATTTCCTATACGTCTTTACCTGGTGGAGGAACAACGGATTATGCTGTGGATATTTTCTATCAAGCTAAATTGAAAAAGCCATTTACATGTTTTTTAAGTGAAAATACAGCCTTGCCGATGATGTTTATGGAAGATGCAATTCGCGGAACCTTGGAATTAATGTCAGCTCCGAAAGAATCGATTAAAGTTAGATCAGCTTATAATTTGTCGGGATGTAGTTTCACGCCTGCCGAATTAACGCAGGAAATTCAAAAAATTGAACCATCATTTACAATTAATTATGCACCTGATTTCCGCCAGGCAATAGCTGATTCATGGCCTAAATCAATTGATGATTCTGCTGCAAGAACCGATTGGGGATGGAAAGAAAACTACGGAACTACTGAGTTAGTCAATGTTATGATGGAAAATGTCGATACATCCTTATTAATTGCTTAGTAAGTAGTTTTTGAATTTATATCGAAGAAAATACGTAGTTTGACGAATAATGTATGTGTGCTTAATATGTCAAACTTATAATTTTGTACATTGCATTCAATCTGCTAATACTATATAACATTAATTATGGTCGAAAAATTATTTTTAAGCCTGATTTTCTTTGGGGTGTTGTTAACACCTTTAGCTCATGCTGAACATAGTCAAGACGATAAAATCAATCAAAAAGATACGCAAGGGAAAAAGCAAGGAAAATGGATTTACTTCGGTAAAGATCGTCCTTCTGAAGGGTGTCCAGCTGATGGTAAAGTCGAAGAAGGTGTCTACAAAGATGATCGTAAAGAAGGGATTTGGATTAAATACCACAATGATGGGTCAACTCCAAAATTAAAAGGAGAATATGTGAACAATCGTCCACAAGGTGAATACGTTAAGTATTATCCGAATGGTAAACCAATTGAAGTTGGTTCATTTGTTCGTAATCATTATCAAGATTCGTTAAAAAGATACCATGAAAATGGTAAATTGAAGTACGAAGCAAATTACAATGATCAAGGTAACGAGCAAGGGACAGTTAAAAATTACTATCCGAATGGTCAGTTGGAATTTGAATTCACTTCAAACAACGGTAAGCCAACAGGTAAAGCTGTGCGCTATTTTGAAAATGGTGATATCAAAGAAGTTATTTTTTACGGTGCTGATGGTCAAGTTGAAAAATCAGAACAACGTGAGATGGTAAGCCCAGCAGTGAAAGTTGCGAATCCAGGTGCTTCGAAAGAAACAGCTCCGAAGGTTGCTGCTCCAAGAACAAAAGGTGCTAAGTTCCAACCAAACGGATACAACAAAGTGTACAATAACAATGATGAGATCTGGCAAGATGGAACATTCAAAAACGGACTTCTTTGGGAAGGTAAAGTGTATGAATATGACCGCGACGGAATCTTATTGAAAGTAAGAGTATTTAAAAATGGAGTTTATCATTCTGATGGTCAGCTTTAATTTTTAAGATAAATTTAATAAAGGCTCCTGATGTAGGGGCCTTTTTTATTCACTGCTATTTTGTATATTTGAAACGCAAGGAAATTGCTTGTTCATGAAGAAAAACCAAGACAAAAAAAATCGATTTCAACTTGAGTATTTGAACTCTCCAGCCGTTGATAAGGTTGGGGTAGAAGAAAGAGTTGCTCGTTTCCAAACACGAAGTATTAAAGATGCAAGTAAAATGCAAGGTCTAAAAATGGCCTTGAACATGATTGATCTTACTACTTTGGAAGGAAAAGATACCCATGGAAAAGTAAAACAAATGTGCTACAAAGCACAACATCTGCATGATGTATTGCCAGGATTACCATCTGTTGCTGCTGTTTGCGTCTATCCATCAATGGTGAAAATCGCGAAGAAAGAAGTTGCTGGGTCAGGTGTGAATGTGGCATCTGTTTCTACTGCTTTTCCGAGTGGACAAGCGCCTTTAGAAGTGAAAATTACCGACACAAAATTCGCAGTGGATGAAGGTGCTGATGAAATTGATATGGTGATTTCAAGAGGTAAATTCCTTTCTGGAGAATACAATTACGTCTTCGATGAAATTGCAATGATCAAAGAAGCTTGCGGTAAAGCACGTTTGAAAGTAATCCTTGAAACGGGTGAATTAGCGACGCTAGACAACGTGCGTAAAGCGAGTGATTTAGCAATTTATGCTGGCGCTGATTTCATCAAAACATCAACGGGTAAAATTCAACCTGCAGCAACAATGCAAGTGACATACACGATGTTGATGGCAATCAAAGATTATTACGATAAAACAGGAATAATGATCGGAATGAAACCTGCTGGTGGAATTTCAACGTCTAAACTTGCATTACATAACCTTGTAATGGTGAAAGAAGTGTTAGGTTCGGCTTGGCTTACAAACGAATGGTTCCGTTTTGGAGCAAGTAGTTTGGCAAATGACGTTTTGATGCAAATCATGAAAGCAGAAACAGGCGTTTATCAATCATCTGATTATTTTTCAATTGACTAAGAAATGGCAACGAAAAAAAATATACCAGTTGTAGAATGGGAGTATGCTCCATCCTTGGAAGGTACTTCACATATTCAACTTAAAAAGCAATACGATTTATTTATCGATGGAAAATGGGTGAAACCATCATCTGGTAAGTACTTTCAAACAATCAATCCTGCGAACGAAGAAGTGCTTTCTGAAGTAGCGTATGGAAATGAAAAAGATGTTGATTTAGCAGTGAAAGCAGCGCGTAAAGCGTATACGGAAGTTTGGTCTGTAATGCCAGCTGCCGAGCGTGCGAAATACATTTACCGCATTGCACGCTTGATGCAAGAACGCGCAAGAGAATTGGCAGTAATTGAAACATTGGATGCTGGAAAGACCATTCGTGAATCGCGCGATATTGATGTTCCATTGGCATGCAATCATTTCTTTTATTACGCTGGTTGGGCTGATAAATTGGAGTATGCTTTTCCAAATCGAAAAGTGGAATCAATCGGTGTTGCCGGACAAATTATTCCATGGAATTTCCCTTTGTTAATGGCGGCATGGAAAATCGCTCCTGCCTTAGCTGCGGGAAATACAGTTGTATTAAAACCTGCGGAAACCACGCCGTTGACAGCATTGAAATTAGCTGAAATCATTGAAGCTTCTGGTTTACCGGCTGGTGTTGTAAATATTGTGACTGGTTTTGGTGATACAGGCGCAGCGATTGTGAATCATACAGATGTCGATAAAATTGCATTTACGGGTTCAACAAACGTTGGGAAAATGATTCAAAAAGCTGTTGCTGGAACGGGTAAAAAATTGACTTTGGAATTGGGTGGTAAATCGGCAAATATCATTTTTGACGATGCACCAATTGATCAAGCTGTTGAAGGGATTATCAATGGAATTTTCTTTAATCAAGGTCATGTTTGTTGTGCTGGATCACGTTTGTTCGTACAAGAAAATGTTGCAGATAAAGTAATTGCAAAATTGAAAGATCGTTTGAATTCTCTTTATCTAGGAAATCCGTTGGACAAGAACACAGACATCGGAGCGATTAATTCAAAAGAGCAATTAGAAACGATTAATAAATATATTAAGATTGGTAAACAAGAAGGAGCGGAAATGTATCAACCATCATGTTCTATTCCGAAAAAAGGATTCTATTGTCCGCCGACCTTGTTTACAAATGTCGCTCAGTCAAATGTTATTGCACAAGAAGAGATTTTTGGACCTGTTTTGACGATTCAAACGTTTAGAACAGTGGATGAAGTCATTCAAAAGGCAAATAACACGCCGTTTGGATTAGCTGCTGGTGTTTGGACAGACAAAGGGTCACGTATTTTCAATTTAACAACGAAATTACGAGCAGGAGTTATTTGGGCAAATACCTATAATAAATTCGATCCAACTTCGCCATTTGGTGGTTACAAAGAAAGTGGCTTCGGAAGAGAAGGTGGTTTGCATGGATTGAGTTCATACGTGAAATTGGTTTAATCCAAAGGAAAAAATAGAGTGTTTGATTGAAGAATTGAACGAAATTGAAGATTAAAAATCATGGAAAGATTGGAAGTTCTAAAAACATATAAAATTTACATCGGAGGTCAATTTCCGCGCACGGAATCTGGACGTTATTACATGCCTGTGAACAAAGCGGGAAAAGCACTTGGTAATATTTGCTTATCGTCACGAAAAGATGTGCGAAACGCAGTCTCTGCGGCTCGTAAAGCATTTGGTGGTTGGTCTGAGCGCACAGCATTTAATCGTGGTCAGATTTTGTACCGTATCGCTGAAATGTTGGAAGGACGCAGATCACAATTCATTGAAGAATTGATCTTGCAAGGTTCGACGAAGAAAGCTGCTGAAGAGGAAGTGAATTTGGCGATTGATCGAATTGTGTATTACGCAGGTTGGTGTGATAAATACCAAGCGATTGTAAGTTCTGTGAATCCAGTAGCATCTTCTCATTTCAACTTTTCGGTAGCTGAACCGATGGGTGTTGTTGGAGTTGTAGCACCTGAAAACTCGTCATTGATTGGATTAGTTTCATTGGTTTTACCAGCAATTTGTGGTGGAAACACAGTTGTTGTGTTGGCAGCTGAACATCTTCCATTGTGTGCTGTAACCTTCGCTGAAGTGGTGAACTCTTCGGATGTTCCTGGTGGAGTGATCAATATTCTAACTGGTTCGAACAAAGAAATGAATCCAACTTTGTCAACACACATGGATGTGAATGCACTAGTTTACGGAGGAAATGACTCGGCAGCATTGAAAGAACTTCAAGAAAATGCGGTACTGAATGTGAAACGTGTGTTTGCTTATTCAAACAATTGGGCAAAAGCGGATGCACAAGGATTACATTTTGTTTCAGATCTTCAAGAAATTAAAACGACTTGGCACCCAATTGAAAACATTGGTGGCGCGACATCGAGTTATTAATCGAAATCAATGTGCATGGGAATAATGTATTTCGAACGTACGTTTCGTCCATTTAATTGAGCGGGAATCCAATTAGGTGATGTTTGCATTAACGTAATAAATGAATTTGCACAAGATTCACATTTGGTATTGACCGTTATTTGACTTAAACTTCCATCGGTTTCGACAATGATTGTGATGTATATTCGTGAATCAACTAAATTATTTTCAACAGCTTCCAAAGGATAAACAAGGTTCTTTTGTACCCAAGCCATCATCGCAGCAACACCTCCTTGAAATTCAGCTTCCTTGTCAACAATAGAATAAATCGTTGAATCCTGCTGTGCGTTTGCAGAAAAGAAGTTGAAAAACGCTATGAAAAGTAGAATTCTCAAGTTACTGGTTTTCGCTGGTGGGTACTAAACGATAACGACATCGAACAACTTTGCCTATTTATTGTCTAAGTGTACTTTTTGGGCTTCGTTCAAACAATTTAGGAATTTCATTTTTTACTTATTCTACGTAATAATTAATCGGTAGCATAAAGAAACTTCGCACAGGAACTCCATCTTTTTCTCCAGGTACCCATTTGGGAAATAAGGACACAACCTCGATAGATTCTTTATCCAAACAGGCTGACACACCTCTAATTACTTGCACATTGGACAGGGTTCCGTCCTTTTCAACTACAAATTTCATATATACCTTTCCCATAATATCGTGTTCAAGGGCGTATTCTGGGTATCTAAGATTGTGCATCAAAAACATTGATATTTCTCTTTTTGTTGTGTCTTTGAAATAGGCTTCTTTATCTGGAAATTGTACAACATCAGTCAATGAATCCGTTGGGATAAATTTCATGGCATTATCAAAAGCTGTCTTCGTTTCATCCAACATTTCTAAGCTTATTTCAACATCTTTAGATTTTGAAGAAACAGCAGAATTTCTGGTTTTGTATCCCTTTTTTACAAACTCTAAGGTTGTGTTAAAATAGTTTTCGCCAATTGAAAAGTTTCCGCTTTCATTGGTCTTGCCAATTAATACATGATTTTGAGCGGTGTAAATCTCCACATCCTCAAGATAAATTTCTTGAACAGGGTCAATCAGTCGAATTGTAATCAAATCACCCTTGCCAAAAAGGCTAAAAGCAAACGTGAAGCAAAGTAAAAAGGTCGATAGTATTTTCATAAGTTAAATGTAAAAAAAAATCCTTCAATCTTACGACCGAAGGATTTTAAATGTATTGTATATTGATTAACCTACCAATGCAGTATATCCAGCTGCATCTAATAAACCATCAACTTCAGAAGCATTTGTCATTTTAACTTTGATCATCCAACCTTTTCCGTATGGATCAGAATTTACTAATTCAGGATCTTTGTCTAAATCACCATTGAACTCAATAATTTCTCCACTAATTGGCATAAACAAGTCAGAAACTGTTTTTACCGCTTCAACAGAACCAAAAACTTCTTCTTGATCCAATGTTTCACCTTCAGTTTCAATTTCAACGTAAACGATGTCACCAAGCTCGCTTTGTGCGAAATCAGTAATACCAATAGTTGCGATATCGCCATCAACACTTACCCACTCGTGGTCTTTTGTGTATTTTAAATTTTGTGGAACGTTCATTATCTGTAATTTTTTGAGACAAATGTATAATTTTTCCCATGTTATCAATGTAACTTTTGTATTATTTGTTTAACTTTTTTTGAACCGTTTATTCACCGTTTCTGTTTAACTGCTTTTCAGAAGGATACATTTTTTAACGCCTTTTTACTACTTTTGCACCATCATGGTAAATCAAGATCAATTAAAAGACATTTTAGGCAGAATTGAAGCGATTGCAGCTTATTTAAAAATAAGTGAAAAACGCATGCAATTGAAAGAAGAGGAATTGAAATCACAAGACCCTAATTTCTGGGATAACCCGAAAGAAGCGGAAGTGAAAATGAAATCCATTCGTACATTAAAATTCTGGATTGAAAATTACGATGAATTAAAAGCTATTTACGATGATATTGAGGTGTTAATCGAATTTGTGAAAGAAGGTGCAGCTGAAGAATCTGAAGTAGATGAAAGTTATGCGGAATTAGTTAACCAAGTTGAAGAGCTTGAGTTGAAAAACATGCTTTCTGGCGAAGAAGATGCCTTGAGTGCGATTTTGCAAATTACAGCTGGAGCAGGTGGAACAGAAGCGTGTGACTGGGCTGGAATGCTTATGCGTATGTACTTAATGTTTGCTGAGAAAAATGGATACAAAGTAAAAGAATTGAACTTCCAAGAAGGCGATGTGGCTGGAGTAAAAACAGTAACACTTGAAATTGAAGGTGAATTTGCGCATGGATATTTGAAGGGCGAAAATGGTATTCACCGTTTGGTGCGTGTTTCACCTTACAATGCACAAGGTAAACGAATGACTTCATTCGTTTCTGTTTATGTTTATCCATCTGTTGATGATACAATTGAAATTTACATTAACCCTGCTGATATTTCTTGGGATACTTTCCGTTCAGGTGGTGCTGGTGGACAAAATGTCAACAAAGTAGAGACAGGTGTTCGTTTGAAGCACGCGCCAACTGGTATTGTCATTGAAAATACAGAAACGCGTTCTCAGTTAGGAAACCGTGAAAAAGCAATGCAATTATTACGTTCTCAATTGTATGAACTTGAATTGCGTAAAAGACGCGAATCACGTGATCAAATTGAAGCGGGTAAGAAGAAAATCGAATGGGGTTCTCAGATTCGCAGTTATGTACTAGATGACCGTCGTGTAAAAGACCACCGAACAGATTATACGGTGAATGATCCTGACAAAGTATTGAACGGCGAATTGATGCCTTTCTTGAAGTCATACTTGATGATGTACGGAGATTAAGCTTAATACCAAGCTAACTGTTCACTTCAGAAATCTATCCGTTCACCTCAAAAGCTAGCGTTATACGGCTCTTTTTAGCGTTAAGTAACAAAGATTTTACGCTTACTTAACAGTTTTATAGTTTTACATTTCGCTGCAATTCACAAAAAGAATTGCGGCTCAAAATGCGAACTATGAAACAAATTTTTACTTTAATTGCTTTAACGCTTTTATGTACGGATTTATCCGCTCAAATTACAATCAATAATACGCTGTACACAACCAATCAATTGGTAAATGGTGTGCTTGTTCCTTCAGGAAGTGGAACTACTATTTCAAACGTTACTTTTTCTGGAGTTTACAACAATGCGAGTAAATACCAAGTAGGTTATTTTTCAACTGCAACAACAACCTTGGCCCAAATGGGATTTTCTTCAGGTATTGTTTTAACAACTGGTAACACAACAGATATTCCTTTAACACTTGGTTCAAATCCACAAGCTGCTGGACAGATGAGTACGGGTTACGTTTCTTGTACGCCTGGTGAAGTTCGCCAAACAGGAACATGTGGGGTTTTAATTAATGATCTTGATGTATTGGCAGGAAGCAGTAATTATTACAATGCAGTAATTTTAGAATTCGATTTCGTACCAGTTTCAACGGTCGTTCAATTCAGATACATTTTTGGTTCGGAGGAATATACGGATAACTTTGGTTTAATCAACTATCAGTGTTCATCTTACAATGATAAATTCGGATTTTTGATCAGTGGTCCTGGGATTGCTGGTGGACAAGGATTCACTAATAATGCACGAAACATAGCACGTTTAGCGAATGGTTCTGAAGTATCCATCAATTCTGTAAATGGTGGAACAGTAGGGTCAAGTGCAGGAGCTCCATCTGCTGCAAATTGTTTAGCTGCTAATCCTGCTTGGGTTCAAAATTCGCCGACTCCAGAATATTTGGGAACAATAGATGGAACAGAATTAAATGGTAATACAGATATTTTAACTGCTGAACAAACAGGATTAACGCCAGGTCAAACGTATCACATTAAATTAATGATTACGGATGTTGGAGATGCAGCATATGATGCGGTTGTATACCTAGAAGCAGGAAGTTTCACGACTTTATCATGCATTGACCCACCTGCACCAACGATCGGAACAATTACTCAGCCAACATGTACAACTCCAACAGGAACAGTTGCTTTGTCTAATTTGCCATCTTCAGGTTCTTGGACCGTAACCGCAAACCCAGGATTTGCAACAATCACAGGCTCAGGACCAACAGCAAATTTTAGCTCATTAAACCCAAATACTACTTATTCATTCACAGTTACGAATGCAGCTGGTTGTACTTCAGTTGCTTCTTCTAATGCTGCTGTAAATGCATTGCCAACGAATCCTACAGCTCCAGTAATTGGATCAATTACACAACCATCATGTTTATCTCCAACTGGAAGTGTTGCTTTATCAGGTTTACCATCTTCGGGAACATGGACTATTACATCAACTCCAGGAGGTTTAACATCAACTGGTACAGGAATGACAACAACTTTTACAGGTTTAACGCCAAACACAGCGTATACATTTACTATAACTAATGCTTCTGGATGTATATCTGTTGCATCAGCAAATGCGGTAATTAGCGTTTATACCCCAACAGCTCCAATTGTTGGAACAGTCACTCAGCCAACATGTGCTGTAGCAACGGGATCTGTTGCGTTAAGTGGTTTGCCTTCCGTTGGTAGTTGGACACTTTCGGCTTCGCCAGGAGTGTTAACACAAACAGGATCTGGAACAACAGCAGTTTTCACAAATTTACCTGCTGGTAGCGCGTATACGTTTACAGTTACAAATGCTAGTGGTTGTGTTTCGCCTGTATCTTCAAGTGCCTCATTAAACACTCAGCCTGTAACACCGACAGCTCCAGTTGTTGGAACAATTACACAACCAACATGTTTGACTTCAACAGGTTCAGTCACATTATCTGGTTTGCCTAGTTCAGGCACTTGGACAATTACAAGTTCTTTAGGAGTAACAACTACTGGAACAGGAACAAGCTATACTTGGACAGGCTTAACAGCTGGAACAACGTTTACAGTGACTGTCACAAACGCCTCTTTTTGTACTTCTTCAAATTCAACTTCAATAGCGATTAATACTATTCCTAGCCAACCAAATTCACCACTTGTAGGTTCAATTACACAGCCATCATGTTTGACACCAACGGGCAGTGTTTCATTGAGTGGATTACCAGCAACTGGAACATGGCAAATTACTGCAATGCCAGGTGGGTTAACGCAAACTGGGACAGGAACTACCGCAACATTCACAGGGCTGTCAGCAAATACCAATTATACTTTTACAGTTACGAATTCAGCAACTTCGTGTACGTCAAATCCTTCAGGAACTGCAGCTATCTCGTTGTATTCTCCAACGGCACCGATTGTGGGAGCAATTACACAACCGACATGTACAGTTTCAACTGCAACGGTAGCTTTGAGTGGCTTACCATCTTCTGGAACATGGACAGTTACAAGTTCCCCAGGTGGACAAACGATTACAAATACAGGCACAAGCGCGAATTTCTCAAATTTACCTGCGGGAGCAACATACACGTTTGTCGTTGCAGATAATGCGGGATGTTTATCTGCTGCATCAACCAATGCTATAGTAAATACTCAACCCACAACTCCTGCAGCTCCAACAATTGCTTCGATTGTTAATCCAACATGTATTCTAACAACTGGAAGTGCAAATATTAGTGGTTTACCAGCATCAGGAACGTGGACGCTAGGATTAACTCCAGCAGGATCATTCACAGGAACAGGAACTACATTTAGTTTAACGAACTTAACCGAAGGAACTGCTTATACAGTTTCTGTAACGAATAGTCAAGGTTGTACATCAACACCAACCAACTTCTCAATAGCAGCGATTCCTGCGAATCCATCAGCTCCTGCAATTGGAACGATTACTCAACCTACATGTTTATTACCAGATGGTTCTGTTGTCTTAAATGGTTTGCCAGCAGCCGGAAATTGGTCAATTAGTTCAAATCCTGTAACCACTGTAGTAACTGGAAGTGGAACGAGTGTTTTGATCACTGAATTAGCTGCAAATACAAATTATACATTCAGCATTACCGATGACAACGGGTGTCAATCAGCATTTTCATTAACTGCTTCAATAAGTTCGTTGCCAGCTGCTCCTGCAGCACCAGCTGGTTCTGTAACTGCACAACCAACATGTACAGTTCAAACAGGAACAATTCAAGTTACCAATCCACTTGGGGTAGCTTATTCGTATAGTATTGACGGTACAACTTATCAAGCAAATCCAATTTTCAGTGGTTTAGCTCCGGGAACCTATTCAATCACGGTGCAAGATGGTACAACAGGTTGTGTGTCGACAGCTACTCAATTCACTGTAAATACCATTCCTTCAGCGCCTTCAGCTCCAGTGGTAAATATTGCCTCACAACCAACATGTTTAACACCATATGGCATAGTTGAAATCGTTGCACCAATTGGTGCAAACTACGTCTATTCTATGGAGAACAATGGTGTAGTTTACCCTTTGAGTTCAACATCAATCAATAATTTGGCACCAAATGAAACATATTCATTTTATGTGTTGGATAATGTGACTAACTGTCTTTCAACTGCATTTGACGTTACGACGAATGGAATTCCAACACCACTTCCAGTAGATGCTGGGCCAGATCAAACAATCAATTCAGGCGAAACAGCAGTATTAATTGCCTCAGGTACGGGAACGATGATTTGGGAAAATGGTGATACAATACAAACATTTGTAAGTCCACAAATTACAACAACTTATACAGTAACATTAACCGATTCAAATGGCTGTGTAAGTACAGATGATGTTAATGTCTTTTTAGCAATTAATTGCGGTGATTTATTTGTGCCAACTGCTTTTTCGCCAAATGATGATGCCATCAATAGTGCATTTAGGATAAAAATCAATGCCAATTGTGTTCAATCAATGCAATTACAAGTATTTGATCGTTGGGGCGAACTAATGTTTGAAACTACAAATCCTGTGGATTCTTGGGATGGAAAATACAAAGGCAAAGAATTAGATCCCGCAGTTTTTGTCTATGTATTGGATATCCAATTCGTAGGTGAGCAAGAAAGCAATCGTTACAAAGGAAATTTAACACTCATTAAATAAGAAAGTGCTATGAAGAATATTCGTTTACTTATTGTCTGTTTATTAGCCCAATTTACATTTGGGCAAGACCCTCATTTTTCGCAATACAATAACTCTCCTTTGTTATTGAATCCAGCGAATGCAGGTTTGAACAATAATTTAAGAGCCAATATCAATTATAGACAGCAATGGAGAAGTGTTGCAAATCCTTTTAAAACAGCAGGATTTTCTTTTGATGCGAATGTCACAAAAGACAAGTATAGCAAAGCGAGTTTAGGTGTTGGAATACAATTGATCAATGATCAATCTGGTGATGCTAAATTGAATTTAAATCAAGGCAACATTAACATATCAAGTGTAATTCGTTTGGATGCGGATAGTAAATTGAGTGTTGGATTGATGGGTGGATTTGGAACACGTTCAATTAATTATTCGGCACTTCGTTGGGAAAGTCAGTATCAAAATGGTTCGTTTAATGCTTCTGTTAATTCAGGTGAGAATTTAGCATCATCAAGTTTTTCATACATGGATGCAGGAGCGGGTATTGCTTGGTCTTATGGAAAAGATCAGGGTTATATCACTCAAAACAATGGTGTGAAAATGACATTTGGATTATCAGCCTTTCATTTTGGAATTCCTAAAACTTCATTTATTGGTTCAAGCGATGAAAAAATGAATACTAAGTTTATTTTTCATGGTAGAGGTGAATTTGGAAAACAAAACACGAATTTGACATTCATTCCAGAACTAGTTTTTGTTCAACAAAGTAGTTTGAGAGAAATTATTGTTGGCAATACCTTCCGTTATTTATTGAGTGAAGGATCGCATTTTACTGGTTTCACGAAAAGCTCTGCAATTTCATTGGGATTGAATTACCGCGTGAAAGACGCTTTGATTGCTTCCTTCGGTATCGATTATGGAAACTTTTCGGTTTATATGGGATATGATATAACATTGTCTAAATTATCGGCTGCAAATAAATCCAGAGGAGGATTTGAATTGGCATTGAAATTCGTAACACCTAATCCATTTTCAAGAGGATATCGTTCTAGAATTTAAGGTGGATGTAAGCCCTTAAAAAATTAGGTTGATGGGCGTTTTAGAAAAAAATTGTTACTTTGTGTTTAACTATGCGATTAACAATTGTTTTTTTACTATTCATTTTTCTGTCGGAATATACAGTTTTAGCACAGGTTAAGACAAATCCTGAGCTTCAAAAATTGGATTCAATAGCTTTTTCTGCATTAGAAAATAATTCACCAAATGCACAGCAGGAGGCTGAAAAACTTCTAGCAGCTAGTTTAAAGGTAAAACCTTCATTTTATCGCGTAAATGCCTATACCATTCTTGGGATATTAAATAAAGACAAAGGATTTTACATGTCAGCTTTGGATTACTATCTAAAAGCGCTGAATGCAGCTGATTTAATTCATGATCAGCCTCGAAAATCAGCTTGTTTTAATAATATCGGAATGATTTTTCAATTGCAAGAAAAGCACAAGCAAGCAATCGATTATTTTAATCAAAGTCTAGAAATTGAAAAAAAACTAAAGAATCCGCTACAACAATCCATTCGTTACTACAATATTGGAGAATCCTACAAAGCTTTGAAAAAGTATGATTTAGCCTTGACGTATTTCAATAATTCGTTGCTAATTGAGCAGCAAGAAAAAAACACAGAAGGAATCATTTATGCTGAATTAGGTATTTCGGATATTTACATTAGAATTCAGCGATTCACGGATGCCTCAATTACCTTGGACCGAGTTCAAAGTAAAATTGCACCGAATGCAATTGAAGAAAACATCATGCTTGCTAAGCTCAAAGGAGAATTAAAATTGATTCAAGGTGATACTGATGGAGCGATGAGTTCGTTTGTTGTTGCAGAAAACATCTCGGAGAAAACGGGTGTTAAAACGCATTTATTGTCAATTTACAAAGGTCAAATTAAAGTATCAAAAGCCAAACAAGATTGGAAAGGTTCAACGCTGAAATTGGAAGAATTTGTGCGCTTAAATGATCAGATTAATAGTCTGCATATTCGCAATCAATTAGACGATTTAAGTTTCAGAAATGAAATGACGAAAAAAGACCTAGAATTGGAATTGGTTCAAGAAGAACGTGATTTGGCAAAACAAAATGAAATTTCCGAAAAACAATTACGTGTATATTCACAGAAAATAATTTGGTTTGTAATTATCTTAATCGTCGTTTTCATTGGGTTAATGATTGTTGGAATTAAAAAATTGACAAAATAACAGAATGCTAGAAATATTGAAAAATAGAATTTTGATTGCTTCCAGTTATGGAATCTACACTGCCTTAATTGTATTTTTCTTCAGTTCATTGAACTTTGTAGCGTCAACGGTAAATTCAGTTATTATAAATGTTGCTTTAATTGCGATTGTTTTTAGCGTAGAACTCTCATTACTTGAATGGGTAAAACGGAGAAATACGAATGGTAAAAGCTATCGGACGTTTTTCGTACTGTCTTTTCAGTTGTCTGGAATAGTATCAAGTTTTATTGTTTGGTTTTTATTTCATACAAATCAAAGTTCCTTATTTTTATTCATGACAACTTTTTTAGTAGGTGGTTTACTTCCTACCATGATTGTAATCTTGTACTTTATTTTTAACGAAGCGAAAAGCAAAATAGCTAAAACTCCAGCAATTGCAGAAAATCCGAACGAAGGGGCTACGGAAGCTATGTTTTGTTTGGAAAATGAAACAGGAAAAATGTTGTTGAAACTTCCCGTAAATCAGTTGATTTGTTTTGAGGCAAATGATAATTATGTAATCATATATTACGTCGATAAGAACAACAATTTGAAGAAGCTAATGGAGCGTTTTTCATTGAAAAAAATGGAAGAAATTTTACTTCTAGAAAGCGTTAAATTTGAACGCGTTCATAAATCATTTTTGATTAATCCGAATTTTCTAATAGCCATTTCGGGTAAAGCGCAAGCCTATAAATTGGAATTGCAAGGCCTTGAAAACCTAATTCCTGTTTCCCGATCATATTCCATTAATCAATTGGAACAGAAGTTAATTGACAAGAATTAGTTCTAACCATTTGTCAATTTCCTCTAACCATTCACCCCAAATCCCCACACTTCACTGCGTATATTAACCGTATGCGTAGTTAATTTTATGGTTCTATAAAGTCATTGTAGGTTTGCTGCATAAATGCTAATCGTTTAAAAGCCTTAGAATTATGTTGAAACCACTTTTCGATACTATCTCCCGATTACACACAAGGGTTTATATGTCAACTGTTGCATTATTGTTTTTGTCTTGTACATTATCAAACTACGTTACTGCTACTAACTATTACGTAAATGATGCAAGTGCAACTGGTGACACTTATTGTTTAGCAATTGGTAATAACTCAAATAATGGTTTAACAGCGGGTACACCAAAATTGACTTTAAAGAATTTATGGATGACCTATGGACCTTCAGGTACGAATGTTCTAACAAGTGGTGACGTAATTTTTATTGATGCAGGAACCTACAGTGCAACTGGTGGAGCAAGTGTTGATGAAGCTGGTTTTGACATTACAGTTGCAGGATTAACGTTTATGGGGTCAAACATGAACACGACGATTTTTGATCATAACCATCATGGAACACCAACAGAGTACTTCATGTACATCAATGCAAGCAATGTTGTTTTAAAGAATATGACCATTCGCGAATTCGATAACAATGGCACTCAATCACCAGGACACAGTGGACAAGCAATTACAATTGGTGGTGCAGGAGTTGTAAGATCTGGAATTCTCTTAGAAAATATAAACTTTATAGAAAATGGTTTGTCTGGCGGTAATCCTGCACTTTCTGTTTTATCCAATTCATCAGTAACCGTAAAAGGCGGTGGAAGTTTTTGTAACACAAATGGTACAGCCTACACCGGTGGAATAGAAGCATACGGAACAGCAATCACATTAGTAATCGAAAATTCTATACTTTCAAACAATTATAAGGTTGGCTCATTTGACGGTGGTGGATTGAGAATTGAGGGAGATCCTACTACAAACGTAACCGTGCGAAATTGCAGAATTTCAAATAATATGGCTTCACATGGTGGGGCGATTTCTCAAACGAATGGAGTGTTGAATGTTTCTAATTGTATTATTCAAGGCAATACCGCTGGTCAAACTTCAACAACCGTTTATGGTGGTGCCTTCTTTATGAATGCAGGAACCGCACGATTTACAAAATGCCGTTTTGAAAATAATGCAAAATCTGCTGGAACCTTGAGAGGTGGAGCAATTGCATGCCGATACTTAGGTACTTCTGGTGCTTTCTCAACCTTGAAAACAATCAACCTGACAGTGGATTCAACAGTATTCATAGGTAATGTTGGTGATCTTGGATTTGATATCTATGCAGCAAATGGATTCAGTAATGCGTGTAACGTGACTGTGCGAGATTGTCAATTTTTAACGAGTGGAAGTACAAACATTGTTAGTGATGCTTCATCTTCAGCGACGAGTGTTTCAGTTACCTATTTTGGATCCGTTCCTTCAAGTTCTGGAAGTCCAGTGACAAAAACACTAAGTTCAAATACGTTTTACACACCAACATTGTCTCCTCCAAGTTTTACTGGAACATGTGGCTCAATCGAAGTGTTACCAATCGAATTAATTGATTTCAAAGGTTTCTGTAATGAAAACTTTAATAATCTAATTTGGGAAACAGCTTCCGAACATAATAATGCATTCTTTACAATTGAAAAAGCAAACGAAGACGGCCAGTTTTCTGAATTGAGCATTGTCCAAGGAATGATTAACTCTACAGAATATGTTGACTATTCTTTCCAAGATTATTCATTGACAAGAGGTATGAGTTATTATCGCTTATCTCAAACTGATTTAGATGGAACAAAACGCCAATTGAAAACGATTTCAGTTGATAATTCATGCAACAAAGAAATTGACATTAAAGCGTCATTTAACAATTTAAACAATGTATTGAATATCTATTATTCTTTTTCAAAATCAGAAGAGCTGGATGTTCAAATTGTTAATTCAACAGGACAAACAATCGCATCAAACACAATTGCTTTCGAAGCAAATGACAATAAAGTAGATGTGTTTTTAAAAGAGAATCTTGCAACAGGTGTGTATTTTGTAAAGTTGACGAATGCTTCGGTATCGTATACTAGCAAATTCATCGTAGTTAACAGATAATAGTGTTTTTCAAGTTACAATTAGGTATGAAACAAGCAATCATTATCCCAATCATTATTATCATTCCGATGGAGTGAGAATTGCTTGTATTCAAAAAAGTCAGCCTTTCTCATTCATTTGGGGAGGGCTTTTTTAGTTTATGTAAATTTTTAAAATGATGTATTACACAGATGAAACAATCGTTTTTTTGAACGGTGAGTATGTAAAAGCAAAAGATGCCAAAGTAGGTTTGTACAATCAAACAATGCACTATGGGAATGGAGTGTTCGAAGGAATTCGATCGTATGAAACACCAGATGGAACGCGAATTTTTAAAGCGAAAGAGCATTATGATCGCTTGCATTATTCAGCAGATAAAATGCATATTTCATTGCGCTATTCTTCTGAGGAATTAGAACAAATCACGTATCGCTTATTGGAATTGAACGACTTGAGTGATGCCTACATTCGTCCCTTGGTTTATCTTGGAGAAAACATGTCGCTAACACCTACAGATGAAGTGAATGTTGTTATCATGGTGTGGGAATGGGGAAAATACCTTGGTGATAAAATGTTGAAAGTTATGCTCTCTTCTTACCAACGTCCAAACCCAAAAGCATGTCACGTGCAAGCAAAAGTTGTTGGACATTACACAAACAGCATCTTAGCAACAACAGAAGCGAAACAAAAAGGATTCGACGAAGCTTTATTGACAGACATTAATGGAAACGTAGCAGAAGGACCTGGAGCGAATTTCTTTTTTGAAAAAGACGGAAAATTGGTAACGGCCCCTTTAGGAAATATCCTTTCTGGAATTACGCGCGCCACAGTCTTCGAACTTGCACAAGAGTTAGGAGTTGAAATTGAAGAACGTTTCTTTAAGCCTGAAGAATTGTTAAACGCAGATGCAGCATTTTTCTGCGGAACAGCAGCTGAAGTAATTGGAATTGAACAATTCAATGACTACCGTTTTCCAATGAACTGGGAAGATACAAACAGTTATTTGGTGCAGCGCATGTACAAACGTAGAGTTGCTACCAACGAATACAAACACGTTTATTTATAACTCATGGAATTAAATAAGTACAGTAAAACAATCACGCAAGATGAAACTCAACCTGCTGCTCAAGCGATGTTGTATGGAATTGGTCTCAAAGATGAAGATTTTGACAAAGCTCAAGTTGGAATCGTAAGCACAGGTTATGAAGGAAATACGTGCAATATGCACTTGAATGACTTGGCTAAAAAAGTAAAAACCTCAGTTGTTGATCAAGAATTGGTTGGTCTGATTTTCAATACAATTGGCGTAAGTGATGGTATTTCCAACGGAACAGAAGGAATGAAATATTCTTTGATTTCGCGAGATATTATTGCCGATTCGATTGAAACAGTTGTCAATGCACAATGGTATGATGGTTTAATCGCAGTGGTTGGTTGTGACAAAAACATGCCTGGTTCGATTATCGCCATGGGAAGATTGAATCGTCCTTCGATCATGGTGTACGGAGGAACGATCCATTCAGGAAAATGGAAAGGTGAATCCTTAAATATCGTTTCGGCCTTTGAAGCTTTGGGCAAGAAATTCAACAATACCATCACTCCAGAAGATTTCAAAGGGGTAATAAAAAATGCGTGTCCTGGAGCTGGTGCTTGTGGTGGAATGTATACAGCGAATACCATGTCATCGGCAATCGAAGCTCTGGGAATGAGTTTGCCCTACAGTTCTTCGAATCCCGCGCTGAGTGACGAAAAACAAAAAGAATGTGAAGCAGCTGGAAAGGCAATGCGGTTGTTACTTGAAAAGGACATCAAACCGCGCGACATCATGACCATGAAAGCATTTGAAAATGCGATAACGATGACGCTTGTGTTGGGTGGTTCCACAAATGCAGTTCTTCATTTGATTGCAATGGCTCATTCTGTTGGACTGAAATTAACAGTGGATGATGTACAACGCTTTAGCGACAAAACCCCCGTTTTAGCTGATTTGAAGCCGAGTGGAAATTACCTAATGGAAGATCTTCATCGAGTTGGAGGTGTGCCAGCAGTCATGAAATATTTACTGAAACTCAATTTGCTCCACGGTGATTGCCTTACCGTAACTGGAAAAACAGTTGCTGAAAACCTGGAAACGGTTCCCGATTTGATGGATGGACAACAAGTCTTCCATGACATCAGTAATCCAATTAAAGAAACAGGGCATTTGCAAGTACTTTACGGAAACTTGGCGGAAGAAGGTTCTGTGGCAAAAATTAGTGGTAAAGAAGGCGAATATTTTGAAGGAACGGCTGTCGTATTTAATGATGAATATGCTGTAATTGATGGTGTACGTGAAGGAAAAGTGAAAGAAGGATCTGTTGTTGTCATTCGTTATTGTGGACCAAAAGGCGGACCTGGAATGCCGGAAATGCTTAAACCAACTTCGGCAATTATGGGAGCGGGATTAGGGTCTTCAGTTGCGTTAATCACAGACGGTCGTTTTTCGGGAGGAACACATGGATTTGTTGTTGGACACATTACACCAGAAGCATTTGACGGAGGAACAATCGCACTTGTAGAAAATGGCGATAAAATCTCCATCGATGCAACGAATAATACATTGACGCTACATATCGCTGATGAGGTTTTAGTAGAAAGAAAAAGAAATTGGATTCAACCAGAAATGAAAGTGAAACAAGGAGTTTTATACCGCTACGCCAAATGTGTAGCAAGCGCTTCAGAAGGTTGTATAACAGATAAATAAGAAATGATGAAAAGTAGAGGTGCAGAAGCAGTGATGCGCTGCTTAGAACAAGAAGGAGTAACAACCTTATTTGGTTATCCAGGAGGCGCAATTATGCCGATTTATGATGCGTTATACGATTTTAAAGATACAATACAGCATGTGTTGGTGCGACACGAACAAGGTGCAATTCACGCAGCGCAAGGTTACGCGCGCACGTCTGGAAAAGTGGGAGTTTGTTTCGCAACATCTGGTCCGGGAGCAACGAACCTCATTACAGGTTTGGCCGATGCCATGATCGATTCTACTCCAGTGGTTTGTGTTACGGGACAAGTTGCATCACATTTGTTAGGAACGGACGCTTTTCAAGAAACCGATGTAATTGGAATTTCAATGCCAGTTACCAAGTGGAACATTCAGGTCACGAAAGCGGAAGATATTTCACCAGCATTGGCAAAAGCATTTTACATCGCACGAACTGGTCGACCAGGCCCGGTGTTGGTAGATATTACAAAAGACGCGCAATTTGGAATGGTAGATTTTGTCTATGAACCGTGCACGTCGATCAGAAGTTATAGCACTAAGCCAACAATTGATAAGACAGTTTTGAACGAAGCAGTTGAATTGATCAATTCGGCGAAGCGTCCGTTTTTAGTTGTTGGACAAGGAATTTATTTGTCGAATGCTGAGCAAGCGTTAATCGATTTCGCAGAAAAAAGTGGAATTCCCGTTGCTTCAACTTTGTTGGGCTTGGGAGCTTTTCCTACAAATCATGAACAATACTTTGGTTATTTGGGAATGCATGGAAATTATGCGCCTAACGTGTTGACCAATGAATGCGATGTCTTAATTGCCGTTGGTATGCGTTTCGATGATCGGGTAACGGGTGATGTTTCGCGTTATGCCAAGCAAGCGAAAGTGATTCACATCGATATCGACAAAGCAGAATTGAATAAAATCATTCCTGCAACGGTTGCGCTTCATGCGGATGCACGAGAAGCGTTGGATTTATTGACGAAAGTGGTAGAGGCAAAAAATCATGGGCAATGGTTGCAACAATTCAAAGACTTGGAAGCAATTGAAGCGAATGAAATTGTTGATGCGGCAATACATCCAACAAGTGATGAATTAAAAATGGCCGAAGTAATCCATTTATTATCCGAACAAACCGATGGAAAAGCGATTGTGGTGACGGATGTTGGACAGCATCAAATGGTTACGGCACGTTATTACAAATACAAAGGTCAACGCAACAATGTCACTTCTGGTGGTTTGGGAACAATGGGCTTTGGTTTGCCAGCAGCGATTGGTGCAAAATTGGGTAATCCAAGTCAAACGGTTGTTGCCATTATTGGTGATGGCGGTTTCCAAATGACCTTGCAAGAATTGGGAACGATTTTACAAGCAAAAGTCGATGTGAAAATAATGGTGCTCAACAATAACTTTTTAGGAATGGTGCGCCAATGGCAACAATTGTTCTTTGATCGTCGCTATTCATTTACGGAAATTGTGAACCCAGATTTTTGTGCAATTGCCAAAGCTTATTCAATTCAAACAAGCAAGATTACTGAACGCAATGAACTTGAAAAAGGATTAGAAGAAATGCTGCAATCGAAAGGTGCATTTTTCTTGGAGGTAGTCGTTCAGCAAGAGGAAAACGTATTCCCAATGATCGAAACAGGCGCTTCAGTATCAGAAATCAGATTAAACTAAGAACATGGAAAAGATCTTTAATATATCCGTCTTTACGGAAAATAGAATTGGAATATTGAACCGTATCACCATCATTTTTACGCGTCGCCATTTGAATATTGAGAGTATTACGGCTTCAGAATCGGAAGTGAAAGGTGTTTACCGTTACACGATTGTGGTGAAAACGGATGTGGAACAAGTGAAAAAAGTGGTTGGACAAATTGAGCGACAAGTGGAAGTGCTAAAAGCATTTTATCATGCGGATGAAGACGTTGTTCATCAAGAAATTGCCTTGTATAAAATCCCGACGCAAGCTTTTTTGAAAGGAGAAACGGAAAGTGTGATTCGCGAACACAATGCACGAATTCTAGCGGTAGAAGAAGCCTTTATCATCATTGAAAAAACGGGTCAGTCAAAAGAATTAGATCAACTGTTTGAAGATTTAGATCAGTTCGATGTGCTTGAATTTGTGCGCTCCGGACGCGTGGCGATATCCAAGCCAATGAAAACACTTAAAACATATTTACACGAATTAGAACATTAATAAAATTGACATGAAAAATTACTTTAATCAACTTCCATTTAGAAAACAAACCGAACAACTTGGGAAATGTGAATTCCTACCAAAATCTGAATTTGAAAACGGAGTTACGGCGTTATTGAACAAAAAAATCGTCATTGTAGGATGTGGCGCTCAAGGATTAAATCAAGGTTTAAACATGCGCGATTCTGGTTTAGATATTTCGTATGCCTTGAGAAAAGAAGCGATTGAACAACAAAATACGTCTTGGCAAAACGCCGCAAAGAATGGATTTCAGGTTGATACCTACGAAAAGTTGATTCCAACAGCAGATGTTGTGTTGAATTTGACTCCCGATAAACAACACACATCTGTAGTAAATACATTAATACCATTGATGAAAAAAGGAGCGACCTTGTCATATTCACACGGTTTTAACATTGTGGAAGAAGGTATACAAATTCGTGAAGATATCACCGTAATCATGGTTGCTCCAAAATGTCCAGGAACAGAAGTGCGTGAAGAATACAAACGTGGTTTTGGTGTGCCAACATTGATTGCAATTCATTCAGAAAATGATCCACAAGGGATTGGCTATAACCAAGCGAAAGCGTATGCCGTAGCAACTGGTGGACATAAAGCCGGCGTGTTGTTATCTTCGTTTGTCGCCGAAGTAAAATCTGATTTAATGGGTGAACAAACGATGTTGTGCGGTTTATTGCAAACGGCTTCTGTCTTGTGTTTTGATCAAATGCTTAAAAATAGGGTGGAACCAGCATATGCAGCTCATTTGATTCAATATGGTTGGGAAGAAATTACGGAAGCATTGAAACAAGGTGGAATTACACACATGATGGATCGCTTATCGAATCCTGCCAAAATTGAAGCATTCGAATTGGCGGTTGAATTGAAGTTCATTCTACGTCCGCTTTTTGTGAAACACATGGATGATATTTTAAGTGGAGCTTTTTCACAACGCATGATGCTTGATTGGAAAAATGGCGATGCTGAATTGTTGGAATGGAGACGTCAAACTGGCGAAACTGCTTTTGAAAAGACAAGTGCGAGCAGTGAAAAACTCGCGAATCAACAGTACTTTGATCATGGAACCTTGCTCGTGGCTTTCGTAAAAGCAGGTGTTGAATTGGCGTATGAAACAATGACGAAATCAGGAATTAAAGCTGAATCGGCATATTATGAATCTTTGCACGAAGTTCCGCTTATTGCAAACACGATTGCACGTAAAAAGTTGTATGAAATGAATCGCATTATTTCCGATACAGCAGAATATGGTTGCTATTTGTTTTATCATTCTTGTTTTCCTTTATTAGAAGGTTTTATGGCAAAGTGTTCTGAAACGATAATAGGTACAGATTTCAGTGTATCAAATGAAGTTGACAATTTGGAATTAATTGCTGTAAACAAATCAATTCGTTCGCATGAGATTGAATACGTGGGAGATTATTTGCGTCAAGCGATGACCGACATGAAAACGCTCAATTGAAATGGATTTAGTTAATCAAATAGACAAAGCGTATGAGACACTTCAATCAGTCGTCACTGAAACGCCTTGTAGTTGGAACATGAATTTATCTGAACAAATAGGTGCAACTATCTTTTTGAAACGAGAAGATTTACAAGTGGTGCGTTCGTATAAAATTCGTGGAGCATACAATAAAATTCTCTCCTTGAATGAAACGCAAAAATCGCAAGGAATCGTTTGTGCAAGTGCAGGAAATCATGCACAAGGAGTCGCCTTTTCGTGCAATTTATTGAACATCCACGGTACGATTTTCATGCCGACCACAACGCCCAAACAGAAAATTAAGCAAGTTGAATTGTTTGGAAAAGGAAATGTGACAATAGTATTAGCAGGCGATACCTTTGACGACGCTTACAAGGAAGCAATCGTATTTTGTGAAAAGAATAACAACGTTTTTGTCCATCCGTTTGATGATGTGAAAGTGATTGCTGGACAAGGAACAATTGGGTTGGAATTATTAAAACAGGTAAAAGATCCAATCGATTATTTACTGCTTCCAATTGGTGGAGGTGGATTAGCAGCAGGCGTTTCAACTGTATTTAAACACTTGAGCCCGAATACCAAAATTATTGGAGTTGAACCTGCAGGAGCAGCCTCGATGAAAACGGCTATTGAAGCGGGCGAAAATATAGGCTTGCTGGAAATCGACAAGTTTGTAGACGGAGCAGCGGTAAAGCGTGTGGGAGATTTGAATTTTCAACTCTGCCGCGATCGCTTGGATCGTGTCATTACGGTGGATGAAGGAAAAGTGTGCAGCACCATTCTGAAATTGTACAACGAAGAAGCAATGGTGGTAGAACCAGCGGGAGCCTTGAGTATCGCTGCGTTGGATCAATTGAAAGAAGAACTTCAGGGAAAAACCGTCGTTTGTATTGTGAGTGGAAGTAACAATGATATCACGCGCACAGAGGAAATTAAGGAACGCTCATTGTTTTACGAAGGACTAAAACACTACTTTTTAATTCAATTTCCGCAGCGACCAGGAGCTTTGAAAGATTTTGTGAGCAAGGTGTTGGGACCAACAGACGACATTACTTTTTTCCAATTTTCAAAGAAGAATAACCGTGAAAGTGGTCCTGCAGTTGTTGGCTTGGAATTAAAAAACAAAACAGATCTTGACGCAATCATGCAAAACTTGGAACGTTTGCAATTTCATTTTGAATACTTGAATCAAAACCCGAGCTTGTTCACACAATTAATTGGTTGAAATTGCAGAATTTCTCAACCTTTAAAAGAAAATGTACGTTCGTAGTGTTAAAAGTATGTTTATGAAGTCAATTGTTCTAGTGGTTATGGTGCTGTTTTTTTCTGGAAAAATGGTTTTGGGTCAAACGCCTAATTATTTGGCTGATGGTTCAAAATGGAGAATAAACTCTGTAGGACTTTCGTTAACAGCACCTTGTTGGACGCAAGGGAAATATGTCGTTGAAATTGTTGGTGATTCTGTCATTGGGGGATTAACCTACAAGCATTTAATCTATCATGGTGTAATGTCTGAAAGTCCGATAAACCCGCTGCCTGGAGTTATTTGTAATGCGGATTATACGTTTTCCAATCTCTATGGTTATGTTAGACAAGTGGGTAAAAAAGTGTATTCCTATGATTTGATCAATTCTGTCGATACCTTGTTGTATGATTTTGATTTACAAGTGGGAGATACCTTGCCGCAAACAATTATTAATTCAGACACTGCAATAACGGTTACGGCAATTACCAATTTTCAAGTTGGAAATGAAACGCGCAGTGTATTCGAATTGAGTACAAATTTGGGTATTGCAGAAAAATGGATGGAAGGTATTGGACATAATAAAGGGCTATTAGGTCACATGCAACCTTTTGAATTTTTTGAATCTGATTTGATCTGCTATTCGAGAAACGACACGACGTATTATGATAATGGGATTGATGGTTGTGACCTAAACGTAGGAACGATGGAATTGCAGGCGAACATCGATTTGAAGGCTTATCCAAATCCTTCAACTGATTTTGTTACCATTTATTCAGACCGTTTATCTGAAATTCAATCCATTAAAGCAATTGACGTAAATGGAAAACAACAAGAATTAACGTTTGCTCTTTTAGCGAAAAATGAAGCACAGCTAAATGTTAAGAACTTGGCTACAGGCAACTTCTTTTTGCGAATAAAATTAAAGAATGGACAAATCGCTTTTCTTCAACTGGTGAAAGGAAACTAATCGCTTACTGTTGTTTCAATAGTTGTTTTGCCTCGTTCCATGAAATCAAGTGTTTCCCTTCCGTGCGAAAAGCTTTCAGGTTCGTTGAGAAATTTGCCGCTTGTCGCATTGCTTCTGCGTGGGTTCCACCGCGGTAGAATGCAAGTAAATCTGCTTCCGATTCCCACAAGGTCATTGTGTACCACGTTCTAAAACTCCAATTGGGCGAAACTTTGAATGCTTTGCAGTTGGAGCCTTGTAACTCCTTAATGATTTTCTGGTTAAACCCGAAAAAGGCAACTATTTTGGCGTAGGATTTTAATTCTAATTTGGTGATGGATACAATCATATTTAAAGAACAATGATTGCAAGAATTTGTTTAGTGTTTTTTCTTGCGGATAAATCCAAAATAGATGCAAACCAAACTTAAAACTAAGTGCATAATCCCGCGTGTATAACCAAGTGATGCTTCTTGTAAAATAGTAGTTCCAGCAACTGGAATTGAAACATGCATATAGGCCAAGTAAAGTTGAATGCCGCCACTCACGAAAAAAGCACCAGCTAAAAACTTACGAAATTCATGGCTCTTGAATGCGAAATAAATACTTATGATTGCAGTAATGAGAATCAGAATGAGGTAGAAAATTGCCATAAAATCAACTAATATTATTTCACACAGGTTCCTTCAACTTTGCGCAATTGCACTGGCATGTGTTCTTTTGCCCAACGCGACATACTGTCAATGATTGGAAGCAATGTTTCACCATAAGGTGTAATCGAATATTCAACACGTGGCGGAATTTCTGCAAAAATAGTACGTTCAATTATTCCATCCATTTCCAACTCACGTAATTGATTCGTCAAGGTTTGCTTGCTGATTTCATGCATGTCTTTCAACATTAAACTGTAACGATTGCGATCTGTGCGAATCATGTGAATAATGCTTGGTTTCCATTTTCCACCAAACATATTCATTGTGAAAGATACGGGACAATTTCCCGGAATAAAGTCTTTTGTCTTGCGAACTGCCGTATTTCCCATTGGTCTATTATTTTAGTCTATACACAATCTTAATTACGATTGATTACAAGTAGTCCAAGTTAGTAATTTCGTTTTAAACGGATAAGGATTTATCCCAAAAGCACTACGAATTATTTAAAGAAACAATCATGAACAGAGTTTTAGCAATTTTGACAATCGACACAGAAAATTTACCGACTAATTTCCAAGAAATCATCCAGCATGAACGAGAAGTTATTGTGGCTTGGAAAGCAGAAGGCTTTTTAGAACAATTGTATTTGCGTCCAACAAGAAATGGCGCTGTATTGATTTTTAAAGACCTTGATGAAAACCAAGTTGCAACAAAGATGGAAACGCTACCATTGTATCAGTTGAAAAAATCCTTGGAAATTTTACCATTGATTAAAGATTCAGCGATTTAAACACTTACTCACGAGCGCCGTTTTCCTTCGCAACATCAATCCACATTTCTGACAATGAGCTTGAATCGGCTCCCAACGAACGGGCCAAAAACAAGGCCATACGCATCATTAGAACAGCAGCTTCATGGAAATCGTTCATGCTCGACAAACCATTGACGTGAAGTTGCGCTTGTTCTTGCAATCGCTCATTGTGCGCCTCGATAAAGGATTGAACATCTGTTTTCTCGACTGAAATGCTTGGTACAATCAATGCTTCTTGCCATTCAGTTGGTAGTAATTGTGCAAGTTGCTCGCCATTTAGCAATCCACTTTTGCGCCATTGTGTTAAGGTTGCTTTGTCGCCTGATTCAGACAAACCTGTTTCCAATAGTAAGGTGAAAGCGATATCTGCCAAGTTCTGCATGATTTCCAAATAGGCATCTTGCGCCAATTCAAAATCGGCGGTTACTTGTCCTTCTAAATAATCTGCAACGGTGATTTTTGGTAAATCAAGCACTTCTGAACAGCCATTCAAACAAGGAAAAGTAGTTCCTTGGAAAATGTATTCCGCTTTTTCATGTTGCACTTGTCGGCCCAAAGGAAATAAACGACAAGCAAGCGGTCTTGCAGTATGAACGCTGCAACCAAAATTCTCAGTGTACAAACCACAGGCTGCTTTTCCACGTTGATCTTTTTCTCCATTGAAATGCAAAACACTGCCTCCTTGAATACAAAACGCTGCACGAAATTCAGCTGCTGACATGTTCTTTTCATGTGCCAAACGTGCCAATTCCCATGGATTCAACAATACTTGATTTCCATGGCAACACGTTCCTTTGCGAGAGCACGTGAGCGGTAATGATTCGTTTAGACTGAGTTTTGTAACTTTCATACGAGCTTCAAAGTTAAACCAAAAGCGTAATCTGAATCGTTTGATTTACTTCAATTCCTTCTTTTTTGCGAATGACCGCTTTCAATGGAAGTAAATAACTGGAGCGTTTCGTGTCGAACCAAATGGCTGTTTCCCATTCGCTTGAACCAATTTTCGCCAGCACTTTTAAGCGTCCCCAACCTTCTTCTTGCCATTTAAAATGCGCACGAATTTCTGTAGAAACGTCAACAGGCAAGGTCACAAAATACCAACCGCCAGGAGCAGCATGTTGCCATGTTTGAGCTGAGAATTCGTATGGGATTTTGCCGAGCATCGGATAAAAGTACAAATTTCATTTTAACTGCTGGGAGCTCTCTTCGCCTTGCTTGGATGCATTACAAAGCGATTACTTGACCTAAATTACCTTTAAAAAATTAATTGCTACATTTTAAATATTTTTTAAGCGCTCATGTCTTAAAATTTCTTTAATTTGATTTATCTCAAAACAATTAAACCACGTGTCATATGAGAAAAATGATATTCTTGCTTTTTGGAATTTTAATTACACAATTTTCCAATGCTCAACGATTCTACGGGAAGGATGCCGAACATAAAATACCAGGCGCAACAAGCATTCTGCTCAATGAAAAAAACCATTCTATCGAGTCGATTAATCTTCGTTCAAACGCTTACAATGATTCTTCAATGCTTGAATTATCACATTTGTTGTTTGGTGATAATCAAGACAATTCGTGGGAATTAATCCGAACAGAGACGGATCAAATGGGAATGGTGCATTCGCGTTATCAGCAAATGTATAAAAACACACCTGTTGAAGGAAATGTCTTTATTTATCACTCAAAAAACGGTTTTATTCAATCGGCAAATGGTGATTTTGAACCAACTATTCAGTTAAACATCGTGCCAACGATTTCAAGTGACGATGCCTTGATGATAGCACTAAAGGATAGCTTGGTGCAACTTAAAAAGGAAAATTTAAGCTCAACTAGTTCGGATATTGTTGTGTTTCTGTCCAAAAACAAACCAAATCTGGCGTATAAACTTGCGGTCTTTTCGAAATCGCCACATGTAAATAAAGTGATTTACATTGATGCCCTTTCTGGAAAAGTATTGTCAGTAATAAACAAAATGTGTTCAACCGATGCAGTCGGTATAGGTCATACACAATTTTCAGGTGTTCAAACCGTAACGACAAATGCAGTATCGTCATCCAATTTTGTTACCACGGAAACGGGAAGAGGAAGCGGAATTCAAACGCTGAATGCTGCGTCAATGCAACCGTATGTGGATGCTGACAATAATTGGAACAATGTAAATGCAAATTTGGATGAATTTGCAATGGATGCTCATTTTGGAGCAGAGGCAACGTACGATTTTTATTTTAACAATTTTAACCGTGATTCTTATGATAACGCAGCTGGGATAATCATTAATTATGTGAATGATGCGAATGTTGGATTAAATGCGTATTGGTCTGGTGGTCCGGAAAATTCTATGTACTATGGAAATGGAGACGCAGATCATTTTCCAGTTGTTTCGTTGGAAGTGACGGCACATGAATTAACACATGGTGTTACTGAGTATTCAGCTGGATTGATTTATTCTGATGAGTCGGGTGCTTTGAATGAATCGTTTAGTGACATTTTTGGTGCGACAATTCGATTTCTAAATGCTCCAGCAATTGCTACTTGGTATATCGGAGATCAACTATTACATCCAAATGCTCCGGGCGAATCGGCTTTCAGAAATATGGCAAATCCGAATGAGTTTTTCAATGCAGATTGTTACAATGGTTTGTATTTTAACAATGGTGATATTGTGCATTATGACAGTGGAATTCAAAACTTCTGGTACTATCTTTTGTGCAATGGAGGAACAGGAACAAATGATTTGGGAGATAATTATGCGGTCGCTTCAATTGGGATGACTGACGCAATGGCAATCGCTTATCGAAACTTAGCATTTTATCTTACGCCGTCATCAACGTTTATGGATGCTCGTTTAGGTTCTGAACAAGCCGCAATTGATTTATTCGGTTTGTGCTCTCCTCAGCATTTTGCCGTTGTACATGCTTGGTATGCTGTTGGGGTTGGACCGAACACTGTATCTGGCCAGGTGAATGCTGATTTTACAATCTCAGAAAATTTCGCGTGCGTCGCTCCTTTAACAACGTCTTTTGGCGCCAATACAGGTTATGAAAATTACTCTTGGAACTTTGGAGATGGAAACACGTCAACGTTACAAAACCCAACACATGTTTATGCTGCGAACGGAAGTTATACGGTGACATTGGTTGTCTCTAATACACTTCTTTGTCCTGGAGTAGACACTGAAACGATTGTCAACGCAATTGAAATAAATCCTTTGGATCCAGTTGCCAATTTTTCTGTTCAAGGAGTATCTGCTGGTCAACTATCCCAGTTCACTGATCTTACAACACACAATCCAACAAGTTGGGAATGGGATTTTGGCGATGGAACGACAGCGAATGTTCAAAATCCTAACAAAATGTACATGAATCCAGGAATGTATTCTGTGCAATTAATCGCGCATAATTGTGCAGGTGTTGATACGATTGTTCAACAAATTGAATGCTTTTCAAATTTGAGTATGTGTACTCAAGGTATCACGTATTTACCTGCGGGCTATATTTTCGATTCTGGTGGAGCGTCTGGTTCATACCAAGATGGAGAAAATTGCTCCTTGCTCATTCAGCTGTGTGATGCAGAAAATATTACGTTCACAATGGAAGCAATGAGCATTGAAGCATGGTATGATTATCTTATTATTTACGATGGTCCCGATGCAACGGCTCCTGTATTGGTAACGTATACTGGTGTTGATCTTCAACTCCCATATACCACCACAGCAGGAATAGCATATATTGAATTTACATCAGATTTTTCTGTGACTGAAACAGGTTTTGAGCTTTCATATACCTCAACGCCTTCAGGTACACCAGCCAATTCAATTGTAAATTTCAGTGTCAATACGCCAAGTCCTTCGTCGAATCAAACCATTTTCTTTACGGACGCCAGTTATGATAACCCAATTTATTGGATGTGGAATTTTGGAGACGGTGTAACTACCACAATTCAGAACCCGACGCACGCTTATACTGCGAACGGTGTTTATACAGTCACATTAACCGTCACTTTTTGTGATGGAACTGTTAACTCTCAGACAATGCAAATTTCTGTCGGCGGAATTGGAATTGATGAACTAGAATCTGGGGCATCAACTATTTCAACGTATCCAAATCCATCTACTGATATAATGACAATTCGCAATTCTGCTGATTGGTCAAATGTGTCGATCGAACTGATAGACATTACAGGTCGTAAAATGGTGAACGAAAAGTACAACGTAATCGAAGAAGGAGGAATTCAGCTAAAAACTGCACATTTTGCTCCAGGAAACTATCTTTTATACATCAACTATTTGGATGAATGGAATCAACCTCATTTTACCCAAAGAAAGATTGCCATTGAATAAGTGTTGAATTAGTAATTAGACTTTCAAGAAAATCAATAAAGGGGTGCTCGGCGGGAATTAGAATTTAATTCCCGTTGAAATTCCTGTTGAAAAGAAATTGCGGTTAAGTGAAGCCGTTTTTGAAACACCTAAAATACCGTATTGGAATGATGGTTGAACGAAGAGCGTGAATTTGTCACGGGTTAAATAGTTCCATCCGCAACCAAGATTTGCAGCAATGTTAAATCTTCGAAAATCGGTTGAATTATCAGTGCTCGTCGTTCTTTCTTTTGAATCATCCAAATAGGTGTAAACAGAAGTACTTGTATTGAATAAGTTGATCAGACCACTGACGCCTGCTTGCAAATAAAAGCGCTTTCCGAACATGCGTTTATAATAAATGGGTAGTTCAAGATTGTGTCGGTTGTGGATGAATTGAGCTTCTGAAGGTGCAGAAGGATCGATAATTGGCTGTCCAGTTTGTGGATTGTAAGCATAAATCAATTGAATTTTTTGTGTTTTTTCACCATTGTTTTGATAACCCATTCCGAATCCGAGCATTGATTTTTCATTGATGATGTATTCTACAAAAATGCTTGAACTTAAACACGGCTTCCACGTTTCAATCGCATCGAAACCGTTTTCAACAGATCCTGGCGTATTTCCATCGTTCGAAATAATTCCTGCAGAATAGTTTGGGTAAAGATTGATTCCAAAAGCGAATTTTTTGGTTTGTGCGTTTCCGCTTAAAGCGAAGAAAACGAATAGGATTGTAGTGAGGCTTAGTTGTTTCATTGGGTTTTGTTTTAAGGATATTTTGTGCTTATTTGTTTTCAAAAGTTTGTTGTCTTCAAAGGTAGAACGAATTTGAAACTACTTTCGTATTCGGAACTAAATAAATCCTTTAGAATTTAATCGTGTTCAAAGAGTTCTAACAAACCTTTCGGTGGCGGATAGCCCAATCTCGCCTCGGCTTTCAATTGTTTAACGCACATATCCGAAATCAACTGATGGTCATGAAAAATAGCTTTACTTGATGTAAGTTGCATCAATTTTGGCAGGTCTTTTTGTTTTCGAAGATCATACGAAAGCATAAAATACAGGTCGTGAAGTTCAAGATCCAGTTGTTCGATTTTACTTCCGTTTTTAACGGCTTTGTCCGTGTAGTATTCAACGAAATAGGGTTCTAGTTCTTCGACAAATTTGTCTTTTTGGACATCCGAATACTTCACACCTGCTATCGCAAGAAAAAAGAGGGTTAAAAAACTGATTATTCCTAAGGCGAATTTAGAAGGGTCAGTAAATCCATCTCTTTTTGAAAGACGGTAAACCAAAATGCCAATTCCACCGAACACGAGCCACATGGCAATTCCTCCCAGAATAAATCCTGCTTGGAAATTAAACGATCGATCGCGAACCCAGCCCAAATGAAAATAGGCTCCAGCCAAGAAACTCCAAACGGCTAGCAAGGCAATCCAGAATCCATTTCGAATTGTTTTTTTTCGTTCGCTGACTTTTTTTGTGGGCTGTTTATCAATCATTTTTTTGGTAACGTCTTATCATCAAGGAAAATACTTGTTCATCAACATATAATCAATATTTCCTCCTTGCGAATGGCAACTTATACAAGAATTTCCTTTGCTGGATGCTGGCACCGCAACTGTTCCGTTTGCATCAATATAACCCCAAACCCAGCCGTTGGCATCGGCGTTGATATTTTGAGATTGTTTGTATAAAATGGCATACCGTTCAAGTGTTGTTGCGTTCGCATATAATTCTTTGACAATCAATGAACCTTCTGGGAAAACGGCACCTGGAACAATTTTACCATCCGAGTCGAGTTTTGTTGCGGCCACGGCATTATAACGTGTGCGAAGAAACGCTTGTGGATGACCACTTCCTGAACTTTTATCCAGTAAATCATCACTTTCCTTAAACCAAACAAATCCATCCGTTGTTTTGGCCATTTCATAGAGTTCTTGATCTGTACCATCATCGGTTTTTTCTTTGGTACATGAAGAAATTGTCAAAGCACTTGTGAAGCACAAGCATAAAATGAACAGCACGTTTCGTTTTTCTTTCATGACGCATTAACTTAAAAAGATGAATTTTATTTTGTTTCTGTGAAATTTGATTTTCACTTCAAACGATTAAACACGTGGAAGGGTTGGTTTGTTTTTGATGAATGGTTTGAGACTTGGCGAAAGGTCTAATTTAAGGTTTGGGAATGCATTGGTTTCGTATTTCTACTATGGTATAAATGCTTATTCCTTCACAAATTTTTGTTCCGAATTTCCGATCCTCACAAAATAGATTCCTGCCTTTAATTCAGAAATATCAACAATTGAATTGCTTTCAGTTAAGGTGAGTTCCTTCATTACTCTTCCACTTGCATCAAAAATGTAACATGTTTTTTTAGAATCTTCCACGTTAAATATAGAAATCGTAATTAACTCGGTTGAAGGATTCGGGGAAATAGTTATTTCGAAGTTTTGGTCGTTAATTTCGTCCAAATTTAAATGAAAATTGCCTCTTAAATAACCAAACGAATAATGTGTTCCAGAAACAGTAAAAGAATTATAATGGAGCAGATAATTTCTAATGTTAGGCGAATACCAATGATACAATGTATCGTAATAATCGACAGTTGAAGATCCTACTATGTCATGTGAGTATTTTGTTGTTTTAATTCTTATACAATTCGGTATGGTTTGCTCTGGTAAGATTAATGTTCCATATCCGTCAAAAGTACTTTCAATTGTGCCTGTCCTCACGATATAATCACCACTTGGATTTGTGAAATTGGTTGCAAAATCATCTGTAAAAGATTCTCCTAAATTTAATGGCACTTTTAAATCTAAGCGTGTATTACTGTATAATTGATAGTCAATACCCGTGATATATTGACCTTGATGAATCATTGAATCAGCTGTTTTTTTTGTATATTCAATTTGATTATTTGAGTAAAAAATAGCCATATTGGCTTCAGGAAATGAATTAAAATAAGGAGTAGTCGATGGTTCTAAATATGAAATAGTGGTTGTCGACAAATCAAGAACCAAATTTGAAAAGTCCCAAGTTATATTTTCTCCAGAATTTCCTGGTAAGATGTTTTGTCCACTTGACAAATAACCATACTCGCTAACATCTCCAATGATCGGGAAAACAGAGTTGTTCAATGTTGGTTGAGCGTAAATACTTGCGAAAAATAAATAGAAAAAGCTCAATAATGGTAGGTTTAGTTTATTCATGATAGTTAATTGATGTTTAGTTTAATTTGGTTGGTGTTTATTCCAAATGTATAAATTTTTATTTCCTTGTGGGGTTTTTAGTTTCAAATTTTCTTTTGTTTCAAAGAGGATTTGGGCTGTTGCGTAAGGTCAATTCAGCAATAGTTTCAATCATTTACATCAAATTTAAACCACTTTTTAAGCATATAAACCTTATCCATTTCTTTCTGATCTTTGATTATGGCAACTTCCAAAAAATCACCATCTGTTCTCAAATACCTTAAGCTTAAATCAGTCATTCCTGCTATCTCGTAATAAGCTCCGTATTGGCAATTAAAAGGATTGTGTTCAACATCGAATGTAAATATTGATATTAATATTTTTTTGGTTGAATTAATATCGCTTTCGTTATAACCAAAAATTCGATGAACCTTTCTCATATTTACTGATAACGTAATGCTAGAATCCTTTTCGACATGTGCCAATTCCATGTCATCAGAAATAAAATCTTCAAAAAATTGAATCGAGCCATTGCAAATATATCCTTCTTCAATTCCAATAACCCAATCTATAAGTCTGTCTATTCGTTGGTCAGTTAATTCTCTTTTATAATTAGAGTGGCAAGACGGTTGAATTGAATCGATAGTTTGATCAGAGTAGTCGGTGTATTTTACTAACATTTCAGCATCTCGGAATTGTATCCAAATTCGTTGGGATTTCTTGAGGTTTTGAATGAAGATTGTGTCGTTACTGTATATGGTCAAAATTGCCTTATAGACTTCATTTAATCGCTTATCAGATTCCTTAAATTTTGTGCAAGCATCTATATTGTTTTCTGCTTGTGTTTGAGAAAGTCCGCTCAGATTGAGCGTTAGAAAGAATATAAAAACTAGTCGAATCATTTTTTTAGTTTTGTATTTAGTTGCTTTTATTGAGGTTTTGTATCTGGCAAAAAAGCCGATTTTAAAATTAGTTTTCTTTGCGGTCCAAGTGATTAAGTTCTTAAATTAATAATAGTTCTGAACCAAGATTTCGGCTTTTTTGCTAAGCGTATGTTAGTAGCATTTATTCTTTTTTCATTAAAAATTTCGCCAGTTCATTATCAATAAAAGTATTTGGTTGCCATCCTTTTATCATCTTGTCCAATAAAAAAGTGTCACCAATACTCAATCCAAGACCGATCAATGTTCCTACTCCTCCATCCGCTGCAATATCTGCTAGTATTCCTGAACCTGTGAATATTGTCCAGCGAAATCCCTTGGCAGGTAAATTGTCAACCCAACTTTCCCTTGAAACGGCATTATAATATTCCTTTAGAATATCCTGATCTCCATTAAAATTATTGAGCCAGGTCTTAAACTTTTCCGCCTTTTCAAGTAATTTCATAAACTCAGTGAGACTTCTTTCTTTACTATTGATTGCATCGCGAATAGGTTTCCCATTTGGCAGATACAATTTTGAGAAATTATTTATCGAAGTTCTGTTTTTTGAAGACCTCGCTAAAATATCGTTTACCTTATATTCCATCAATAACGTGTTCACATTACTAGTTAATAGGTCCGATTGAAATTCAGCAGCAATATTCGCATCTGCTCTAGTATTCAAAACGTTTCCGAGGATAGTTATGTTATCGAAAGGTCTCTGACCCTCTCTGCTTTCAATAAGTTCAACATTTATGTTAGATTTTAAAAGAATTCCTCCGTTTACTTTTTTTAGATTGAATTCTACAAGTTCTGAGTAAATTTTACCAATACCTTTAACATCATATTCATTTGCAGAATGAGCAATGGCTTTTTTCATGTAAATTATATCTTCGAAGTCCTCCTGAACATGATCCATTACCTCTGCTTTATTTTCATAGGGCGAAGAATTATCAATTATTTTAGATGTTAATCGTCTCCCATATCCTCTTCTCCCGGTGGTCTCAATAACCATTCTTTCTAGACGTTCAAACTGGGACAGATGTGCTGCATTACTTACTAATACAATATTATTCCAATCGGGGGTGATTTTACTATTACCAAATGCAAAAAAATTATCTGTAATAAAAACATTCAAGCCATTAGATTTCATCAATTCTAGAAAGGAATAGACTTGATTTGCTTGAATAAGTCGAATGAAAAAGCCAAAATCAGTGATCAAGTTAACCTTTTCATAAAAAAACATACACTCAGCGATTTGGCCTAAATCTGCTGGGAGGTTTTCACTTGATTTGATTGTAATCTCTTTTAGCATAGATTATTCATTCGGTATATCAGACAAACCATTATCTAAGTCTATGTTATCCAATTCGAAGAATGACTCAACTGTTGACTTTTTCTTTAAATAATCAGCTACAACCTGATTACAACAAATAAAATCGAAGAACATGTTCATCTCTCTACAGAATTGACGTGTAATGTCCTCAAGGTTTGGAATTTCCACAAAGACTGATTCGTGATTTTCCAATATCACGGGTCTTGGTTTGCTTTCACTGAAATAATGCTCAAAAATGAATTCGGTATTTATTAGAACATCTCCTTCCGATAATTCAACTTGTTCTTGATCTTTTATGTAATAAGTAGGCCAATGCGTAAACATAAACTCTTTTGGATGCTTAATAAAATTAGCCCATTTGTTTATTTTTCGAAGTGTTTTAAAATTATTAAACTGAAAGTCATTAAACAATTTGGATTTACCATCTTGATTAATGACATGAAAAATCAAATCTACGCGCTCTACAATTAAATAAAGTAGTAAGAAATAATTAAAAAAGTAATAATCTAAGTTTCCCCCTGGCGTATAATTTGTAAACCACTCTTCATCTATTCTATTAATCAATTGGTTGAAATTTTCACCTATACAATCCGTTCTTCCAGTAGCATCTTCAATTAATTTATCATATACTTTACAAGCTTTTGAATATCCCATGAACTCCTCCTGTCCATTTTCTTCAACAAAGTATTTTTCAAACAAACCTTCATGGAAGAGTCGATGACAGTTTTTATGTATTTCTTGAAGTGACATTGTTATATTGTTGTTTTCTGGTTATTGCAACTAACGGTTTCGCAATAGGCGAAGTGGCGCTTTCTCTCGAAAATGTTTGTGCACCATTTTTGCTTAGTGCGTGTTAATAACATTATTCGTCCTCATAAAGATCAATGTCTTGTGGAATTTTCTTAACTATAATGTATAAACCATTAAGAACAAATAATGCAGCTGGTATTACGACAATCCAAACTGGTATTTCTGTATTACCGTCAGAATTGAAAAAAGCATTATCAGGAAAAGTTTTCTCTAAAAATTTACCTACACTTGCAATTAAAGCCCATAAGATTCCAATACTGATATGTGAAAGCCCATATAATACTCTGCGTTTTTTTGCGGTATATTTTGCGATGCTAATCTCGATGGGAATTGGCACCAAAAGATGTATTCTTTGAGGTGCTTTAGGTATTGATGATTTTTTTATTTTCTTTATCCCTTTTATCTTTCCTTTTAACGTAATGCCTTCTGAATCTAACCCAGTGTGAACAATATTTATTACAGCACCGTCAAGCCCATCAAGATAGTCGAATTTCAATGTATACGAATTTTGTTCATTTTCAAATAGTTCGATTCGAGATGCACTGTTGTTCTCTTTAATAATTGAAGCTTCTAAGATTTTTGCATCTCCATCCATACAAATCGCAAGTGGTTCAGCCTCTGTATTATCTTTTCCTTCAATTGTGACTTTTCCCGAATTCCAAAACATTAACTTCGATACCGAGAGATCTTTGACAGATTCAGTTTTGTATTTTACTTCTAAACCTGTAAGCTTCGAAGTATGATCTTTGAACAAATTATTTGTTCTTATAACGTATTTAAGGGACTTCGATCGTTTACTTTTATTATATAAAAAAAGTGAAAGGATGATACCTATGATAAATGTTATCAATGGGAAATATGGATCTGTTGTAATGTCTTCTATGCTCATTTTGCTATTGTTACTAACTTACATACAGGCTCACCTCCCTCAAAAGTACACAAAGACAACAGCGGTTTGTTGGATTGGCTTACCTTGGTAGGTGCATAAACCTGCACACTAAACTACTAAAAATATCTAAATGCAGGAATGAAAAGACAGGTAAAATTCCTCTTCCCAACTCCTTCTATTCCTCGTAAACTTCCTCTTTCAGAAAAATCAGTCAAAACCAAGAACTTTTTCGCGCTCAAGTCACCACTTTCCTGCGATTTCCACTACCTTTGTGCTCCTAAATTTGAACCGATGAGTGATAAAGTTCTTGTGTACCATAACGCACGCTGCTCAAAAAGCCGTTGCGCTCTCGATTTCTTGAACGAAAAAGGAATCGAATTCGATGTGGTGGAATACCTAAAAGATGTTCCAACAAAGGCTGAACTTACTGAAATCATTCAAAAATTAGGAATTCGCCCCGAAGAATTAATCCGAAAAGGGGAAGAGGAATACAAAATAGTGTACAAAGGAAAAAAACTCTCAGATAGCGAATGGATCGACGCAATGTTGGCGCATCCGAAACTTATTGAGCGTCCTATCGTACTAAAGAATGCGAAAGCGGTTGTAGCACGTCCAACTGAACGAATTTTGGAAGTGTTGTAACACCAACTATCAAGTAATATTAATGTTTAAGGGAACATCGCATCCCAACTGAATGAAATGAGAACGAAGTATTTTGATTTGATTGACCAAACATTTGACTTTCCACAAAATGAATTCCATTTGCGTGAAGACCATTTGTTTTTTCATGGTATTGACTTAATGCGCTTGATCGAAACGTACGGTACGCCATTGAAGTTTAATTATTTACCGCAAATCTCAAACAACATTCAGAGGGCGAAAGGTTGGTTCCGTGAAGCAATCAGTAACCTTGGTTATTCTGGGAATTACTATTATTCTTACTGTACAAAAAGTAATCACTTCTCATTCGTATTGGATGAGGTGCTGAAAAACGATGTACACATTGAAACGTCTTCTGCTTTCGATATCGACATTGTACGCAACTTGTACAACACGGGTAAATTAACGCAAGGAAAATACGTCATTTGTAACGGTTACAAACCACAGCAATACATTGACAACATTGCAGGATTGATCAACGAAGGGAATTTAAACGTGATTCCAGTAGTTGACAACACGCAAGAACTACAAGATATTTTAGCGAAAACAGATCGCGATATTAAAATCGGGATTCGTATTGCGTCGGAAGAGGAACCGAAGTTTGAGTTCTATACGTCGCGCTTGGGAATTCGTTACCGCGAAATTGTGCCGTTCTACAAAGCGATGTTGAAAGACAATCCGCGCGTGGAAGTGAAAATGTTGCATTTCTTCATCAATACTGGAATCAACGATACGTCGTATTACTGGAATGAGTTGACGAAATGTTTGCGTATTTACAGTGATTTGAAGAAAGTGTGTCCTTCTTTGGATTCATTGAACATTGGCGGTGGATTCCCAATTAAAAAATCCTTGGCTTTTGATTTCGATTACGCTTACATGGTGCGTGAGATTTTAACGCAAGTGCAACGCGTATGTACAGATAACGACATTCCAGAACCAAATATTTTTACGGAATTCGGATCATTTACAGTTGGTGAAAGTGGAGGAGCAATCTTTAGTGTCTTGCACCAAAAACAACAAAATGACCGTGAGAAATGGAACATGATTGATTCTTCGTTCATGACCAACTTGCCAGATACTTGGGCGATCAACCAACGTTTTATCATGTTGCCGATCAACCGTTGGAACGATGACTACGAGCGTGTTTTGTTGGGTGGATTGACATGTGATAGTGATGATTATTACAATTCTGAGCAACATTCGAATGCCATCTATTTACCGAAATACGATCGCAATAAAAAATTGTACTTAGGCTTCTTTAATACAGGTGCTTACCAAGAAACCATTGGTGGATTTGGTGGATTGAAACACTGTTTAATTCCAGAGCCAAAGCATATTTTGATCAAACGTGACGAAAACGGAAAGCTACAAACGGAGCTGTTTAGTGAAGAACAGACAGCGGCAGATTATTTGAGAATTTTGGGATACTAGGACATCAAGACATCAAGACTTTAGGACTTTAAGACAAAAGACTAGTTGACAAAAAACAAAGGAAGGAATTAAGTTCTAACTTCAAGTAGTATCTTGTCAGAAGAATAGTTTGGTTAAAATTCCATGTTCTATGCTCCATGTTCTATGCTCCCAGTCTGCGCTGGAGGCTACGACAGGCAGGCATGTTCTATCTTCCATTCCCAATGTTTTCTATAATAAGTAACAGATATTATCCGTATAAATCGATTTATTAAAAATATGTAAACTTTCCTCTCGTTTATTGAAAGGAAAGTGTTACTTTTGCAGCCTTATTTAGAAGAGAGAGGTCTACCTGTGAGCATGAAATTAGATGCAATTTATTTAAAGAGTAATTCGAAGTTTTCCCAATTATTAACATTGTGGGCGAACGAGCGTAACTATACAATTCTTGAATTTTCAGACAAAAATGATGAAGCAGATGCTGGCATCGATGGTTTGGTAATTTTCAATGAAAACCAAGAAGTTGATCGCGATATACTTGAAGTACGTGAAATGTTTGACAACAAACAAAAGCCTGTACACAAAATCGATATTAACGGAACATTAATGGTTGGAATCTCAAATTTGGATTTGTGGATTGAGCGCAACCGTTGCAAGAAAGTTCTTTTTATCGGTGCTGATTCATTGATTGGAAACGTTAATTTAGAGCGTTACCTTCAAAATCTAAACTAATCGATTTACGTTTCTTAACGCATTTCTGTCATTTTTTCTTTGTCAAAAGCAGTATCAATTGCTTCCCATAATTCAATTCGGTTTCCTTCTGGATCACTGATGTGAAGAAATTTGCCGTATTCGTATTCTTCAACGTTATGTATTTTGTGTCAGTATTTCTAGCGTTCAATCAGTTATTCCAAAACGTACTTCCGAAAATTCACTAGCACATTTACATTGTTTATTCTGGATTCATTCGAATATGTGGGAATCGTATCAATTACTAGCCTTTCATTGTTTATTTTTTTCTAATTGTTAAACAATTTAGTAGTTTGTTTTTTACTACTATTGTTCAATTGATTGAAAATGGAAAAGAAACAAGATAAAGCAATCGTGGTTGGCTCTGGAATCGCAGGTCTTGCCTCGTCGATTCGTTTAGCTGTTAAAGGATATAAAGTGGAAGTGTTCGAAGCGAATTCCTATGTTGGCGGAAAACTTTCATTGCTCCAATTAGGGGATTATCGCTTTGATGCCGGTCCTTCTTTGTTTACCATGCCAGAATATGTGGAAGAGTTGTTTCGTTTGGCCGGTAAAAATCCATCTGATTATTTTGAATATGAACGTTGCGCAACTGCTTGCCATTATTTCTACAACGATGGAACATTCTTGCCTTTTTATGCAGATAAAAAACAATTAGGGGAAACGATTGAGAAAGTGTTAAACGTTAGCGCAGAACCAATGTTTGAGCATTTAAAACGCAGCGAATTCATTTACAAACGAACAAAACGCACGTTCTTAGAACAATCACTTCACCGTTTTAAGAATTACCTTTCTACTGATATTTTGAAAACGGTTGTAGCTATTCCGAAGTTGCAATTGTTCACAACGATGCACAAAGCAAATGAGCGTCGCTTGAATCATCCTAAATTGGTGCAATTGTTTAATCGATACGCAACGTACAATGGTTCTAGTCCATACAAGGCACCAGGAATTCTAACAATCATCCCGCATTTAGAACATGGAATAGGAACATTTTTCCCAACGAAAGGAATGCACAGCATCACAACAAGTTTGGTGAAATTGGCGGAAGAATTGGGCGTTACGTTTCATGTTTCTTCGAAAGTCACAGAAATTGTCGAAGATGGAACAGTAGTGAAAGGGGTAAAAGTGAATGATGCATTTGTTGAAGCGGATATCGTTGTGTGTAATTCGGACATTAAACCAGCCTACAAACATTTACTGAAAAACACAAAAGCCAAAAAGAAAACTTTGGAGCAAGAGCCATCGAGTTCAGCGATGATCTTTTATTGGGGAATCAATAAGTCGTTTGAAAATCTTGACCTACACAATATTTTCTTCACAGAAGATTACGAAGCTGAATTTGACGCTTTGTTCAGCAAAAAACCAATAAGTTCCGATCCAACTGTTTACGTGCACATCAGCTCGAAATATGTGAAAGCGGATGCACCAGAAGGAAAAGAAAACTGGTTCGTGATGGTGAATGTTCCAAGTAACGCAGGACAAGACTGGGAAACCATTCGTACAACCATTCGCCAAGATGTGATTTCAAAACTTTCCAAAGCCTTGAATGAAGACATCGAATCCTTGATTGAAGAAGAAGATTATTTAGATCCAATTCGCATTGAAGAACGTACCTCAAGTTTTGCAGGTGCGCTGTATGGAGCAAGTTCAAATGATCGCATGGCAGCATTCTTCAGACATCCAAATTTCTCAAAGGTAAAAGGTTTGTATTTCGTTGGAGGAAGTGTTCATCCAGGAGGAGGAATTCCTTTGTGTTTACTCTCTGCGAAAATTGCCTGTGGAGAAATAAACGAATCATCTCGAATTTTGCTGTAACATTCTCCTGAACGAAATTGTTCTAGTAGTGTATTCAAACAAAATTTAAGATTTACCCATCTAATTCATCACAAATGAAAAAACTTTTGCTCGCGTTTTCAATGCTGTTTTCAGTTGCATTGATCGCACAAACATCTACCGTACAAACCTTAAAATCCGAAATAAAGAAAGTTCGACTTTTCTTAACTTCAGGAGAATTTCAGCATGAACAGACAGTCAAATTTGTAAAAGGAAGAAACAAGTTGATTTTCTCCGGAATTTCTGCCTATGCTGATCCACAATCGATTCAATTTGTTGGTGATGGAAAATACAGAATCGTTTCGGTTTCTACAGAAATGGATTTCTTGGCCGCGGAGCAATTCAATCCTCGCATTCGAGTACTTCAAGATTCATTGGAAAGTTTGAAAGACAAGCATCAATTCAATTTAGATCAAATGGATGCCTTAAACATGGAAAGTCAGTTGATGAAGGCGAATATGAAATTGGGCGGACAAGGACAAAATTTGACGACTGCACAAATCAAAGAAGCGGGTGAGTATTACAGAACCAGAACATTGGAAATCAATAAATCACTTTCGAAATTAAAGAAAGAACAACAGAAATTTGATGCAATGATTGAAAATACCCGCTATCAATTGGTAGAATTGAATTTTCATGAAAATCAACGCAGTAACCAAGTTGTTGTATTAATTGATTGTGATGATGCAGCGACAATGAAAACGAATTTGAAATACTTGGTTTCTGACTGTGGCTGGGCTGCAAGTTATGATTTATCAGCAGCAGATATTAATCAAAAAATCAATTTGAAATACAAAGCGCAAGTGTATAACAATACTGGAAGTGACTGGAACAATGTGGATTTGGTTTTATCGACTGGAGATCCGCGTTTATCAGCTTCACATCCAGAACTTTCTCCGTGGTATTTGAATTATTACGAAGCGTCCAAATTGAGCAAAAAATCGTATTACGCGCCACAAGTCGTGCAAGAAGATTATCGTCAAGAAGCGCAATATAATATCAATGTCGCGAATCAACGTGCGTATGATAATTACGTGTTGGACAAAGATTTAAATGATTTCAAATCGAATAAATTATTTGATCAATCAGTTTTAACGCCACAGCAAGTGCAAGCAGCTGTAGTGAATATGCGTCAAATTGAAATTTCAGAATTGACTGCTGAATTCATTATTCCAGATAAATTTTCGTGTCCTTCTGATGCAAAACCATACATGGTGAATGTCAAGGAAATGAACTTGGATGCAACATTCTCACACATTACCGTTCCGAAATTGGACAATGCAGCCTTTTTGATGGCGCACATCGTTGGATGGCAAGAATTGGAATTGATTCCTGGTCCAACAAATGTGTATTTCGGTGGAGAATTTGTTGGTGTTTCACAAATCGAAACGCGCAATGTTTCTGACACTCTGTCTTTGTCATTTGGACGCGATTCAAAAGTGGTGGTGATGCGCAAGTTGAAACAAGAAATGAGCACGAAAAAAGTGATTGGGGGAAGCAAAAAAGAAGCGTATTTGTATGAGATTGTCGTGCGTAACAACAGAGCTGTTCCAATTCGTATTGATGTTTACGATCAAATTCCAATTTCTAGAAGCAGCGACATTACAGTAACGGTAGACAATGTTTCCGAAGGCAAAACAAATGCAGAAACAGGTGAGGTGAGCTGGCAATATGTCATTCAACCAACGGAAGTTAAGTCAACAGAAATTGGGTATACAGTAAAATATCCGAAGGATGCAAATATTACGATTCAACGATTCAGAACAGTTTCCTGTCCATCGTTTTAAGAATCAATCAATCAGAAAGTGGGCTAACTTAGTTTAGTTCACTTTCTAATTTATCTACAGCACGAACGCCAAACTGATCATTGGACCATTTGTAAACGGCTTTATTCGCTTGTATTTGAATAAATGTTGGGAAACGATGTCCTGCGATTTCAGCTGCCTTGTCTATTGATGAGGTTAAGACGATTGGAAATGCCCCTTTAGCTTCTTGAATGTACGGTTTCAAATCGTTTTTCGATTCTGAACATACGATGAATTGAATGCGAATTGAAGGGTTTCGTTGTTTAATCAATTTCAACTTTTCGATGCTAGCCATGCAATAAGGACAACCTGGAATTGTAATCACGGCTAAATCTGTATTCTTAAATTCTTTTAAACCAGTTGATGCTTTCATGTCAGTACCAATTAAAGAAAAGTCACCTTCGTAAATTGGATGAAGAATAAAACCGATTCCAAATGGCGCTAAAAGAATTAGAACACTAAGAGAATACTTTAAAAATTTATTTCTGATTTTATTCTTAGAAAATGCAAAAGCGAGCAATATTCCTAATACCACTAATAATATATACGGAAGTGCTTTCGAAAGGGTCCAGCTGAAATTCATTGATAGACAGAATTGCTCAAGTTGATTAGCGAAAACTAAAACGATTGCGAGTAAAAGTAAAAGGACAATTTTTTTCATAAACTAAGAATAAAAAAAGAAGGAAGCCATTTGGCTCCCTTCAAAACATTTTCAATGTTGCAATTATTTAATAACACAAGTTGTGTAAGTAGTTGCATTTGTTCCATTCTCACAAGCAGCTTTCGCATCTTTTTTCGTTCCATTGACGATTGTAGTAGCTGATGAAGAGAATCCAAAAACTGTAGTTGTGCACTCACAAGTGTAATCTTTTTTACAAGAAACTAAAGTTAACATTCCCAAAGCAGCAACAAATAATACCTTTTTCATAAGTTTTGGTTTAATTGATTAATAAATAAATTTCGACGACCAAATCTAAGAAAAATATAATTTCAGACGGTAAATGAGCTATGAAATAATCGTAAAACACATAAAATTGTGTGTGTGTTTTAATTTTTTTGGGCAAAAAAAAAGGAAGTTTAAAAACTTCCTTTCATTCATTTGGTCCTAATGATTATTGAGGAGTACAAACTTTCAAGTTGATAACTGAAGAAGCATCAGCACATGCATCAGTTGCATCTTTTCCTTTAGCTGTTTCAGTAGTAACTGCTCCAGTTCCGTCAGTACAAGTACATGTATATTCTTTTTTACAAGATGCTAAAGTCAACATTCCTAAAGCAGCAACAAATAATACTTTTTTCATAATTAATCGATTTAATTGATTTATAAATTAGGTGCTAAAACTATTAAAAAAATTATATATAATGTCAAAAAAGTTAAAAAGCTTAATAAAAAAATGTGTTAAATAATTTTCGACCTGATTAATTGTCTAGTAATCAAATAAAATTGATATTTAGATCCAAGGTAAAAATTCTTTTTTCTTTATGTACTTCACAATTTTCTCTGTAATTTGGCGTTCTCAAAGCATAATTTGAATGAAAGGTACCTTGTTTATAATAGCACTTGTTCCCTTATTGGTCTTTGGTCAACAAGCGAACGGTCGATCGAAATCCGAAATAGGATTTATGGTCGGTGGGTCAAGCTATTTGGGAGATTTGAATCAGTTTAACCCAATTCGCAATACGCAATTGGCTGCTGGTTTGGTATATCGCTACAATGTACATTCACGTTTAAGTGTTCGCGCAAATTTCTTCTATGGAACAGTTAAAGGAGCCGATTCAGATGCTTCTCGGTCGATTTTGGTGAACCGTAATTTGAATTTTGAATCAAAAATATATGAGTTGGCTGGTGGTGTTGAGTTCAATTACTTTCCATTTCGTTTGGGACACGACCGCTACAAAGGAACGGCGTATGTTTTGGCTGAAATTGGTTTGTTTCGCATGAATCCAACAACCGATTTTAATGGCGATCAAATCGAATTGCAACCACTTGGAACAGAAGGTCAGGGTAGTAGCTTGAATTCGAAAAATCATTACAGTTTAACACAATTAACGATTCCACTAGGAGTTGGATGTAAATTGTCTTTGGGTAAAAAAGCGGCTTTGACGTTTGAAACTGGAATTCGCAAAACGTTTACGGATTATTTAGATGATGTGCATAGTGATTCGTATGTTGATTTAGATGTGTTGGCTGCTGAGAATGGGCCATTAGCAGCAACCTTAGCAAATCGCAGTTTGAACGGGAATCGTTTTGGTAAGCGAGGAACAGCAGCTACGAAAGATTGGTATTTCTTTTCCGGAATGATGTTGACATTCCGTTTGGGCGCTCCAAACAAATGCTACAATCACTAATTCAGTAAATTTTCCGACCTTTGCCTTGATTGAGATGATTTGAATTCATCTGATCTCTTATTCCATTCAAAGAACATGACAGAAGCGAACAAAGCGGGTAAAGCGCCAAAACCATCTAAATTTCAACCTAAAGGTATTTCAATTCTACACGAAGATCAAGATATTCTTGTAGTTGATAAAGCTGCTGGATTGTTGACAGTTGGAACAGACCGTGAACGCGAACGCACTGTGCATTACCTGTTGAATGAATACGTGAAAAAAGGAAACATTCGCTCGAAAAATCGTGTGTATGTGGTTCACCGCTTGGATCGTGAGACTTCTGGCGTTCTCGTGTTTGCCAAGAATGAAAAAACCAAAGCTTTCTTACAAGAAAACTGGGCCGATTTCAGTAAATCGTATTTAACAATTGTTCAAGGTAAACTGAAAGAAAAAGAAGGTGTAATTACAAGTTGTCTTGCTGAAAACAAAGTATTCCGTGTGTATTCGGTGAAAGATGAAACGAAAGGGAAATTGGCAAGAACAGGCTACAAAGTCTTAAAAGAAACTGCTGATTTCAGTTTGTTGAACATTGATTTATTCACTGGTCGTAAACACCAAATCCGTGTGCATCTTTCAGAAAAAGGACATCCTGTTTTGGGCGATAAAATGTATAGTAAAGATGCAAAAGGTGTTCGTCGTTTGGCTTTGCATTCTTCTTCGCTGACAATCGTTCATCCCTTCTCCAAAAAAGAAATGACCTTCAAAGCACCAGCACCACTTGATTTCAATCGTTTAGTGAAATTCTAACGTTCATACTAGTGCAAAAAAAAAGACCTCCAACGAAATGGAAGTCTTTTATATAAACTCTTTATTTTCTTAGTGTTTGTGACCGTCACCTTCTGAATGTTGGTGTCCATGTCCATCGTCTGCTTTTGGAGCAGCATCACCAGGTGTAAGGTTGACAATTTCCACTTCAAATACTAAATCTGAATATGGAGGAATTGCTCCTGGACGACCATTTTTACCATAAGCAGCAAAGTAAGGAATAATGAATTTTCCTTTACCACCTTTACCAAGCATTGCCAATCCTTCTTCGAATCCTGGGATCATTTTGTTATCAATGTAGGTGAAATCCATTGGTTGTTTTCTATCATACGATGAATCAAATTGTTTTCCATCAGAACGGAATGTTCCTTTGTAGTGAACAGATAATTTTGTTCCTTGAACCGGTTTTACTTTACCACCTTTTTTCTCAATCACGTAAACCAATCCGCTTTTCGTCATTTTGGCTTTCTTGTATTGCTTTTTTACTTCAGCAAACATATACGTTTTGTATTCTTCTTCAGACATCGCTGCAATTTTTGCTAAACGCTCTTGCTCCGCTTTTTCACCTTCGTGTCTTGGACCGTAGATTTTTGTGAAAACGTCAATTGCGTTGAAATTTTTTGCAGCATCACCAACACGGATGATTTTCACTTCTGACATTACATCATCTTGTTGAATTGCATCAACGATGTCTTGTCCAGAAACAACATGTCCGAATACAGTGTGTTTTCCGTCCAACCAAGGCGTTGCTTTGTGCGTGATGAAGAATTGACTTCCGTTTGTGTTTGGACCTGAATTGGCCATTGACAAAATTCCAGGACCTGTGTGTTTTAAATCTGGAGTCGTTTCATCGTAAAATTTGTAACCAGGATCACCCGTTCCATTTCCAAGTGGACATCCACCTTGAATCATAAAATCTTTGATCACACGGTGAAATTTCAATCCATTGTAATATGGTTTTGAAATCGTTACGTTGTCAACTTTGAAATTCCCTTCTGCTAAACCAACAAAGTTAGCTACTGTCATTGGTGTTTTTTCAAATTCCAATGCACATGTAATCACACCTTTTGTAGTTGTGAATTGCGCATACATTCCAGGAGCTAATTCTCCTTCTCCTTGTCCAAATGACAAAAGACTTGTAAATACGGTAAAAAGTGCAAATGCTACTGCTCTCATAAATTTTCTTTTAGTTTTTAAAATACAATTAATTGCGTTTGTCAATGCCCCAAAGCATTTTGTTTCGAATAGTATCCAAAAAGTTATTGTCCTCAAATTTAATGACATTAATCATAAATTCTGCTTTCGTAATAATAACTTCTTCTCCTTGACGGATGTTTTTGGAATTCCCATCCAAGCTGATTAAATATTTTCGTTCTCTTCCTTCTAGGCTGAGTTTGATTGGCATGTGATCTGGAACCACCATTGGACGCACATTCAAGTTGTGTGGCGCAATTGGCGTTAAAATATGTACCTGGCATCCAGGTGTAATAATTGGTCCGCCACAGCTCAAGCTATAGGCAGTTGAACCAGTTGGTGTTGCAACGATTAAACCGTCGGCCCAATATGAATTCAAGTATTTATCATCCAATGAGGCGTGAACCGTAATCATTGAAGCGGTATCTTTTTTGTGGAACGTCACTTCATTCAATGCAAAGTTGTCATCGCCAAAAAGATTTTCTTCGGTATGAATGCGTAACAAGGAACGTTTTTGAAATTCAAATTGTTTACGTTTGATTAAATCCATCGTTTGGGCAATTTGATCTTTCGAAATGTTTGCCAAGAATCCCAAGCGCCCTGTGTTAATCCCGACAATTGGAACGCCAGAATTGCGAATGAATCCAACAGATTTGATGAAGGTTCCATCACCACCCATTGAAAGCGTTAAATCGATTCCATGATGAAAATCGTTGTGCGAAGAAAATTCATCTGTCATTGGTGATAAACCAATTTTACTAACCAAATGCTTTTTTAATTCTTTTTCGATCACAGGATTCCACCCGAAATCTTTAAGAATTGCCAAGACCTCACTAAAATGTGCGAGACTTTGCTTGTTTATTTTCTTCCCGTATATCGCAACGTTCATACTAAAATTTCAAAAAGTTCATTAATGATTCGTAGCGTTGCTGAATATCGTCGTCGCCTTCGCTTTTTTGATACGATGCTTTGATGACATAATCGTAGCGTTCAAATGTGCGAATAATGCGTGTCAACTCGATTTGATTGATCTTTAAGGTTACTTCTAACTTTGTTGAATCTGGAGTAGACATGATATATGAACTAAGAATCTTGGCGTTATTGCTTTCAACAATTTGTGCAATTTGCGCCATCGAATAATCCATGCTGTTTACTTCCACAACAATAATTCCACCTGTTTCTTTGATACTGCCTGTATTGGCAATCACTGTTAATAAATGGTAAACTGTTGTGCAGCCTAAGTATTTCTCTGTTTCATCAAGAATTGGTAAAACACTTACGCGGTGTTCTGACATTTTCGCAAGTACCTCGTAAATGTGTGCATTCGCAAAAACGTAGGGGCGAGGAAGGTGATCGAACAACTTATCCAAGTTCTCTACCAAGTCTAATTTGTCTAAGATATCCGATTCTGAGAGCACACCAACAAAGTTGCCATTCTTCAAAACAGGCAAATGCGACACTTTAAATTCGTCCATCCAACGCAAGGCTTTCTCGCCTGAATCAGTGTGCGTTAATGGCGGTATTTCGTCTGTTATTAATTCTATTGCTCTCATTCTTGTTGCCAAAATAGTAAATATGTTCCGAACTTTGTACTTTTGGCTTGTCAAAAATTGTACCGTATCATGACCAAATTAAGCGTTAACATAAATAAAATTGCAACAATTCGAAATGCCCGTGGTGGAGATGTTCCGAGTGTTGTGCAAGTTGCCATTGACTGTGAGCGTTTTGGTGCTGACGGAATCACTGTGCATCCGCGACCAGATGAGCGTCACATTACGACAAAAGATGTTTATGATTTGAAGGAAGTTGTGAAGACGGAATTCAATATTGAAGGTTATCCAGATGCGCGTTACATGCAATTGATTACTGACATTTTGCCAGCACAAGCGACTTTGGTGCCAGATCCGCCGCACGTTTTGACTTCAAATGCAGGTTGGGAAACAAAAAAACATCAAAATTTATTGGTTGATTTGGTGCAACAGTTCAAAAGTTTAGGCGTTCGAAGCTCGATCTTTGTAGATACGAATTTGGAGAACATTGAATATGCAGCAAAATCAGGTGTAGATCGCATTGAATTGTACACAGGACCATTTGCTGAAGATTATCCAAAGAACCCAGCAGAAGCTGTGAAAGCATACGTTGCTGCTGCGCAAATGGCGAAAGACTTGGGAATGGAAATCAATGCAGGTCACGATTTGAGCTTAGACAATCTCAACTATTTCAAGCAATCCTTGGTGCAACTGGATGAAGTTTCAATTGGACACGCTTTGATTTCAGATGCCTTGTACTTTGGTTTGGAAAATACGATTCAACGCTATAAGTTGTTGTTGCTGTAGATTCGAAAATTCGAGAATTTGATGATTCGATGATTCGATGATTTGATGATTTGATGATTCGAACATTTCATACAATTTTTTGTATTTGACACTAGATGTATAGCATTGAAAACATGGCTTGTAAATGAATTCATTTACTCATTTATTCGTTTATTCATGAAAACGTTAATTGGTTCATGTGATGTTGAAATTGAATCGTGAAAGTCTACGAATTTTTAAATTCTTCAATTTTCAAATTTTCAAATTCTCAAATTTTTGAATCTTCAATCCTTCAAATCCTTTGAATCCTTATCAGTGCGCTGGATTTCCCATGTGAACGGTCGTTTGTGGGAATGGAATCGCGACTTTATGTTCTCTGAATAAACGATCAATCTCGAAGCGAATTTCTGATTTGTAGTTGTTGATGTCCCAACTTTGATCGGCCCAGAAAATGAGTTCTAAGTCTAATCCATTGTTTCCGAAATGTGATAAACGAACATCTACAGGATGCGTTTTTCGTACTTTCGGATGTGCGTAAGCGGCTTGTTTCAAAAGACGGATAATCATTTCGGTATCACAACCGTATTCAACCGTTAGAGTAATTCTGAAACGCGACAACTCCGAACCGTGACTCCAGTTTTCAACGTATTCTTGCGTTAATTTGGCATTTGGAATAATCAACACGTTTCCTTCACGGGTTTCAATTTGTGTCGTTCGTACGTTGATTTTTAGAATTTTCGCGACAATTGGTTCAGTTTTTCCACCGTTCGAAATTTCAACAATGTCACCAACGCGTACATTTCCTTCAAACAATAATACCAAACCAGAAAACATATCTTTGAACACATCTTGCAGTCCAAGTCCAATACCAACCAACAATGCTGCAGAACCGGTCAACAGAATCGTAATATCGATATCAACAGCTTTTAATGCGGTAATGATTGCAAAAAGATAAATGATATACTTGGCAATTTGAATGTAAACAAACTCTGTTGCTTTGTTGTAATCTTCTTTTGATCTAAACTTTCTTCGGATGTTGATTTTGACAATTTTCAAGATCATTTTTGCCATAATGAAAATGAAGACCAAAGCAATAATATCGTACAAACTCACATCAAACTTGTCGGTATCGATTAATTTGAAATCAAGAAAATCAAAGAAAGATGAAGTATCTTCAGTTGAGGGAGCTGGCATTCCTGGAACTTGATTGAAACTTTCTTGACTCAAGGGTTGAAAGCGAAAGTTACTGAATTGTTGATTGGAAAAAGATAATTTCCCTAGAAATGATAGTACGAATGATAAAAGACTGTTCAACATGTTAACGTAAAATTATTCGACCTAATTTATCTGCAAAAACGAGTTTCACACGCTCAAACGCCATTTGTTCTGCCAATAATCCCATCATTTCTTCGTCTGAAAGATTTGGTTCTTGGAGTTTAACGCGAATTTCATTTATGCGTTGCTCGATTTTGGCTGCCTTGAAACCGTAAATGGAATTCATAATTGCTTCTTCTAAGCGATCGGATTCGGAACGTGTGATAATGCTATAATTACTAAACCAACCTGCACTCAATTCATGGTCGTTTGATTCAATATCGGAAACAAACCGCACGATTTCCTGATCTTCTAGGCGTTTGAAATAGCTTGATTGAAACAATTGATTTTCATTTAACCCATTGATGAAAACTGCATAAATCTTTGCGCACAAAGGATGCTTAAATGTCAATTCGTCGCGATCTAATTCAGAGTGAACCAATTCAATAATGCTTGTTTCCACTTTGTGTGCTTGACCGTTTTCATCGAATTGTTCGATTTCTATCACACGCGTTCCGTATTTAATCAAGAGATTGATCAAATTGAATTCATCGTGCAAGGAAGCTTCTTTTGCATTCGCACCTGTTTCAGGAATAAATGTTTCAGCTTGTTTTTCAACGGGTAAATCAAGAATTTCAGGTTCTTGCAATTGTTTCGCAACAACACCTTTACGCAATTTTATCAATTCACTCGAAATGATTTGCTCGCTGATATCAAATTGAGAAGCAATCTGTTGTAGATAGACTTGTCGTGTAATTTGATCAGGAATCAAGGCAACAGAATGCACGATTTCACGAATTAATTCCGCTCGTTTAATTGGGTCGGCTTCTCCATCCTTCAGAAGAATATCGGCCTTAAACGAAATGAAATCTTGTGTGTGTTCTTTGATGTAATTTTCTAATTCAGTCGTTGAAGCCTTTTTTGAATATGAATCAGGATCTTCTCCTTCAGGGAACAAGACCACTTTCACATTCATTCCTTCTTCAAGAATCAAATCAATTCCGCGGAAAGAAGCTTTGATTCCAGCTGCATCACCATCGTAAAGAATGGTAATGTTTTGGGTGTAACGGCGAATTAATTTTATTTGATCCTTCGTGAGCGAAGTACCAGAAGAGGAAACCACATTTTGAATTCCCGCTTGAAACATGGAAATCACATCGGTGTAACCTTCACACAAAAAGCAATTGTCGTATTTGATAATATCACCCTTCGAAAAGTGTAAACCGTACAAGATTTCACTTTTGTTGTAAATGATACTTTCAGGCGAATTGAAGTATTTCGCAATTTTTTTATCGGTTATGAGTGTTCGTCCACCAAAGCCTAGCACGCGTCCAGAAACGCTGTGGATTGGGAACATAACTCTTCCGCGGAAGAAATCGAAGTGGCGATCATCTTTTGATTTGACCAATCCGACTTTCTCTAAATATTCTAATTTATACCCTTTCTTTTGAGCTGCTTTTGTGAAATCATCGCTGACATTTAAGCAATATCCCAATTGAAATTTTTGAATGATGTCTTTTCTGAATCCACGCTCTTCGAAATACGAAAGTCCGACAGCTGCACCTTCTTCTGTTTCGAGTAAGTTGTGCATGAAATGCGTTTTCGCAAATTCATTGATGATGTGTAAACTTTCGCGTTCGGTAATTGCTGCTAATTCTTCAGCAGTTGCTGGTTCATCTTCAGGAATTTGAATTCCGTATTTATCTGCAAGCCAACGCAAGGCTTCAGGATACGAAAAATGTTCCTTTTCCATTAAGAAGGTTACAACAGAACCACCTTTACTTGTTGAGAAACATTTAAAGATTTGCTTAGCAGGAGACACCACAAACGATGGCGTTTTCTCGTCGGTAAACGGACTTAAACCTTTTAAATTTGATCCAGCACGCTTCAAATTAACGAATTCACCAATCACCTCCTCAATACGAGAAGTTTGCATGATGTCATCAATGATATGTGGTGGAATTTTAGACATTATTCAGCTGGATGGCCCCAATCTTTTTCTGATTCAACTTTTCCTTTTGGATCGAAGGTTGTCCAAACACCAACCATTTGATCGTTGTGGTATTCACCACGATAATGCACAACTCCGGTAGGATATTTTACAACTGTAAATCCTTCACGCATTCCTTTTTCGTATGCAGTAACAGATAATTCATCTCCGTTTTCAGAGTAGAATGTCCAGATACCGTCACGTTTTTTGTCTTTGGTTTGTGCGCCTTTGTATTTCAACTGTTTTTTTCCAGGATACCATTCATAGTAAACACCATTTTTCACCTCTACAAGAACTTCTTCTTTTACAGGCTTTGTATCTTCTTTCTCTTCTTCACTAGAGCAGCTGACTAAAAGCGCCAACATTAAAAATGCAACGATTTGTTTCATGTTTATTGAATTTATTTTTCGCGTAATGTAGTGTATTCAACAAGCCCGATAATAGAGCGTTTTGCTTCAGAATCTGGAATGTCCGTAAGCATGTTCATCGCTTCTTCTTTCAATTCCATCATTTTTTTGTGTGCGTATGCGATGCCACCGTGTTGATGCACCAATTCGATAGCTCGTTGCACTTTTTTTGGATTTTCATTGTGGTTTTTCACAATGTTGATCAGTTCCTTTTTAACTTCAATTGGTGCTGTATTCAGCGTGTAAATCAAGGGAAGCGTCATTTTACGCTCACGAATATCGATTCCAGTCGGTTTACCTATGTTTCCCGGTGTTCCGTAATCGAAAATATCGTCTTTTACTTGAAAGGCCAATCCAACCAATTCACCGAATTTGCGCATGGAAGGAGCCATATCCTCACGATCAACAGCAACAGCGCCAGATTCACAACAAGTAGCAATCAAGGAAGCTGTTTTTTGACGAATGACATCAAAATAAACTTCTTCTGTAATGTCAAGTCTGCGCGCCTTTTCAATTTGCAACAATTCACCTTCACTCATTTCACGCACAGCGCGAGCAACGATTTCAAGTAAGCGAACATTGTTTTTTTCGATGGAAAGTAGCAATACGCGTGACAGCATAAAATCACCAACAAGTACTGCAATTTTGTTTTTCCACAATGCGTTTACTGAGAAGAATCCTCTGCGTTCGTTGGCGTCATCAACAACATCATCATGTACAAGTGAAGCCGTGTGCAATAATTCAACCAATGATGCTGCGTCGTATGCTTTGTCATTCATTTCTCCTAACATTTTGGCTGTCAAGAAAATAAACATTGGACGCATTTGCTTGCCTTTACGGCGAATGATGTAGTGCGTGATTTTATCGAGTAGGGGAACTTTCGATTTCATACTTTCACGAAAACGAACTTCGAATTCGTTCATTTCTGAATCGATTGGCGCCATTATCTCCTTTACACTCAACATGACACAAATATACGAGATTGATTATGTTTTTTGCTAAATAAAAAGTGTTAAATCAAATTTATTTTGCCTTCAAAACACGTTCTTCTTTTAAAATCGCTTTGTTCTTGTTTGCTAATTGTCCACAAGCAGCGTCAATGTCCTTTCCACGGCTTCTGCGAACGTTTACAACAAGGTTTTTGGATTCTAAATAGGAAGCGAAATTATCCACTTTTGAGCGATCCGCTTGTTGGAATTCACTGTCGTCGATTGGGTTGTATTCGATGATGTTGATTTTACAAGGAACACATTTCGCAAATTCTGCTAATTCTTGTGCGTCTTCGATTTGATCGTTAAAGTCTTTGAAAATGATGTATTCGAAGGTTACACGGGAATCAGTTTTTTGATGGAAATAACGCAAGGCATCCGATAATTCAGTCAAGTTATTTGAATCATTGATTTCCATAATGTGACTGCGTTTTTTATCATTTGCAGCGTGCAAGGAAAGCGCAAGATTGAATTTCACTTCATCATCGCCCAATTTTCGGATCATTTTTGCAATTCCAGCTGTTGAAACAGTAATGCGTTTTGGTGACATTCCCAATCCTTCTTCTGAAGTAATCATTTCAACCGAGCGAAGAACGTTTTTGTAATTCAACAACGGTTCACCCATTCCCATGTACACAATGTTTGTCAAAGGAGTATTATAACGATTTTCAGCTTGATCTCTCAAGTAAACAACTTGGTCAACGATTTCTCCAGCTGTTAAATTACGCATCAGTTTTAAGCGACCAGTTGCACAAAACGTACACGCCAAACTACATCCAACTTGAGAAGAAATACAAGCCGTTGTGCGTGAAGTCGTTGGAATTAAAACGCCTTCAACCACTTTGTTTTCTTCAACAGAAAATGCACATTTAATGGTTTTGTCGGAACTGATTTGTTGATCATCCAACTTGATATGGTCAATAAAGTAATGTTCTTCCAGTTTCGAGCGAAGGTCTTTGCTGAGATTGGACATTTCTTCAAATGACGCTGCATTTTTCTTCCACAGCCATTCATAGACTTGTTTAGAGCGAAATGATTTTTCACCCAAAACTTCCATGGAAGCCTTCAGTTCCTCGAACGAAAAATTGCGAATATTTGCTTTGTTTTGACTCATTGAAGTGCAAAGGTAAAGAATTGCAAGGGAATATTACCGCTTGAATTTAGATGATGCGTAAATCCTTTTTCGAAATGAATACTTTTCGACCTTCCAACAATTCAACTTCTACGCGATTTGCTTTTTCAGAAAGAATATGCACTTTGGCTCCTTCATTGATTGTGAAATCAGATGATTTTGTGGTTTCATCCAAATAGCATGAACTTGTTTTTGCGGTAATTATTCCATAATCGTGATTGGCTGGATAGTTGGCAGAACTATTTGCGGCGATTAAAAAGCCTATAAATAGAATCGATTCACCAAACAAGGCCATAACATGAAAACGTTTCCAAGGAGTGTTTTTATGCTTTAAAAGTGAAAAAACGGAATAACCAATTAGACAGCTAATGAGAATGGAAAGAATCGCCCAAGTTGTAGAACCAATTCCATAAATCATACGTTGAAGGCCGCTAATACTCGGTTGCCACGAATTACCATTCGTTAATTCACGGTAACACAATTCTATGTTTACTGGCGCCTCAGCATTTTTCGGATTCAATTTAATCGACGTTTCATATGCCCAGATTGCTTTTCCAAATTCTTTATTCTTGTAATAAGCGTTCCCTAAATTATAGAATGCGGCACTATTTTCTGGCTCTTCCTTGGCAACTTCTTCAAACTCATGAATTGCTTGTTTGTAGTTTTTTTCATTGGCAGCTTTCAAACCATCATCAAATGAATTTGCATGTAAAAAAGAGCTACATGTAAAGCTGAAAATTGCTAGAAAAATGCTTAGACTTTTCATGCTTTCAAAATTGATTGTGAGATTTGTTTAGCTGAAACAATTAATGCATCTCTGTTTTCTGGACTTACTCCAAAACCATATCTTGCTTCTTCACATGAAGTAAATAATTGTTGAAGTGCTGCGATTTTTGCAGCGTCCACATTTTTCAAGCGCAATTCTTCAAGAATGGTTGATTTACTTAAGATAATCGAATCGTCATTGCGCAAATACAAGCCCATTGAACGTTGCAAGCCTTTTTCTATTAAACCATAATAATTGGTGTAATCTTGATTGCTCAGTGCATTTTCAGCTTCACTAAAGACGTTTTGTATTCCAACTTTTGCTTGTTGTTTTTCTTGCTTTTTAACAACATGTTCTACATTTTCTTCGCGTTTACGCCAGAATAAACCTAAGAAGAGTCCAAACAAAACAGGAACTGTTACACCCGCCCAGAATACTGGAGAATGCACAATTGAACTGTGTTCAGTGGATACTTCATTCGACGTTTTGAACGGAAAAATGTCTTGGCCCTTGCTTTCAACCAACGTGCTTGTCGAATTGTCTGAAATTTTAAATCCAGCATTTTTCTGAACACTCAAGGTCGCTGGTTCCGTTCTAATTTGAACGTATTGTTCTTTGAACGGATCGAAATAAGACAAGGTTGTTTCTGGAAATACCAGTTCACCATATTTTGTCACTTGAATGTTGTATTCATACGTGATTTTTCCTTCCGCACCTCGGCTCGTAAAAGAAATCTCTTCTTTTACAATCGCATCTCCATACACCACAAAACCTTTCGGTAAGTTCAATTTTGGTTCACTGATGTTTTGCAAATTCCCGTATCCAGCAACTTCAACAATCAGCGTGAAGACATCCCCTTGTTTTAATTTTGTTTGGTCGATTGAACTTGTAACAGTAAAAACGCCCACACCACCAATAAAATCTTTCGGAGCATTTCCAGGAAGTGGTTTTACTTCAATTGCTGTGCTCGACGAAGTAATCGGAACGCCTTCAATTCCTCTGCGCAACATTAACTTGAAGGGTTCGATGGTGAATTTTCCTGTTCCAATTGGAAAGATTACCTTCTTATCATGTTCGAACGCATAATAGGTATTGCGTTTAACTTTTTCTTCGCGAACAGTAATTCGTGAACTAGTTGTAATGTCGTGTTTGTCAAGCGCTCCATCCAATTTATATTCTTGATAATCTTCCAAATGCGAAGGGTCAAAAATTGAATAGACTTTTGCGTTTAAAATCAGTGGTTCACCTTCGTAAATAACAGATTTGGATTTTTCAATGATTCCAAATGCAGGTTGACGTAATTGCTTGGCAGAAATTTCATTTCCATTTGTAACAGGAGCAGTGTTTTCTTTGCGAATGGTAACAGTAACAGTGTTAGATCGATAAACTTTGTTTCCACGTTTTACGTAAGCAGGTCCAAATTTGAAGGTTCCAGCCTTTGGCATTGCTCCATTTTGTGATAAGTAGAAATAATTGATCACTTTACCGGTATTGTAATCAATTTCTTGATTCATCCCGTTCATGATTTCATAGCCATGAATGAATCCGCTCGGTAAATCGACGTCAATTTCACCTTGTACATTGGCGCGTACGGTAATTGTAAGCATTTCACCAACTTCCGCTTCTTTCGGTTCAACTTCCAAAATAACGATTGGTTTTTGCCCAAAGGAGCAAAGTGCCACAAATAAAAATACGCTATGTAAAAATGCTTGTTTCATTACCAGTCTTTCCCCGATGTTGTTGTACTTCCGCCTGCTCCGTTTCCATTCATTTTACGTTTGGTAGCAGCTTCAGCTTTCATCAAATTATCTAACATGCGTTCAACCGTTTTGTTCGGAAGTTTCGATTGATTTCCATTGCCAGATTTCTCCTGATTTCCGCCTTGTTGATTTTTGCTTTGCGATTGATTGTTTTGTTTTCCTTGACCTCCAGAATTGTTTTGGTTCTGATTTTGATTCTGATTCTTGTTCTTGTTCTGATTCTGATTATTTTGGTTATCCTCGTTTTGATTGGAATTCTTTTTTTGTTCATCTTTCAAACGACGAATTGCTTCAGAAAGATTGTAGCGTGTTTGTTCATCTTTTGGATTGTTGCGCAAAGCTTCTTTGTAAGCATCAATTGCACCATTGTAATCTTTCGATTGCATGCGTGAATTGCCCATGTTGTGATACGATTTTGCTTTTGAGCTTGCATCTTTTTTAGAAGCTGCACTTTGTTGGTAAATCTTCTCCGCTTTTTCAAATTCTCTTGCTTTGTAAGCAGATTGTCCCATTTCATCGGACAAGTCAATATCTGAAGGTGCCTTTTTTTGTGCTGACTGATAGTATTTGAATGCTTTTGGATATTCCTGTTTCTTGTAAGCATCACGCGCCACTTTTAAGGAATCGCGCCATTCTTGCGAATAGGATCCGAAACCAATTAAAAGAAAAAATATGACTGCCAACTGTCTCATTGTTCTACTTTTTTAAGTTGTTTTGGAAGCTTTGTCCAAACTAAAAATAAGCACCATAAAATCAATGATGCAAATAACGGGATTTGATAGCGATTCTCTTGCACGTCAAACTCTAAATCTTGCACCTCAGCGCGCTTCATTTGGTTAATTTGTGTTAATAATTCCGATAAATCTGGAAATTCGTCAGAACTAAGGGTTGCGAAACCTCCTGCTTTGGATGCAATCGTTTTAATGAAATCTGGATTAACACGTGAAATTACTGTTCTTCCAGTCGCTGTAGTTTTGTTCCCCAATTCTGGTCGAAGTGGATCTATTGGAACTGGTCCGCCTTGTGTTGTTCCGATTCCAAGTATGCTCAACTGAATTTTTTTCTCTTTTAGCTTCTGAAGGATTTCATTAGGATTTGCTTCGTGATTTTCACCGTCCGTAACAAGGATAATTCCTTTGGTGGTTTTCGCTTCAGAGAACATATCACTTGAAACAATCAATGCTTCTGAAATATTCGTTCCTTGGCTGGAAACCATGTTCGTTTCAATTTCAGAAATAAACATTTTGGCTGCTGCGTAATCACCTGTTAATGGCAATTGAACAAATGCTCCACCAGCAAAAACACTGATTCCAATTTTCTCGCCATGTAATTTATTCACGAGTTCATTTAAAGCACGCTTAGCAATTTCTAAGCGCGACATATCCGATGAAATATCTTTCGTATTCATCGAATTAGAAACGTCTAAACAAACAACTAATTCTAAGCTTTCCATCGTTCCGTTCACTTTCTTCATTCCAAACACGGGTTGTGCCATTGCGAAAATCAGCAAGACAATTGCATTGCGGAAAAAGAAGAAGGTAAGGAAGCTATTGAATGAAGAAACAGGTTGTAAAATGTATTTGCGAACCGTTGGATGCGCTGCATCTGCAAAGCGATTAAGATTGTAAACATTGAAAAAGTAAACTCCTAGAATTGGAAGTAAAAACACCAATAACCAAAACTGTCCTGGAAATTTAAATCCGATTTGCTGACCAGTCGCTGAAGGATCTAGATAGCCGATTAAAAATAATACAACACCGCTCAAAGACCAGAAAATTGCTTCCCAAATCAGCACGCCTGCCAAAATCAGTTTTAAGCGATATGTGTAGCTGACGTTATTCATTTGTTTTGAATAAAAAACGATTGGTAATAAAGGAGAGTAGTGCGATCAACAACGCCCAATTCATAAATGCCATTGGTGTTGCTGGCGGTTCAGATTTGTAATGCTGATCGAGCATTTTACGTTTTTCAAGTTTCTCGATTTCTTTGTAAATTTCTTTTAAACCTTCTTTGTTTGTTGCTCGGAAGTATTGCCCTTTAGTGATTTCAGCGATTTTCATCAGCGAGATTTCATCGATTTCCACTTCTTGATTTTCGTAGCGAATTCCAAAAGGAGTTGCAATTGGGGTAGGTGCTTCACCATTACTTCCAACACCGATTGTATAAACGCGAATGTTTTTAGCACGTGCCAGTTCTGCAGCGGTCAGCGGATCAATGTCACCTGCGTTGTTACTACCGTCAGTCAATAAAATTATCACTTTTGACTGTAAACTATCGCTTCGTAATCGTGTGACAGCAGTTCCCAAACCTGTTCCGATGGCTGTTCCACCTTCAATGTTTTCTTCACCAATTTTATCGATTTGCTTTTTCAAAATGGTATAATCCAAGGTGGCAGGACAAGCGGTGTAAGCTTCACCGGCGTATACAACTAAACCAATGCGATCGCCTCTTCTTCCGTCAACAAATTCCTTTGCCACTTCTTTGGATGCTTCCAAACGATTGGGCTCGAAATCCATTGCTAGCATTGAACCTGAAACGTCCATCGCGATGATTATATCGATACCATTTTTATAGTTTTCATCAAAATCATCGAAACTCGACCAATGAAATGGTTTTGCCATGGCAGCAATCAAAAGTGCTAACACAAAACATTGTAGTACAATGCTTGTTCGTCGCACAGCCATAATCCAACGCGTTGAAAACTTGCGTTGCGTTTCTGAATTACCAGAGAATTTCCAATCTCCTTGACGTTTTGATTCGCGTTTCAATAAAATCCAACAAATTACAGGCACTAGGATCAATAACCACAACCAATTCGGTGATTGAAAATTGTATTCCCAAAAACGTATGTTCCAATTATTCAGCATGGTCAAATTCAATTGGACTCGTTTCAGCGACTACTTGTCGTGCTAATTGAGCATGTTTATAGATTGCAATTTCGTCTGGGTGCGATTTGGCAAATTTCACCATATCGGCTTCATTTAATATTTCACTAATTACACGCACTGTTTCAGGGTGTAATCCTCGTTGCAGCAAAAGTAATTTTGTTTCGTGTGATGTTTTCTCTAATAAATTAATGTTGTAGCGCGACGATAAGTAGGAGCGTAGAATAAATGTCAATTCACTGAAGTGTTCCTTAACGCGATTTTTCTCCCACAATTTACTTTTTTCTAAGGCGTCAATTGCCAAGAGTGTTCGCTCTTTTAACGGCATTTCTTTAATGCGTTCAGGATGCTTTTCGGCGTTTTTCACTTTTCGTACCATCCAATAAATAAGTGGAATCAGTAGTAATGGAAGGAGCCACCACCAATGATTTGCAAAAAAGCGCTTGAATGAAAAAGGTTCGTCTGGAATTTCAGCAAATGATTCTTTAATGTCGTAAATATCTTGTCCTTTTTTGGCGCTGACTAATTTTACTTGAATTTCCGCATCGGGAAAATAGATAGTTGAATCATCAATGGTTATTTTAGGTCCAGAAATGACATATTTCCCTTCATCCCACGCTGTTATTTCATACGTTCCTGTCCAAGTAGATTGTTTTTTACCTTTAATTAACGTGTCCTTGAAAGGTGTTTCCACTTCAATGTTATCGGAAATAGCATTTGATAAACTTCCCGTTTTTGATTTTAAGCGACTTGGTAAGACGCCCACGGCAGGAATGAAATTAGGTTTTTTCGACTTACTATCGAATGTCAATGTATATGTTAAGGTGATTTTCTCGCCAACTAAAATTGATTTTTGTGACACGTTTGTTCGTGCTGTTTGAGCGTTGGCTCCGACAGCGAATAGAAATAGGACGATATGACTAATTATCCATTTCATCCGCGTTGTTTGAAAAGTGCTACTAATGGTTTAATTAAATCATCTTCTGTTGAACAGCTTACACTGTCAATTCCAGCTTTTTTAAAGGCTTTCATTGTACTTGCTTCTTGATCAAGAAAGTTTTGTTTGAATTTTTCGCGCACTTCAGTTGAACTGGAATTTACCCACGTTGTTTCACCTGTTTCGGCATTGTATAATTGAATAAAGCCCATATTAGGCAATTCATATTCAGCTTTATCAGAGAGTTTAATAGCGATTGTATCGTGACGTTTTTTTGTTAAACGCATTCCTTCCATAAAATCATTCTGATCGATGAAATCACTTAATACAAACGTAATTGCTCTTTTTTTCTGGGTATTGCGCAGGAATTTTAATCCTTCATTGAGATTTGTTCCTTTACTTTTTGGTTTGAACTCAATCAATTCGCGCAAAATCATCAAGGCGTGTTTCTTTCCTTTTTCAGGAGCAATGAACCGTTCAACTTTATCGGATACTAAGATTGCACCTACTTTATCGTTGTTGCTAATAGCAGAAAAAGCGAGTACAGCTGCAATTTCCAGGGCAACGTCTTTTTTGGTTTTATCACTCGTACCAAATTCTTCTGAACCAGAAATGTCGATTACAAGCATCACCGTTAATTCACGTTCCTCTTCAAATACTTTTACATATGGATCATTGTAACGAGCTGTGACATTCCAATCGATTGTTCGGACTTCATCACCGAAATGGTAGTTTCGAACTTCACTAAACGCCATACCTCTTCCTTTGAACGCCGAATGGTATTCACCCGAAAAGATGTGTTTGGTCAAGCCCTTTGTCTTGATTTCCAAACGATGGATTTTTTTAATGAGTTCTTTTGTTTCCAATGAAATTGCGCTTAAGGAACTTCTACTTTATTGATGATTTTATTCACGATGTCTGTCGCGGTAATGTTTTCTGCTTCAGCTTCATACGTTAATCCCATTCTGTGACGCATCACATCTGGTGCAATTGCACGCACATCTTCCGGAACAACAAATGCTCTTCCTTGTAAGAAAGCATATGCTTTTGCTGCTAAAGCCAAATTGATACTTGCGCGAGGTGAACAGCCGAAGCCAATCATTGGTTCTAAATAAGCAAGACCGTATTTTTCAGGAGTACGTGTTGCGTAAACTAAATCAACAATGTATTGCTCCACTTTTTCATCTAAATAGACTTCGCGCACTAATTCGCGTGCACGCATGATATCGTTGGTAGAAAGGACTTTTCCACAAGCAGGAATTCCACCTTTTTGCACATTGGTACGTATGATTTGTTTTTCTTCTTCGATTGTTGGGTAGCCCAAGAACACTTTCAACATGAAACGATCAACTTGTGCTTCAGGCAATGGGTATGTTCCTTCTTGTTCGATTGGATTTTGTGTTGCCAATACCAAGAAAGGAGCAGGTAACTTATAGGTTTCATCACCGATTGTGATTTGGCGTTCTTGCATCGCTTCCAACAAGGCACTTTGCACTTTCGCTGGAGCACGATTAATCTCATCTGCAAGAATAAAATTGGCAAAGATTGGTCCTTTTTTTACAGTGAATTGTTCACTTTTCTGATTGTAAATAAGCGTTCCAGTTACGTCGGCAGGTAATAAATCAGGCGTGAATTGAATACGACTAAATTCAACATCAATTGCCTCAGCCAATGTTTTAATTGCCAATGTTTTTGCTAAACCGGGGACACCTTCAAGTAATACGTGTCCATCTGCCAACAGCGCAATAAGTAAACGATCAATCATATAGGATTGACCAACAATTACTTTACCTACTTCTTCACGCAGGCGTTGCATGATGACTGTTTCGAGTTTAATTTTCTCACTGAGAATGCGTAACGCTTCCGCAGGATTTATCGGATTGATTGTATTATCTGTCATAAATCGAATAAGATGAATATACAAAGGTGATAAAGATAAGCTCCAAAACGCTTGATTTTGCTGTTAAATATTGTTAACATTGTTTTGCATAAACTACCAAACCAGCACCAATGGAAACACGCGCTTGTAAAGAATGTGGTCAGAAATTATCAGGAAGAAAGGATCAGAAGTTTTGTTCAGACTACTGTCGCAATACATTCAATAATCGTCAGAATGAGGATGCAACTGCTTATATGCGACGTATCAATAATATTTTGCGTAAAAATCGACGGATATTAAGTACGATGAATCCATCTGGAAAGAAAACTGTGGATGGAATTCGTTTAGCAGAAGAAGGTTTTAACTTTCATTATTTCACGAATATTTATGCAACTCAAAAGGGAGCGACCTATTATTTCTGTTACGATCAAGGGTATGTGAAATTGGAGGGCGATCAGTATATGTTGGTGCATAAGCAGGATTATGTGAGGTAGGAAGTTGATTCAATGTATAACCACATAAGGCACATGAGGTCACAAAAGAATTAGTTTGTAGTGTTTTAACCACATAAGTTCAAGGAGGTTGGGATTTGAAAAAAAGAAAAAAGCCGCAACACATTTCTGTGAATACGACTTTTTACATCAACCTACTACTATGATTGTATAACAAAGAAGTTTGATTATTGTTTAATCAATTGTACTTCTGCGTTTAATTTTGTTTCGCTGTTCACTACGATGCTTCCTGCTTCAGTGATTACAATCATTTTAATTCATTGATACAGTGTTTTTTAGTTGAATTGCTTCGTATACGCTATCCCAAAGTTTTATTCGCTGTTTTAATGAGGCAGTAACTGCTTGTTCAACTTCGTTCCATTTTGATACATCATCACCACACAAACTACTTGTCATTTCAAGAGCTAAATGACTGTGGTGGTCGCCGTCAACTTCTATGTGACGTTCTAAATAATACTTGAAAACAGAAACACTTGAAGGAATTCGTTGATAGATATCATTGACGATTGAAATAAACATGCTCGGAATTAAATCTTCTCTTCCGAAAGTGAAAACTGCCGCTTGTAAGTAATCTTTTTCGGACTGAATAACATCAAATGTACCATTCACAAATTGATTAATTCCTTTGTCATCAGTTGTTAGAGACAAGGATTCCTTCACGGTTATATTGCTTTGAATTTTTTCAATAAACGCATTGATTCGTTTTGTGTCAGCTCCACATTGTTCCATTGCGTCCAAATACAGCTCAAAATGGCTTCTGCGATTTCCGTCTAAATCCACATCACATTCTTCTCCAACAACAATTTCATTAATCAAATAGCGTGTTTCAGCAGATCCTTTTGGAGTCCAAGGAACTTGCGTGCAGGTTAAATTATTTTGTAAAGCTTTTAATAAGGACATAAAATCCCAAACTGCGTAAATGTGGTGCTGCATGAAGATTTGTAAATCCTCAATATCATTGATTTGCGTGTAAACTTTGTGATTGATTATTTCTTGGCGGAGTGGTTCGATGTTGGCTTGTAATTGTTCGATGTGCTTGTTCATATCAACCTAATTTGAATTTTTTACAAAGGTAATTTCTCCGTTTTGTTTCATATCAATGAAAAGAGATTTATTACTAAAAAATATGAACAAAATGAAATTGAAATTGTTCGTTAAAGAAAAAGGTTATGTATCAATTAAAACGCACTCAGTTCGTAAAAGCAGATTTGGAAACGTGTTGGGATTTTTTCTCATCTCCAGCCAATTTGAAGGAAATTACCCCAAAATCAATGGGTTTTGATGTTTTAGTTGAAACACCAAAAGACATGTATGAAGGTTTGATGATTGAATATCGTGTGCGACCTCTGTTAGGGATACCCATGCGTTGGATTACAGAGATTACGCATGTTAAAGACCGTAATTATTTTGTAGATGAACAGCGCAAAGGGCCTTACAAAATTTGGCACCACGAGCACCATTTCAAAGCTGTTGAAGGTGGAGTCGAAATGACAGACATTGTTTCGTACGAAGTTCCGTTTGGATTACTAGGTAGATTGGTTCATCCAATCATAATCCGTCCAAAATTGGAAGCGATTTTTGCTTATCGTTTCAAAGTTGTTGATGAACGATTCAAGTAATTTATAACTTTTTCACTAACGCTAATGCTTGTTCAATGTGACCAAGCGGGTTCGTTTGTGAATTGTAAACACCACGAATTTTTCCTTTTAAATCGATAATGTAGGTTACTCGTCCTGGAATTAATCCAAATAGATTTCCAGGAACTCCAAATGCTTTGCGTAATTCCTTTGAAGTATCGGCAAGTAAGTTGAAACTTAATCTATATTTTTCTGCAAACTTCTTGTGGTCTTCAACAGAGTCGGAAGAGATACCCAAAACTTCACAACCCAAATCTTTGAACTCTTCATATGAATCTCTGAAAGAACATGCTTCTTTTGTGCAACCAGGAGTGTCATCTTTCGGGTAAAAATAGATGACCAAGTTTTTTGTACCGATTAAGTTTGAGCTATCGATTAATTCACCGAATTGATTTGCTAGTTTGAATGATGGACAGTTGTCGCCGATTTGTAAAGCCATGGTAATTTTGTTTAAGTTAATGCTTCTTTGTAACGCGCTAAAACACGTTCACGTGCAAATTTATGATCGATAATTGGATTTGGATACTCAGACGTTCCGTATTCTGGAACCCATTTTTTTATGTACTTGAAGTCTTTGTCGAATTTTTCTTGCTGACTAGTTGGATTAAACACTCTAAAATAAGGTGCAGCATCACATCCGCAACCAGCAGCCCATTGCCAACCTCCTGTATTACTCGCTAATTCGAAATCCAATAATTTTTCAGCGAAATAAGCTTCTCCTAAACGCCAATCTAATAGTAAGTGCTTTGTCAGAAAACTTGCAACAACCATACGAACTCGGTTGTGCATAAATCCAGTAGCGTTTAATTCACGCATACCAGCATCAACTAATGGATAACCTGTTTTACCTTCACACCAAGCAATGAAATGGTTTTCATTTCGTTCCCATTGAATGCGATCGTATTGCTTTTTGAACGAATCAGTTGCAGAATGCGGGAAATGAAAAATAATCATTTGATAGAAATCACGCCAAATGAGCTCGTTTAAATACGTTTCATTTTTTGCTTGAGCGACACGAGCTAATTCTCGGATACTAATCGTTCCAAAACGAAGATGTAAACTTAGTCGACTCGTGCCTAAAATTGAAGGAATGTCACGCGTTGTATTGTATATCTCTATTCTAGACAGTGGAATTTCAATTGTTGGGAATTCCACGAATTGACGTGAGTTGAAGCCTATGTTTTCTAATGACATCAGTGGCTCTGAGGGAGAATGTATTAAATTTCCAAAGTGCTTTTCTACTGGATAACTTTTCAGGTAGAAAAAATTCAAAAGTTCTTTCCATTTCCGTGAATAAGGTGTGAAAATAGTGTAGGGAAGTCCATCAGCTTTGAGAACTTCATTTTTCTCAAAAATCACGTGGTCTTTTGCTCCGATTAACTCGCAATTTTGTGTTTTAAGTAGTTCGAATAAGGTTTTATCTCGTTTTAGTGCATACGGCTCATAATCACGATTTGTGTAAACTGCATTCGCCTTGAGATTATGGGCAATCAACGGTATTAGTTCAACAGGATTTCCATGAAATACCTTTAAATCGCTTCCGTATTCGGCATATTTTTCTTTCAGTTTTTTTATTTCCTGATAGATGAATAAAACACGTTGATCAGAAACATTTAAGCGAGAAAGGATTGTACTGTCAAAAATGAAGATTGGTTGAATTTTATCTCCTGATTTTAAAGCCTTGAATAAACCCGCGTTGTCGTGCAAGCGTAAATCTCGTCGATGCCAGAATATACTTGTCATTTACCGTTGTATTCAACTACATTGTTTTCGGTTTCCCACAAGCGAATGGTTAAGCCACATTTTTCGTCAATGAATGGTCGAAGAATGTTATAAATAACAATGGAAATATTTTCTGCTGAAGGTTTTAAATTGGCAAATTCAGGGCAGTCTAAATTCAAATTACGGTGATCAAAACGCTCAGAAATTTCGTTATTGATGATTTCTTTCAGTACTTTCAAATCAACCACATATCCTGTTTCTGGATTAACATCACCTTCTACCCAAGTTTCTAAGACATAATTGTGTCCATGATAATTTGGGTTGGAACATTTACCAAATACTTCTCTGTTTTTTTCGTCTGACCATTCAGGGTTGAATAATCGGTGGGCGGCATTAAATGTGGTTCTTCTGCAAACTTTCATATGTCATGTGTTCTGTTAATTGGTCAAAATGTTTTTGTAGGATAGTTTTGAACCAAAATGTATACTGTTCTGGGTTTGTCTGTATGTCTTTGAGTAAATCTGTTAAATTAACCCATTTGAAATCAATCGCCTCATCTGGATTTAATTCGGGATTTTGTTCGCTATGCCCAATAACAACATGATCCAATTCGTATTCAATTAAATTGTTATCAAGTTCTGCGTGATAAACAAAGTGGAAGGCGTTGTGCATTTCACAGTCGAAACCCATTTCTTCTTGTATGCGACGATGAGCTGCTTCAATTACAGTTTCTCCAGGAGATGGATGCGAACAACACGTGTTGGTCCATAACCCTTCTGAATGATATTTTCCGAAAGCACGTTGGTGTATAAGTAATTCATTGTTTGAATTAAATACAAAAATAGAGAACGCACGGTGGAGAAGTCCTTTTTCGTGGGCTTCCAATTTCTCCATTGTACCAATGACATCGTCATTTACATTCACCAGAATTACTTCCATACTGCTCTGTTCTATCAAATCAAGTTTAAATTATGTCTAAGATAGGACGTCAAAAACAAGCGGTATTTTTTATTATTTGGAATACGAATGCGCTCATTCAAAATCGTATGAGCAGGTACCGTTTTGATTTTCTTGAATAATTTGTAGTAATAAATATATGCCATGTATACTCCGAATCGCGCTTTTTTTGGCAATTGTTTGATTCCTTCAAAACCTAATTGGAAATCGATTTCGATATCTGCTTCAATTTCTTTTTTAACAGTAGCATTGAATTCATTCAAATCAATTCCCGGGAAATACGTTCTTCCCAATTCTTGATAATCAGCCTTTAAGTCGCGAAGGAAATTTATTTTTTGAAAAGCAGAACCCAGTTTCATGGCATACGGTTTCAATTTTTCGTATTCTGTTTCGTCACCTTCAACGAAAATTTTCAGGCACATCAATCCAACTACTTCTGCTGAACCAAGAATATATTGTTCGTATTTTGCTTTGTCATACGCATTCTTTTCTAAATCCATTTCCATACTGTTTAGGAACGTGTCAATCAGAACAGATGGAATTTTATATTTATTGACAGCCCATTGAAAACTGTTAAGAATTGGGTTTAACGAAATTCCTTGATCAATTGCGCGATATGTTTGCTCCTTAAAGTCTAATAAAAGAGCTTCTTTATCGAAACCATGGAATGAATCCACAATTTCATCTGCAAAACGGACAAAACCGTAAATCGCGTAGATTGGCTTGTGTAACTCCTTATCAAGGAAAGATATACCTAGTGAAAATGATGTGCTATACCTTCTTGTAGTTAGCTCACTCATTTCGTGGGATACGTTATCAAATAATATTTTCATTGGTGTAATAGTGAGTTAATGATTCGCTAGTTCTAATTTGAAATCTTTTATAATTTCTTTCGCAACTACTTCTCCAGAAATAATTGCTGGTGGAACTCCAGGACCAGGAACAGTTAATTGTCCGGTATAATACATATTCTGAAGTTTTTTATTTTTTAGGGAAGGTTTTAATATTGCTGTTTGACGCAGTGTATTTGCTAATCCATAAGCATTCCCCTTGAAGGCATGATAGTCATTTTTAAAATCGGCAATACAATAGCTTTTTTTATAAATCACATGCTGTTTAATCGATTGACCAGTGCGGGCTTCTAATCGATTCATTAAAATATCGAAGTATTTCTCTCTTGTTTCTTCATCATCTTGCAAATTTGGTGCAATCGGAATTAATAAAAACAAGTTTTCTTTTCCTTCTGGTGCGACGCTAGGATCTGTTTTGGACGGAGCACTTGCATAAAACAATGGAGCAGATGGCCAAGATGGATCTTTATAGATTTCTTTCGCATGTTGCTCAAATGGCTCATCAAAAAACAGGTTGTGATGTTCTAAACCTTCGATTTTTTTATCAACTCCTAAATAGAACAACAAGCAAGATGGCGCCATCGTTCTTGAATCCCAGTATTTTTCATTGTAATTTGCTTTTTCGGCAAGAATTTTATCGTCTGTATGTTGATAATCTGCTCCAGAAACTAATATATCTGTTTCAAATTCATCCGTTTTTGTAACAACATGTGTCACTTTTCCATTTTCAGATTTTATCGAAGTAACTTCTTGATTAACGAGAATTTTAACTCCGTTTTCTAGTGCAATGCGCTCAAAAGCTTCGATAAACTTAAACATTCCTCCCATTGGATACCACGTACCTAGTGAAATGTCTGCATAATTCATCAATGAATACAAAGCAGGTGTGTCCTTCGGCATGGCTCCAAGGAAAAGTATTGGAAATTCTAATAAAGAAAGAATTTTTTCATTTTTGAAATGCTTGCGAATGTATTTTGAGAAAGAAGAAAGCAAATTTAATTTTACTAATCCTTTTAAAATACGCATATCTGCAAATTCAGTTAGTTTGAGACTCGGTTTATGCACCAAATCCTTCATTCCAACTTCGTATTTATATTTCGCTTCTTTTAAGAATGTTTTTAGATGTTCACCACTCCCAGGCTCCATTTCTTCGAACCAAGCAATGAGTTTTTTCTCATCGGCTGGGATATTTGTTTTGTCTCCATCTTGCCAAAATACGGCGTATGATGGATCCAATCGTTTTAGGTCGTAAAAATCGGATGTCGTATAGTTGAATTTATTGTAAAATGCTTCGAAAACATCGGGCATCCAATACCAGCTAGGTCCCATATCAAATATAAAACCATCTACTTCAAACTGGCGTGCTCTTCCTCCAATACTAGAATTTTTTTCTAGTATTGTTACATCATATCCTGCTTTCCCAAGAAAGGCTGCAGTCGATAAACTAGATATTCCTGCACCGATAATTGTTACTTTTTTTGACATTAGTTCATTGTATAATTGTAATCCGGCAAGAAGTTCATTAGTTTCTTGCGCGCAATGAAGATACGACTTTTTACTGTGCCAATAGGGATTTCTAATTGATCAGCGATTTCTTTGTACTTAAAACCTTGAAAATGTAGCTCAAAGGGTTCTTTATAATCCTTCTCAAGTTTGTTAATTTGTTTGTCAATTTCCTTTTCTATTATAATGTTCATAGGAGAGAATGAATTGTCTTTTGTATTAACAAGCAATTTTAAATCTTCCGAATTGTCAAAGATAGTTCCTCTTTTAACTTTTCTTCGGTACTGATTGATGAAGATGTTTCTCATAATCGTAAAAACCCAAGCCTTAAAATTCGTTTGAGGTGTGTAATAATTACGATAAGTGATTGCCTTTAGCATTGTTTCTTGTGTTAAATCCTTCGCATCGTCATTGTTTCGAGTAAAGCTCATAGCAAAAGCGTGAAGGTTATTCTCTAACCCTATTAACGCTTCATTAAATTCAATCGTGGACATAAATAGTATATTTTGTTTAACAATCAATAGTCCAAAGTTAAACAAAAATTGTTTAACGAAACAAGAAAAAGATTAAACAAAATGCTTAATATTTTCAATTTCCTTTTAAAATAAGGGGTTTTCGTATGTTATTTTTCTATAATTAGGTCAATAAACTTACTTTGAGAGCACGCGAATTCCATTTTTTACCTCCAATGCAAGCGTTTTTACCTTCTCTAAGTCTTTGCCTGCAATCGTAACATGGCCCATTTTTCGGAATGATTTCGTTTGTGCTTTTCCGTAAATATGCGGATGAACACCTGGTTTTCCAATGAATTTCTCTAAACCTTCATAGTAAACATCGCCTTCATAGCCTTTTTCACCCAATAGGTTGATCATTGCTCCAGCTTGAAGTATTTCAGTTGATCCCAATGGTAAATTCAATACAGAGCGCATGTGCTGTTCGAACTGTGATGTCACATTGCATTCGATTGTATGGTGTCCGCTGTTGTGTGGACGTGGAGCGATTTCATTGACCAATAAAGAACCATCTTTCGTTAAGAATAATTCAACAGCCAAAATCCCGACCATTTCTAATTTTTCAATAACTGATTTTGCGAGTTCAATTGCTTTGTTTTCTATTTCCGTAGAAATGTTGGCAGGTGCAAATAAGAATTCTACAAGATTCGCTTCTTCACTAAATTCACATTCTACAGCTGGATAAACTGCCATTTCTCCATTTTCATTGCGTGCAACGATAATCGAAATCTCTTTTTCAAATGGAATCATTTCTTCAATTACACTTGGCGTTTCAAATGCATTTTCAAAATCACTTACAGTTCTTATTACTTGGACACCTTTTCCATCATAACCACCTGTTCTCATTTTTTGAACGAAGGGGATTTGATCCGCTAATTGTTTTACATCTTCCAAATTTTCAGTCAATTGAAACGGAGCCGTTGGTATGTTATGGTCTTTGTAAAATTCTTTTTGAATTCCTTTGTCTTTGATAATGCGTAAAACTCTTGGTTGTGGAAAGACTCTCTTCCCTAATTTTTCGAGCGCTTCAAGTGCTTCAATATTGACATTTTCAATTTCTACAGTTAAAACATCTTTGTCCAAACCAAAATTGTACAACGTGTCATAGTCATTCAATGAACCTTGAGTAAACGAGTGTGCAATATGTTTACAAGGCGCATTTGCATCTGGATCGAGCACATGAACATGTACATCGAAATTAATTGCTTCTTGAATAAACATTCGGCCAAGTTGACCGCCTCCTACCATCCCAAGACGAGATGAATGTCCGTACCATATTTTTTGCATGCAACAAAGATAAGTGGCTTTTTTTGAGTGGTTGATAAGTTTAGTAACAATTATTTAACCGATTTTTTAATAAAATCATACCTTTGCATCTCAAATTCAGCGAATAGGTGATTCAAATAAACGATAAATCATTCGAGGTGTTTATCCGCGAAAACGAACTTCAAGAGAAGATCAAAACGTTGGCTGCGCGCATAAACGACGAATACCAAGGCAAAGAAGTCATTTTTATCGCCATTTTAAATGGTGCATTTATGTTTGCCGCAGACCTTTTAAAATCCATTACACTTCCGTGTGAAATTTCTTTTGTGAAAGTTAGTTCCTACCATGGTGGTATGTCAACAACAGGACGTGTGGATGAATTAATTGGTTTGAATGCTTCAATCGAAAACAAAGAAGTGATCATTCTTGAGGATATTGTTGATACAGGAATTACGATCGATAAGATAATTACTCTTTTAAAAGCAGAAAGCCCAGCTTCAGTGAAAGTATGTACATTGTTGTACAAACCGGATGCTTTTAAAGGTAAAAAAGCCCCAGAATTGGTAGGAATGTCTATCCCAAACAAGTTTGTTGTTGGGTATGGTTTAGATTACGATGAAAAGGGAAGAAATTTACGTGAAATTTATCAATTAAAAGAGGATTAACCTCACGCAGAAGTATGTTAAATGTAGTTTTATTCGGACCTCCGGGAGCAGGGAAAGGTACACAATCAGAACGATTGATTGAAAAATATGGTTTAGTTCATTTATCAACAGGTGATGTTTTTAGAGCGAACATTAAAGGCGAAACAGAACTTGGTACATTGGCGAAGAGCTATATGGATAAAGGTCAGTTGGTACCAGATGAGGTTACCATCAATATGTTGCGTTCAGAAGTGTTGAAGCACCCAGAATCAAAAGGATTTATTTTTGATGGTTTCCCAAGAACAAATGCACAAGCAACTGCTTTGGATAATTTCTTAAGTGAATTGAACACAACAATTCGTGTGATGTTGGCTTTGGAAGTTGAAGAAAACGAATTGATGCAACGTTTGTTGAAACGTGCAGAAGTAAGTGGACGTGCAGATGATGCGAATCCTGAGATTATTAAAAACCGAATTGCTGTTTACAATAACGAAACGGCCCCAGTAAAATCATTCTATCAAGCGCAAAATAAATTTGTGTCTATCGATGGAATTGGTTCAATTGATGATATCACTGCGCGTTTGTTTAGTGCAATCGACGCAATCTAATAATTAATACATAGTAATGATGCCAGCTTCTATTGAAGTTGGCATTTTTAGTTTATTGACTGTAAAGTCCTATCTTTGTAAAAAAAATCGAATATGGCCTCTGATAATTTTGTTGATTACGTAAAAATTCATTGTACTTCAGGAAATGGAGGAGGAGGATCAACTCACTTCCGTAGAGAGAAGTACATTCCGTTGGGTGGACCTGATGGAGGAAATGGAGGACGTGGAGGTCATATCATCGTGCGTGGTAATGCTCAATTGTGGACATTGCTTCACTTGAAATTCAAGAAGCACATCAAAGCGAAACACGGTGGACATGGTTCTGCAAATCTTCAAACAGGATCTCAAGGAGCAGATGAATACATCGATGTTCCATTAGGAACCGTTGCTCGTGACATGGAAACTGGAGAAATTTTGTTTGAAATCACAGAAGAAGGGGAAGAAAGAATCATTCAACCAGGTGGACGTGGTGGATTAGGAAATAACAATTTCAAATCGCCAACCAATCAAACGCCTCGTTTTGCTCAACCGGGAGAAGAAGGTAGAGAAGGATGGAAGATTTTAGAATTGAAAGTATTAGCCGATGTTGGTTTAGTTGGTTTCCCAAATGCTGGAAAAAGTACGCTTTTATCCGTGTTGTCTTCTGCAAAACCAGAAATTGGTGATTATGCATTTACCACGGTTCGACCTAACCTTGGAATCGTAAAATACCGTGATTATCGTTCGTTTATTATGGCTGATATTCCGGGAATTATTGAAGGTGCCCATTTAGGAAAAGGACTTGGGTTACGTTTCTTACGTCACATTGAACGAAATTCATTGTTGTTGTTCATGATTCCAGCGGATAGCAATGATATTCATGCAGAATACAAAGTTTTGTTGAACGAATTAAAGCAATACAATCCAGAATTATTGCACAAAGAACGTTTGTTGGCAATTACAAAATCAGACATGTTGGATGATGAATTAATTGCAGATATCAAAAAAGATTTGCCAAAGATTCCATATTTGTTTATTTCCTCAGTTGCTGAAAAAGGCTTAACAGAACTGAAAGATTTGATTTGGGAACGTTTAAATCATGATTGAATTTCTTGAGGAAATAGATCGCTCAATTGTTTTGGCCATCAATGGTTGGAACAATCCTTTTATGGATGAATTGATGTGGTGGATTTCTGCTAGAATCACTTGGATTCCGCTTTATTTAATCTTGCTTTATCTTGCATATAAAACGCTTTCGCGCAATCAATTGTTTTTGTTTTTGGGATTGATTGGTGTAACAATCGCTTTGACAGATTTAACTTCAGTTCATTTGTTTAAGAACGTTTTCTTGCGTTATCGCCCATCTCACAATTTACTCTTAACAGAAAAGCTACATTATTATCTGATCAAACCAGGTGAATATTACAAAGGCGGTGAATATGGTTTTATTTCTAGTCATGCTGCCAACTTTTTTGCAATTATCACTTTTGTCTATTTGGTTTTGCGGAAAGCGTACCCAAAATTGATTTTTCCTTTGCTATTCATCGGAATAATCATCGCCTACAGTCGCATTTACCTTGGAGTACATTATTTGTCAGATGTGTTCGTTGGAGGGCTTGTTGGCAGTTTAATCGCTTTTCTAGTTCATCGATTGTTGTATCTTCGTTTTTCAGAAAAAGTCAAATGAACATTGTTTACATATTTATCGGTGGAGGATTAGGAAGCATTGCACGTTATGCAATTGGCAAAGGCGCAATGAAGGCTTTTGTAGGAAATTTTCCGTTGGGAACTTTCTTATCGAATGTATTGGCTTGCATCATTTTAGGCTTGGTTGTATACACTTTTTCGAATCAATTGAAAGAACACGCTTGGATACAGCCATTGATTGTAATTGGTTTTTGCGGTGGTTTCAGCACGTTCAGTTCATTTAGTAACGAAACGATTCAATTATTTCAGAGTGGAAATTATGCAATTGCACTAGTGAATATCTTGATTTCGCTATTCGTAGGATTGGGAATCATCTACTTTTTGAGTGTTTCTGCTTCGAAATAAGTTTAAGCTACCGGTATTTCAGCCTTAATTTTCTCTAATAATTCGTTGCGCTTAGCGATGAACTTCGATAAATCTGCTTTCGATACAAGACCTTTTTCTTTGAAACGTTTATAATTAACGAACCACATATAGGCAGCTAAACCAAAGAATCCGATGAAAGTATAGTATAGAAAACCAAGCCAATAACTTGGGTAAACAAATGATTCAAATAAGAAAATCACCGGAATATTAATAAGTCCAAGACCAATCATTCCTAGCAACAATTTTACGGAACCCCAAAATACTTTGCGTTTGAACGATTTCTCAACGAATTTCTTTACCAACAAATAAACTGGCGCACAATGAATCAATCCTAAAAGCATAAATGGGAAAAGGAAAATCAATTTCATCAGTTCAGAAGTTCTTGAAATCGCGCCTGTCGTTGATTTTTCACACAGGTAATTCTCTTCAATTTTCATTTTCTTGATGAGTGAGAAATAACGATCCATATCTGTTTTTAGTCCTTCAAGATGAGTCAAATCTTCGGAACTACGGGCGTTTAACCAATGTGCTAAATTTTGTGAGTAATGCCAACGTTCTTCTAAAGGTATTGCTGTGTTACTATTTAAGGCGTTCATTCCTTTGCGTGTCAAACGCATCACATTTTCATGGAAAGGAGCCCAATCTTTTTCTTCCACATGCGTGATTTGCTCTTGCATCAATTTCTCAATACGTTTCGTTAAATCAGTTATGGTTTTGTTTGGATTTTCCTCGTATTCTTGGCGATAATCATTTAAACAAATGCGTTCAGATGTCGAAATCAATAAGTCACTTCGCATTTGATTCGGATCCGAATAATTGCATCCAACTGCTGAAATGTAGATTTTCTTTTTCCAGTTGATTTTCTCCAAAGCGAAAAAGCCAATTCGAACGGCTCCTTTTTTGACAGGTTTTAAACGACGAATAAACGTATCATCAGTAAAGCCTTCTCCGAAGATTAACAGATTTCTACCAAAAGATAGGATACGAGCACATTTCTCAAATACTTTTTCATTTTCATCTTTTGTATTTACGCCATCGTGTTGACGATAAATAGGCAACATGTGCGATGCCCATAAAATTGGTTTCATGAACGTCGTGAAAATATCTGAGCGCGTCATAAAGAAAACGATTGGTGGTCGCAATGCTGCAACTGCCAATGGATCCATGAACGATGCCGCATGATTACTCACATAGATTGTTCTACCAAGAAACATTTTTGGTGTATTTACCGTTTTAATTCTTGGGTAAAAGACACGCAAAGTGTATTTTAATGTAAAGTATAAAATGAAATAAAGTAATCGCATTTCAATTAACCAATTATTATAGTTTTTCTGAATTTTCTTTTAATTCCTTATCAATATTTCTATTTCTACCCAAGTAATAACCCAGTTGAATTTCATGAGTAGAATTCCCTGCTGTTCTCAGTTTACCCATTGAAGCTTCGTATGCGTAGCTAATGTATAGATTCTTGATTAAGTTACTACCAATTTGAAAAACCAAACTACTAGAAGTTCTAAATTGGACACCGAACCAACTGCTGTTTTTGTATAAAGCACGTGCTCCAAAGTCGACGGAAACTGGACTGTTTTGGACCATTTTCACAACCACATTCGGTTCAATTGCAATATCACCCTCTCCTTCAATTTTATACTTTGCAATCATGAAATAATGTCGATTAAAGTTGCTTGCAGTAGAAATTTGATCCAATTCAACTTTGTTTTTTAAAAATTGAGTCGTGCTTAAACCAAAGAAGAACTTTTCGCCATATAGAACAAGACCAGCTTGAGCATCAGCAAAACTTTGTTGTGAAGAGTTCCCTAAGAATTGAGCATAAGCATTGTCATCATTTTGATGCAAAATTACTTTTGAATCGTTCAAACGGAAATTACTATATCCAATTCCTAAACCAACACCAATATTTATCTTTTTTGTCAAAGGTAAATGATACGCATAGCTAGCTTGAATGGCCATTTTTGAAAATGGACCAATCGCATCGTTCCAAATTTTGCCACCAATTACATGCTTTGATTTAGAAGTGGAAACAGCAGGCCCTTCAAATAGTTTTTCGTCGCGAATATTAAACTCTTCTAATACTTTGCCGCCAGATTTACCAAATTTAATTTGGCTGTGACCTGAAAGCAAAATTGTTTTTGGTCCACCATCATATCCTAACCACTGCATGCGCGTTGAAGCTTCAATCTGCATTACATTTGTTAATCCACCAGCTGCTGGATTCAATAAATAAGGATTGTTGACAGTATTTGCAAATTGGTATTCTTGTTGTCCAAAAGCTACAGCACTTAACATAAAATTTAGCGCTACTAATCCGATTGTATAATTAATTCTTTTCATATGGCTAATTTTTAATGAATGATACTGATAGAACCGTTATAAACTGTCGATTTATCATCGTTCAATTCAATTTTGTAGAAGTAAGCTCCCATTGGTAAATCTTCCCCTTTAAATGTTCCATCCCAAGGGTCTTTATAACCGACCGATTCATAAACAACAGATCCCCATCGATTGAAGATTGTTACTTTACATTCAGGATAAACAAGTTCTAAGTAGTCAATTTCAAACAAATCATTTTTACCATCAAAGTTTGGTGTGATGACAGTTGGGAAAACAGGATTAAAATCATCACACATCGAAACAATGATTTCAACAGAATCAGTTGTGTTTGGACAATCCTCATTTGTCATTTTGTAAACGATAATGTTAATCCCTAAGCCAAGTCCACTAACTGTTGTTGATGTCGTATTTGTTGATGAAAGTGAACCTGATCCAGATAGAAAACTCCATGTTCCTGCTTGACCTGCTGCTGGAGTAGATCCAACTAAATTCAAGGATGCATTTTCTAAACAAAGAGCAGTGTCAGCTTGATTAATTGTTGCTTGCGTCGTACTATAAACGCGAAGAGTGTCCGAGCTTGCTGCGCAACTACCATTTGTAACTGTCCAAACAAAGTTATTCCAACCTGCCGCTAAATTAGTCGCGTCTGGGGTTGTTGCGTGAATATCAGAAATCGTTGCTCCTTGAGTCGTTGTCCAGGTTCCAATTCCGTACAAAGGATTTGTAGCAGATAATTGAACGCTAAGATCATTACATGCAATAATTGTATCTAATGCACTTGCAGGTAAAGGTTGTTGGGAAACAATAATTCTTAGGGTATCAGAAGTTTCACCACATTGCGCTGAGGTAATTGTCCATGCAAGAACGTTTGTTCCAAAACCTAAGTTATTCACTCCAGTCACATTTGCAAATTGGTTATTGAACGTCGCTTGTCCCGAAACCAAGGTCCATTCACCTGTTCCACTTGTTGCAGCCTGCGCCTCAGCCAATGCACTTGTTACTTGACAAAGTGAAATAGTATCTTCCAACGCTACTGCCGGCGAAGGGAAGTCTAATACTTGAATTTGGAATGAACACGTTTGAGAATTGGCTGATGAATCGATTGCCATGAAAGACAAAGTAGTTGTTCCAACCGGGAAAACATCACCAGAACCCAATCCTGTCGTATCTGTTTGAACCAATGCTACTAAACAATTGTCATTAAATAAAGGAGCAGCGAAAGTGACATTCGGATCACACGTTGAAATGTTCGCCGGACATGTAATCGTTGGAGAAACATTTTCCAAAACACTTAATGTAAATGAACATTCAGCAGTGTTACCTCCGGCATCAATAACGTTCAAAGTGATGATGTGATCGCCAGGTTGAACAATTGTTCCAAATGCTGGTGATTGTGTTATTGAATAATCAGAACAATTGTCAAGTACTAATGCTGTGGATCCATAATATCCTAATGCGAAATCGCAATTTGCACCGTTATTGACTGGTGCAGGTGAAGGACATGTAATAGTTGGCGCATCAGTATCAATTGGTGTTAACATTGTTAAACAAGTAGAACTGTTTCCTTGTTGATCAGTTAATGTAATTACAACCGCTGTTAAACCACCATCTGTTGCTCCAGCTGGTGGATTTTGTGTTAATGTCATATTTGCGAATGAGCTACAATTATCCGTTCCTGTTACTTGTGAACTTAAATCTGGAACCAAGTATTGACAACTTGAATTAATTGCAAGGTTTACTGTAGTAGGACAGTTCACAACTGGATCAGTTGCATCGATTATTACAGCTGTAAATGAACATGTATTTGTATTTCCAGCTAAATCTTGAACGGTAATATTAATCGAAGTGTTAGCAGAAATAACAGTTCCACTCGCTGGAGACTGTGTCACGACTAATTGCCCAAGCGAAGTACAGTTATCTGATACTGTTACTGAAGGTAAATAGTCAGACAAAGTTGCAGAACAACTTGCTGTAACTGGAATGTTTTGTGTTCCAGGACAAGAAATTGTTGGAATTGTTTGATCAGCAACAGTAAGTTGATATGAACAACTTGATGTATTTCCAGCTTGATCTTGTGCAGTTAATGTGATTGTATGTGTACCAATTGCTAGTATAGTTCCTGCGACTGGAGATTGTGTTAGAATCAATGAACCATAAGTTGTACAGTTATCTGAAATTGTTGCACTTGGAATAACAGATGTCAACGAGTAGTTACACGAAGCATTTGTATTTACCGTTGTGTTGCTTGGGCAAACAATAGTTGGTGCTAGTGTATCAATTGGTGTCACAGTGAATGAACATGTTCCATCGTTGCCTGATTGATCTGTTCCAGTAATTGTGATTGTTGTAACACCATTAATGTTGCTAGCTGCAGCTGGCGATTGAACATACGTGACATTTGAAGCAAAGAAACAGTTTTCTGTTAAGCTGATCAATGGAACATAATCCGGTAAGGCAGCCACACAACTTGCATTTGAATACAATGTTTGGTTTGATGGACAAACTAAAACAGGTGAAATTGTATCTAAAACAACTTGTGTAAAGAAACATGTTTCGTTATTTCCTTGATCGTCATAAGCTGTTATTGAAACTGTTTGATTTGCAGATAGCAATGTTCCTCCTGCTGGATTTTGAACAAATGTCATGTCAGCTAACAAAGAAGTACAATTGTCTGTCCACGCAACTGCTGATGTGTAATCGGGTAAGGCAAGTTGACAGCTTGAATTGACATATAATGTTGGTGCAGTTGGACAAATAACATTCGGTTTGATGGTGTCAACTGGTACTAAGTTGAATTGACAAGAAACAGAACCACTTGGGATACCACCGCTTACTATAAGTGTGATTTGTTGTGCTGATGAAATCAACGTTCCCGGCGCTGGCGTTTGACTGATAAGTAAACTTGAGCTTGGAACGCAATTGTCATTCACAACTGCAAGAGAAGTGTAATTCGGTAATACTGCTTGACAAGCACTATTTGCAAAAATGTTTTGTGCGCTTGGACAAACAATTGTTGGTAAGATTGTATCAGCATTAGTTACGTTAAATGCACATGTTGCTGTGTTTCCAGCTACATCGGTTGCTGTTAAAATAACTGGAGTTATAGTACCATTCCCACCAACACTTGTTCCTGCTGCCGGTGATTGCGTAATTGTAACGGCACCGGCACAATTGTCAGTGGCTGCGGCTAGAGAAGTATAATTTCCTAAAACAGCATTACAACTACTGTTTACATAAACCGTTTGGTTACCAGGGCAAGTCGTGAATGCTGGATCAATATCATCAATGATGTTCAATGTAAATGAACATTGTGCTGAATTTCCTGCTTCGTCAAATGCCGTAAGAATAATTGTTGTACTTCCACCTGGAGCAATTGGAATTGTTGCGCCTTCAGCAATGTTTTGTGTTACATTGATATCAACTGAATCTGTACAGTTATCTGAAAGAGCTACAAGATTTTTTGTGTAATCATCTGCAATTGCTAAACACGCTGCAGAAACTGGTAATGTTTGCGTTGGAGGACACGTTAATGCAGGATTAATGTTGTCAGTTCCTGTTACACTAAAGTTGTCAATTGCAATTGGTGTTCCATTGATTGTCGCGTCATTGTATGTAAATCGAACACCTAAAAGAAAGGTTGAATAGTTTAATGAAAGTGGCAATGAAACTGTAGAAGTTGACCAAATTGCCGATGAAGCAAAAGAACTTCCAACAACAGTCCAACTTGCTCCGCCGTTTGTACTGTACACTAATTCTGCAATGTCCTCACTTACAACTCCTTGAATACGATAATCGAAATGTGCTTGTAGATTTTGAGCACACGTTCCATCAATTGTTGTGTATGCAATTGTTTGCTTAATACCAGAAGGTGAATTGTCATAAGCAAATTGCTCTTGACCCGTTGCTCCACAGCCCGGTACCGCTCCTCCTTTTGTGATATACATGGCATAGGTTCCTGCAGCGCTTGATCCATTTCCTGCACATGTGTTTTTGATCCATGAGTTACTTGAAACGTCACCTGTAACCGACCAATCCAAGAATGGTGGCTCAAAATTGGCTTCATACATTGTTGCCTGTCCAAGTAAGTTGGACGACATTAAAGTTAAAGCGTATAGTAGTAAATATCGAAACATAGAAATTTGAATATGTGGTCTCCCAATTTTAGGTGCAAATATAAGGTAAATGGACTTTTTAAAAAAGTGATGCAATTGAACCTTTTCAACAAATGAACGTCATTGGTTAAGTGCCGTATTTGCTAGATTTTTAGATGGATAAGTATGTTTTGTTAACAAGTATATGCGTAAAAGGGAATAAAATGATGTTTTTTCGTTGTTTAATCAGAGTAATCAACACGTGATTTGCTAATAACTTTTTGAACAGTTAAAAGCAGATTGCTCGATTCATTATACTTTCGTCAAAATGTCACAAATGAAAATAATTGGAATCTTCTGCGGTGGATTTTCTTCGGAATGGGAAATCTCGTTAAAAAGTGCGCAAACTATTCAGGATAACTTTCCGAAAGATTTTACAGTTTACAAAATTGTTGTGGATCGCAAAGGATGGTATGCGCAAATTGATGATAAGCAATTTCCATTTGATTTGAATTCGATGACATTCAACAATGGTTCGCAAGTTCGATTGGATGCTGGACTTGTGTATGTTCATGGTGATCCAGGAGAAAATGGAAAAATTCAAGCTTTGCTTGAGATGAACGGGATTCCGTATGTGAATTCTAGTCCGCTCGCATCGGCGCTGTCTTTTGATAAATGGTATTGCAACCAATTTTTGAAAAACTTTGGAATCAAAGTGGCTAAATCACTTTTCTTAATACGTAAAGATGAGTTTACACCTGCACAAATTGTTGCAGAATTAGGTCTTCCAATCTTCGTAAAACCTTCAGATAGCGGATCAAGTTATGGGATTTCAAAAGTGAAAACTGAAGATGGAATTTCAGAAGCGTTGGAAAATGCGTTCAAAGAAGGAAGAACTGTCGTAATTGAGTCTTTTTTAGATGGGACAGAGGTTACGTGTGGCGTTTACCGTAAGAAAAGCGGTGTTCATGCATTGCCTTTAACGGAAATCGCTTCTGAAAATGAATTCTTTGATTATGCTGCAAAATACTTAGGAGAATCAAAAGAAATTACTCCAGCTCGTGTTAGTGATGAGGTGCGCGATGAAGTCCAAAAACAGGCGAAATACATTTATCAATTGATGCAGTTGCGTTCAATTTCACGCATTGACTTTATGGTCGTAAATGGCGTACCTCATGTAATCGAAGTGAACACAACTCCTGGTTTTTCACCAGCGAGTATTGTTCCGCAAATGATTAAGTGCGAGGGAGGAACAATTCATGATTTTTGGAAAGAAATTCTAGAAGTCGAATTAGTAAACGGCTAAAGCATTAAAGACATTCTCCATTTTTCCAACGACGTTGCTACTGCTTGAAGTGAAGTTTGTAACGACGATGGCAAAGGCAATTTTTTTGCCTGACTTGGAATTGACGTAACCAGCGTAGGACTTTATTTTATCCATCGTTCCGCTTTTTGCAACAATTCTTCCTTGTCCTGGTTGATCTCGACATAAGCCAGCCAGAGTTCCTGATTTCCCTGCAATTGGTAGTGTTTTTAAATAGGCATCGTAGTTTTTAGAGAGTGACATTGCTTTTAATAAATCAACAAAGCTTGCTGCTGAAATACCATTGCTGCGAGATAGCCCACTTCCATCGTTCAAGAAAATACCACCAAAACTGAATTTTGTCGCCCAATATTTCTCAACTTGTTTTAGTCCTTCTTCAGTAGATCCATTGCCAGCCATTTTGTAACCAACCAAGCACAAGAGTCCTTCAGCAAATAGGTTGATGCTTTTTAAATTCGTCAAATTGGCAATCTCTTGAATTGTTTTTCCTTTGTGAGTATAGAGTAAAGTATAACTGGAAGTGTAGCGATTTTTCTGAATCAAATCCAATTGGCGTGCAGATTTCGCACCTTCTTTGGCTGTAACTCCTTTTGCTAATAGTTGATCGTAAAATTCATAAGCCAATTGATATTCTGGATCAGGTAAACTTCCTTTTACAACAAATTTTGGACGGTTTAAAGGAAGTGAACCTTCTGCAAAACGATCCAAAGAGTAGGGGCCGCCGAAAATAAAACAATGGTCGCCAGTAACGTTTTGTGATGTTGCATAATTGTGAAACACAAGTCCAGGAACAGTTGGCCACATTGAGGTGATTTCAGTTTTGCTTCCTGCCGTTGCCCCTGTTTTAAAAGTGTATTTAATCATGTTGTCAAATAGGCAAATTCCTGAAGCCCCAGCTCCGTAATAATTCCCCATATCATTCCAACTCCAACCTTTTGGAATTCCAGAATAGCCAAACTCAGAACCATCAGCAATAATTGCCCCTGAAATAGCTTTGATACCTAATTTTTGAAGCGTGTCACACCACGTAACGAGGAAATCTTTTTCATGTCCATCTTCTGTGAAATAATCACTTCCTAAAGAGACATCACCACCACCACGAATCCAAATATTTCCGATTAAAGTGCCTTCAGTGTCAATTTTTCCATCAATATAAATCCGCGTTTCTGGCCGGTAATTTGGTCCCAACAGTTCAATCGCAGAAGCGGTAGAAAAAAGTTTAGCAGTTGATGCTGTTGGTAAGGCTAATTTTGAATTGTATTCAGCTATTTTCTCTCCTGAAGTCAGGTCAATCGCGTAAAATGAAATTCCAGCATTTGCAAATTCGGATGCTGCCGTGAACGTATTCAACGCTTTTTGAACTGAATTTTGCGCAAATTCAAATTGAGCCAAAAGTATGAATAGTATTGTAAGAATTCTTTGTATCTTCATCGCGCCGAAATTTATGTAAAATTGAGTAAACATCGGATTACTTTGAACTGCGCTGAAAATAATTTTCAACAACCAATTTAAGGAAACTCGTTTTTAACTCAGATCCGTAACTTGACAATTGTGAGACCATTTCTTAGTTAGTAGATGGAGAGTGTGAGAAAAATAAAAGTATTGAGGATCATTAATCGATTTAATATCGGTGGACCAACGTATAATGCCACGTTTTTGACAAGGTACATGTCAGACGATTTCGAAACTTTGTTGGTCGGAGGCTTACCAGAAGAAGGGGAATCAGATTCATTACATGTTTTAGAAGAATATGGTGTTCAACCGTTGCTGATTGACGAAATGAAGCGTTTGCCGAATTTTTCAAGTGACCGAAAAGCGTACAAGCGTTTGAAACAAATCATCGAGGAATTTCAGCCGGATATTGTTCATACACATGCTTCGAAGGCTGGTGCCTTGGGAAGAAAAGCAGCATATTCATTAAAGGTTCCTGTGATTGTGCATACCTTTCATGGTCATGTTTTCCATTCGTATTTTGGCAAGGTGAAAACTGCCATATTCAAGGCGATTGAGCGAAATTTGGCAAAGAAATCAACTGGAATTATTGCGATTTCAGAATTACAGAAAACTGAACTGTCAAAAGAGCATCATATTTGTCCTGAACAGAAAATTAGGGTTATCAATCTTGGATTTGATTTGCACAAATTCCATGAGAACTTGGATGAAAAACGTGCGGTAACACGCAAAGAGTTCAATGTTCAAGAGGATGAAGTAGCCATTGCAATAGTTGGACGATTGGCGCCTATTAAAAATCATTCATTGTTTTTAGAAGCTATGCGCATTGTTGCTTCAAAAACGCAAAAGAGGTGTGTCGCATTTATTGTTGGTGATGGAACTGAACGTGATGTGATAACTGATAAAATTCAAGATTTGGGATTCCCATCACATTTTCGTGTTGAAATGACTAGTTGGATCAAAGATATTGGAACCTTCAATGCGGGAATGGATATCATTTGTTTATCCTCCAATAATGAAGGAACGCCGGTAAGTTTGATTGAAGCGCAAGCAGCAAATATTCCAGTTGTAACAACAGATGTAGGTGGTGTTAAAGATATTTTGTTGGAAGGAGAAACGGGCTTCGTTGTTCCGAAGAACAATCCAGAAATCTATGCAGAAAAAATGCTTCTATTAATTGAAGATGAAAAAAAACGCAAAAAAATGTCACAAAATGGTTGGACTTTCGTAGAAGAAAAATTCCATTACACAACCTTGGTGAAAAATGTAGAAGCATATTACCGTGAGTTGTTAAATGCAAAGCAAAAATGAACGTGACTTCAATGTATAAATATTTTTTAGTTTTATTGACAATTTGGCTGTTTCAAAGCTGTGGTGTCAATAGCAATATCATGTTTAAGGCTCCAAAAGGAGAAACAGCTAAAACGGATTCAATTCCTATGACACCCAACGAAGATTATAAAATCTCGATGGACGATAAATTGAAGTTTTCATTATCGACGAACAATGGAACCAAAATTATCGAGTCGATGAGTGGTATTCGTGAAGGTGCCGCAGAGTCAAATGGTATGTCTGAATACATTGTTAGAAGAGGTGGAAATGTTGAATTGCCAATTGTTGGAACTGTTAAAGTCGAAGGTTTAACTGTTGCACAATGCGAGGATACACTTCAAAAATTATTTTCTAAGGAATACCAAGAACCTTTTGTTCAAGTTCAAATCACCAATCAACGTGTAATTGTATTCCCAGGAAATGGGGCGGATGCGAAAGTTATTCCATTAGTCAACGCAAACACTACATTGATGGAGGCAATTGCACAGGCTGGTGGGATTACAGAGCGTGGGAAGGCTAATTCTGTAAATCTTATTCGTAGAGAAAATGGAGAACGCAAGATTTATAAAATAGATTTGTCGACTGTTGAAGGCTTGAAATATGTAGACATGGTTGTTCAAGCAAACGATTACATCTACGTTGTACCAAAAGGAGAATTGGCAAAAGAAACAGTTAAAGAGATTGCACCTATAATTTCATTATTCTCTAGTGCAATAATTATTTTTACGTTAATTACAAAATAATTTCAGTTTGAATAGCAAAAGCATTATCATCAACAAGGATTACGATCCAGCGATTCTCCAAACGATTCTCAAACGTTACTGGTGGTGGCCAGTGTTGTTTGTTGTTTTGTTTTCAACGGTTGCCTATTTTTTCTTACGCTATACAAAGCCAACGTATGAATCTTCAATGGTTATACAATTGGACAATCAAGACAATGCAAAGGACATCATTGAATTGGAAAATATTAATTCGAAACAAGACGATATTTCTTCTGAAATTGAATTAATGCGCTCTCAATTTATGTTTGAAAGAGCGATTAAACGCACCAGTTATAACGTAAGTTTGTTTTCTAAAGGGCAAGTATTAACCGAAGAAAAATATTTATCAAGTTCGTTTTATGTTACGCCTTTCGAATTAAAAGACTCTTCCCTTATCAATGTTCCAATCTTCGTGGCATTCGATGGCAAGTCAATTTCCGTGAATTATGCCCATTTAGGGAAAAATTATGCATTAAAAGGTGAACTGAACGAACGCCTTACAAATACACATTTTGAAATCTCAATAGATTCTCCAAACCCCGGAGAATTCAGGGATGAATCAAGTGATAATGAATTGTATTTTGTGTTCAATAGCGTAGAATCCTATGCGGCGCGATTGTTACCTTCTTTACAAATTGTACCCGTTGACCCGGAGGCCAAAACAATTCAAATAACGTTTCAAGGAAATAACCCTCAATTATGTCATGATATCAGCTTGGCTGTTGCAGAAGCATTTATTGAATACGATGAAGAAATTAAACGTAAAGGTTCTGAAAACGTTTTGATGTTCATTGACCAACAATTGGATAGTTTGGCGGGTGAATTAAAAAATTCGAAGGATAGTTTAATGTTGTATCAGCGTAAATCGAACTTACCAGATCCTGAATCTGTTGGTACATCCATTTCGGAAAACATTTCAAAATTACAAGATCAACAATTTGAAATTGATGAGGAAATTCGTTCTTTAAATTTGGTGAGTAGTAAACTGAAATCCGATCCTAATCGATTGGAGATTTATCGTTTATTGCCAGAAATGCTGGGGAAAAGTTATGAGCAATCGCTAACGGGTCAAATTACTAGTTTATACGAGTTGTTAGAGAAAAAAGAAGATTTATTGTATCGCGTGACGGATGAAAACAGCGAGGTTAAAGCCTTAAATTCTAAGATTCAAACAAAATTGAATTCAATTCGTAAAAGTGTTGCTGCTATCCTTGAACGATTGTATGCGAATAGCCGCTCCATTCAAGGAAAGATCCAAGGATTTGAAGGTGAGTTCTTTGAATTGCCTGAAAAGAAAATGGAATTTAGCCGTTTGAAAAATATTCAAGATTTGAATGAGAAGTACTTTACATTGCTGACAGAGAAAAAAGTATTGTATTCAATTTCTGATGCTGGGTATGCTTCAAATAATCGAATTCTTTCTCGCCCAGCAGTAAATAACACGCCCGTTTCTCCGAACAGAAAATTGATTTATGTTACGTTCGTATTTTTCGGAATCGTAATTGGTTTGGGTATTATGTTCTTCAAATATTTGACATTCAACGAAATCAATATGTTGGATGATTTGAAGAAACTTTTACCTTCTCGTGCCTCAATTTTGGGTGGTGTTCCATTGTTTAAATCTGAAATGGAATTCTCTCAATTGGTAGTTCATGATTCTCCTAAATCGATGCTCGCAGAATCAATGCGTAAGATTAGAACGAATCTAAGTTATATCCATCCGGATTATAAAACAATCGCTATTTCTTCCTCAATTTCTGGAGAAGGAAAAACGTTCGTGGCACTAAATCTTGCAGGAATTATTGCGATGTCAGGCAAGAAAACTATTTTGCTTGATTTGGATTTGCGCAAACCGAAAGTTCATTTAGGATTAAATACCAACAATAACTTTGGTATGAGTGGGTTGATCATTAACAAGTTCACGCTTGAACAATGTATCCAACATTCAACGATTGAAAATTTAGATTTTATTACGGCAGGACCAATTCCACCGAATCCTTCTGAATTATTATTGAGTGATCGATTCAAAGAAATTGTGGAAGAGTTGAAACAAACGTACGATGTGATTATTATCGATAATCCACCAATTGGTCTTGTTTCAGATGGTATTAAAAACTTGACAGAAGCTGATATTCCTATTTATGTCTTTAAATCGCATTATTCAAAACGTAATTTTGCTTATAGAGTGAAAGAGTTATTTGAAATGCAGCAGTTGAATCAATTGAATGTCATTTTGAATGGTGTTCAAACATCTAAACGTTCTTCTGCTTATGGTTACGGCTATGGCTATAATTATGGTTACGGATATTACGAAGGGGATAGTGAAATTGAAAAAGGCAACTTGTTGAAAAGAGTTTGGAGTTTTGTAAGAAGAAAATTTAAACGATGATTAAGAAGAAATTTGATATGGAAGGATTGGTGGTAATAGAGCCGCGAAAATTTCACGATGATAGAGGTTATTTTTTTGAATCGTTCAATGAACAGAAATATTCAGAATTATTAGGTGAAGAAGTTGTGTTTGTTCAGGACAATGTTTCTTGCTCGAAAAAAAATGTCTTGAGAGGTTTGCACTTTCAAAATCCACCTTTTGCTCAAGGAAAATTGGTTTCTGTTGTTAAAGGAAAAGTATTGGATGTTGCTGTAGATTTGCGCAAGGATTCGCCAACTTATGGGCAACACGAGATTATTGAGCTTTCTGCTGAAAATGGTTTACAGTTTTACATTCCACCAGGTTTCGCACATGGCTTTGTTGCTTTAGAAGAAGACACTTTGTTTTCGTATAAATGCACGAATTACTATTCTCCTTCTCACGAAGACACACTCTTGTGGAATGACCCCAAATTAGGCATCGATTGGAAATGTTCTGCACCTTTGGTTTCTGAGAAAGATAAGATTGGTAAAAAAATTGATACTTTTGTCTCTCCATTTTAAAAGATATTAACGAGTGATCGATAAATTATTACAAATTATAGGTTTTGGTTTTGGCGGTATAATACTTTCAATGGTTAGTAATGTGTTATTGTTGAATTTCTCTAAATCGCTCGGTATTCGTAACAAAAACGACGTTGTTGTTCGTTGGAGCAATGAATCAAAACCTTCACTTGGAGGTGTAAGCTTTTATGTTGTTTTTGTCTTTTCAGCTATCGCGTATTCAATCATTTTTTATGATGAAGTGATATTTCACAACAAGCAATATGTTGGACTGTTTATTTCAGGAGCCCTGGCGTTTTTAATGGGGCTTGCAGATGACGCATATAACACCAAGCCTTTAATGAAATTGGCTATTCAAATTCTGTGTGGACTTATCTTTGTTTGGACAGGTACTTTCATCGATATATTCCATGTTTTTTATATCGACGCGGCATTGACCGTTTTATGGGTAATCATCATTATGAATTCCCTTAATATGCTCGATAATATGGATGGAATTACAGGCACAACGGTTCTTTTCATATTGTTGGCTTGTCTTTTCGGTGGTTGGTTTGTGTTTGATTTTAATGCGAACATTTGGACTTTGACACTTGTAGCAGTTATTGGAGCGGTGTTAGGTTTTTTACGCTACAATATTCACCCATCGAAATTGTTCATGGGAGATGCGGGAAGTCAATTTATTGGTTTGTTCGTGGCGTTCTTTGGTGTCAAATATTTATGGAATGTAAGTTCTTCTACTGAAACAAATGCTTGGGCGAGTGTCATCGTGACTTTAGTAGCATTCACTCCAGCAGCAGCAGATACATTGACGGTAGTCATCAATCGGTTGAAACGAGGACAATCTCCTATGGTTGGAGGGAAAGATCATACAACACATCATTTGGTATATGCCGGTTTTAAAGATATTCAAGTTTGGTATGTCTTTTTAGTGATTGGTTTGGTGTCGTTTTTATTGTCTTTGTTGATGATTTATATGATTCAGTTGAATATCATTCTACCAATTATCTTCTTTCTTCTTTATTTCATTTTGATTTTCGTTTATTTGTATAGAAACACCATCAAATTTCCCCAGAAGAATAAATAATTCTCTTTCATTTTCATTACTTTCGTTAGCTATTAAATTCCAAATGAAAGTATTCCTTATTTTATTGCCAATTATTGGATTGTTGGGCTGTCAAGCTAAGAAAAAGCACGAAGAGTTAGCCAAAGAAATTCAAGAAGTAAAGTTGCACACTGTTCCAGATCTTCCTAAAGAAATGACTTTTTGTGGCGAAACAATTAATCTGGAAGATGAAGATATTCGCGAGCGCTTAGACAAAGAGATTTTGGTGAATGCCTATTTTCAAAGTTCGACTTTCCAAGCAATGAAACGCGCACATCGTTTTTTTCCAGAAATGGAACGCACCCTAAAAGCAAATGGAATTCCTGAAGATTTTAAATATTTGGCGGTAATCGAAAGTAATTTGATTCAAGCTGTGAGTCCAGTTGGAGCACAAGGCTTCTGGCAATTCATGCCGTTTACAGCAAAAGAACATGATATCATCATGAACGACGAAGTAGATGAGCGTTTGAACATCAAGAAAAGTACAATCGCAGCATGTGAATACTTGAAAACTGCACACGATACCTTGAAAGATTGGGTGTTAACTGCTGCTTCATACAATCGTGGAATTGGCGGTGTTCGCAGTGATATGCGTTGGCAAGGAACAAACAACTACTTCGATACCCACATGAATTCGGAAACTGGGCGTTATGTCTTCCGCATCTTAGCGATGAAATTGATTTTTGAGAATCCTGAGGCATATGGTTACGACACGAAAGCCATCGAATTGTATAAACCTTTTAAGACGAAAACTGTTGTAGTAAAAGAATCTATTCCGAATTTGGCTGAATGGGCAATCGAGCAAGGTTTTAACTACAAGATTTTAATCAAATTAAATCCGTGGTTGCTGACCAACAAATTGACAATTAAAAACAACAAGACATTTGCCATTCTCATACCAGCGAAGGGAACGAATTTAAAACCATACGAATCGTACAAGTAAAGTGGAAGAAAACGAAGAAGGATATATCGAAGTATTTGGTGCACGCGAACACAATTTAAAAAATGTTGATCTACGCATTCCACGTAACAAATTAGTTGTGTTCACTGGCTTGAGTGGAAGTGGAAAATCGTCCCTGGCGTTTGACACCATTTTTGCTGAGGGGCAACGACGTTACATTGAAACGTTTTCTGCGTATGCACGACAGTTTCTTGGTGGATTGGAACGTCCAGATGTCGATAAAATCGACGGTTTGAGTCCGGTAATTTCGATTGAACAAAAGACCGTTTCACGCTCACCACGTTCTACAGTTGGAACCATTACTGAAGTATACGATTTCTTACGTTTACTTTATGCTCGAATAGGTGTTGCTGTTTCGTATGAAACTGGTGAATTGATGGTGAAGTATTCGGATGACCAAATCGTTGACTTAATCACCGAACAATACGAAGGTAAAAAGGTTATTTTCCTCGCTCCCAAAATCAAAGGGCGTAAAGGTCATTATCGTGAATTGTTTGAGCAAATCCAGAAAATGGGATTCACGAAAGTGCGCATTGATGGAGAAATAAAAGACATTGAAAAAGGAATGAAGTTGGATCGTTACAAGATCCACGATATTGATATTGTAATCGATCGTTTATCCATTAAAGGTGATGATCGCAAGCGCATTTACGATTCTGTGATTACTTCAATGAAGCATGGAAGTAAAGCGATGATGGTAATGGATTTTGAGACTGAGCAAGTGCGCCATTTCAGCCGTTCGTTGATGTGTCCAACTTCTGGGATTTCGTATCCTGAACCAGAACCAAGTTTGTTTTCATTCAATTCGCCTTATGGAGCTTGTCTTTCGTGCAGTGGATTAGGTGAAGTTTCCGAAGCGGATATCACGAAGATTATTCCAGATCCAAAATTATCGATTAAGAAAGGTGGTTTGGCTCCAATCGGTGAATACAAGCGTACATGGATTTTCGATAAGTTAGAATCGTACTTAACACAAGAAGGTTATTCGATTACAACACCTTTGGAAGAAATTCCTCTTGAAGTGATGAACGTATTGCTTTATGGGAATGAAGATATTGAACGTTCGAAGAAAAACACGATGGTTTATTTCGAAGGAATCATCAATTTCGTTTCGCGCCATTCGGAAGAAAGTACAGCAGCCATTCAACGCTGGGCAATGAGCTTCATGAACAAGAAAGTTTGTCCAACCTGCGAAGGAACGCGCTTGAAAAAAGAATCGCATTACTTTAAATTGGATGGAAAACACATCGGTGATTTAGCGCAAATGGATTTGATCGAGTTAGCGAATTGGTTCAAACAATTGGAACCGAAGTTAACAAACGATCAACGCATCATTGGAACAGAGATATTAAAAGAAATCAATACACGCTTAAACTTCATTTTAGAAGTTGGTTTGGATTATTTGACTTTACATCGTTCAGCAAAAACACTTTCTGGTGGTGAAGCACAACGTATTCGTTTGGCAACACAAATTGGTTCTGAGTTGATGAATGTTTTGTACGTATTGGATGAACCTTCAATTGGTTTGCATCAACGTGATAATACTCGCTTGATCAATTCTTTGAAACGTTTGCGTGATACTGGAAATTCTGTAATCGTTGTTGAGCACGATAAGGAAATGATTGAAGCAGCGGATTTTGTTGTGGATATTGGTCCTGGTGCTGGAATTCACGGTGGACAAATTATCAATGCCGCTCCAATTTCTGAATTGAATACTGTTGATTCGTTGACAACAAAATACTTAACAGGAGAATTAAAGATTGATATACCTGCTAAACGCCGTAAAGGAAATGGAAAGTACTTAACCTTGAAAGGAGCAACAGGACATAACTTGAAAAATGTGGATTTGAAAATTCCATTGGGGACGTTTAGCTGTATTACGGGTGTATCGGGAAGTGGAAAATCTTCTTTAGTGAACCAAACCTTGTATCCAATTTTATTAGCACATATCTACAACGGAGTTCGTAAACCTTTGCCGTATAAAAGCATTGAAGGGTTGGAGCATTTGGATAAAGTAATTGAAATAGATCAAAGTCCGATTGGACGAACTCCGCGTTCGAATCCTGCGACATATACAAAAGTATTTGATGAAATCCGTTCGTTGTTTGCAGGATTGCCTGAAGCCCAAATTCGTGGTTACAAAGCTGGACGTTTTTCTTTCAATGTCTCAGGTGGACGCTGTGAAACATGCAGTGGCGGTGGATTGAAAATGATCGAAATGAATTTCCTTCCAGATGTATATGTGGAATGCGAAACGTGCAATGGAAAACGCTACAATCGTGAGACATTGGAAGTGCGTTACAAAGGAAAATCCATTTCAGATGTGTTGGACATGACAATTGAAGATGCAACGCCGTTCTTCGAAGCGATTCCAAAGATTTATCGACCTTTGGCTACCTTGAAAAGTGTTGGTTTGGGGTATGTGAAATTGGGCCAGCCATCAACTACTTTATCAGGAGGTGAAGCGCAACGCATTAAGTTATCATCGGAATTAGCGAAGAAAAGCACGGGAAATACATTCTATATTTTGGATGAGCCTTCAACAGGTTTGCACTTTGAAGACATTCGTATGTTGTTGGAAGTATTGCAACGATTGGCAGATGAAGGAAACACAGTGTTGGTGATTGAGCACAATTTGGACATTGTAAAAGTGGCCGATCACTTGATTGATGTTGGTCCTGAAGGCGGAAAGGGTGGAGGAATGATCATTGCCGAAGGAACGCCAGAACAAGTGGTGAAGAAAGCAAAAGACACTTCCCACACGGCACGTTATTTAGCACTGGAATTATAGTGATTTACCGATCTTTTGAATTCAATTGTCTCAATCCTTCATACGTTACAATTCCTACAGCATTTCCAAGATTTAAACTTCTGATTTTATCACTGTATAATGGAATCTTGTATTGATCATTTGGATGCGCATCAGTGATTTCTTTTGATAACCCAACTGACTCTTTCCCAAAGACAAGAAACATGTTTTGTTCAAACGGAATATCCCACAGATTTTTCGTGCCGTGACTTGAGAAAAAAGCAAACTGTTTATCGGCATGCTGCGCGAAGAAAGCGTCAACGTTTTCGTATTCAACGATGTTGATGTGTTGCCAATAGTCCAATCCAGCACGTTTTAATCGCGCATCTGTAATCTCAAAACCAAAAGGCTTCACCAAATGCAAGGTCGAACCGGACGCCAATGTCAAGCGTCCAATATTTCCCGTATTGTTCGGTATTTCTGGTTCGATAAGTACAATGTTGAATCCCATTTATTTTAATGTAGCAATGTGCGAATGAATTAATGTAGAAATTGATTAATAATCATAAATCACGAATCACGAATCACGAATCACAAATCATGAATCACGAATTTTTTAGATGTTTACATAAAACGCCAATTTCCCTCCAATCGGACTTGTACTGAATGTTGGAGCTCCTTGCATTTCACCTTGAAACGATTCGCTCATGATAAAGTACTTATAGACCAATACTTCCAATGCGAATGAATGTTTGTTTTTCATCATGAAATTGAAACCGTGTCCAATACCGATGTTTACAGCTGATGTTCGTATATCATAGTTTAATTGCTTATCACCTGAAAAAGTTGTGTCGGGCACAAAAAAACTAGTGAAATTGTTTAGAGAAGTGTAACCCACTTCAACTGGAATATATAAAGCAGTATTTTTCTTGTAAGCATCGTATTGAAAAGAATAGCGACCATTTATATTAATTACTGGAGATATCCCAGAAATGATTGAGTATTCTGCGTTAAGACCTACAAAATGTTTACGCTTCAAATATTTTCCTACACCGACATGTAAATTAATAGGATGATAAACACTATTATTAAAGTTTGCTAAATAATAATCATCTTCAGTAAAACTCGTATTTGGGTTATACCAGCCATAGCTTAAACCTACTGAAAATTCAAATTGATTTTCTTTGCGATTCAAAACAACTGTATCGCGTTTGCTTTTGCGGTCTTTTACAATTTGATTTTCTTCGAAGTATTTGTATTCTTCACGTGTAATCGAGTATTTTCTTCCGTAATTATCTTGAAAAGTAATATCGCCATCCTTTTCTTCAAAGATTAATATTTGTCCTTGTAGCACACGACCATCTTTCATGTAGATGACGTCTACCGTTTGGGGTTCAGTAGTTGGTTGCGCAAAAGCGGTTGTGAACAAGCACATGAAAGCGAACAAAGAAAAGAGTGGTTTGAATGAGGTGAAAGAATGTGTTTTCATAGTTTCGAAAATGTTGTAGTGCGAAAATAATGAAAAGTCGTTGAATAGATTCAATCTTGGTGAAATGAACACACATTGTATTTAAGGTTCCTCAATTTTGATTTGAAGTTTCTCCATAATAAGAGGAATAATTCCTTTATCACTTTTTCATCTTAACAACCCAAATACCGCGTACTTCATTGATGGAATAGCCCGTTGCTAAATCAGTTGGGTAAATGGTTTTTAGTTTTGTCATTGTTGCTGGTGAGATATCAGTTATCATTTTTCCATGACATTGCATGCACAGTTGATCGGTTAAAATGGGGTAATAGGCTGTTACTGTGTTTCCATTTTCTTTTACCAAGGGTTTTAATTTTTCACCTTTCACCAATGCTTTTTTTAAGCTTTCAATGAAGTTCAATTCATCGTTGTTGGCTGCGTTTTGAGGATTTCTATTTTTATCTGATACACGTTTTATCTTTACATCGAGCGATGCAGCAACGCTATCCGTTAAAGCAATTGCGCGTGTAGAACAAAAACTAAGTGCATTTTCTGCACTCAGTGTGTTGATCGCATTCACTAAATTTTTTCCTAAGGTATTTTTTGCTTGTGTAGCCAACTTAAGTCCTTTTTCTTGGTAATCGGTCGTGTCTTTTTGTACGTCGTTAGCCGCTGGTACATCATTGTTTCCGCAAGAAGAACTAATTCCTACAAGGAGTAAAACAAAGGCGAAAAAAGCTGTTTTCATGAATGTCGTTATAAATCGATTCTTAGTATTGAAAACAAATATACATTTGGCATTTAAGGTAGAATGTAACATAAGTGTCTAGTGGAACTTCCTTCATTAGGTTCAAATAATAAGCAGAGTATACCGACTAGTAGTTGGGGATAAAAAGTATGTAAATGGAAGAGTTATTATAATTGCTTTATTTTTGAATTACCCCGTTTCCTTCAGGCCTAAGAAAACACGGATATGTTGGTTTTAGATTCTTCCATTCCAATTCAAGCAATGTCACTTCTGAAAATACATTGTTACTCATAAACGAATTCGAATGTGCAAAAACAAATTCAAAAACGCCATCGTTATTAATGTTGATAAGTGAAGGTGTAGTTGAAAATATCGTCCCATCAAATACGGGGGCCTAAACAATACGTATTTAGGTTATGAAATCGAATACCATAACTTTAAACCCAATTGTGCATTGAGAGCTTAATTCCGTATAGGTATTTACTTCATTGAAAAAGCTAAGATTGGAGTAATCGAAGTATTTCAATCCAATACCAATGAACAATTTTGGAGTGATTTGATTTAAAAGTTTTAATGGTAATTTGATGCGATTGCTTTGAAATAGAGGTTCTAACGAATCGAGCGTTTTTGTATCGATGCAATAATAGCTATCAGGATATTTCCAAAAAAATTACGAGTCATTGTGTAAACCAATTTTCATGTTTGTAAAAGTAATTCCAGTCAGTTTCAAGAATCACTTGCTTATACCATGAGTAGTTAAATTCGATTTTGGCGTTGGAAGATCGCGTAAAACAATCTTGGTAGAAATTTAAATTAATTAGACAAACTGCACCAATGTAACTCTTCGTTTCTGGAGAATAACCAAATGCTGGTACTGGCAATACCTTGACCTTATAGCCTGATGATCTGTTTGCGTCAAATCATGTTGACCAAAACCGGTAAAACACACCAGAAAAATTACAAATAGTAATAGTTGTTCCATTTTGATTCCCAAGGTTAGCTCAAAAAAGCATAAATGGGCAATCAATCAGCAATTTGGAACTCAAAGTAAAGTGCAATCACTTTGTGCTTTATTAGGAATTTTCAACTTGAAGGTTGGGAGCTCCAATTATTTTATTTCAAACACGAAAATGCGTTCCACATACGTTTTCTTACTCTCTGGTTTCAGATTGTCATCACCTTTTTTCAATAGATTATTTACCATATCAATGTATGATTCACCAAAGTTGGTAATGTCAATAAGGGGTTCGTAAACCCGAATTACTTTCATTGGTGTTGTTCCAAGCACTTTCGCCAAAGAAGTTGCTTCCGTTTGCGCTTTTTTGTATAAATCGGCATAAACATCTGCCATTTTAGGCTCCAAAGATTCGAAATGAGTATTCGTTACACTTGGATATGAGTTGTCAACAGAATCTGTATACTGGTAAATCAAATCCATTTTAGCCATAGACAAATTATTCAATTGAATGTTGAATGAGCCATAATCTGAATATTCATTTGTTCCAACTGCTGATGTGTCAAAGGGAATATTGTTTTCTGTTAAATACGTAATCCATTTTGCTTTGCGTTCAGCAAAAGTCATATAATAAGTTTCATACGATTCGATTGGATAGTCAATTTCTGTTGAATCATACGTTACTTCTTCAACAATAGGAGGCATGGATTCTTCATAACGAGCCAATTCTTCCTCCAATTTCTTCATTTCCTTTTCAAACTTCTTATTGTTTTTTTTCTCTTGACGCTTTTCTTTACGCGTCATATGATTGTAATAATCCTCTTCGTAATTGTAGTCGTAGTAGTCCTCTTCGTCATATCCTTCATACTCGTCTTCATAGGATTCACCGTAATAATCGCTGTAATCTTGAGCAATGGAAATTTGAACGTCGACTGAAATAACTTTTAGTTCAACAGTGTCCTTCACTTTAACTTCTATCGATCGAGTGGTTTGCGCGAATGATTGATAAACGCATATAATAGCAGCAATTAATAAGGTGTTTTTCATGGTGTATTTATTTGTGAAGAATTATGCTTCAAATTTTTTAAAAATAACGCTAGCAATGTGTCCTCCGAAACCGAACGTGTTACTCATTGCATACGTTAACTGTTTATCTTTTGCCTTTCCTAGTGGAAAATCGAATAAATCTACGAATTCTGGTTCAATTTCAGTTGTGTTTATTGTTGGAGGAACCGTATTTTCTTGCAAGGCCATTACACATGCAATCCCTTCAATTGCTCCAGCTGCTCCTAATAAATGTCCGGTCATTGATTTTGTAGCTGAAACCGCTAAAGATTTTCGTTCTCCAAATACACGTTTTGCAGCAATCAATTCGGAATTATCTCCTTGTGCGGTTGAAGTTGCGTGCATGTTGATATAATCAATTTGATCGGCTGTAATTCCAGCTTCACGCATTGCTTCTTTCATACCTAAAACGGCTCCATCTCCTTCTGGATGTGTTCCTGTTAAATGGTAAGCATCAGCAGCCATTCCACCACCAACAACTTCACCGTAAATAGTCGCTCCACGTTTTTTAGCATGTTCATATTCTTCAAGAATCATTGCTCCAGCTCCTTCACCCATGACAAAACCATCGCGTGTTACATCAAACGGGCGAGATGCAGTTTCAGGAGAATCATTGCGCTGTGATAAAGCTTTTGCAGATGAAAATCCTCCAATTGCCGCTTGATTAATTGCTGCTTCTGATCCACCAGAAATAATCATGTCCGCTTTGTCCCATTTGATATAGTTGAACGCTTCGATTAATGCTGTATTCGATGTTGCACAAGCAGAAACAGGGCAGAAGTTTACACCGCGTAAGCCATATTTAATGGAAATAATTCCAGATGCAATATCAACCAAAATACGAGGAATAAAGAAAGGTGTGAAACGTGGCGTTCCATCTCCTTCGCAAAATTCCATCATTTGATCTTGGAAGGTTTGAATTCCTCCATTTCCTGAACCCCAAATAACTCCAATACGGTCTTTGTTTAAGGTGTCAAAATCAATGTTTCCATGTTTCACAGCTTCGTCAACTGCTACTAAAGCGTATTGTGAAAATGAATCGTATTTACGGATTTCTTTCACATCGAAATGGGCTTTTGGGTCGAAGTTTTTCAACTCACAAGCAAAAGTCGATTTAAATTTTGAAGTATCGAATTTGGTGATAGTTGCAGCTCCACTTACACCGTTTTTTAAATTCGTCCAATAGTCGTTTAAATTATTTCCAATCGGCGTCAATGCACCAATTCCAGTAATAACTACTCGTCTCATTCTTTTTATTTTTTTAATGACATCCCGTCTTTTGTCCTAAAGTCCAAATGTCAATAAGTTACAGAAAGCCCAATTCTAATTTTGCTTCTTCGCTCATCATGTCTTTGTCCCAAGCTGGATCGAAGACAATGTTTACTTTCGAACCGGAAACTCCTTCAATTGCACCAACTTTGTCTTCGACTTCCTTCGGCATTGTTTCAGCCACCGGACAGTTTGGTGAAGTTAAAGTCATGTCGATTTCAACAAATTTATCTTCGTCAATACGCACTTCGTAGATTAAACCTAATTCGAAAATATCGACTGGAATTTCAGGGTCGTAAATTGTTTTTAGTACCTCAACAACTGTATTTTCTAATTTGATAATGTCTTGTTCCATTTTTTTAGTGTTGCGCCACGATTTAAATGACTTAATCATCTTGCGTTTATTGTAACATTAATTGTTTATTGTAGCTTTTATTGCGGCCATTTTCATTTTCTTCACCATGCTTGCTAAACCATTTGCACGCGTTGGTGAAAGGTGTTCTTGTAAACCAATATCACCGATGGAATGTAAATCTGCTTTTGCAATTGTCTCAGGGGTTTCATCGTTCATTACACGTATCAACAAACCAATAATTCCTTTTGTAATAATTGCATCAGAATCTGCAGAAAACTGCATTTTACCATCTTTTACTTCGGCGTCCAACCAAACACGTGACTGGCAACCTTCAATTAAACGATCGTTCGTTAATTTATCAGGGTCAATTATTGGAAGGTCTTTTCCGAGTTCAATGATGTACTCATATTTTTCCATCCAGTCATCATAGATGTTGAACTCGTCAATTATTTCTTGTTGTTTTTCTTCGATAGTCATTGTTCTAGTTTTTATATTTAGGCAAAAGGAACTAGTTTGGTTTTTTCTATATGTTGTTCTCTATTGGGACGCGATAAATCGATGTCCCTACAAATTGTTTTCTTTGCCGTCTGTGTTCTCAATTCTCAATTCTCGGTTCTCGGTTCTCCAATCACTTCAACATATTAATACTCTTCTCAACCGCCGCAATAAACGTATCGACTTCTTCACGTGTGTTATAAAACGCAAATGAAGCGCGCACCGTACCTGGAACTCCAAAGAAATCCATCAAAGGTTGTGTACAGTGATGTCCTGTTCTTACCGCAATTCCTTGTTTGTCTAATAATGTTCCGATATCAAACGGATGTATTCCTTCCATAACAAACGAAACAACTGAAGTTTTGTTCTTTGCTTCACCGATTATGCGACAACCTTCAAAGGTATCAAGCATGTCTTGAGCGTATTCTGCCAATTCTTTTTCGTATTTCTGAATCGCAACCATGTCAAGACTTGAAAGGAATTCAAATGCTTTCCCTAAACAAATTCCGCCGGCAATGTGCGGCGTTCCTGCTTCAAATTTAAAAGGTAACTCATTATAAGTTGTGCGCTCAAATGTCACTTTCGAAATCATATCGCCACCACCTTGATAAGGAGGCATGCTGTCTAAAATCGCTTCTTTACCATACAAAACACCAATTCCAGTCGGACCAAAAACTTTGTGACCTGAAAAAACAAAGAAATCACAATCCATGTCTTTCACATCGATTGACATGTGTTGAATGCTTTGTGCTCCATCTACCAATATTTTCGCGCCAACAGCATGTGCTTTTGCTCCCATTTCTTTCACTGGGTTGATTGTGCCAAGTGTATTCGAAATATGTGTTACAGCTACTAATTTGGTTTTTGAATTCAACAATTTGTCGTATTCATCCATGATTAGCTCGCCTTTCTTGTTGATAGGAACTACGCGCAATGTCAAGCCTTTTCGTTGACATAACATTTGCCACGGAACGATGTTTGAGTGATGTTCCATCGCTGTGATGATGATTTCATCTCCAGCAGAAAGTAATTCTCCAAATGAATAAGCAACTAGGTTGATTCCATCTGTTGTCCCTTTCGTGAAAATAATTTCTTCTGATTTTTTAGCGTTGATGTACTTCTGAATCGTAATTCGAGATGCTTCATATTCAGTTGTCGCTTTTTGGCTCATGAAGTGAACTCCACGGTGAATATTTGCATTGTCTTTCGAATAATACATATTGATCGCATCAAGCACAATTTTAGGCTTTTGCGAGGTTGCTCCGTTGTCGAAATAAATCAAATTTTTGTTGTAAATCAACTGGCGCAATGCAGGAAATTCTTCTCGAATTTCGCGCACACTGAATGGTCTTTTTGTTCCTTCACTCATAACTGAGTACAAAGATACAAAACGGTTATTTTGAATGGTTCTAAAAAAGCTTTTTTTTACGAACGCTAATCACGAATTAAGAATGATAAATTACGAATCCTTCTGAAGAAGCATTAAAAACTCTTGATTTCCATCTCCACCCAATATTGGAGAAACACAATGGTCCTGATAATTCAAGTTGTTCAATTTTGCCGAAGCTTTGATTTTTTCAATGACTTCTGGATATAAACTTTTGTTTTTAACGATTCCACCTTTGGCGATGTTTTCTTTTCCAACTTCAAATTGTGGTTTCACTAAAGCAATAACAAAAGCGCCAGGTTTTAAGAATGTGTGGATGAAAGGGAAGATTTTTTCCAAGGAAATAAACGATACATCAATTACACAGCCATCAATTTCATCTTTAATTAAGTTAGATGTTAATTCTCGCACATGGGTTTTTTCCAAGTTGACAATGCGTTCGTCTGATTTGATTTTTTCGTGTAATTGATCTTTACCGACATCTACACAAAACACTTTTGAAGCTCCATTGTGTAACAAGACTTCTGTGAATCCACCGGTTGAAGCACCAATGTCCATCATTGTTCCTCCATTAATTGCTGGTTTCCAAAGTTCAATCGCTTCAAGGATTTTTAAAGCACCTCTAGAAACCCAAGGAATTTCCTCTTGAATGATTTCAATTTTGCAATCGATTGGGAACTTTTTCCCTGTTTTATTGATCAGTTTTCCATCCACTCGTACACCAACTTCACGGATCATTTGTTCTGCGCGAACACGTGAACTTACCAAATTTCGTTGCAACAATATCTTATCTAAGCGTTCTTCCATGCTACAAAGGTATGATTTGCGATTGTGAATTCCGAATTCTGACTATCTTTGTACTTTAAAATTTGCATCGTGAAAACTGTTTATATCACACGTCGAGAGACTTTCAATGCTGCGCACAAATTGTGGAGAGAGGATTGGTCAGAGGAAAAGAACTGGGAAGTATTTGGGAAATGTTCCAATAAGAATTGGCATGGACACAACTTTTCAATTTATGTTACGGTTAAAGGTAAGCCGCATGAAGACACTGGATTTGTGATCAATTTGAAGGAGTTGAGTGCATTATTGAAAGAATTAGTAGTTGAACCATTGGATCATAAAAACTTGAATTTAGATGTTCCGTTTTTAAAAGGAATGTTGGCTTCAACAGAAAATATGGTGATCCAAATTTGGGATATTATCAAAGAACCAATTGCAAAAGCAGGAGGAGAATTGGTGAAAATCAAATTGGTGGAAACTGAAAATAATTTCGTTGAATATTACGGAGGCGACGAACCTTATTGAGAAATGATGTGCACTTCGGGAGCATTTCGATATACTCAATGTATCACCTCTGTGTCCCTCATTGATTTAGAATAGAGGGGTTTCTTGAACAAATCAGCATCGAAAGTGTTTCTCAAAGAATATTCAACTTTAACAAGAACGAAATGTACGACGACAAAATAACATCGGATTTAGCAAACCACTACGAAGAGGTATTAAAACAAATTGGTGAAGATCCAAACCGTGAAGGTTTATTGAAAACACCAGAGCGTGTTGCAAAAGCAATGCAGTTTTTGACACATGGTTATGATATCAATCCTGATGATTTAGTGAAACAAGCAATTTTCCATGAAGAATATTCTGAAATGGTAATTGTAAAAGATATTGAAGTGTATTCATTGTGTGAGCACCACATGTTGCCATTCTTCGGAAAAGCACATGTTGCCTACATTCCTGATGGAAAAATTGTTGGTTTGAGCAAAATTCCACGTGTTGTGGATGCGTATTCTCGTCGTTTGCAAGTACAAGAACGTTTGACAATTGAAATTCGTGATTGTATTCAACGCACCTTGAACCCGAAAGGTGTTGCTGTGGTGATTGAATGTTCGCACATGTGTATGCAAATGCGCGGTGTTCAAAAACAAAATTCAGTAACGACTTCAAGTGCATTTACAGGATTATTTATGAAAAATGATGCAACGAGAAAAGAATTTATTAATTTAGTTCAAGCAAAATTACATTAAGTAGAATTACAAATTTTAAACCTATGAATTCAATTTTAGATAACAACACGGCTTATTCGAAAGAGATTTCTCGCGAATTTTTTAGAAGTGTTTATAGTTACATGTTTGCTGCCTTAGCAATTTCTGGAGTTATTGCATATTTAACTGGTGCTGGTGAACAAATTACATTTGAAAATGGTAAGCAATTGCCTGTGTTTTTTGTTAAGTATTTTTTAACGGCTGAAGGTGCAATTTCACCTTTGTTTTATGTTGTAGCATTTGCACCAGTTGGTTTAGGGTTGTTAATTCAAATGGCATACAGACGCTTGTCTCTAGGTTTATTGATGGGCTTGTTCATCCTTTATTCGGTTTTGATGGGTTTAAGTTTGAGCACAATTTTCATTGTATATACTGAGGCTTCTATTGCATCAACATTCTTTGTAGCTGCAGGAGCATTCGCTGCTATGGCCATTCTAGGTTATACTACAAGTACAGACTTAACCAAATTCGGAAGTTTATTGTACATGGCCTTCATTGGGATTTTCATTGCTGGAATCGTCAACTTCTTCATGCACAGTGAAACAATGAGTTATGTTATTTCGGCAGTTGGAGTGTTTGTCTTTACTGGTTTAACTGCTTATTACATGCAACAATTAAAAGGTATCTCTCAAGATGAGACGTTATCAGGTTTAGATCGCAATAAATTGTCTTTAATTGGAGGATTACAATTGTATATTTTGTTTGTAAACTTATTCTTGTCGTTGCTTCGTTTATTCGGATCAAGAGACTAATTCAAGCATAAAACATTCATAAAAAGCCATTCGGATTCGAGTGGCTTTTTTCTTTTTTGGGACATTCAAGTAACACCTCATTTTTAAACTATATAAATCTTTTGTGAAAGTTTTCAAAAGTGAAGGTGCACTTCAAAATATTTTATACTTTTGAAAAAAAACAAAACATTATGTCAGATAATTTCTTCGAAAGTTCGACAGCTGCAGTAGGTACGATTTACACAATTATCGCTCTTGCTATTTTGGCTACGATTTTGATTTGGGGTTAATCTCTTCATCAAAACAATATTTAAAAGAGTATTCTTTTCAAAGCTATTCAGAAAATGAATGGCTTTTTTTATGTCCTTTGTTTTTCATACTTTAGTTAAAAATCCCCCAATAGGAAAATGCCGTTCAATTCGATATTTGCTTGGATCATCAAAAAACGAATACATCAAATCGATTTATTCAAGAAATATCCATTGGAAGTACAACAAGAATTGTTCGAAAAGATGATTTTTTCTGCACAAAACACGGAATGGGGAAAGAACTTTCAATTCACTTCGATTCGCAATTACAACGACTTTCGCCAAAATGTTCCGCTGCAAGAATACAACGATGTTCAACCTTTCGTAGATCGATTGATGGAAGGGGAACAAAATCTCTTGTGGCCTTCGGATACCAAATGGTTTGCAAAATCTTCTGGAACAACAGCTGCTCGGAGTAAATTTATCCCAGTGACAAAAGAATCCTTAGAAGATTGTCATTATAAAGGAGGAAAGGACTTGTTGGCGATTTATTACAACAATCATCCGAACCGAAAATTATACAATGGAAAGCATTTGATTGTCGGAGGAAGCGCACAAATCAATCACTTGAGCACAGATTCTTATTTCGGTGATTTGTCTGCAATCATTGTGAAGAATTTACCTTGGTGGGCGGAATTGCGTCGCACTCCTGCAAAAGAAATCGCTTTAATGAGTGAGTGGGAATCGAAAATTGAACGTATGGCCGAAAGCACGATTCACGAAGACGTATTGATTTTGGCTGGTGTTCCAAGTTGGACAATGGTTTTAGCGAATAAGATTCTTGAAATTACAGGTAAAAACAACCTAAAAGAAGTTTGGCCGAATTTGGAGTTATTCATGCACGGTGGCGTTTCGTTTGATCCGTATCGTGAGCAATTCAAGAAATTGATTCCCGACGACAAGATGAATTATGTGGAAACCTATAATGCTTCCGAAGGATTTTTTGGAATTCAAGACCAAGTGAACTCGAATGAATTGTTGCTGATGTTGGATTATGGTATTTACTATGAGTTTATTCCGATGGAATCCTTTGATGGCGTAAATTCAACCGATGTTGTGAATCTTGCCGAAGTTGAGCTCGGTGTAAATTATGCGCTGGTAATTTCTACAAATGGTGGATTGTGGCGTTACATAATTGGAGATACAGTTAAGTTTACATCGCTTTTGCCGTTTCGATTTAAAATCACAGGACGCACGAAAAGCTATTTAAATACGTTTGGAGAAGAAGTGATTGTTGACAATGCGGAAAAGGCGATTGCTTATGCAAGTTTAAAAACAAATGCGCAAATACGCGAGTTCACAACTTGTCCAGTTTATATGGATGGAATTGATCGCGGAGCGCACGAATGGATCATCGAATTTGTGAATCAACCGGATGATTTAAATCGTTTTATGGTGTTGTTGGATGAACATTTACGGGAAATTAATTCAGATTATGACGCTAAACGCTATCAAAATATGGTGATGGATTTTCCATTGGTTAAAGTAGTTCCGGAAGGAACATTTGAAAACTGGTTGAAATCGATTGGAAAGTTAGGTGGACAAAACAAAGTTCCGCGTTTGGTGAACAATCGAACAATTTTGGAACAACTCTTGCAAATCGTTGAATCTCAAAAAATACAAAAGTGAAAAATAGTTTACTTGTAATGTTAGTGCTGTTAACTGGATTTTGTCGCGCACAAGATTCAACAAGTTACACGTGGACGAAACAATTGGAAATTTCCATTGGTGAAAACGATAGTTGGTCGGTGGATGTTTTGGGAAATATTTACATTACTGCTAATCGCACCATTCAGAAATTCGATTCATTGGGAACGAAGAAGTTTTCGCAAAGTATAAAATCACTTGGGAATCTGAAATCCTTGAAACCCATCAATACAATGAAATTATTGACGTTTTCGGAGGAACAACAATTGATTTGTGTGTTGGACAATACCTTAACACTTTCTGAAGAATGCATTGATTTAAGTAGTTTTGATATCGGAAACGCAACAATGGTGGCGGTTTCTGGACAACCTGATAAAGTATGGGTAGTCGATCAACTCAATTCGAAACTAATTCTGTTGAGTCTAGGCGGAACCGATCAATTTCAAGAAATCAAAAACCTACAAGGGATTTTAAATATTTCTGGAATTGTTGCCATTCAAGAGGTGAACAATGAGTTATTCTTAGCGAGTTCGGAAGGAAAAATTTACCGTTTTGATTTGTACGGATCCTTGATCAATGTCCATGAAATGGGCGTGTTTACAAGTTTTATCATCGAAGGAACATCATTGGTAGCTTTGAATGAAGACCACTTGATTTTACACAATTCTGAAGATGCGAACCAGTTTGATGTTGATTTACCAATAAAAGGCGTAAAAGATATAGCGCTATCGGGTAATTTTTTCTATTTTCGAACAGACAATAAAATTTTAAAATTCGTGCTTAGTTTGCAAGATTAAACCTTGTCAGTTCAATCAAATGTTGTAATTTAGGCAGTCTAAATTTGAATGAATATGCATATCGCTGTTGCTGGAAATATCGGATCAGGAAAAACTACGTTAACTAAGTTGTTAGCAAAGCATTACGGATGGGAAACGCATTTTGAAGATGTGGAACAAAATCCATATTTGAATGATTTTTATGAAGATATGCAACGCTGGTCGTTCAACCTTCAGATTTATTATCTCAACAGTCGATTTACGCAAATTCAAGAAATCCAAGAAACGGAGAAAAATGTGATTCAAGATCGTACGATTTATGAAGATGCATTCATCTTTGCACCGAATTTACATTCGATGGGATTGATGACAACACGTGACTTTGAAAACTATTTTTCATTGTTCAATTTGATGGATTCATTCGTTTCTTCACCAGATTTATTGATTTACTTGCGAGCGAGTGTACCAACATTGGTAAATCAAATTCAGCAACGTGGTCGTGATTATGAAGAAAGTATTCGTTTAGATTACTTGAAACGTTTGAACGAACGTTATGAAGCATGGATTTCAACGTACGACAAAGGTAAATTGTTGATCATCGATGTTGACAATAATCGTTTCCCTGAAAGTCAAGAAGATTTAGGTAAAATCATCAATGCGATTGATGGTGAAATCAACGGTTTATTTTAATCGTCTAGCTTCTAACTCTATATTCTAATTTCTAATTCAATATTCTAAATTCAAATGATTGTAGTTACTGGTGCGGCAGGATTTATCGGAAGTTGTTTGGTAAGTCGTTTGAACAAAGCGGGATACGAAGATATCGTTGTCGTTGATGACTTTTCAAAAACGGAAAAAGCAAAAAACCTTGAAGGAAAAATCATTACTGCGAAAGTTGGCCGTAAAGATTTTATCAAATGGTTGGCAGATTTTGGCCATGAAGTAGAGTTCATTTATCACATTGGCGCACGCACAGATACTACAGAATTTAACAAAGCAATCTTTGACGAATTGAATGTTGATTATTCAATTGCCGTTTGGAAGGCATGTGTTCATTTTAACATTCCGTTGGTTTACGCTAGTTCCGCTGCAACCTACGGTTTAGGTGAATTTGGGTACCAAGATGATCATTCTGTGATTCCAAGTTTAAAACCTTTGAATCCTTACGGTGATTCTAAAAACGACTTTGACAAATGGGTTTTGACACAAACTGAATTTCCTCCTTTTTGGGCAGGTTTGAAGTTTTTCAATGTGTATGGACCAAATGAATATCATAAAGGACGAATGGCAAGTGTGATTTTTCATGCGTTTCGTCAAATCAATGAAAATGGTGGAATGAAACTGTTCCGTTCACACAATCCAGATTATACGGATGGTGGACAATTACGTGATTTCGTTTATGTAAAGGATGTTGTTGAAGTATGTTTGTTCTTAAAAGAAAAAAAACCAACGTCTGGAATTTACAATTTAGGTTCTGGTAAAGCACGTACCTTCCTTGATTTAGCGAAAAACACGTTCAAAGGAATGAACAAGGAAGAAGACATTTCTTTTATCGATACACCAATTGATATTCGCGATAAATACCAATATTTCACGGAGGCAGACATGTCAAAAATGCTTGAAGCAGGTTATGACGGTGGATTCCATACCTTGGAAGAAGGTGTTCAAGATTATGTTCAAAATTATCTAATCGGAGAAAAGTATTATTGATTCCAACGTAAGCTACTTTCGCTTCGTTATACCGACATGAAACCATTATCTTTTTGCCTTTTATTACTTTCTTTCAATTCTGTTTTTTCGCAAAAGCTAGAATTCAATGGTGGAGTGCAGCATAATAATTTCTATGGCGGAAGAACCGAAGGTCATGCTTTTCAAGAATACAAGCCCGGTGGAAATTATTGTTTCTCCTTTTTTTATGATGATGTGAAAATCGATTCATTGAAGCTTAAGTTCAAGTTTGGATTAACTTATTCGAATTATTCTGGTTATTTATTGACAAGAGAAGGTGGAATGGGAGGTTCAAATACAACAAGCAAAACAGTAACGTTAAATACCTTGAGTCTTGTATTTTACCCTTTGAATTTTAGAATTGTCAAGCACTTACGCATCGATTTTGGATTACAAGTGTCAATGTTGTTGAGCTTGAAGCAACAAGGTTATACTTCCTCTTGGCAAATGGGACAACCAAGCACACATATTGATTTTGATGAGAAAAGACTTGCTTCTTTGGCGAATAAATCGTTTGGTATCACGAACCGAACTGCTTACGAATTCCAACTCAATGATAACTGGATGATTATTCCGCAAGTCAATTTTTATTTAGATTCTCCACCGTTCAAATTATCAAATGAAGTAAAGGTGCATTCTTTCCGTCAATCCTTTAATGTTGGTATTTCACGTAAGTTAAAGTAAACTATTGTACACAATATAGTGTATCGTACGTTGGAGAGAATCCTGCCCAAACGCCTAGCGCTCCTCCGGTTATGTTAGTAGGAATGTTAGTTGGGGTCGCGAAAGGATTGCCAGCTGTTTGTATTTGTGCAAATTTCTTTTCGTAGTAATTAAACAACTTTTCATCCACTTTTGATAATTTAATCACGACAGAATCACCTAAATGATAAAATCCTTTTCCTTCTGAAGGAATAGCAGGATCATCCCAACTCATAGGGTTTTCATAAAAGAAATCAAACGTTAAGCCATCAAAAAACGCGTCATCAAAAAACGGGTTGTACGTTTTGGTGAAAAAGGCATCTCTAGGTTGACCATCAATACCGATGTTAATACGTTTCACTTCCCATTTGTAGCCATCATATTGATTCGCTTGATCAGCAATGCTTGCCCAAGAATATCCCCATTCAGTTGAATTACCGTCTGGTTTCCAAAAGGAGCTCGTTAAATTGGTAGGTGTTACAATTTGAGTAGATGAAGTATATGTTTTACCTTCAAAATTCACAGTTAAATAGTACGTTTTCCCAACTTCTCCCCAAACACTTGTATTCAAAGTAGTATAGGCACATAAATGGTAGTTTGCCAATTCTGTAGCAGGAATTCCAAAAAGTTGAGCAGCTAATTCCTCTGACCCAGCAGGTAAATTATCGGTGCAAATTTCATCAAGCACAACTGTACTACTTCCATTGCTAACTGTAACTGTGGCACCTGAAATGAAACTGTTTAAAAATGCATCTAAATTGGTAGGGGCATAAATGTCCTGCGATTTTGAAAGTAGCACAATTGGTGGCATTCCGGTTTCAATGGAACCATCGATGCATAATTGTTCCTCATAACCAGGAATGTCAATTTTTACTTCCTTCGAACAGGAAAAAAGAAATGGAAATATTAGGATTAAGAGTGGAAGTAACTTTTTCATTGTTATTTAGTATTTTCTATGTGTCTATGTGGTTTAATAATACATCAAAACTCAAAGTTCCACGTCAAACTCGGGATAATCGGGAATAATGTAACTTGTTTAACCGTAATTTTAAAATCACCTTTTAAGAAATCTCCATCATTATCAACATACAAGAAGAATGGATTTGCTCTGTTGTAAACGTTGTAACATGAAAGTGACCAATTGCTTCTAAAGTTTTTCTTTACCTGAATGGTTTCTCCAGTTACTTCGTCATATTTTTTCTTAAATGCTTTGTCATAAAGTGTCACAGATAAATCTAAACGATGATAAGGTGCCATACGCGTTGAGTTGCGAGCTCCATAGTTGAACAACAAATTTTGTTCTTGCACATACCATGACGATGGAAGCGTTAAGGTATTTCCCGTTGCATAGATAAATGATGCGCCAAAAGTTAATCGATCATTCAATTTATAACCAGCGACAACTGTTAAATCATGGCGACGATCATACTTTGCTGGAAATACATTTCCGTTATTCAAGTCTGGAAATTTGCGTTCAGTTTTTGCCCACGTGTAACCAATCCAACCCGTTAGTTTCCCAACTGATTTCTTAAAGAAAAACTCGATTCCATACGCCCAGCCTTCTCCAAAAACCAATAAGTTATCTGTGTTGTCATTCAAATTATCACCAGGTAAAGCACCTTCCTTGAATTCGATGAGGTTTTTCATTCCTTTGTAATACACTTCAACTGAACCTTCATATTGGTTCTTGAAGAAATTTCGGAAATAACCCACCGTTCCTTGCCAACCTTTTTGTGGCTTCGCTTTGTCCGTTGAAGGATACCAAATGTCTGTTGGTAACGAAACCGCACTCAATGAAGTTAAGTGAACATATTGATAATTGTATGAGTAACCGAATTTGATAGAATTATTATCATTTAACAACCAACGACCCGAAAAACGCGGTTCTAAACCATCATAAAATTTTACGATATCTCCATTAGAATACGTAAATGAAGTGTCTGGCGTACTAATATCGCCATTTACGTAACGCGTAAATGGACCAACATGTTGAAACATACTATAGCGCAACCCAGCATTGATTTTAAGTTTTTCAGTCACATCAAATTCGTCCATGGCATAGATGGCACTTTCGAATGAATAGAGCATTTCAGGCGTGCCAGTATCAAAAACAACATCTTGCGATTGAGCAGAAACACTCGAAGGATTAAACGTATGGTAAACCGTCTCAACTCCAAATTTCACTTTGTGGCGTGTAGATGGATAATAGGAAAAATCAACTTTACCAGTTAAATCACGCACGCCCGATTTTAATTTTATTTGAAATTCATCCTGAGCCGAACCAAAACTAAATTGATAATCCGAAAAGGTTGTAATCACATTCATAAACAACTTGTTCGAAAATTGGTGATTCCAACGAAATGCTGCAATTCCATTTCCCCACGGCATTTCAACCTTAAAATCATCTTCTTTACTACCAAAGGTAAATTGATCTTTTCCGTAATATCCACTCAAGAAAATGCGGTCTTTTGGTCCAAGACGATAATTTAATTTCAGGTTCAAATCGTAGAAATAATAACCCGAACCAGCAAAAGGTGATGAGTCCGGAATAGCTGCTTTCATGATTAAATCAATATACGTTCTTCTACCCGAAACAATAAACGAACCTTTGTCTTTTTTGAGCGGACCTTCAACTGTGATACGGGAAGAAATTACGCCCAATCCACCTTTGACTTTGAATTTCTTGTTGTTTCCTTCATTCATGTTTACCTCCAAAACAGAAGCCATGCGACCACCGTAATTGGCCGGCATTCCGCCTTTGATTAGATTAACACTTTTAACGGCATCCGCATTGAAAACAGAAAAGAAACCAAACAAATGAGCGGCATTGTAAACAACTCCTTCATCCAACAAAACCAAATTTTGATCGGGTCCACCACCTCGAACATAAAATCCTTGTCCACCTTCCGAAACAGAAGAAACACCAGGTAACAATTGAATCGTTTTGATGATATCAACTTCTCCCATAAATGCTGGAAGTGTTTTGATTTTTTCAACATCCAATTCTATCTGTCCAATTTTGGTTGAATTAATATTCTCGCCTTTTTTTGCGCTTATAACTACCTCTTGCAATTGTTTTTCGGTTGAACCCATTTCATAATTGAAACTCACATCTTGACTTAAATCAAACTCTTTCGAATAGTTTGACATTCCGCTAAATCGAAATTCGATGGTGTAAATGCCTTTTTCGACTGTTAATGAGTAAAACCCATACGTATTCGTTTCTGCTCCCACTTTTAAAGAAGGAATATATACCTTTGCTCCAATTAGTGCCTCGCCGCTTTTCGCATCCGTGAGATAACCACTAATCGTGCTTTTTTGTTGAGCAAGCGATGCGAAACTTGTAAAGAAGATAAAAAACAATAGTAATAAGCGCATAACGTATAATAGATCAAGAAGATGTGTGCAAAAAAATAGTTTCTAAAAAGAACACGTAAATATACAAACATCATAAGTTGATTTTAGTTCATTGCCAAAAATTATTATTTCTTTAATAGTAGGTGTTTTAAAGTTTTAGCTTTACGCTTACCTTCGAAAATGATGATTTGTCGATTTGACCATTCAATCATTCCATGGAATTAATTTTTAAAATGTTCGAATTCTCAAAAGAATGAACTATAATTGAAAAGGTGTATATTTGATTAGTTCCTTTAATTACAACCTGCAATGAAACACCTCTTTTTCCTTCTAATAAGTCTTTCGCTTTTCGCCTGTACCAAACACCGCGAGATAAAAATCATAGGACGCAATGCTGTAACCGGTGAAGGCTATGAAGGTTTGCAATACGAGGTTCTTTCTAGACGAACAGGCAAAGTCGGTAAACTGTATAAAACTGAAGCAACAGGTAACTTGGATGCCAACGGAGAGGCATTTGTTTCCTTAAAACAGAAAAATTCTAGAACCTATAGTATTCGGCTTTTTGGACCTTCCCATTCGTGTTACTCCAATAAAGTTTTGCAATTCCTTGATAGTCCTGATGATGTTAACGGAACGTTCACCTTCGAATTTGCTGGGTGTGCGTATTTGAATCTTAATATTAATAATATTAATTGTGAAGGCCCTGGTGATATTATGAATCTTAGGGCCAAGCAATCATACACCGAATGGCACATTTGGTCAAATGAGTATATGGGTTGTATATCATCGAATTCTTCAGATTATTTTGAAGTACCTGAGGGTTGGACTTTTTATGAATGGAAAGTAAATAGAAATGGAATTATTACAAATTTTAAGGACAGCATTTTTCTATCACCAGGAGGTTACGGAATTTTTAATATGAACTATTAAGGAAATACCCCTTTCCCTTCTAATAAGTTTTTCGCCTGCACCAAACACCGCGAGATTAAAATTAGTGTCTTATGAGAATTATCATGTTTCTTTGTTTGAGTCTTCTTCCTTAGTGCTAAAAAGAACGAAACTCCACAGAACTGCTAAACTTGTATTTTTTGGACGTTCAAATTTCTTAAAACAAATTCTAAACACTTTCTTCTGAGTTGGAACTTTTACTTCTGCTAGAGAATCATTAAATTCGCAGTTCAATTTAAAAGCAAACAATGAAAGTATCTTACAATTGGTTGAAAAAGTATGTGAATACAGATCTTACCGCTGAAGAAATGGGGAAAATTCTAACCGAAACAGGGTTGGAAGTGGAAAGTGTGGAAAAGATTGAAGCGGTGAAAGGTGGATTGGAAGGCGTTGTTGTTGCGGAAGTGTTGACATGTGAAAAACATCCTGATGCTGATAAATTGAAAGTTACGACAGTAACAATTGGAGCTGAACCAATTCAGGTTGTTTGTGGTGCACCAAATGTGGCAGCAGGACAAAAAGTGATTTTGGCAACTGTTGGATGTACCTTGTACCCTAGTCCTGAAGAACCACTTAAAATCAAAGTTTCAAAAATTCGTGGAGTAGAATCATGTGGAATGTTGTGCGCTGAAGATGAACTTGGTTTAGGCGAATCGCACGCAGGAATTTTGGTATTGGACCCAGCAACGCCTGTTGGAACACCAGCTGCAAAGTTGTTTGAATTAGAAGATGATTACCAAATAGAAATCGGTTTGACACCAAATCGCGCAGATGCAATGGGACACATTGGTGTTGCGCGTGATTTAATTGCCTATTTGAATTACCATAATAACGCAAATTTACAATTGAATTTACCTTCAGTTGAAGCGTTTAAAGTGAACTCAACGGATTTGAAAATTTCCGTTTCAGTTGAAAATACAGAGTTGTGTCCACGTTATTTAGGACTTTCGTTCAAAGGTGTTTCTATCAAACCGTCACCAGCATGGTTGCAAAATAGTTTGCGCGCAGTTGGATTATCACCAATTAACAATGTAGTGGATGTGACTAATTTTGTGATGCGCGAATTGGGAACGCCATTGCATGCGTTTGATACACGTGCAGTGAAAGGTTCAATCGTTGTGAAAACCGCAGATCAAGGGGCGAAATTTGAAACCTTAGACAATGTAACACGTGAACTTTCTAGTGAAAATTTAATGATTACAAATGGTGCGGAGAATTTGTGTATTGCCGGTGTTTTCGGAGGTTCACAATCAGGCATCAAAGACGATACAACAGAAGTTTTCTTGGAATCGGCTTATTTCAATCCTGTTTCTGTGCGTAAAACAGCAAAATTCCATGGATTGAATACGGATGCAAGTTTCCGTTTTGAACGTGGAGTAGATCCAAATCTAACAGAATATGCTTTGAAACGCGCTGCTTTGTTGATTCAAGAAGTTGCTGGAGGTGAAGTCGCAATGGAAATTTCGGAAACCTATCCATCAAAAATTGAAAACAAACTAGTTGAATTTAGCTACGAGCGTTGTAACCGTTTGATTGGTTCAACAATTAGTGAAAATGATATTAAATCCATTTTGAACAGCTTGGATATTCACGTTCGTTCGGAAGAAAATGGAATTGCACAATTGGAAATTCCAGCTTATCGTGTTGATGTTACGCGTGAAGCAGATGTTGTAGAAGAAGTGTTGCGTATTTACGGCTTCAACAATGTTCCGTTGCCAGAGAAATTGAACACATCGATTGGTGTTTTCCCTAAACCAAATATTGAAAAAGTTCAAACGGTAATTTCTGAAATGTTAGTTGGAAAAGGCTACATTGAAACATTAAATAACTCCTTGACTTCATCAGCGTACGTTGAGAAATTGGGTGGGGAAACCTTGAAATCTGAGCGCAATGTTCCAATGTTGAATCCTTTGAGTCAAGAGTTGGATGTGATGCGTCAAAGTTTGTTGTTCAATGCGTTGGAAGTTATTGAGCACAATCAAAACCGTCAGAATGCAGATTTGAAAATCTTTGAATTTGGTAAAACTTACCACAAATATGAAAGTGGTTATGCTGAAAACAAACGATTGATGATTGCTGTTTCGGGTAAGAAAGAACGTGAATCGTGGAATTCAAGTAAAGAAGCGGTTAGTTATTATACAATCAAAGGCTTGGTAAATGCAGTTTTCAATCGTTTAGGATTGGGAAGTATGCTTTCTGAATCGGCATTAAAAACATCACTTTTGCAAGAAGGAGTGCAACTTTCTGTCTTGAAGAAAAAAGTAGGTGAAATCGGTTGGATTACCAATGCAGCGAAGAAACAATTCGGAATTAAATCAGATGTATTCGTCGCTGATTTAGATTGGGATGCGATTTTAGAGTGCTTGCAATACGTGAAAGTGAAATACACTGAATTACCGAAAACGTTTGCTGTTCGTCGCGATTTCTCTTTGATGCTTAATAGTTCAACAACATTCGCTGAAATTGAAGTAATTGCGAAAGCATGTGATAAAAAACTGTTGAAAGAAGTTGGTTTATTTGATGTTTACGAAGGTAAAAATCTGGAAGAAGGCAAAAAATCGTATGCGGTTTCGTTCATTTTCCAAGATGCCGAACAAACATTGAAAGATCAACAAATTGATGCGGTAATGGATAAAATTCGTGTTGAGTTAGAAGGAAAACTTCAAGCTCAATTGAGAAGTTAAATTTCAGTCAAGCTTAGTTGGGTAAATTATTCTGATTATCTTTTCCGTCATATTGTTTAATTTGATGTAAAAAAACGGTCTATGATGAATAATGTTTCCTTAACCAATTTGTTAAATTCTTTAGAGAAAAAAGGTGTTTTACCGAATGTTGCAAACAAAGAAATTCAGAAATTTCTAGACACGTCAACAAATGCAATCGGGAAATTATTCTTGGTGATCACGGCATTAATTGGTGCAACTTTTATTTCTGCAGGTGTTTTTTCCATCATCTCTCACAATTGGGACGATTTTCCCAAACATGTACGCGGAGCCTTGAGCTTTATCCCAGTTATTGCTGGAATATTCGTTTACTATTTGGCGCTATTTAAACACCGTCATTCCACATCTTGGGTAGAAGCTTCTTCCTTGTTTTTGATGTTAATGGTTGGTGCTTCTATTGCCTTAGTAAGTCAAACCTATCAAATGGATGGCGATTTTGATCGTTTTATCATCGTTTGGTTGAGTTTAACAATTCCATTGTTTTACATCGCACGAGCTTCTGGTATTGCCTTCTTTTATTTGCTCTTAGCAGCCAAATTTTTGATTCCTCATTTTGGATTTAGCCTCTTTGGACCATCCGATTTTTCGTTAAACGATAAATACCTGTATTTCTGGTTCTTCTTGTTGGCTGTTTTGCCACATTTTTATATCACGTTGAATAAAAGCGCCGATAGACAAGGTTTTCGTTCTATTTTCTTAGGTTGGCTAATAGGTGTGGTTTTCTTAATCGGAATGCCGTTTGCCGTGAAATCAGGTTATTTGTGGTGGACAACGGCGATTGTTGTTGGCTATTATTTGCTCGGAAAGAAATATTACAATGGAAACATTAGTAGTTTAGGTCGCCCGTTTCAAACGATTTCCTTATTTGTGTTGTTTTATACATTGACCTATTTAACGCTCGATGAAATTTATCCTTTAGTATTTGGATCAAATGATATTCGTGAAATGGGAACGTGGACAAATGAACAACTCTTTTTCTATTTCTCTGGCTTTTTGTTAATGGTGGGACTAACTATTTTGGCCGTAAGACAACGTCTAAAAGGAAAAGAATTAAATCGTTACATTGTCGTGATGCCGTTTTTAATTGTTCTTTTATTCGGTATTCATTACTTAAACATTCTTGACTATGTCGATTTGATGTGGTTGGGGTTCTTGTTAACGAATTTCTATGTTCTAGGTTTTGGAATCAATGGATTGATAAAAGGAAATCGTTACAAAAATGTATTGTACATGTTTTACGGTTTGTTCATCCTTTCGAATCTAATGTGGGTCCGCTATTTTGACATGGATATTGCCTTTTGGTTGAAAGGTTTATTCTTTATTGGAGTTGGATTCATCTTTTTATTGATTCACAAATCGTCGCAGGATTCATTTGAAAAATAAGTTTAATTGGACTTCAATTCTAACGATTACAAACAACAAATTAGCGCAGTATGAATAAAAAACTGATCTTCATTTCTTTTGCACTTTTACTTGTTTTAGTGCCATTTTATATCATTTTCAATTCAGAATCTATTCTAGAAAATGGTCACCAACACAAATTGCGACTCGAAGGCTACGATCCATTTGATCCTTTCCGCGGAAAATACATTCGCTTGAATTATGATTTCGATTCACCGTGTGAAAAAGGATTTAAAGATGGTGACGAAGGTTTTGTGGTGCTTGAAAAAGACGCAACAGGATTTTCGCATTTCTCAATGGTGACGAAGCAACAGCCAAAACACAGTGATTATATCAAGTGTAAGGTGAATTATGTCTTCGACGATAAATGTGTAATCGCTATTGAAAACATAGGGAAGTATTTCATCAATGAAAACAAGGCCGTGGATGCTGAAAAGTTATTGACGAATATCGCTGAAAATGATGTCGATAAAACCTATGCAACGATTCGTGTGTTGGATGGGGAATGTCGTCTAGAAGAAGTTTATGTAAAGGATAAACCGCTGAAAACGTTTTTTGAAAAATAAAATCTTCACATAATCGCCAATGAAGCGCAGATTTCACTGCGTTTGAAATATCTTTGAGGCTCAAAAGAAGCGACGATGGGAGAACAGAAGCGATATGTTGTAACAGGAATTGGGACGGACGTCGGCAAAACAGTGGTCAGTGCAATTATTGCGCAAGCCTTGGAAGCGGATTATTGGAAACCAATTCAGTCAGGTGAATTAGAAAATTCGGATAGTCACAAAATTGACCGTTTGACCAATGACAATGTTCACATTTTATCGGAACGTTATCGACTCACAGAACCCTTGTCTCCACATGCTTCAGCGGCAATTGACGGTGTTCACCTTCAACTTTCTGAATTAACACTTCCAGATACCAATCGAAATTTGTTGGTAGAAGGCGCTGGTGGTTTGATGGTTCCAATCAATGACACGGATTTACTGATTGACGCATTCAAACAGTGGGACTTACCAGTAATTATCGTTTCACGTCATTACGTTGGAAGTATTAATCACACGATATTGACTATTGAAGCTCTTCAGAATCGTGGAATAGCGATTAAAGGACTTGTGTTTGTTGGCGATAAAAATAAAGCGACAGAATCGTTTATTTTGCATCATTCGAATGTGCCTTTTTTGATGCGTATTCCGCTAGCAGCTGAAGTAACAATTGGTTTTGTGCAACAACAAGCCAGTATATTAAAAGAACTAAATTGTTTGTAAGATGTCGGATTTATTGAAAAAAGACAAAGCATACGTTTGGCATCCATTTACGCAAATGCAAACAGCACCAGAACCATTAGAATTGGTGAGAGCGAAAAACACAAGCTTGTTCACTGCTGATGGAAAAGAATACATTGATTGTAATTCTTCTTGGTGGGTAAATGTGCATGGACACGGAAATGAACACATTGGAAATGCAATCAATGAACAATTCAAGCAAATAGATCATGCCATTTTCGCTGGTGCAACGCATCCAAAAGCGGTTGAATTAGCGGAACGCATTGTTCAATTGTTACCAAATCCCTTGGCGAAAGTATTTTTCTCGGACAATGGCTCCACGGCAATTGAAGTAGCGTTGAAAATGGTATTTCAATATTGGCACAACAAAAACCAACCGAAAAAACGAATTCTTGCCTTGGATGGCGCTTATCACGGTGATACATTTGGTGCCATGGCGGTTGGACAACGTGGCTATTTCAATCAACCTTTTGAACATTTCTTCTTTGATGTAGATTTTATTGATTTTCCAACAAAAGACAACGAAGAAGAGTTGATCCTTCAAGCAGAAAACTTATTTAAATCAACTGAATTTGCAGCAGTAATTTTAGAACCATTGGTTCAAGGTTCAGCTGGAATGCGCATGTATTCAACCGGTTTTTTAACACGATTGGTGAACATGGCTAAGCAGTACGAGGTCAAAGTGATTTTAGACGAAGTAATGACTGCTTGGGGAAGAACGGGAACTTATTTTGCCTTTCAACACACAGAAATTGTTCCCGATATTGTTTGTTTATCGAAAGGATTAACTGGAGGCGTTTTACCGTTGGGGTTGACTGTTGCAACGAATGAAATTTATGCAGCATTTTTGTCAGAGGAAAAATCCAAAGCGTTGTTACACGGACATTCCTTCACAGGAAATCCCTTGTCGTGTGCTGCTGCATGTGCGAGTTTAGACCTGTTTGAACAGCAATCTACTTGGGAGAATGTAAAACGCATTGCAGATGCAAACGAAGCGTTTGCGCTTACGATTGATTCAACTTCTGTGGAAAATGTACGCTTTTTGGGAACAATTTTGGCGATTGAATTGAAAACATCAGGTGAATCATCCTATTTTTCGGATATTCGAGATCAAGCCTACACGTATTTTTTGGAAAATGGAATATTGTTGCGACCATTGGGGAATATTATTTTTATCAATCCGCCCTATTGCATAACAGAGCTTGAGTTGAACAAAATATATGAAAAGCTTCAAACGTTCATTTCGTTGCAAGAAGCAAAAGCTTAAAATTTGTTAACAATGAACTTTCTGCGCAATTGAAACGTTTAGAAAGAAAAACGTAATATGAAATTTCTTTTTTTAGGCTTATTTTTTGGGCTTCTGACTGGATGTCAAGCTCAACCAACATCAAATCAAACACCAATGGATTCAACAAAGAATTACAATCAATTAACAGCACAAGAACAACGTGTTATTCTGGAAAAAGCTACGGATCGACCATATAGTGGGGATTATTATTTGAAAAAAGACGAAGGATTGTACATTTGTCGTCAGTGTAATAATCCGCTTTATACATCAGAAGATAAGTTTGATTCGCATTGCGGTTGGCCAAGTTTTGATGATGAAATTGAAGGTTCAGTGAAACGCGTTCCTGATGCTGACGGTATGCGTGTTGAAATAATTTGCAACAATTGTCAGGGGCATTTAGGACATGTTTTTCTTGGTGAAGGATTTACGGATAAAGACACACGTCATTGCGTAAATACCAGTTCGATTAAGTTCATTCCTTCAGCAGATGTTGATAAAATTCCGGCTACAATCAAGTAAAGATTTCGTAATTTTGATGTAACCATCGATCACGAAAAATGAGCATTGACAATTTATTTCGTCAGCTAAAGGATATTCAATTCCAAGCGGATAAAATTTTAAAATCGAAGAAAATAGAGGAGGAGGCAATCGAACGATTTGCAAACTATTCAAATTCCTTGAAATCAAATTTGATTGATTTGCAATTGAATGAAGAATTGGCAATTCATGTGGAAGATATTGAGCCAATTGACCCTCAATTTGGACCAAAACCTCCTGTTCTTACGACAATTTTTGGTGCGCTAAGTTTTGGTGTTGCAACAAAGAAATACCGTGCAAAAAAACGTGAGTCGTATTTTCGTTCGAAAGTGAAAAACACGAAGGAACAATTCGCTCACATCGATTTTTTATTGAAGGAAATCTAAGTAGATTAAATTAAGACGTTTCTAAAATCGAAGAAAGAATAATGTCTCCAGCTTTTCGAATTTCATCTTCTGTGATGGTTAAAGGTGGAGAAAGTCTAAAGCTATAAGGATGTGATAAAAACCAGAAGCTAATCAATCCTTTTTCCAAGCAACGTTTTACGACTTTTTCAACGCGTTCAAACGATTCCATATCGAAGGCGAACATCATTCCAATACGGCGAATTTCTTTGATTTCAGGACTTAGTCCTACGATTGATTCTAATAAAGCGCCTAAACGTTCTACTTCTTCAAAATCAATTTCCGTTTCCATTATTTCAAGAAAGGCATTTGCTGAAGCACACACTACTGGATGTCCACCAAATGTTGTGATATGTCCCAGCATTGGGTTGTATGTGAATTCCCACAAGTTTTCATGCGAAGAAACAACTGCGCCAATTGGCATTCCGCCGCCAAGTGCTTTTCCCAAGGTCAATACATCCGGAATTACATTGAAATGTTCAAAAGCAAATAGTTTACCCGCACGTCCCATTCCACATTGAATTTCATCGAAAATCAGCAAAGCACCAACTTCTGTACAACGCTTTCTCAATACCTGCAAAAATTCAGGATTCGGAACACGAACGCCTGCATCCCCTTGAATTGTTTCGATAATAACACCAGCTGTTTTAGTAGTGATATATTCTAAATCTGGTATTGAATTATGTTGTAAAAAACGAACGTCGGGTAATAAGGGACGAAACGCTTGTTTTTTAACTTCATTTCCAGAAACACTCATCGATCCATGCGTAGAACCGTGATACGATCCGCGAAAAGAAACAAGTTCTGTTCTTCCGGTTACGCGTTTGGCTAGTTTTAAAGCTGCTTCATTTGCTTCAGTTCCAGAGTTTACCGTGTAAACTGTGTTTAAAGTTGCAGGAAGTAATCGAACCAAACGTTGAGCAAAGGCTAATTGGGAATCCTGAATGAATTCACCATACACCATCACATGTAAATGTTTGTCAATTTGGGATTTTAAAGCCTGCGTAATTTTAGGATGGTTGTGACCAACGTTACTTACCGCAACACCTGCAATCATGTCCATATACGCCTTGTTTTCTTTGTCGTAAATGTAGATTCCTTCAGCACGATCAACATCGATTAAATATGGGCTTTGATTGGTCTGCCCAAGTTTTTGGATAAATTCTGAATTTCTAGACATCATGTTCACAAAAAAACCGTCCTACACATGCGGGACGGTTCAAAATTACGTATTTATTTTCTCAGGACTTATGAAAGTCACTGGATTTATGCGTTTTTACGAGCGATAACTTTTTTAGCAGCTTTCACAACATCAGCAGTGTCAATTCCGTATTTCGTCATCAATTCCATTGGTGTTCCACTTTCTCCAAATGAATCGTTTACAGCAACATATTCTTGAGGAGCTAAGAAGTTTTGAGCCAATACTTGAGCAACAGAATCACCCAAACCACCGTTCATCATGTGCTCTTCAGCTGTAACAACACATTTTGTTTTTTGAACTGATTTCAAAATTGCTTGAACGTCCAAGGGTTTAATCGTGTGCATATTGATTAATTCAACAGAAATTCCTGCTGCTTCCAATTCTTTCGCTGCTTCAATTGATTTCCAAACCAAGTGACCACAAGCAATGATTGTTACATCAGTTCCTTCTGTTAATACATCAGCTTTTCCAATTTCAAATTTCGCATCTGGCTTTACGAAAATTGGCATTACTGGGCGACCAAAACGCAAATAAACTGGGCCATTGTGTTCAGCAATCGCAATTGTTGCCTGTTTCGTTTGATTGAAGTCAGCAGGAACAATAACCGTCATGTTTGGTAACATTTTCATCATTCCAATGTCTTCAAGAATTTGATGTGTGGCACCGTCTTCACCTAAAGTTAATCCAGCATGTGAAGCGCAGATTTTTACATTTTTTTGAGAGTAAGCAATCGACTGACGAATCTGATCATAAACGCGACCAGTAGAGAAGTTAGCAAACGTTCCAGTAAACGGAATTTTACCACCAATTGTCATACCCGCAGCAACACTCATCATGTTTGCCTCAGCAATTCCAACTTGAAAAAAACGTTCAGGGTTTTCTTTTAAGAATGCATCCATTTTCAAAGAACCAGTTAAATCTGCGCAAAGAGCGACAACGTTTTCGTTTGTTCTTCCTAGTTCAGCTAATCCTTCTCCAAAACCTGAGCGTGTGTCTTTATTTCCAAGAATTTCGAATTCCTTCATGTTTAAAATGTTAATGTTGTTGTTTTATTTGAATATATTCTAAAGTTCTTCTCGATTGTATAAGAAGAAGATTTGAGACTTTTTTGTCGATAAACCAATCGATAATTACCTGGTTGCAATTGGAATCCGCCATTCAATAGCGTATCATCTAAATTACAAACCCATTCCATGTTCCCACTTTCACGAATCACAAAAACCTGCGCAATAACTGCTGTAGATGTTTTGTATGTAAAAGAACCTGGAGCTTGGATGTCAATATTGATAGTGCTACTTTGCGTAACGTCAACAGTTGTATAAGTTCTTGGCAATGTTAGTATTTCCAAGTCGTATTTTCCAACAATGTATTTTCCTGTAGTATTCACTTTTTGCACATTAATCGTTGCTGGATTCGTACTTTGCATTACACGAATTTCCAATGGATATTGTTTTGTTGCATTGACAAATCGCGGTTTAATATAGCCTTGAGGTGCATCAACGATGATGGTATTGTGAACATTCTTTTTAAGGATAATGTTCTTTTTTTCAATCATTGGAAGCGTATTTACGACTAAGTCGTACTTCATTGCTGGATCAATAATTAAAGTATCTGGATTTCCGTAACGGTTTAACGTATGTACGAAAGTGTATTTTAAGTTTTTTGTACCAGCTTCATACAGGAACATTGTTACGTCAGTTTCCTTTGGATTTTTGTAAATATCGTTCAAGTTAATTTGAACAGTAGTGTTCACCAAGGCCTTGTTTACGACATTTTTCAATACATTACGAAATGCATCCTTTGTTTCTGCATCGGCATATTCACCAATACAGTTGAATTTATCCAAATACGATAAATCCATTCCAAGTCCAATTACAAACGGAGTTACTTTAACACCTTTGTCTTTGAGTTTTTTTGCAATCACACATGGATCGTTATCACATGCTTCTAAACCATCGGTAATTAGAATGATGATGTTTCGCGAATTTTGATCAGGGAAATCTTCTGCCGCAGCCTCCAATGAACGAGCAATCGGGGTTGTTCCTTTTGCAACAATCGATTTTATGCGGTATTTTACCTTGTCATAATTATCTGCACCAAATGGAATTTCCAATTTTGTATCATTACAATCTTGGTAGGTTGCTGTAATTGGAGATTGATGACCGTACACGCGCAACGCTATTTCCAAATTCGGAGTTCCTTTCAAACTATCAACACTTTGAGCCAATAGTTCTTTAGCCGCTTCGATACGCGTTTGTGCTCCTTCCCAGTTTGCATTCATACTATTTGATGCATCGAGGATAAAAAGTATGCGCGTCAATTTTTCTTGTCCAAAAACAAGTGGTGAACTGAATAATAACGCTATGAGTAGGAGCTTTTTCAATTAATAATCTCCCAATGTTTCTTCTAACTGACCCAATGCGTTCGCTAACTGTTCTGGATTTGGTGCAACACCGTGCCATTTATGAGAGCCCATCATGAAGTCAACTCCTTGACCCATTTCTGTTTTCATAATGATAACAACTGGCTTTCCGTGACCACAAAGTGATTGTGCTTTGGAAATAGTATTTTTCATGTCTTGCATATCGTGACCGTTCATTTCAAGAACCTCCCAACCAAAAGCTTGCCATTTTTGTCCTAAGTTACCTAATGACAAAACTGTTTCAACATCACCATCAATTTGACGACCGTTGTAATCAATTGTTGCAATCACATTGTCAACCTTATTTGCTGCAGCGTACATTGCCGCTTCCCAGATTTGACCTTCTTGTAATTCGCCGTCTCCATGTAAACAATACACAAGCGATTTGTCACCATTTAATTTTTTAGTCAAAGCAGCACCAATCGCAACAGATAACCCTTGTCCTAATGAACCTGATGCCATGCGAATTCCAGATAATTTTTTATCTGTTGAAGGATGTCCTTGTAGTTTTGATGATAATTTTCTGAATGTTCCTAAATCAGCAACAGGGAAATAACCAGCACGAGCTAAAACACTATACCACACTGGAGAAATATGTCCGTTTGACAAGAAAAATAGATCTTCATTCTTACCGTCCATTGTAAATGCTTTTGGATTATGGTTCATAACCTCAAAATACAATAAAGTTAAAAAATCGGCACAACCTAAAGATCCACCTGGGTGACCAGAATTTACTTCTGAAACCATTCTTAAAATATCTCGTCTTACTTGTGAAGCAATTTTCTCTAATTCTAAATTTTCCATTCTTTTTAAATGTCGCTGTTTGTTATTGCAAAACTAACTTTAATTATTAATTTTAGCCTTGATAAAAATTAACTTTTATCCCCAAATGCAACTTTTTTTAAACAATTTGGGTCTATGCTTAAACAAAATAAAAGTTTATGAAACATTTCTTATTTCTAGCTGTTTCGCTTTTCATAAGTTCTTATTCTTTTTCTCAAAAAGTTGATGAAACCTTGAGTAAAAAGTATTCTTCTGAAGAATTGAAAACATTAAAAAAAGTTGATTCAAAAAAATATGAATTGATCAATTTCTCTCTCCAAAACGCTTGTTATATCATTGATACACCAGCAGGTAAAAACACTTCAGATTACAAAGCGATTTCTGTACCTGATTTGACTAAATTGAATTATCAAGAATTAGGTTTGTCAATTATTGAAAATCAAAATCAATATTTTTTAATTCAAGGGACGAATAAAATGTTAGTAGTTAAGTCTGCTATTGTTTTAAATCAGGAATTATCAAGCAAAAAGTAACACTATGAAAAAAATATTCTTTTTAACTCTTTTAAGTGTGTTCTCATTGGTTTATTCTTATGGACAAACCGTGATTATGGGAGATCCTGGTTATCCACAAAGTAATCCTGCCAACTGTAATACGTTTGGTGTCAGTGGTACAAATTTTCAAGATCCAGGTGGTGGCGCAAATTATCCTGGTAATTATAATGACACAATTACATTTTGTCCGGATTTGACATTGGGTACAAAAATGTCGATTACCATGGCAATCAACGCCGGATTTACATTTGATGTAGACGGTTCTGATTTTATTTATGTTTATGATGGACCAACTGCTTCAGCGCCACTTCTGGGAGTTCACAATTCAGTAACAGATCCAACTGGATTTACACATCAAGCGTCATGGAACAACCCTAGCGGATGTTTAACGATTGTTTTTATTTCAAATGGCTCAGCTGAAGGTACAGGATGGGATGCTAATGTTCAATGTGGAAATCAAAATCAACCATTTACGCCTCATTTACAAGCATATGTGAACGGTACTGGTCCAAATGCAATTGATCCAATTGATACAGGGTACATCGATATTTGTTTTGGGGATAGTATTTTGTTGATTGCAACGCCAGTTTTCCCTTACTCCTTGGAAGCAACTGGATATGGCTATTCTCAGAATGTCAATTCAACGATTGATTTTGATTGGTATGTTACTGATGGTAATGTGTATCCAAATAATGATTCAATCTGGTTTACTCCACCAGCAAGAGCCGGTTACTTAATTGATTTAAAATTAACAGATGATTTCCCTCAGATTTCTCACATCATGTGTAAAGTAAGGGTTTCTCAATTACCAAGTTTTGCAGGTACAGGCCCATTAGAAGATACTGTTTGTTTAGGTCAAAACACGAATTTGCTTGGTGGTGTAACGCCAACAGATACAGTAGGTGTATCGATTCCTGAAGGAACATTTAATTTAGGAGGAAACTTTGCTGGTTTAACTTATTTGCCTGATGGATCTGGTCAACAGTACCAAGCACCAATTTCAATTGGCGGTTTTCCAGCAGGAGCAACAATTACAAATGCTCAAGATTTGAATCAAGTATGTATTACAATGGAGCACTCTTATTTGGGAGATTTGGAAATTTGGTTGCAATGTCCGAATGGAACAACTGTACCTTTAGTGAATTCTTATAGTCCTGGTAATATCCCTGGGGGGAATAGCGGCGGAGGAACATTTTTAGGTCATCCTATTGATGATAGTGGTGGCGGTGGCGCTGGTGAGGGATGGGAGTATTGTTTTAGCTCTGTTTTCAATGACATTGGACCAATGACTCAAAATCTTGGTAATACAGTTACAGTGGCAAGTCAGCCACCTTTGTCTGCAGGTACGTCAATTGATCCATCAAATACATACGCACCAGAAACAACTTTTGCTAGTTTAGCAGGTTGTCCTGTGAATGGTAACTGGACTATTTTTGTTCAAGATAATTTGGGAATTGATGATGGTTATATTTTTGAATGGGGATTGTTTTTTGATCCATCATTCTTCCCTGGAATGCAAGGATATCAAAATATTGTCATGAGTGATTTTTGGACGGATGATCCGACAATCGTTTCTGGTCAAAATGATACATTGATTGTGGTTCAACCAAATTCACCTGGAAATTATTCTTACCAATACAATGTGGTGGATGATTTTGGTTGTGAATATGATACAACCGTTACATTGTTTGTTCAACCCTTACCAGTCATCTTTGATTCAGGTTTAGGGTGTTATATGAATTACCAAGTTTCAGGAACAACTTCATATGCTGGAGGTGTTTGGACTTGCGCTGATACGGCGATTGTAATTAATACACCGACAATGGAGAATCCAAATATTGCAACTTCAACCCCTGGAACGTATACCGTCACGTACACTGACAACGCCTGTAACAATGTCTTGACTGCGGAAATTTATTATCCACCGTATGCTTGGACAGAAACCTTCGATACTATCATCTGTGAAGGTGCATCAATTTTGTTAAGTGCAAATGTGAATAGTA
>CAJAVU010000106.1 GCA_903945495.1 uncultured Flavobacteriales bacterium | reverse complement strand
GTACCAATAGAAATACGTGCGATTTTCTTATCCAAACGATCAATTGGCAAGGAAGTATTTTCGTTTTTTAATACGGTTGTTGCTCGCTCATAGACTTTTTTAAGAGCTAGTGTTTTTTCTTCAGTCGAGAAGCTTTTTGCCTTCTTCGGATTCACAACAAATTTGTGTTTCGCTAAAAGAATCTTCATGCAACGCTCATCAATTTCCTTTTTCGAAATTTCTCCTCTATTGACTTTTTGCTTGATCGCTGAAATGGCGTCAGAAACACTTTCAGGAAACAAAAGAATGTCACATCCAGCCTCAAATGCCTTTACTACGACATCTGTTTTGCCATACTTATCAGCGACCGCCTTCATGTTTAATGCGTCTGAAATGACCAATCCTTTGAAACCAAGTTGCCCTTTTAAAACATCTTGAATTATTTTTTTTGATAAACTACTTGGTACTCCTGAATCATCTAAAGCCGGAACATTTAGATGTCCAATCATAACAGCTGAAGTTCCTGCATTGATTCCTTCGATAAAAGGATAAAAATCAATCGCTTCAATCGTTTTCAAACTTTGGAAAACCGTTGGTAATTCTAAGTGAGAATCTTTATCCGTATTTCCGTGACCAGGAAAATGTTTGATACTTGTCAAAATTCCATTGTCTTCCATTCCGTGAACGAAGGCTTTTACATGGTCAGCCACTTTTTTAGGATTTTCCCCAAATGAACGAAAACCAATTACAGGATTGTTTGGATTGCTATTGACATCAGCAACAGGTGAGAAATTCATATGAATTCCCAATTCTTGGCATTCCTGTGCCATCATTGCAGCAATTTCTTGTGATAATTCAACACTGTCTGCAGCTCCAATTGTATATGCATACGGAAAACGCTCCCCATCAAACAAACGCATCGACGTTCCCCATTCTGCATCCATTCCAATGAACAATGGCACTTTTGAAACACTTTGAAAGCGCTGAATAGATGATTTTAAATTCGATTTTTCACCTTGAAAGAATATGATTCCACCAACTTTATCCGTTAAAACCATTTGTTCCACTTCCGCCAAATGAACTTCTCCTTGATTTGAATAAGCTGCAACCATGAAAAATTGTCCAATTTTCTCCTCAATGGTCATTGAAGCCAATTTGCTTTCTGCCCATTCTTGTGCACTCATACCAGTTTGTGGACTAGAGGCGTAATTTGCTTTTCCAGCCTTAATAAGCGATACAATTGCAGGAAATGCGACAAAAATTGTTGCAAAAAAACCGAATGAAAGGAGACTTTTCTTAATCATTGGAGGAAATAAGGACTGTTAATTCTGTGCTAATATAAAACACGAATTTAAGGACTTCCATCGAAAGTCGTTTGCGTTGATTTGTTTTATTTTAGTTAATATGTGTGGATCCGTTTTTTAGCTTAAAAAATCAAAGAAAACTGACCATTTGTCATAGTTTAGATGAATGGAATAATTATTGACAAATAGAGCGAGTTGAAAGACAAATATTGTCTTATTTTTGTAACACATCATTGGATTAAGTAAAGAAATGAGCGACATAATTAAATTACTTCCTGATCACATTGCGAATCAAATTGCAGCTGGAGAAGTTGTTCAACGTCCTGCTTCTGTTGTAAAAGAAATGGTTGAAAACGCTATTGATGCTGGTGCTACAAAAATCCAAGTGATTATCAAAGACGCTGGGAAAACTCTGATTCAAATTATTGATAACGGTTGTGGAATGTCTGGAGGAGATGCAATTATGTGTTTCGAGCGACATGCCACTAGTAAAGTTTCAACGGCAGATGATTTATTTGCGTTAAAAACAAAAGGATTTCGTGGTGAAGCCTTGGCTTCCATTGCTGCAATTGCACATGTGTGTGTGAAAACGCGTCAAGAATTTACTGAAACGGGAACCTTAATCGAAATTGAAGGAAGTAAAGTAAAAACCAATGAGGCAACGGTTTGTCCAGTTGGAACTTCATTTGAAGTTAAGAATTTGTTTTACAATGTTCCTGCTCGTCGCAATTTCTTAAAGTCTGATAATGTTGAGTTTAATCACATTGTTGATGAATTTGAACGAATAGTTTTAGCGCACCCTGATTTGGCTTTTTCCTTGCACCACAATGATAATGAAGTGTATAATTTATATTCTGCAGTTCTGCGTAAGCGAATTGTTGATATTTTAGGAAAATCTTCGAATGACAAATTGGTTCCAATTGAAGAATCAACTGAAATAGTAACAGTTGTTGGTTATGTTGGAAAGCCTGAATTTGCTAAGAAATCAAGAGGTGAACAGTTCTTGTTTGTAAATAATCGTTATTTCAAGGATACATTTTTTAATCACGCATTAACAAAAGCCTTTGATGGTTTGGTGCAACCAAAAATGTTTCCAAGTTATTTCTTGTATTTGACAGTCGACCCGAAGAAAATAGATGTCAATGTTCATCCTACAAAAACAGAAATTAAGTTTGAGGAAGATCGATTGATTTATGCGATTTTGTTATCAGCTGTTCGACAAGCATTAGGAAAATACAACGTTGCTCCTACCTTGGATTTTGAACGTGAGACAAGTTTCGATTTGCCACATGAAATGAAATATCAACCAGCTGTTGAACCGACCATTCGTGTGAATCCAGATTATAATCCGTTTCAAACAACAACGCGAACTTCGAACTCAGGATCATCTGGCAATTCGTTTACTAAAGCAATCCGAGCTGAAGGTTTTGGAGCGAGTGAAACAACTCCTGCTGATTGGCAGAATTTCTATAAAATTGAGGAGGAAGAAGTTGCAATTGAACCTGTAACGTTGGATTTACCAGCTACAGATGCACTTCCGAAAGCATTTTTGTTTAGAGGGAAATATATTTTCACAACGAGTAAATCAGGCTTGTTAGTATTTGATGCACAACGCGCAACAGAACGCATTGTGTATGACGAATTAATGGCGCAATTCATTTCAAAACCGATTGCTTCACAACAATTATTGTTTCCTATTGAACGTGAGTTTTCTACAAATGAAAAAACAGAATGGGAAAGCAATAAAACCATGTTGGAACGTTTGGGGTTTGTTGGAAATTTCAATGATAAAACGATTGAGATTAGTGCTGTACCTGCAATTTTGCAAGAAGAAAGTATTCACGATTGTTTAGATTTCATCTTGGAAAAGATCGCTTTTCAAGAAATTGACAAGGGAGAAATAGCACATGTTATTGTGGAATCAATCGCTACAGCAACAGGTCGTAGAAAGGCAATTACAACCAACGAAGCTGCAGAACATTTAATCGAACAATTGTTTTCGTGTTCTGAACACTCATTTACACCGAAAGGAAAGAAAATTATAGAAACAATCACCTTAGACGAAATCGCTACAAAATTTTAGTATGTTCTCATTTTTAAACAATATCCCGCAAGTCACCAAAAACATTTTGATTCTGAATGTTTTGTTTTTTTTGGCAACCATCGTATTTGAGTCGAAAGATGTTTTTTTGATAAATACCTTAGGAGCGCACTACATTAATTCACCGCGTTTCGAACCGTACCAAGTCATCACGCATTTCTTTATGCATGCTGGAATATGGCATCTATTCATGAATATGTATCTTTTTGTCATTCTTGGTTCTTATTTGGAGCGTTTATGGGGTGAAAAGCGTTTTTTTATATTTTACGTCGCTAGTGCAATGGGTGCATTTGTTTTGTATAATTCAATTGGTGTTTATGAATTAATGCAATTAAAAAAACAAATTAGTTCATTGGGATACAATCTTGTTGAAATCAACGAGCACTTAAAAGCTGGGACATCATTTACCTACATGACAAAAGATACAATTGTTATTAATCATTATGTAGAGATGGTGAATACTCCAATGGTCGGTGCATCTGGAGCCGTCTTTGGAATTATGGCAGCTTTTGCAATTCTTTTCCCTAACACAGAATTCATGATTTACTTTGCAATCCCAGTTAAAGCAAAATTTCTGGTTGGAGGATACTTTTTATGGGAACTTTATAATAGTATTTATGTTACTCCCGGCGATAATGTTGCGCATTTAGCCCATGTAGGAGGTGCGATTGTAGGTGCAGCCATCATATTATACTGGCGTAAAACAGACAAAAAGAATTTTTGGTAAGATGCAAACAGAACGCAATTTAATAGATGATTTAAAGCATCAGTTTAAACACGGGGGAATGACGATTCGTTTGATTATTCTCAACGTTGCAATTTTTCTATTGGTTCAAATCGCCTTCGTTTTTGGGAGGTTGATAGGTGGTGAAGTTGATTTGATAATTAATTCAATTGTCAAGACAGTCTTTACGTTGGATTCAAATATTTCAACGTTTATTTATCATCCTTGGGGGTTAATTACTTCCATTTTTGTGCAGCTTTCAATATTTCATTTGCTGTTCAATATGATATTCTTGTATTCTGCAGGAAAGTTTTTCGAATCGTTGTTTGATCAAAAAAGACTTGCGTATACGTATGTAATTGGAGGTGTTTGTGGTGGTTTAATTGAATTAATTGCCCATTTTATTTTTCCGACATTGTCTTCTGAAAACATTCCGATTGTTGGAGCGTCAGCATCTGTAATGGCCATATTTTCTGCTCTAGCTTTTCATCGGCCAAATTTGATGGTGAATGTGTTTAATTTATTTTCCATTCGCTTAATTTATCTTGCAGGTATTTTTATTCTGATTGATTTAGTATCTTTAGGAATTAAAGATGGTACTGCCCATTTTGCACATTTAGGAGGAGTTCTATTCGGAATGATTTCCGTTTATAATTTACAAAGTAGTTCAAATGTCATAAATCGTTTACAAATGTTTGGAGATGGAATTAAACGTTTCTTTCAGGCACTATTCAGTTCTAATAAAAAACTGAAAGTAAAAAAAGGTGGAGCATATCAAAACCCTCGTTTTAAAACAGACGAAGAGTACAACATTGAAAAGAAACAAAAACAGGCGAAAACGGACGCTATTTTGGATAAAATATCCAAATCGGGTTACGAATCACTAACAAAAGCAGAAAAGGAATTCCTTTTCAACCAAAGCAAGAATGGGTAACCTATTAAAGAAAATATTAAAATTCTCTTCGCTGATAAAAGTGTTGACCATTATTTGTTTGGTTGGCTTGCTGTTGGCGTACCTTGCCCCTTTTGTGCATCCAGCAACGTTTAAATTATTGCCGTTTTTTGGTTTGGCTTATCCAATAATCTTAATCTTCACTTTCATATTCTTAATCATCTGGTCGTTTGCAAAGTCAAAATGGGCACTGATCACTTTAGGCGTATTGTTACTTGGTGGAAAGCTTCATTTTCGAATGATTGCGTTTGGTTCCGATAAAGACAATGTCCCAAGTGAAGAACAAGTCTTAAACGTGATGAGTTACAATGTTCGCTTGTTTGATTTATATTCTTCGGATTCTGAAAACCGATTCGATAAGCGCAATGCCATTTTTAGCTATATATACGAATCAAAACCAGACATCATCTGCTTTCAAGAGTTTTATCACCAAGATAAACCAACTTCATTTTCAACGCGTGATTCGTTGATTCAATTATTGGATATTAAAGATTACCACGAACGCTATGCGCATAAATTAAAAGGACGCCAAAATTTTGGGGTTTGTGTCTTGTCAAAATATCCATTGATCGCCAAAGGAGATGTGATGTTCTCGACCCAGGGCGAAAACGATTTCAACTATTGTATATATGTTGATTTGGTAAAAAACCAGGATACATTTAGGATTTACAACGTTCACCTTCAGTCTATTCGTCTACAGCAAGAAGATTATTCGGTATTCGAAGATGGTAGCACAAAAACAGCAGATGATCGATCAACCATAAAATTGTTAATTGACAAGTTACGTATCGCTTATCCAAAAAGAGCGGAACAAGCACGAACAGTAATGGAACATGTAAAAACGTCACCTTATCCAACGATTGTTTGCGGTGATTTCAATGATACTCCAATGTCATATGCATACAACCAGTTCAACCAATTATTAATTGATGCATTTAGAAATTGTTCTTCTGGAATTGGAACGACCTATGTTGGGAAGGTTCCAGCGGGAAGAATTGATTATATTTTCCATACAAAAGATTTACAATCAAGTCATTTTGTGATTCAAGATGAAGCATTTAGTGATCATCGTGCAATTTCTTGTAAAATTTACAAAGACAGCTTACAATAAAAAAGTATATTTGATGGCTATTAAATTTATACCATGAAACGATTTTTTTCATTTCTCGCCCTTTCTATATTAGTTATTTCGACTTCTTGTTCATCCACGGAGTCTAAGTCAGAAGAAAAATCTGAAAAACCTGTTGAGGTTACTATAAACGGTGAATGGACTTTGTTAAAAGAACAAAAAAATGGTAAAATCCTTGATTCAAAAGGGAAACCTACTGCGGTGAGTATTGAATTTGAAGCGAATGGCTATTATGTCTTTTTTGATAAAATCACTGATCAGAAAATGATTGATTCAGGTGTTAGTGAAATTCAAGAACGCTACAAAGGTCAATACAGTTTAAAAGGAACTGATTTGAAAATGAATCATTTTGTAAACGACTCTTTGATAACGGAAGAATTTGAAGTTCAAAAGTTGACTGCTGATGAGTTGGTTTTAAAGAATAAGAATTCAAATCATGTAGAATATTATAAAAAGTAGAGGGCTGAGTCCTCTTTTTTTTGCTATGATCGTAGAAATTAACCCAAAGAACATTGATAAACGTCTGATTCAGCAAGCTGTTGAAATCTTGCAAAAAGGTGGAGTTATCATTTTTCCAACTGATACTGTTTATGCAATGGGCTGTGATTTGTTCAACAAAAAAGGATTGAACAATCTTGCAAAGTTGAAAGATATTAAACTGAGTAAAGCGAATTTTTCAATTATCTGTTCAGATTTGAGTAACCTATCAGATTACGTTAAACAAATTGATCGTCCAACATTTAAGTTGTTGAAAAACAGTCTTCCAGGACCTTTTACTTTTATTCTTACTGCAACCAATGAAGTTCCTAAATTGTTCGATAGCAATAAGAAAGAGATTGGAATTCGAATTCCTGATAATGAAATTATTCTAGAAATCGTTAGAGCATTAGGTAATCCAGTTGCAACAACTTCTCTTCATAATGATGAAGATCAAATCATGGATTATTTTGCTGATCCGTATGCAATTTACGAGCACTACGATGACACAGTTGAACTAATTATTGATGGTGGCTATGGAAATCTGGATGCATCAACGGTTATTGATTGTACTTCTGGCGCTCCAGTTATTGTTCGACAAGGAATTGGTCATTTGGATTTATGATTTGTATTTTAGATTGTGGAAGTTCAAAAGTGCCATACATTGAAGAAATGGTTGATGAATTTTGTGATTTCACCACCATTCCTATTTTAGAATTTTCAGCGGAACGTTTACAAGAATTTAAAGGTGTGCTAATTTCAGGAGCGCCTCTTCTCATTACTGAACAAAACATTTCAAGTTATTTAAAACAAGTTGAATGGATTAAAACCACTCCTATTCCTGTTTTAGGAATTTGTTTTGGACACCAATTGATTGGTTTAACATTTGGTGCCTTCGGTTCCCGCATGAAAGAAGATCGTGATTGGCAAGTTATTGAAGCCTTTGAAGAATCAATTCTTTTTCAAAAATTACCTCAAGAAGTGGAAATGATGGAGGATCATTGTGAAACCATTTCTATTCCAGCAAATTTCAAGTTAATAGCCTCTTCAGATGCATGTGTAAATGAAGCAATGGAACATACCGAATTGCCACTTTTTGGTATACAATTCCATCCAGAAGTTTCAGGAAATCATGGTCGAATCGTCATTGAAAATTTCGTCAATTTCTGTTTAAACAGAGCCTAATTACTGTTTTTAACAATCAATGTTGAAAGAAATCTAATTCCTTCAGAATTTAACGCCTTCATTTAAACGATATTCGTAACATGGTATTAAGTAGATTTTGGTTAATAATTTTTATCTCTTCCATCGTTTTTGTGGTGGCAAGTTTGTTTACATCGAATCACTATTCAATCGATTACATGTTGAATGGAAAGAAAGATGATCCTGTTTTGGTAGGCGAAAAGTATTTGAATCAACTTCCAGTTGCTATTCAAGACTCGTTAAAAGCTTCTTCAGAAGGAACGTATGTCATTGCAAATACAGATAGCATGTTTGTCATGAAAAACAAAACTGTTACGATTTACAATGGATTTCAAAAATCAGATGGTTTATTAGAAACATGTAAAACAAGTTTGTTTGATTTAATTCTACCGTTAATTGCCTACTTAGCTTTCTTTAGCGGGATAATGCAGTTGTTAATTGACTCTGGAGCTACAGAACGTTTGGCTCGACGCTTGAGTCCGTTTTTCGTGAGTGTTTTTCCATCTGTACCCAAAGGACATGAATCAATTTCTTACATGACCTTAAATTTTTCAGCCAATTTCTTAGGATTGGATTCAGCAGCAACGCCATTCGGATTGAAAGCAATGCAAAGTTTGCAAGAAATTAATCCAGAAAAAGAAAAAGCAAGTGACGCACAAATCATGTTCATGTGTTTACATGCTGCCGGATTAACATTGATTCCAACTTCGATCATTGGTTACCGTGCCGCTCAAGATGCGACAAATCCTGCAGATGTAATGTTGCCTTGTATTATCACATCTTTTATCGGGACAATCGCTGCTTTCTTAATCGTTGGGATTCGTCAGCGTATCAATTTTAGAAGCGCAACGCTATTAATTGCGTTGATTTCAATTATTGCTGGAATCATTGGTTTATTGCTTTATGTAAACAGCTTGGATTTAATTGGAAAGAACTTTTTTACAAGCAACTTTTCAAGTTTACTTTTACTTACAATCATTGCATTTACGTTGATCTTTGCCTTCATGAATGAGCGAAAATTCAAAGAAAAAGAAACTACAATCTTCGATGCATTTGTTGTTGGTGCAAAAAGTGGAATTAGCACAGGAGTTTCCATTTTCCCTTATGTATTAGGGATGCTGGCTGCAATTTCTTTATTCAGAAACAGTGGTTTGTTTGAAGTAATCAGTGTTTGGATTTCGAATGGCTTCCATTTCATGGGTGTTTCAAAAGAAGTAACTGATTCGTTACCTGTTGCTATGTTGCGACCATTCAGTTCTTCGGGTTCACGTGGATTCATGATTGATTCAATGCAAACGTTTGGACCAGATTCGTTAACAGGACGTTTGAGCTGTATTTTTCAATGTAGCGCAGAGACAACATTTTATGTAATTGCTGTGTATTTCGGTGCAATCAATGTTAGAAATACACGTTATGCATTAGGAACCATGTTACTTGTTGATCTAATTTGTGTTATCACAGCAGTGTTTGTAGCCATGTGGTTTTTCTAATTCAATCGAATATGTTTAGTTTCTTCAAGAAAAAAGAAAAAAATACTCCAAAACCTGTTGAAAATGTTAAACTTTCTGCAGTGAAACCCTTGGATTATCACCCGAAAATTATTTTGGCTTGGGCTAGAGCAATTGAAGGAAATGATGATTTAATGCGTTGGCTGAAGGAAAATGGTTATCCGGAATTGTCAATGGCAACCTTTGCAATTTATTTGAAGGATGAAGCACGTCAATGGTTGTTGCAAAACGGCTATCCGCATTTAATGGCAATGATTAACGCTGCTGAAGGAAATGAAACTGCACAGAAATGGTTGCTTGCACATGATTTTGAACTACTTTACCACATTGCAATGGCTATTGAAGATGAGCAAATGAGTTGGGAATGGTTAGGGAAAAATGTTACGCCAGATATTTTCTTATTAACGCAATCAATTAAGAAAGTGAAAGACCAAATCGAAGAGAATCACAATGACGTGCATTCCTTTGGAAAAGATATTTAACGATTTGAAAATTTATTGATTTGAAAATTCAAAGATTTAAATACTTAAATTTTTGGTAGTTGATTTTTTTTAATTTTTAAAATCCATTATAGCGAATTTCAACTGCTGTAGCTCCTTTTCCATATTCACGAAAGTCAGCGTCGTAGAATTCCACACCTTCTTTTTTATCCAAAAACATACGAACTTCCGTTTTTAAAACACCTTCTCCTACTCCATGAATAATGATAAGTTTACGAATGTGTTTATCGTGCGCGCGTTTATAAAAAGTACGGAATTCTTTCATCTGAAGATTTAAGATTTCAGCGTTACTCATTCCTGCGTGTGAATCCACAAGTGTTTCGATGTGTAAATCGATTTCCCAAACATCTAATGGTTTGCGTGAGCCTGTTTGTTGTTCTTTATGAATTGAATGTCTGAATTTTGAAAAAGTATCATCTTCATTGATTTGTGCGACGTGCTCATCTGGCAAATGATATTCTGTTCCATGAATTTTTACGAGTTCATTTTCTCTAAAAGGACGTTCGAAACCAGATTCATCTTCTACATGAATAAATCCTTTTTCATCGATACGTCGAACGATGCCACCTCCTTGCTCATAAAGGAAAGCAACTTTTTCGTTAACCTTGAATTGCTTTGAAGTACCAGTCATAATATTCCATTATTTTTTCAAGGTAAACCAATAATAATACCAGAGGTGTGATCAGCGAAACTAACCAGAAAAAGATGATTGAAATCTTAAAGAAAAGACTCGCATCTTTTTTAACTGGACTAACCAAAACAGAGTTGACTTGGCTTGCTAGTAAAGGCTTAGCTTCCTCCTCTGAAACATTATCAACATAAGTTCGAAGAGCATTACTTCTTTCAAGAAGAACATTTTTAATACGCTGAAAATCCTTGTTAGAAAGTAGTTTATAGGTTGTCTTATAATTAATTTCTTCTGCTCTTAATTCTTTTCTTAAATGATACTGATTTTGAATCGAACGCACCCTGAATCCCATGATGAAGCCAAATAAAATCAACATGTATTCGTCAATCAGCCATCCAACAATAATCAATACCAATGAAGAAACAAACGAAAATATCAACAGGAACAAATCGTGATTGTGCTTCATTAATAACTTAAACAGTTGTCCACCATCTAAAGGATCGAGTGGAATTAAATTCATTAAGTTCAGAAACAAAAAGAGTAAACCTAAATTGACCATCCAGACTTCTTGAAAAAGACTTGCGAGCAGAATAAAACCAAAACCAAGAATGATTCCTGGAAAAGGTCCTGCTCCGATGACAATTAGACTTTGTTTTTGCGAATATTCCTCTTTGCTTCCTTGGACAAAAGCCCCCATGAGTGGAATAAAGAGCATGCGCACATTTTTATACCCAAACGCCTTCATCATTGTGAAATGACCGAGTTCATGGGTCAATAACACCACCAAAAAATAAATAATAAAATTCACCTCTTCTGTGAAAACCAATAAAAAAGCAATAACGAAAAGAACAACAGAAAAAACTGTTAAAGCAAGATTTCCTTTAGGCTTCGCCTCGATTAATTCTGGTTTGGGTGGGTAAAAATCGTATTCTTCCATAAGAGTATTAAAAATACGAATTCATCGTACATCTATTCGTGTTGACTAATTATTTTTTCAAAAGTGTTGCAAAATCTTTCGCGAAATATGTTAGAATCGCATCTGCACCAGCTCTCCTCATGCTTAATAGCATTTCGCTGATTGCTAAATCATAATTCAACCAGCCTTTTTCTGCAGCAGCATAAACCATGGCGCATTCACCACTTACATTGTATGCAGTAATTGGTATATTGAAGTTGTCTTTCAACATATGAATAATATCCAAGTAGCACAAAGCAGGTTTTACCATTAACATATCTGCACCCTCCATGAAATCCAATTCGGCTTCAAGTAATGCTTCACGTTTGTTGGCAGGATTCATTTGATACGTTTTTTTATCACCGTGTTTTGGTGCAGAATTCAAGGCATCTCGAAATGGACCATAAAAAGCGCTTGCATATTTTGCCGTGTAAGACATTATTGACACTTCTGTATAATCATGTAGATCCAAATATTCACGTATACTACCTACTCGCCCATCCATCATGTCTGAAGGTCCGATAATATCAATCCCAGCTTGCGCTTGTGCCAAAGCCATTTTATTTAAAATTGGCAATGTTTCATCGTTTAGTATTTTTCCATTTTCCACCAAGCCATCATGCCCATCAGATGAATAAGGATCCATCGCAACGTCAGACATCAAAACAATTTCAGGAAATGTTTCTTTTAATGTTCGAATAGCGTGCAAATAAAAATTTTCATCCGCATAACTGTAAGAAGCCGTTTTATCTTTTAAAGCTTCATCGACAGCCGGAAACATATCATAAGTATAAATCCCAAGTTTCATGCATGCTTCAATTTCTGGCAATAATTTATCAAGTGACCAACGGAAATTATTTGGCAAAGAAGAAATTTCCTCTTTTACATTTTTCCCATCCTTTAAAAAAATTGGATAAATCAAATGTTCAGCACCAATTTTAGTTTCTTCAACCATATGACGTATTGCTACCGATTTTCTATTTCTTCTTGGACGAATATTCATTTTATTTGCATTTAATTATAGACCAAAGTTAATCAAGGTTATTCAATTGATAACTTTTTATTATGTTCAATTCTTTTGACAAGCGAATTTTATATTTTTTTGTTACTTTAGCTTCGTTATTTACACTTTCATATGAAAATCACTTTTTATTCACTTAGCATTATTGCTTGTTCTTTTTCGCTGCTTACTTCTTGTGGAGGTTCTGGAGATGATCGCAAAGATAAAATCGACAAAGAGGTTTTAGACCCTAACAGTTCATTGAATACAAACTTTGACGGAAAAATATTTAGTATTCCATCGCCTGTTCAAACAGCACTTTTGATTAAAGAAATGAATCTTCCTTTCAATCAAGAATTGTTGAATCCAGTTAAAAACTCCTTAAATTATTCGACTGAATATAAACAAGCGTTGAATTTAGGGATTTATGGGACTGATCTTGGCTATTCGGCACTTTATAAACAAAAAAGTATTTCTTTAAAGTATTTATCTGTCGTTGAAAAACTGACTGGTGAATTAGGCTTGGAAGGAGCTTTTGATAAAAAGTTTATGTCGCGCTTTGAAAGTAATTCTGATAATCAAGATTCAATGATGGTGATTGTTTCTGATGCATTCCGTAAAGCAGATAACTTTTTAAAAAATTCAAACAGAAAATCTACATCAGCTCTTATCTTAACAGGTGGATGGGTAGAGTCTTTGCACTACGCTTGTCAATTGAACAAAGCGAAAAATAATCAAAAAATTGTTTCTCGAATTGGAGAACAACAGCAAACGTTGAATACAATTATTGAAATTCTTGAAGAATACAATAAGGCAGGTAGCAATGATGATTTGATTGCGGACTTAAGTGAGTTAAAAACTTCATTTGATAAAGTTGTAATTGATTATCAATATGTGGCGCCTAAAACAAATGCCAAAACAAAGACAACAACTTTAAACCATAATATTACGGTAAAAATTGATCCAGCAACATTAGAACAAATCTCTGCTAAAGTTGCCGAAATCCGTGAAAACATAATTAAATAAGCTATGAAATACGCTATTATATTGGTATTCGCTTTTACAACCTTGCTGAGTAAAAACGTTAAAGCCCAAGATTGTGAGAAAATCGTAACAATTTGTGAAGGTTATTTGAATGGAACGAAAGGATCATCAAAATTTGTTTCTGATGGACAAGTTTATACTGCATTTTTAGATCGCGAGAAAGCGGAATTTAAAACAACGTTTTATGGTGGTTCAACCTATCGCATCGCGGCAAGTGCTGGCGATGATGATGATTTTGTAATCTTTACAGTACGTGACCCAAAAGGGAATATATTATTCACAAATAAAGATTTTAAAAATTCACCTTATTGGGATTTTAAAGTTCCAAAAACAATTCCAGTTACAATTGAAACAGAACTAGATTTGGACAAAAAGGTAACAGGTTGCGCAGTAATGCTAATCGGGTTCAAGCAATAAACTTTTTCTAAATGAGTGAGCGAATTCTTCGAGCCTTAATGCAACTATTTGCAATTATTGCGCAAGTAGATGATTTAGGGGATAATGAAGAAATTCAGCAAATTAAAAGTTCGAAAGGAAAGTCTATAATTGACTCCTTCTTGAGAGCAGAATTAAATGCATTACTCGTTCAAAAATACTTAGATCTTTTTGATGAATACTTGAATGCCTTACACTTGAAACAGCAGCGTAAGGATAGTCAAAAGAAAAGAACTTCGCTTAATTCTGTAAAGGTTTTACGAATTTGTTCGCAAATCAACGAGGAACTAACTCAGAAACAAAAGATTATTGTACTTATTCGGATTATTGAATTCATTCAATCAAACGAGGCAGTAACTGAACAGGAGATAGAATTCGTTAATACAGTTGCGGAATCTTTTAACATTGTCAAAGAAGAATATGATTTAATAACTGACTTTGTCTTAAGTTCAAACCTTCATACAATTGTATCGGCTGACATTCTGTATGTTCAAGCAATTCCAAAAGAATCCGTTAAGACCATTCAGCTAAGAGGATTAGATGATAATATACGAATACTTCAGGTAAAAAGTATTAACACCTTGTTTTTCAAGTATTTTGGAAAAGACGAATTGAGTATTAATGGTCAGTTTGTTTCAAATGATCGTACACATATATTTACCCATGGCTCTACGTTCAAGACTCAAAAAACGAAGCATATTTATTACAGTGATGTTATAAGTAAATTCATTGATCTTGGTAATAAAGAACGGATTACATTTAAAGTAGATGCGATTTCGTATAAGTTTAAGGGAAATAAACCTGGACTTTACCCATTTAATTTCATTGAAGAGTCTGGGAAATTAGTTGGTATAATGGGTGGTTCCGGAACAGGGAAATCCACGTTATTAAATATTTTAAATGGAACCTATGTACCAAATTCAGGATCCGTAACCATTAATGGTTTAGATGTTCACAAAGACAAAGATAAACTACAAGGGATTATTGGTTATGTAAGTCAAGATGACTTATTGATTGAGGAGTTGACCGTTTTACAAAATCTCTATTTCAATGCAAAACTTTGTTTCTCTCAACTAACTGATCGCGAAATAAAACGTAAGGTTATTGATATTCTTCAGTCAATTGGACTTTATGAAGTAAAAGATTTGGTCGTTGGAAATCCGCTTGAGAAAACAATATCTGGTGGCCAGCGCAAACGATTAAACATTGCACTTGAATTAATAAGAGAACCTGAAGTATTGTTTGTTGATGAACCCACCTCTGGTCTTTCCTCGCGAGATTCAGAAAATATTATGGATCTTTTAAAAGAACTAACATTTAAAGGGAAGTTAGTTTTTGTTGTCATTCACCAACCGTCATCTGAGATTTTTAAATTGTTTGATCGCTTGCTTTTAATGGATCAAGGGGGCTTCCCTATTTTTGATGGCAATCCAATTGATGCGATTGTTTATTTCAAGCATCACATTCATCATGGAAATGCAGAAGAACGTGAATGTTCATTATGTGGAAACGTTAATCCAGAACAACTATTCAATATAATTGACACTAAAATTGTTGATGAATACGGGAAATTGACGGATTCAAGGAAAACAACACCAGAAGAATGGTACAGTAAATATCTCAAGACAAAAAAAGTTACAAAAATTGAACAGCGAACTGCAGCACCAAAGGCTCATTCCAGCATTCCTTCAAGGATTAAACAATTTTGGGTATTCTTTTTACGAGATGTTCTAAGTAAACTTACCAATCGTCAATATATATTGGTGACATTTTTAGAAGCTCCATTGCTAGCGTTGGTATTGTCATTTTTTGTGAAATTCTTTAGCACAAATCAAAATGGGATTTCCCAATATTCATTCTACAGCAATGAAAATATTCCTCAATACATTTTTATTGCTGTCGTTGTTGCACTGTTCCTTGGTTTGACGGTCGCAGCAGAGGAAATTCATAAAGACAAAAAAATATTACGAAGAGAATCCTTTTTAAATCTTTCAAAATCCAGTTATCTATATTCTAAAATTTCCATTCTATTTATCATTTCTGCGGTGCAAATGATGTTATTTGTATTGATTGGGAACTACATACTTGAAATTAAAGGGCTTTGGTTTGAATATTGGGCCATCTTGTTTACAACATCATGTGCTGCAAATTTATTGGGCTTAAATATTTCAAGTGCGTTTAATTCAGCCAAAGTAATTTACGTTATCGTACCAATTTTAATAATCCCACAACTTCTTTTTAGTGGTGTAATTGTAAAGTTTGATAAATTACATCCGGTATTTTCTAAATCTACAGAAGTGCCTTGGATTGGAGATTTAATGGTTTCTCGATGGTCTTATGAAGCCATTGCGGTTACTCAGGCAACTGACAACGAATTAGATAAAGCATTCTTTGAATTTAATCAGCGAAAATTTGAAGCAAGTTGGAAAAAGGATTATTGGTTACCTGAAATTCAGCATCACATAGACAATGTATCGTCCAATAAAGTTGAATGGAAAACGCGATTGGATTCTAAAAAATTATTAATTACTGAAATTTTAAAGGAAGAGAGTAAATGGGAAAATTTGAAATGTGAAGATTGCATCTCAACTCTTTCATCGTTAAACGATCCAAAACAGAAAATTAATACCTACGAGATTGATAACTTTTTTGGTTATTTGAAAAAACAATACATTAAGTCAACTAATGATGCAAATGACAGCATCGAACGAAAAAAGGAAAAAATTGGGATTCAAAATTATACGTTGCTGAAAAATCAATATTCGAATGAAGCATTAAATGACATTGTCACGAATCGATTAGAGTCTGAAAAAGTATTGAAATATAAAAACGAATTATTTCGCAAGGACAATCCTATATTCTTGAGTTCGAAAGACCCAATGTTTTTTAGTTCTCATTTTTATGCACCAAGTAAAAATTTCTTTGGCATTCAATTATCTACTTTTTGGGCGAATATAATTGTATTGTGGATTTTTGTGGTTATTTCTTTTATCGCGTTGTATTTTGACTGGCTTCGAAAACTACTAATGACTGTAGGATATTGGAAAAATAGAATTCAAAAAAAGCCACTCGTATAACGAGTGGCTTTTTGAGTATATCGATTCGGGTAATTTACATTAACATTCCACCACAAACATTGATGGTTTGTCCAGTGATATAAGCTGACATATCAGAACCTAAGAAAACAGTAAGGTTTGCTACATCTTTTGGTGAACCACCTCTTTTTAAAGGAATTGAATTTCTCCATTCTTGAACAACTTTTTGATCTAGAACTTCAGTCATTTCTGTTTCAATGAATCCTGGTGCAATTGCATTACAGCGAATATTTCTTGAACCTAATTCTTGAGCAATTGATTTAGAGAAACCAATCAATCCTGCTTTAGAAGCTGCATAGTTTGATTGTCCTGCGTTACCGCTAACACCAACCACAGAAGACATATTAATAATTGATCCGCTTCTAGCTTTTAACATTGGTCTTTGAACCGCTTTTGTTAAGTTAAAGGCAGATTTAAGATTTGTGTTTATTACTTCGTCCCATTGTTCTTCAGTCATTCTCATCAACAAAGTGTCACGAGTAATACCTGCGTTGTTTACTAAAACATCAATAGTTCCAAACTCAGCAACAACATCATCAACCAATTTTTGAGCATCATCAAATTTAGAAGCATCACTTTTAAATCCTTTAACAACTCCCCCATTTTTTGATAATTCAGCTTCTAGAGCTCTTGCTTTTTCATCAGATGATAAATATGTAAAAGCAACTTTAGCACCATGATTCACGCATTCTTCAGCAATAGCTTTTCCTATTCCTCTTGAAGCTCCAGTAATCAAAACCACTTTGTTTTCTAATAATTTCATATTTAAATATTTTCATCAAAGATAAACAATGTGCTCAATTTGAATTCCTTTCTTTTTACAATCTATTAAAAAAGTGTTGTGAATTAAATATTATTTTTTTTTGAAAAAAATTTGGTTTGATTGATTTAATAGTATAAATTTGAACTAGGTTTAGTTGTAAAAGGTAGGTTAGGTTAGGTTTGAAAGGAGCGAAACGCCTGTTTTGCTCCTTTCGACGTTTTATGACCTTTTGTTTTTACATCCTTAATGGAATCAATTCGTTGTTAATCAATGACTTAATTAAAGAAATCCCATGTTAACCCAAATCTAAATTGGGTTCCAGCTATTGGATGTTTCGACAGTACAGGAAGTGAATGTTGGTTCCAGAAATATCCAATATTCTCGTAGCGAACATAAAATTTGAATTCATCAATTTGAAATCCAGTGAAGAAATGCAAATTTGCAAAACCGTTATTAACTGCATTTCCATTCCAAAAATCGTAACTACCAGAAAGTACATTGAATTCAATGGCATTGAATCGAGAAACATAGGATGCATCCACTCCCAAATACGCTTGAAGTTTCTTCGCTTTGAATAAACCTCCTTTAACGAATACTCTTAAGTTTACTTGATGATTTGGTGTGAATTGAATCGACGAATTGGATAGTGAGTATGTATAACTCGGTTGTAAATGAAGTTGCTTTAAACGATAATCTGCACGCAAATTGAATTGGGTAAGGGAAACATTTGTAAGTGTGTCATTCCTCCAAATGGTATCGATGAAAAAATAATTATCCTTTAATTGAACAAAAGAGATGTTTGCGTCTACATCGATAAACTTTAAAATCGTTGAAAATCTTAAATCTCCATAAAAGCGTGACTGCGTGGATGGATTTTCTAGCTTATAATCATAATTATTCGCATAATTAAAGCGTTGATGTAATTCTGGCAGAAGATTCTCAAAACGAGCGGAAAGTCCAATTGTACTTTTGTTCAATTTTAATAAGGAAGCAAAACGGTTCTCCATTTCTTGCTTAGCTCCGTATATGTTTTGCTTAAAATAATTTGAAACAACAAATCGCTGACTATTGAATTGATAATTGGCAACAAGGTTGATCTCTGTTGTGTCGTTTCTATAGATTAAATTATCGTATTTCCAATAGCGCATATCACCGCCAATTGAAAGCGCAGAACGTCTGTTTTTAAAGAAGAGCCCTACTCCATTGTTCAAGGATGACCATTGATTCTGATCCATTGTTAGCGTGGAATCATAATTAATTTTTGAGTAAAAATATTGAAGAGAATCTTTTTCTTCAGTATAACGTAAATTTCGAATGGCAAGTTGGTGATTCGTGTAAAAACCGACCGCATTTAAGGAATCCTTGTTTAAATCAAAAAAGTTCGTGTGTTCAATCTTTGTTCGTTGATTTTTATGTGACGCGTTGTCGTTTTGCACCGGCAATAAGCGCAAAGCGAAATCGTCCGCTAAAGAATCCTCAATTAATCCATCGTTAACTTGGAAATCCGAAACTACATACAGCGCTTGCGTATGAAATGAAAAGAATTTACCACGTTTTGCTAATTGAAACTGGATATCATTAATAGCGTAGGCACTATTTCGCAAGTAACCATTGGCTTTATTTTTCTTGTACTCCAAGTTAACCGTTAGGTTCTTCCCGAAGTTTTGCTGATAATTCATGCATACGTTTTGTACACCTTGTGAACCAAATGAATAATTGAATCCGATATGTGGTAAACCTGAAAACTTCAGCGCTTGCCAATCATTAAAATTTTGCTGTAATTGTGCGCCGTGATTTACAAACAACCAATTAGATGTAAACGTATTGTTTGCAGAGATACTTCCCGCTGGGTTCGTTGAGCTTAAAAAAGAATTAAATAAGTCGATGGAATCAATTTCCCCTCCATATCTTGAAGAATATCGAAGCGTATCAGTTGGTGTTAACGCATTGTAGCTTTGTGCATTGCTCCAAAAACCAGACACTACAAACAGAAACAAAACCCAATTGCGCATGAACCGAAAATTAAAAAAATAAAGGTATAAAAAAAGGGGCTAATGCCCCCTTAATATCGTGTCAAAAACTATTACAGTTTGTTGATAGCAACTTGTAAACCAGATTTCAAGTTCGCTGCTTTGTTTTTATGGATAACATTTCTTTTAGCAAGTTTATCCAACATCGCAACAACACTTGGGAACAAAGTTTCAGCTTCTTTTTTATCCGTTAATGCGCGTAATTTACGAACAGCATTACGAGTTGTTTTGTGCTGATATTTGTTACGAAGTCTTTTTCCTTCGTTCGTTCTGATTCTTTTTTGTGCTGACTTGTGATTCGCCATTTTTCTTTTTTTTTATAAAGTTATAGACATATGTCTTGCAGCCCATAGGAGAATCGAACTCCTGTTTCCAGGATGAAAACCTGGCGTCCTAACCACTAGACGAAT
>CAJAVU010000105.1 GCA_903945495.1 uncultured Flavobacteriales bacterium | reverse complement strand
TTGTTGTCTTTAATTATGAAAATTGCAAAAGACATCAAAAAAAACACTTCTACTGAAATTATTTCAAAAGAAGGCTTTGAAATACTAAAAGACGAAACGAAAAGAACCAAGTTACGCGAAGCAGTAGATAATTATCACGAAACAGGGAAATGGGATAAGTTAGAAAATATTATGTAATACCGTTATGAGTTTCACGGCTGGCATAATTTTACTCTTTCTCAACATTTTCATCCCAGGTTTTCTATTTTTAAGATTCTATTTTACCGGAGAATTTTCAAAGCAATTTACTACAAGAATTCCCTTAATAAGGTTATCTTTTTATGCTCTTGTTCCTGGTCTTCTATTTCAAATTATTGGGCTAACAATTTATGATTGGTGCGATTCAAATTTCACAATTCATGATTCGTTACAAATATTTAGAGAATTGATGAAAAGTTCGGGAGAATACTCTGAACAAGCTACAGATTTTTTAAAAAACAAAATTTATATTTATATCTTCTACACATCCCTTATTTGTTCATTTGCTATTGTTTCAGGGATATTCTTACATTGGCTAATCAGACGATTTGACCTTGATATCAATTATAAAATTCTAAGATTCAGAAATCATTGGTATTATGTTTTCAGTGGAGATATTTTACGTTTTGAAAAATATAAATTGGCATCAACAAATTTGCAAAAACAATACTATAATGTAGAACGAGGTATAATGATGACTTTTGCTGATGTTTTGGTTAATAGCAATGGCCAAGCTAAAAAGTATTCAGGTTATGTAATGGATTATGAATTGGATGCTGGAAATATTCAAAATCTAAGCAAGTTATTTCTTTTAGATGTCCAAAAGTATGAATATTCGAGCTCAGCTACCGACACTTATATAAAAAAAAATGTCCCCGGAGACTTGTTCGTTGTTGAGTACTGTGATGTCATCAACATGAATATAACTTATGTTCCATCAATTCATAAAATTGAAAAAGTTGCATCAAAAAGAAAATCTAGACGTAAATGGATAGTCGGCACATTAGGATGGTTGATTTTACTGTTAATTGCCTTTATTTTTACTCAATTCGTTTTTTTAATAATTGATATACCCGTATTCAATGGGTTTATGAGAGAGTTTAATATTATATCAAGAATAATATTCTTCTTATCCATTTTATCATTGTTTTCAATTTCCTTATCTGACAAAGATGACCTGGAGGATGAAAAGAAAAAAAATGAACGGAAAAAAATTCAAAAAGGTGTTCTAATTCTAAATTTGATTTCGCTTGTAATTATAGCCTTTCACTACTTATTTTAATACTGTTTAGCTTTAAGCATAATTTGGTTTTTTCACTAAAAGAAATATTCTCAAAACATATTTTTTCTTAACCGTTTGTTTAAAAAAAACGCCACACGGATCCCGTGTGGCGTTCAATATGTTTCAAGAAGTTTTATTGACTAATCCTTTTCCAAATCCATTTCAAAAATACGCTTATCAAAAAACTCACTGTTGCACCAATTAATGCAAGGATCACCGTTTTCATATAGTCCTGCGAATCAATGTTTGCAGCCACGGTAAACACCGTGCCAGTTACGGTTCCAAGCGCTTTGGTATGTTCGTGATGGTGATGCATATTTTTCAATTAAATAGATTCTGATCTAGATTAATCCTGGCAATCGCAAGCAGAGCAAAGTTCTTTTGACAGAACTAATTTCACTTCAATTGATTCCATTTCATCTGTCAAATCTTCGTTCACCTCTACAGCGATACGGTTCACTTTTCCGGATAATTCTGCACCTGCTTTAAAGCGCGGTTTAGCAGTTGCTTTTACTTGCACTTCCAAATCGTTTGTTATGCATTTTGTTTTATCTGTTCTCATTTTTCTACAGAATAATTTGGTTAAATACTTGACAATTAAAATGATCAAACTCATCCCTTGCCTTTTACTTTTCTACTACTGTTTGTGCCACGGCAGTAGCTACCGATCCTGCAACGATGAGGTAACCCCCAACCGTTACAAAAATTGCTGGAATTGCTACCGGTGCAGCTACTAAAACTCCACCTGCAGCAACTAACCCTAAACCTACATTTCGCAAAGTGCGGTAGAATTTAGGTGTTTTTGATTTCAATCGATCAATGATGTTCATCCTTTAGTTTTTTAGGGTGGTCTTGGTCTCGATTCCTTAGCGAAATCGAACGACCCAGGACCACATAATTCAACAATTCAATTAATTCTAATCATTAGGATTAGTTGACTTCAACAATGCTCAAAGCATTGTACTGTCCATTATTCAAAGAATATTGAATACCATTGACTTCTTGGAAGAACTCGATCATCAACAAATACACGTCTGTGCCGGTACCCGTCGGAGCTTGCGCAGGAGTTAAAGTCACATCGACTGCAGTAGCATCCAATGGACCGTTGAACTCGTTGGAAATTTCAACAGATTTTATTCCTTGAACAAAATCGATCTTCGCCCAGGCACTTCGCAATGTCATGTGAGTTGCCCCAGCGGGAGCAGCAACATCATTCGTTGGAACAAGTCCAAGAACTGTCACTTCACCCGTAGCGACATCAACCGCAAACGGTTTGTAAAGCACACTTCCAAAAATCGAACGAATGTTAAAATTGAATCCTTTTAACAATTCTTTCGCTGCAGGCAGAGCAATTGCAACCCCAATATTACGCTCTCCACGCACACTGGTAGCATCTAGGTTTTTGATGTTGGTCATTACTTTTGTCAAACGAGAAGTAACTCTTCCGTCCCCGGCACGCATGATCATCGGTCGTAATGCGTCTCGCACTAACTTTCCGGATGAAGCAGAAGTACCGAATTCTTTTCCATTTTCACGTGTTCTAATGAAAGCTGGATCATTTGCGATACGATCACCATCAACACCACCTTTTTCACGTGCCAAATGCCCGTCCTTCGATTTGTAGAAAGATAGATCTCCGATCTTACCTTTCAACTTAATTATCCCGGTTTGTTTTGCCATTTTGAGATAGTTTTGATTTTTAACTTTTACGATCCGGGACCTTCCCGAAAAGTTTCCCCTCAATTCATATCGCGAACTAGAATTTCGGTTCCTGAAATCAAAACTATTAGGATAGAGGGGGATTGTCAAATATAACATTCCGTTCATTCCGTTTATGCCTATTTATGCGGTTTTGAGTCTTTTATTCTTGGTTTTTTCATGGTAAATTGGCTCTTTGAAATTAGCATAGGCATTAAAGTAATAATGAAACACTTTCAACCATAGATGATGTATGGATGAAGCATAGATAAAGCATAGATAGAGTATGAAACGACCGAAACGAATTTGCATTTTTCCAAAGGATATTCAATTAATCACAGGAAGAAGTTCCAGGTATGGTTGTAAGGTAATTAATGAGATTAAAACAAAACTTGGAAAAGAACCTCATCAATTCGTAACAATTCATGAATTTGCCGAATATTCCGGATTAGAAATTGAATTAATTGAGAAGTTTATCATAGACTAATTTGAAATAATCTCTAATATTTAATAGTTCATTTTACCCTATTTTGATAGTATTACTCAAAATGTTCCGTATCTTTAACGAAACGCGTTCTTTCACAAGAGATTAAATGGAATCAAATTAGTAGGTTACTAATTCGGTTACCTTTTAAAATCTTTAAGAGTTAAGTATCTAATATTTAGTATATTAAAAATATATGGGCGATACCGTCCAGACCGCGAAGTTAAAAGCAAAGCCTCCTAATCGGAGGCTTTTTTCATGCCCAAAAATTTGAAAATCCAGTAAATACAACGTTTTTAGTAGTGTTTGGGCTCTTTGAAGTAATTCAAATGAAATCAAGAAAAAACAAATTTCAGGAGAACAAACGGGAGAACAAAATTCATTTCTCATTTTTGTTCTCTCGAAACACAGGAAATCCATTCCTGTTCTTAGTTTGGTGAAGTTGCTGTCAGTATGATTTGACGTGTTCAAAAGCATTTATTCATTAAATACCCTGAACAAAATGGAGAATCAAAAATTCTTTGTTTCGCTTCTGTTAAAACAGAGCAGACAAAAAGAAGGAAAAGTCAAACTTTTCATTCGTATTACCGTGGATGGAAAGCGAGCTGAAATTGCAACAACACATTTTATCCAACCATCCAATTGGGATAATGCAAAAGGAAGGATGAAGAATTCCGCACCTCAAGCTGTTTACATTAATGGCTTTATTGAACATGCCTCAAATTCAATTCAAAAACACTTTCTTACGAATGTATCTGTTGGAAATCCCGTAACCGCACAGATGCTGAAAGATCTTTATTTGGGGAATAAGGAGAAAACGACACCCAAAACCCTTCTTGATGCATTTGAGTACCATCGCGTCAAAATGGAATCAATGATTAAAGTGGGAAAAGTAGCAAGAACTACCTTGGCAAAGTACAACTATTGCCAGGGTAAAGTTGAAAGTTTTCTGAAGCATCGATACAGAGTAAAAGATAAATTGCTTCAGGATCTAAGTTTAAAATTTGTTACAGAATTCGAACACTTTCTTTTAGTGAACGAGCGCATGCAAACCAATTCAGCTCACAAGTACATTGTGAATCTAAAACGCATCATCAATGTTGCTGTAAGTGTTGAATGGATCCCGAAGAATCCATTTGATAACTTCAGATGTTCTTACACCAATCCGGAACGAGAAATCTTAACTCAAACAGAACTGGATGTAATGCAGCACAAGTTGATCCTGATGCCGCGTTTAGCAGAAGTGAGAGATGTGTTTCTATTCTGCTGTTACACTGGTTTCGCTTACTCAGATATTTACAAATTCGAACGCGATGCGATAACAATTGGAATGGATGGAGATTACTGGCTTTCTACCATTCGTCAAAAGACAGGAACCAGGGAAAGTGTTCCGCTTTTACCCTTAGCGATGGAAATAATTAATCGTTACAAGGAACATCCAGTTTGTGTAAAGTTTGATAAACTCCTTCCAGTGAACAGTAACCAAAAGTACAACGCATATTTGAAGGAGATAGCAGAGATTTGTGGGATTAAAAAGACCTTGACTTCACACATGGCCAGACATACATTCGCAACAACGGTAACGCTTTCAAATGGCGTTCCTTTGGAAACAGTTTCAAAGATGCTTGGACACACAAAACTATCGACAACGCAAATTTATGCGAAGGTGCTCGATACAAAAGTTAGCCAAGACATGGGTGCTTTAAAATCAATTCTTGCTGCTAAACAGAAGCCCAAGGATTCGGAAAGTAATACATTGGATCCCGATAAAAAATTAGGTTAAAAGAGTAGGGCAGTGCGCAATAGCGTGCTGCCTTTTTTCTTTCATTTTTATCAATTGTTAATAACTCAAAATCTAGAACGTAATTCATTTACGTTCTTCTAAAGTTATTTTGTCTTCTATCGCGGCAAGATTATTAACTCAAAAACTTTTGGTAAACCACCTTATGGAGTATTACATTTCAACGGCAAAAACCTTATGTGAAGACATCGAACAACTCTATGTCAATGAAAATGATATTAATATTCGTGCGAATAGAGCAGCGAAAACTATTACAAACACCTTGAAAGCATTTCGCACGAAAATCAGAAAAGAAGGTTTCAAAAACCAGGATGAAGAAATCCACTTTTTCAAGTACATTAAACCAAAGATTCAGGCCTATTTAGTTTTCTATTCAGTGCTGCAGGAAATCGAATTGGCAAAACTTCATATGAGTGATGAAGAACTCAAAAACCTCATCGATAAAAAGCTGCGCATGTTCCGGCATATTATTCGGGAAAATATTGATTTCGCAAAATACTACACATCTGGAATGGACCATTTGGACAAACTCTATTTTATTCGCGAACCAAAACTTTCTATTATTTCAAGACATTCTGCAACCATGTTGATCGATCCGGAATTCAATACATCCCATGATCAAGTGGCAGCTGATATTCTTGCCTTTGATTTATTCAAGAAACACCTAACAATTAAAAATGAAAAGTTGCGCCAACTTGATGTTCCAAATCCGAAGCTAAAATGGACGGCTAGTAAATCTGATTTTGTTGAGTTGATCTATGCACTTCAATCTTCTTCAGCGGTCAATTATGGTGATATTGAAATAAAAGAACTCTGTTCTGCCCTTGAATCAATTTTTCAAGTTAAAATTGAAGATCCATACCGCACATTTATTGATATTGTTAATCGAAAAAAGGATTTATTAAAGTTTATTCCAAAGTTGGAGGAAGGGTTTTTAAGAAAAGTGGATGAAGCAGATGCGATGAGGTGAAAATTCAATCGCCCTGTCCGCCAGGGCGGATTAGGGCGTTTTGTTCTATAAATTCATTTATAGTATAACGATCATTGTTTCAATACTTCTATTAAGCCCACATTGATATATAAGGTTTCCCTCCCTATTTTGTGTGCCTTGAGAACTCCAATCTCTTCTAAACTTTTCAAATACCTTGAAGCAGCTTTTCGTTCAACATTCAATTTTGTAACGAGGTGTTCAATTTTAGAATAGGGTTGCTCAAACAGAAGTTCAACGAGTTCTTTACGATACATTTTAGGCAATTGATTTTGCACCTTTTCAATAGTTAAATCCACTTGATTTTTTATTTTGGAAATCTTTTCAATCGTACTTTTAGAGGTGTTTTCGACTGCTTTAAGCATGTACAAAATCCATTCTTCGAATTCTCCTGTTTTATTGGTGTGACTCAATAAACGATAATATTCCTGCTTATTTTGAATGATATAAGAACTGAGATATAAGATTGGAACATCGATGAGTTCATTTAAAATTAAATAGAGGATATTCAAGATTCTTCCGGTACGACCATTTCCATCGTAAAAAGGGTGAATGCTTTCAAATTGGTAATGAAGAATCGCCAAATTGATAAGCGGTGATAATTCTTCATCCCTTTCGTTAAAAAATTGAATGAAATTTGAAAGCAAATCATTTATTTCAGCTTTGTCTTGTGGCGGAGTATAAACAATTTCACCTGTTGTCTCATTTTTCAATACCGTTCCTGGAGTACTTCTGATTCCAGCATTGTTATCTACCAATTCTTGTTGAATAGCTACAATATCATTGACCCGTAAGAATTGTTGCTTCTTAAGCGTATCGAATCCTGTTAAAATTGCTTTTCGATAATTTACAACCTCCTTGGTTTCAGAAGAAACTTTTGAAGAAACCACTGTTAGCGCCTTATATAATTCATCTTGAGTTGTAATTATGTTCTCTATTTCAGAGCTATCTTTGGCTTCTTGGAGTATGATAGCATTGATAAGCATAGCCTGATTCGGTATTGTTTTTGCAATTCCTTTTAGCTCTGCCAATGCTGTTGATGCTTTATTAACTCCCCTTAAGATTTCAATCGTTTCGACTTTCTCTCTCCTTGGTGGAAGTTTTTTCAATGTATGTTGTGGTGCAAATTGTCCCATATGTTAATAATATGTACCAAATATAGCTTTTTTGGTACACATATGAAAATTATGGTGCTTTTTGGTACATGTACTTTTCAATCATACCAAACTTCAAAAAACACCTATCTCCAAAACCAACAATACAACCTTCTTTTGGTCCACCTCAACCAAAATTAAAATGGACGGCCAGTAAATCAGATTTTATCGAATTGGTTTATGCTTTACAAGCAACAACGGCAATCAATTATGGTGAAAATGAAATCAAGGAAATCTGTACGGCTTTACAATCTGTCTTTCAAGTTCATATCGAAGATCCGTATCGCATCTTCATAGATCTCGCCAATAGAAAAGCGGCACCTTTGAAATTCATTCCAAAGCTAGAGGAAGGGTTTTTGAGAAAGGTTGATGAACAAAATAAACTGATATGATTTAAAATGATTCGATGCATATTTATAATTTAGTAAACAATCGGGTTGCTAATTGAATTAAATCACTTTGTTATCTTTTGTAGTAGTTGAATTATACAAAAACTAAAAACATGGTTAAATGAAAATAAAAATGATTTCATCTTTGATTTTGATAGGCAGCTTATATAGCTGCGTAAATAACAAGAAAGAAGATTTAAGAACTATAAACAGAAGTTCTGAAGGTAACATAATCAGTATTGGAGATTCATTAAATGGGAAGCGAGTAGGCGAATGGATTTTTAGCAGAAAATATTCGAGTGAAACCTATGATACTTCAGTAATTAAAAATTATGAAAACGGGGTTCTTCATGGAATTACAATGGAGAAGGATCTTGATCATATTTGGTCATTTTGTTTTTGGAAAAATGGTAAAAAAAACGGTTTTGAAAAAAGTCATTCATACTTTGATAAAAGCTTTAAGTGTCGATATTGGAAAAACGATGAATTAAATGGACCAGAATATGAAATTACCGCGTCAAATGACTCTTTATTCAATGGATATTGGAAAATGGGTACACCTTATGGTATCCACACGAAATATTTCAAGAAAGAAACTTTAATGATGCAATATCGTGAAACAACTGAGGAAGAATTCTTAATAGAGGCAAGTAGAAGTATTGAATTAGATAATCGAATTGAAGAACAATATCACTATAATGATGAAGGTGAATTAAATGGTTCTTATGTTTCTTTTGCTAAAGAAGGTTTTCTAATAGCCTATGGGCAATATAAGGATGATGATAAATACGGTATCTGGCTAGAAAATTTTGCACTTGATAATATTACTAAATTTTTCAGTATTGGTTTGTATAAAAATGGATTAAAGGAAGGCTATTGGTTAACGTATAGACAAAAATTTAAATATCAGATAAATTCTTACGAAGAGAACGATCAATTCTTTATCTCAGAAAGAAAAAAAGTTAGAAAAGAAGACTACTATGATGAACTATTTTATAAAGCGGGAGAAAAAATAAAAGTCAAATACTACCGAGAAGGTCATGTTTTTAATTCTGACAAAGAACTCAAAAAATTTAATGATGATAAAATAAAAAACTTTACATCAGGAAAACAAATAAAAAGCACATATTCCTACTAGTATTTAGATTTGTTTATTATATTTTTTAGGTTTATTTCACAAAAAAATATTGTTCTTTCTAGTATAAAATTTAGTCAAATCACAATTAATCACAAATATGGAGTAACCAATTCATCATAAAACCCATTGAATTTAGCAATATCTCTTGGTGCTAATCCATCTTTATCTCGAGCATTTATATCAGCACCTTTTTGAATTAATGTCAAAATAGTTAATGGAGATTTCATCAGGACGGCATAATGTAAAGCTGTATTGCCATCTTTATCTTTTAAATTGACATCTGCCCCTATATTTATAAGATAAATTGCGGAATGATACATATCCTCATTAATTGCAGTCATAAGCGGTGTGAAATTCACATCCAATTCCCTTTTATTCACATCAACATTTTGGGAAAACAAAAAACCTATTATGTCATTTCTACCATAACGCGCAGCTTGATGAATCATTGATTTCCGATTTAAATCAACACATTTAGTGTTTGCAAATGATCTCAAAAATTTTCTAGTCTCTCCTTTTTCAATAAATTCAAGTATCTCTTGGTCATTTAAATTATTTTTGACTTTTGAATTTTTCTTTCTTTGAATGTTCCTGATTAAAGATTTAATTTCATTAATACAATTTATTTCTTTTTCATAAAGTTCTTCCAAGTATTTTAATCTTTGTTCATCTATCAAAAAATTTCTAAACTTAAAACTATTTAAAATTATTCTTGTTATAGATTTTGGGGCGAGTCTTACGAGGCAAATTGCAAAATTTTCTTGTTCTGAAAAAGATAGAGCGTCTTTGTATATTAAAAACAAAATTTCATTTAAGTCAATTTTATTTTTGGGTTTTATAGAATGTTCGTTTATTAACGATGCTACATATGTCAGATATAAAAAATAAAAATCATCATTTGGATCTATATAACAATTCTGCTTACACGACTCAAAAAGCACATCCCTATTTTTTTTAAAATCCAAAGTATGAGCATTATTTATAGACTCTATTACTTCTTCATCAGACATGAAAAAATAATAATATGATTCAATATTAATATTTAATGGATCCATTAAGAGTTAAATTTGGTTTATTCGAAAAGTAAATTATGCTCAAAAAAATATCATTTTTTGATAGATTAATATACTTATTCGCTTATTGCTTCTTTAATTTGTTGATACTCAGAATCGGTAATTTGTGGATCTTTTAACCAGTGTTCCATATGTTTAATTATTTCAGCGCGTTTATTTCGTGAGATAGAATTTGAGTAATACTTTTTCATAAAGTCATTAATATTGCCACTAATAATATTTTCAGATTTAGCTTGTGAGTATAACCCCCACAAGCTTGCTTCAAAGTCATTATTCCCTTTAAAGTCAACGCTCGCAGTGCTCCAATATACATTTAGTCCACCATCACCATTACATGGATAGCAATTTTCCTTTTTATCATTTAACTTCTGTACAATTGGTTTAAGTTTGGCAATTGTTGTTTCAAATTTCACACAAGAAGCTGTCATACCATTTTGATTGTTTACTTCACACGCCGACAATAAAATAATAAGCAGACAATAGTTAATTAACAGTCGAAGTGGTGTTATATTAGATTTTTTTAACTTAATCATAACTTTTAAATTTTAGTTGTTTATATCGTTCCCGCGCTAGGCGAAGAAGCCGATTTTAAAATTAGTTTTATTTGCAATTCAAGATCTTAAGTTTTTCAATTAATTGTTTTTCGTTAAATAGATTTTGGCTTTTTTGCTAAACGTGTGTTAGTAGCAGTTTTTATCAATTAAAAGCTTTAAGTTTTCCGTTTTCAAAATATAAATATTGGTCATCATAAACCCATTGATCACCGTAAGAAGACTTATTTACTCTTTTAGGTTCACCCCAAGCAAGTCTAACCATTTCTTCTGTGAATCCTATCTTAACCTCTCTATCCAAAATAATATTCCAATTTACCACACCAAATTTGGTTTTGTATGTTTCAGCTTTTTTCCAAGTATAAACTTGATTTTTCCCACCCAATTCGAATAAATATTCGTAATCTGCTAAGACTTTTTCACCTAGATCATTTTTTATTATTAAGGAAAGGTTAAAGAATTGTTCCTCAATTGTCAAATCAATACAAGTCCATTTTTGACCTGGCCGATTATGAATTGTATTGCCAGTTGATATATCCTTGGAACCTGTGAAATATTTCGTACTTATAACATAACTTTGACCAATAAAATTTTGTTTTAATTTCTCGAAGTAACCAACGACTAAAAAGGGAAATGAATGCTCATATTTGCTGTCATATTCGAAGAACAACTTATTACCACTTTCTTTTTCTTCCAAAGCCAAATAAAATTTGGTTCCATATAGGTATTCTTGTTCTTTTGCTTTTGGATGCATGTGTACGTCCAATACTTTAAAATATTTTCCTGCCAATGAATCATAAATAGATTTACCTCCCATATCATATTCAATATATTTTTTATCTTCTGGAATAATTGGTTTGTATGTGTTCTTTAAAGAATTGGAGTTCACTTTATAATCAATAATAAACCCACTATAACCATATGTTCTTAGAGTCTCTGATTTACCGATTAAGTATAATTCCTGTCCAATATAAAGCAATGCATCTGAACCTAAAAAGTTCAAGGTGCTGTCATAAACCATTGCTTTTTTTGGTGTTTCATTGTTAATTACTTTGGTTGTCGTAATTTGACCAAAGGAAAACTTAAAAAGGATTATACCTAATGTTGTGATAATAATTTTAGAATTCATAATGTATATATTATTGCTGATAATGGCCCACAAACAGGCGCAGGCGACTAACAAGTGTGTCCTTATGCCACTTGCTCTTGTTTGTTATTATGCATATTGTTAAAATCCGCTTTCAACAGCAGTGAAGTCACCTAAAATTACAAAAGGCTTACATCCTTCTCTAATTCCTTGATATTGAATCCCACAAGACATAGCTATTTTATTTCCATGCCATGAATATGTTATCATTCCAGAACTTTGATCCTTATCAAAATCAGAATACTCCCCAAAGAGGGTTTCAAAATTATTGGCAAGTTTTTCTAATTCATCAATACAAATTCCCAAATCAGTAAAATCATCACTCCCTGTCGATTTTTCCCATTGATTTAGTGTAATAATTATATTAATTAATTTATCAGATTTGAACTCCAACAGAATCTCACTAACATCGTATGTAAAAACGGTTTGGCAACAAGCACCAATATATTTGTATTTTTTTATTTCACCATTTACAGATAATAATTTCAAATTTGTTTGCCACTTACTATATAAATCTCCAATTTGAAAGTCTTTGAATCCATTTTTATCATCCAGTTTGGTGCTTATTTGGGAATGACTTGATAATGTTAAACCCAATAATAATGTTAAAGCGATAATTTTTTTCATAGTGTTTAATTTTTGCTTATAACGTTTTGCTGCCTTGCGATTGGCCCGAATTTTAAAAAAAACTTTACTTCGAAGTTAAAATTATCTTCTTTCAAATTTGTCGTTTTTCGAAAGCAAGATTGAAGGCATGGAGCTAAACACGGGTGATACGTATTATCTTCTCGTGCGTATCCCCATTCTTGCATTATACTCACGCTCGGTTAATGTACCAAGTTTCAATGCTTCTTTAAGTTCCTCATGATAAATGGCGCGTTTCTTAGATTTAATTTCATCCTCAATTGGTTTATAATAATTCCTGATGAGATTTTTTCTTCTTTCTTTGTATTTGTCTT
>CAJAVU010000104.1 GCA_903945495.1 uncultured Flavobacteriales bacterium | reverse complement strand
CAAAAGTTACAAACTAAAAAATTGATGAATTTATTTAGAAACGGCTGATTGAAAAAACTGCCACAAACTATCTTCTGGAACCGGAGCAATTATAGAAATCGGTTCTTTGCTTGTTGGATGCGTAAACGTCAACGCGCGTGCGTGTAAACCAACAGATCCATCTGGATTTGATCGTCGCGCCCCATATTTCACATCTCCTTTAATAATACATCCAATCGTTGACAATTGCACGCGAATCTGATGATGGCGACCAGTTTCCAATCGTACTTCTAATAAATGGTATTTATCGGAAGAAGCAATTAAGGTATAATGCAAAACAGCTTTTTTAGAACCCGGTGTTTCCGTTAAAGAGGCATAGGATTTATTCTGCTTCTCATTCTTTTTTAAGTAATGTGTTAAGGTTGCTGAAGACTTTTCTGGCTTAGATTCAACGATTGCCCAATACACTTTATTGGTTTCCTTATCTCTAAATTGTGCATTCAAACGTTCCAAAGCCTTACTTGTACGCGCAAAAACTACTGCACCACTTGTTGGACGATCTAAACGGTGAACAACACCACAAAACACATTTCCTGGTTTCTGGTACTTTTCCTTTAAATACGCTTTGATTGTATCCGGAATTGTTTCATCACCCGTTTTGTCGCCTTGAACAATGTCAGATGCTTTCTTGTTGACAACAATAACGTGATTGTCTTCGTATAAAATGGTTAATTCATTCACAATCGATAAAATTCGTGATTTGTGATTTGTAATTTGTGATTCAAATTGACAATTATCAATCTTCAATCAATATTGTTCTTTTTCGTTTGGAAAATCTCCAGATTTCACATCCTTTATGTACTCTTGGAATGAACCCATCATTTGCTCGTACAAATTATTGTATTTACGCAAGAAACGCGGACTAAACTCATTGTTGATTCCCAACATATCGTGAACAACTAAAACCTGACCATCGACGCCGTTTCCAGCACCAATACCAATGATAGGAATAGAAACCGTTTTAGCAACTAATTCAGCCAATTGCGCTGGAATTTTCTCCAAAACAATCGCGAAACAACCTGCTTCTTCCAATGCTTTCGCATCTTCAATTAAGCGTTGTGCTTCTTGTTCTTCTTTCGCTCGAACAACGTACGTTCCAAATTTATAGATTGATTGAGGTGTTAATCCGAGGTGTCCCATCACTGGAATCCCAGCTGTCAAAATACGTTTAATCGATTCCAAAATCTCGATTCCACCTTCCATTTTCACAGCGTGTCCACCCGATTCTTTCATGATTTTAATCGCACTCGACAAGGCTTCTTTTGAATTTCCTTGGTACGAACCAAACGGCATATCAACTATAACTAGTGCTCTGTTCACAGCTCTAACAACCGAAGAAGCATGGTAAATCATTTGATCCAAGGTAATTGGTAAAGTCGTTTCGTGTCCTGCCATGACATTCGAAGCAGAATCACCAACCAAAATCACATCAATTCCCGCTTCATCAATGATGCGTGCCATGGAAAAATCATACCCTGTCAACATAGAGATTTTCTCTCCACTGTTTTTCATTTCTTGTAAGGTATGGGTTGTTACCTTCTTAACATTCTTGTGAACAGACATACGTTCTATTATTTAATGCAAAAGTAGAAAAAACTTAGCGAATGGGGATTCATGATTTGTGATTCGTCATTTGTGATGAGTGATTTAGAATTATCAATCCTCAATTCTAAATTTTCAATTATTTATGGATTTCGTTTCCGATATGGAAAATCGCATCACCTTTATACACCACAGGCGATTCATTCAAACAAATGATACAACCTGTTGAAGCGGCTTTTACTTTGCGTTCAATTTTACCATACGGATCAGTTACAATACCGATAACATCGCCTTTTTCGACTTTTGCGCCGTTTTTTACCGTTGCTTGGAACATTCCAGAATTTGGTGAGCGCATCCATTTACTTTCACCTAGGAAAACAGGATTTCTATCCTTCGAAATATCAATTTTGAATGAACGCATGCCTAAATGACTCAACAATCGTTTTACACCATTCAATCCTTCTTCCACAATCATCTCTTCAATTGAATTGGCTTTTCCACCTTCAAACAAGAGCATTTTCTTCCCTTTTTTGTTGATCGACTCACGGATTGTTTTCGGAATGTAGGATGAATTCAAAACGAATGGTGGATTGAAAATCTTTGCTAATTCAACGCTTTCAGCATCTGACATTACACATCGAATTTGCGGAAAATTGTTGCGTTGCGCAGCACCAGTGTGAAAATCCAATACATAATCCACATGCGGCGCAATTTCTTTCATAAAATGATAAGCAAACTGAGCAGCCAACGAACCCGATTCACTTCCTGGGAAACTACGGTTCAAATCGCGACCATCTGGCAATTCACGTTTCAAGTTGAGAAAACCGAAAATATTGAAGACTGGCAAACAAATAATTGTTCCAACTTGCGGTTTATTGAATCCTTTGCGAATCACGCGACGAATAATTTCGACCCCGTTAATTTCATCACCATGTAAACCAGCCATCAAAAGAACGGTTGGTCCATCTACTTTGGCACGTTCAACAATTACTGGAACTAAAATCGGTGTTGTAGTGTGCAATTTAGCTACATCAAGGTTCAATTGCGCACCTTTACCTGGAAGAATTTCTTTCCCTAAAATGACAAATTTCTTGTGTTTCTGTTGCATACTTAACGGTTCACGTTTTTCTCTATGTACTGAATGATTTTTCCAGCAATGTTTTCTTGTGTTGTTTTTTCAATTCCTTCCAATCCTGGAGATGAATTCACTTCCAATACCAATGGTCCGCGCTCAGACTGTAGCATGTCCACACCCGCAACACCAAGTCCAACCGCTTTTGCAGCTAAGATTGCAGTATATTTTTCTTCCACTGAAAGTTCGATAATACGTGAAGAACCACCTCGGTGCAAATTCGATCTAAACTCACCTGGTTTTCCTTGGCGTTTCATTGCTCCAACAACTTCTCCATCAACAACAAAGGCACGAATATCAGCACCTTTCGCTTCACGCACAAATTCTTGTACAATTACACGCGCTTTCAATCCGTTGAAGGCTTCCAATACAGACTGTGCGGCATTTTGATTTTCAGCCAACACAACGCCTAAACCTTGCGTTCCCTCCAATAATTTCAAAACGACAGGCGCTCCACCTGCGGATTCAACAACATGTTCAACGTTTTTCGAATAATTCGTGAAAACCGTTTTCGGTAAACCAATTCCTTCTTTCGAAAGCACTTGCAAACATCTTAACTTATCACGTGAATGCACAATTCCTCTTGAACTGACTGCTGAGAAAACATTCATCATTTCAAACTGACGAACCACGGCCGTTCCATAAAAGGTAACCGAAGCACCAATTCTCGGAATCACGGCATCGAATCCCGTCAAATAACTATCACCATAATAAATCGAAGGACCACCTTGTTCAATTTCAATATTGCATTTCAAGTGATCAATTACCTGAGCTTCATGACCCCGTTCAATAGCTGCTTCCACCAAGCGGCGAGTAGAATATAAATTCGTATTGCGCGATAGAATTCCAATTTTCATATTATTCTTTATTTTTTTTAGACACATTCACTAGGGACGTATCAATGATAAATCGTTTATTGAGTAGTTTTCTTCCCAAAAGAATCGGATAACGCATTCCTTTGCGTTCGGTTAAGGAAAATTCAGTTTTTATTTTTCTCCCTAACAATTCAATTGAACATTTAATGAAGTAGCGCAATTGTTCGTGACCATTGGAACTTTTCACTTTTTTGATTCGGTATTCTTGAAAATAGTGTTTTTCATTATCGAACGCTGAGTGATTCTCATCCAAAAATATGACCTCCAACAATGTTGCACCTTCCAATTCCACTTCCTTACATGAACTCACATGAATACTTGAAGTGTAGGCGCCTGAATCGACTTTTACATCCACATGGTTTAAACCAAACTGGGGCAAATTTGCTATTTCACGGCGTCCAATGATTGTTTTCTCTCCTACTTTCGGCTTCATACTGAAATTTGAATGAGTAAATCTATTAAATTTGCACAATAGAAGATGTGATTCTGCCTATTTTTGTGGCAGGATTAAAATTTTCTAAAATATTTCTGCAATTATTCGATTGTTTTAGAAATAATTTGTAATATTGCACCCCCGTTTACGCGGAAGAACACAGATAAAAAAGAGTCATGGATATTATTAGAGAAATTCAGAGCGAACTTGTTGAGGTAAAACAATTCCCTCAGTTTGGAGCAGGAGATACAATTACAGTTTCTTACAAAATTAAAGAAGGTAACAAAGAGCGTATTCAGCAATACCAAGGAGTTGTATTACAACGTCGTGGTTCTGGAACAACTGAAACGTTTACAGTTCGTAAAATGTCAGGAAATATTGGTGTTGAGCGTATCTTCCCAATTTCTTCTCCATTCTTAGACGAAATTGTTGTGAACAAAAAAGGACGTGTACGTCGTGCTCGTATTTTCTACTTCCGTGGTTTGACTGGTAAAGCAGCTCGTATCAAAGAAAAAAGAAGATTCACAAACTAAGATATTCGAATTATTCGATACTAGGCTTTCTCTAACGAGGAGGCCTTTTTTTATTTAAGACAATGGCGAAGAGAAAAAAAGCAACTGTAAAGACGAAACGAACAAAGAAATCGGGAAAGCAATCAAAATTGGTTGTAATTAGTCTTTTGTTGATTGGATTGATCTTAGCCCTACTCTATTATTACTTGCAGGATGAAGATTCACTGAAACGTAAAACAGTCATCGAATCTATTCCCGCTGGATTCCCTTCATTTGGAATTGATATCTCTCACCACCAAGGTGAAATTGATTGGGAACAATTAATGGTTACGGAACATTACGATACGATTATTCAATTTGTTTACTGCAAAGCAACAGAAGGTTCAGATCATTTCGACACGCAATGGGAACGCAACAGAACCGTATTGAGTAAACTTGGAATTCCGCATGGAGCCTATCATTTTTTCAATCCCAAATCAGAACCACTCCCTCAAGCGCAACATTTTCTGAAGTATTGGAAGAAAGAAGACATGGATTTACCTCCTGTCTTGGATGTCGAAACAGAAGGGTTTTCGGATGCTGATTTAATTGCCAAAATGAAAATTTGGATGACGGTAGTTGAAAATGAAACAGGCATGCGTCCAATCATTTATTGCTCCCTAAATTACTTCGAAACGAAATTCATCAATGACTTCAAAGACTATAAATTCTGGATTGCAGCTTACAGTCGAAAACCAGCATTCATCGATGATAGCCGCATTATTCATTGGCAATATTCCGAAACAGGAGAATTACCTGGAATCGACGAAAAAGTAGATTTTAACGTTTCTAAAATCTCTTACAAGTAAGAACATTTGAAAAGCAAAGCAACGTTTCATTCGCTTTGACGTTTAACGAATGTGAATCGCTACTTAATTTCATTCGTATTTTTTTTCCTTTCTATTGGTAGTTGGAGTCAAGTTGACAAATCTGTAAATTCAAATCTAGAAACGGATATTCACGATACAATTCGCTTGTACTTAATTCCTCCTCCTCAGATTGACATACGCGCTTATATTCAGCCAATTACTGATCCTCCAATCATTTATCCACCACCTTACCCTTACGATTACCCTCCTTATATTTGGCAATTTCCTACTATACCTTTAACTGGATTTTATGTTGTACAACCAACTTGCAGTGAAACACGCCATCGAAATGGAAAACTTTCAAGTCGAATTGCATGTAAAAATGGCATTCAACATGGGAAATCAGAATATTTTAATGAGCAAGGTATAAAAACTCAAGAATATTATTACCTCCAAGGAAAGGTCATTTCTAACAAATCTTATAATGCCGAGGGCAAATTGCTGTCTTGGGTAAACTACGATGGAAAAGGTGAATTACATGGTATTAATTGGTCGTTCGATGAACAAGAAGAGAAAAAAATCATCACCCATTATTTACATGGAATCGAACATGGTAATCGACAAGAATTTCTGAATGGTAAGTTGAATTTACAAGAAGAATACGATCATGGAACCGTCACTGATAGAAAATACTATTTCGAAAACAATCGCTTATATGAGCACATTGTGTACTACAATGAATCGATATTGGAGCATACAACATTTTATGAAAAAGGTGGGATAAACACTTATGCTTTAAGTGATTCAAGCGGAAATCGCATCGTTGATTATACCAAAAATGAACGTGGAATTATCAACTCCGAGCGTCATTACAAGAACAATTCAGCCGTTGGTACAACACTTGAATCTTACGACGACTTGACTGGGTATAAATTAACTGCAGATTACCAAAACGGTCTTATACAAGCTTCTTACGAGTACAACAAATCAATTCTTGTTCGAAAGAAGCATTTTACAAATGGGCAATTTGATTCCTTGATTAGTTTCTATTCAAATGGTGACACTTCAGAATTACTGCTTACCGGGTTGAAATACCATCAACTCAAATGGAATTCGAAACGCCAGAAAACCGACGACTATTGTTATTATCATGAGATTTTCTTTGGCAAGGGTCATTTCACAAAACAAGATACAAACTATGTTTTCGAAGCATCGAATGATCCAAATTCGTATAATCAAGATCCAATTAAGCTTTGGGTGATTTACAAAAACGACACCTTGCGCTTGGATTACATTCACAACAATAGAAACATAACTAATCAATCCGGTCCATTTGTTTTGTACCGTAATCATTTTGTGTATGATTCTCTTTCGAATTCCTTTGTTCGTAACGGTCAATGGTCGAACTTCGAAGGAAATGTTATAACTGAAGTGATCACGTATAAAAACGGAATAGTAGATGGCGGTTATATTCTCTACAATGAATCAGTTCCTCCAGCTCCAGTCATCACAGGTCATTATTCAAATGGCCAAAAAGATGGTTCGTGGATTTATAAAACCGGTCAAACCGAACTAATTAATTATTCAAATGGTGTTTTAAATGGTTTGTATCGCTTGACGGATAGTCAAAATGTTGTCCTCGAAAACGGTAACTATCAAAACGGTCAACTAATTGGAGAATATACATGGTATCATAGTAATTCAAACAGGAAATCGGTCGTAACTTTTGCACAAGGACAAGAAATTGGCCATGAAAAGGTATATGATTCCAACGGTCGCCTATACAGAGAAGGAGCCATCAAACGCAACTTGAATTCGAACACACCTAAACAATTCCAAGCAATTGGAAAATGGTATTACTACACCTATAAATCAAACGGAAAGGCGAAACATAAAACTGTTAAAATGAATTAATTCTACAAATTGTCAAATGATTGAATCTTTGAATTAAATCATTACAACTTCTCAATTACGAAATCTGTGCGACGATTGATTGCTCTATTTTCTTCTGAATCGTTGTCAACTTTAGGCATTGTTTCACCGTAACCTTTTGCTGATAAACGTTTTGGATCAATTCCCAAAGAAACCAGATAATCTTTCACGCCTTTTGCACGATTTTCAGATAAAGTCATGTTCTTCCCGTCATCACCTACATCATCCGTATGCCCTTGAATTGACACAGCAATTGTTGGATTTTCTTTTAAGAAACGAGCAAAACCTTTCAGAATGAATTTCGATTTATCATTCAACGCATACGAACTTGTAGCATATAAAATATCATTAATTGTATACGCTTCACCAACTTTTAGTTCCTTCACAGTCAAATCATTGTTGCGAATGGATACTTCTTCAGGTTTAATTTCTTCTTTCGTAATTAACTTAGAATCAAATGCGTGACCTTCTTTTTTCACCGTCACCATCACATCTTGTTTCGTGTCAGTTTTAACAACAGCAGCATATTTACCGTCGTCACCATTTACTTTCACTTGCGTCACTTCATCCGAACCAGCATAGGCAATTTCAATTGTCGCATCTTTCACAGGTTCACCATTTTCATCTGTCAATTCACCTTTTAAAATTGCAACAGATTTTGGTCGCGCTTCTTCATACAATTCAAACGAATAAATATTCCAGTTTCCTCCAACTCGCGATGAATAGTAAGCCAAATGTCCATCCGTAGAAACGAATAAGCCAAGTTCATCCTCTTTCGAATTGATTGGATAACCAATGTTTTTTGGTTCAGACCACTTTCCATTTTCTTCACGGATATAGAAAATGTCTAATCCGCCAACGCCTTTGCGTTTATCAGTGCACGTTGAAACGAAGTACAATGTTTCACTATCTTGGTGTAAGAATGGACTTTTATCCTTTCCGTCTGTGTTTATTTCATCGAATGGTCTCACTTCTCCCCAGGTTCCGTCTGGTTGACGTTTTGCAATGTAAATATCATTATCACGTGAAGTTGGACGAGCAACGGTATAGAACAATGTATTTCCATCAGCAGAAAGGGAAGGCTGTGCTTCCCAACCATCTGGGGTATTAATTTTCGATCCCATGTTTTTTAGTGGAGACCATTTGAAATCATTTCCACCTTCGCCAGAACGCTCGTATGTTGTTGTGTATAAATCGCAATTTTGGTAATCTTTACCATAGATTTGCTCTGTTTTACACGCACAAATGATCATTTCTTTGTTGTCGACAGAAAGTGTCGCTGAACCATAATTCGTAAAGGTTCCATCGTTGAATGGAGCTTTTAACGGATCTCCCATGTTGAATAAATCCATTACACTCGTGCGTTGCGAAAAGGTAAATTCTTCAACAACTCGTGACATTAAATCACCCAAATTCGCACGATCTACTTTTCGTGTGTAAAAAATAAGCTCATTATCTGGAGAGATCATTGGAAAATATTCATCTTTGGCAGAACTCACATTTTTCACCATTGTTGGATCAAAAGGAACAGATGTTGTTAAAATTTCTTGTTCAGCTTCCAAACCGCCCAAAACCTCATTCACATCTTTTAGTTTTTTTGCATAATCTTCTGGAAAACGTGAATTGTCAGAATTTTTGAACGCCTTAAATTCCTTGAACCATTTGATTGCCGTTTCTTGATCTTGTTGTGTGTAATTTATCACACCTAAATAGTAAGAACAATTCGCATGATAATCCGAACAATTTTCTAAAGCCTTTTGAAACATTTCCTCTGCCTTTGAAAAGCTTTTGTCACCCATCGCAGGATTTGGCTGCTTCTCATAATAACTTAAACCAGCTTCATACGCATACATTCCATATTCATAATACACCATTGCATTGTCAGGTGCTTCTGCGATCGCTGAATTAAAATTGTCAACAGCAGTTTTGGCATCCGCAGCATTGGTTCCTGCTTCAATATATTTTAATGCTTTTTTTGATGGTGGTAAACATGATTCATCTTCTTCTTGGGAGAAAGCGAAAAAAGATGCTGATAGCGCTAGAAATAAGAAATAATAGTGTTTCATACGTTTGAAAAATCAAAATTCTGTGGGCAATTTCAAATACCATACCCAAAAAATGGTATATCGAAAAATCGGCGGAAAGGTTACAAGATTTTAAAGAAACTCTCGTGTTAAAATTATGACTTATAATGTGTTTATAGTATTTTAGCTTCCAAATTGAAAAAATGAAGAAACACCTATACATTTCGCTACTTGCAATGAGCGTCTTTTCACCAGTTTTTGGTCAGAAAAAAGAAGCAAAAGGAACAACACCAGCTCCCTTATTTGAATCATCAACTTTAGGAGGTTTAAATTTTAGAATGGTTGGTCCAGCATTAACATCTGGACGAGTAGTTGACATCGCTGTAAATCCAAAAAATCCAGATAATTGGTTCATTGCTGCAGCTTGTGGTGGTGTTTGGACAACAACGAATCATGGAACAACCTTCTCTCCTATTTTTGACAATTATGGATCGTTCTCAATTGCATGTGTTGAATTAGCTCCTTCAAATCCAAATACAGTTTGGGTTGGAACTGGAGAAAACAATAATCAACGTTCGGTATCCTATGGTGATGGTGTTTATAAATCAGTGGATGGTGGAAAATCGTTCACGAATATGGGCTTAAAGAACTCTGAACACATTGGAAACATAATCATTCATCCAACAAACGAAAATATTGTTTGGGTTGCCGCTTATGGTCCAGTTTGGAGTTCAGGTGGTGAACGTGGAGTTTATAAATCAATGGATGGAGGAAAAACATGGGAACGCACATTGTTCGTTTCTGACGAGACTGGAATTTCTGAAATTGCAATTGACCCAACAAATCCTGATATTTTGTATGCAGCTGCACATCAACGCAGAAGACACGAGTGGACATATATTGGTGGTGGACCTGAATCAGCGATGTATAAATCGACTGATGGTGGTAAAACTTGGCGTAAAATCAATGTTGGTTTACCGGAAGGTCAAATGGGAAGAATTGGAATTGCCGTTTCTCCTGTTGATGGAAACTATATGTACGCAATAGTTGAAGGTCGTGAAGATAAAGGAGGATTTTTCCGCTCAACAAATATGGGAGAAAGCTGGACAAAAATGTCTAGTTTCAGTACTTCAGGGAATTACTACCAAGAAATCATGTGTGACGTGAAAGAAAAAAACAAAGTCTTTGCGATGGATACATACATGCATCACACTGAAGATGGTGGTAAAACATTCAAACAAACAGGAGAACACCAAAAACACGTTGACAATCATGCATTATGGATTGACCCAAACAATACGGATCACTGGTTAGCTGGTTGTGACGGTGGTGTTTATGAAACTTATAATCACGCACAACAATGGAAATACTACTCGAATTTGCCAATTATCCAGTTTTACAAAGTTGTAACAGACAATGACTATCCGTTCTACAATATCTATGGTGGAACGCAAGACAACAATTCAATGGGTGGACCATCTGAAACGAACAATGTTGGTGGAATCATGAATGAAGATTGGTTCATTACAAATGGTGGTGATGGATTTGAATCAGCAACGGATCCAACTGATCCTAATATTGCCTATGCACAAGCACAATATGGTTTCATCGTACGTCACGACAAAGCTTCTGGTGAAAAAGTTTACATTCAACCGCTTCCTGGTAAAGGAGAAGCTGCTTATCGTTGGAATTGGGATGCACCGTTATTGGTTTCTCCTCACGATCATAAAACCTTGTATTTCGCTGCGAACAAAGTATTCAAAACAACGAATCGCGGTGATGATTGGTCAACTATCTCTCCTGATTTAACAGCTCAAATTGATCGCAACAAACTAGCCGTTATGGGTCAAGTTTGGTCAATCGACGCCGTAATGAAAAACGCATCAACTACGATTTACGGAAACATTGTTGCATTAGATGAATCGCCTAAGAAAAAAGGATTGTTGTATGCAGGAACTGATGATGGATTGATTCAAGTTTCTAATAATGACGGACAATCGTGGTCTAAAATTGCAACGTTTGCAGGTGTTCCAGCAAACACGCGTGTGAACATGTTAACTGCTTCTTTACACAATGAAAATGAAGTATATGCGGTATTCAACAATCATCGTTCAGGAGATTTCAAACCATACGTTTTCAAAAGTGCAGACAAAGGAAAAACATGGGTTTCAATCAGTTCAAATCTTCCAGAAAGAGGTTCTGTTTATTGTATCAAGCAAGACCATGTTGACCCAAATTTATTGTTCGTTGGAACAGAATTCGGGGCATATTTCTCAAATGACGGAGGAAAATTTTGGACAAAATTGAACGGCCTTCCAACCATTGCAGTTTACGATTTAGATATTCAAAAACGTGAAAACGATTTAGTTGCGGCAACATTTGGTCGTGGATTCTATGTCTTGGACAATTATTCACCCTTGCGTCAATTGACGAAAGAAAACTTGGATAAAAAAGCGTGTTTGTTCCCAGTGGCTGATGCTTTATTGTATGTTCAAGCGGATCCGCTAGGATTGGAAGGAACAGGTTTTCAAGGTGCAAACTTATGGTCAACACCAAATCCTGAAGTTGGAGCTAACTTTACATTCTATTTCAAAGATGAGCTAAAATCATTGAAAGATCAGCGTAAAGAAAAAGAAGCTGCTTTAGAAAAAGATAAAAAAGCGGTGACGTATCCAACAATTGAAGAATTGAGAAAAGAACAACAAGAGGAAGCTGCTCAATTAATCTATATTATTCGCAATTCAGCCGACAAAGAAGTGCGTCGTTTGATTAGTTCGCCTTCAAAAGGAGTTTCTAGAATTACGTGGAATTTGAAATCTGAAGCTACCTACCCTGTTAATCCAGGAAACACGTCAAACAAAAACAGTGGCTTTTATGTTCAACCAGGAACGTATACGGTACAAGTTGGCTTATTGAAAGATGGAAAATTTGAAAACTTAACAGAAAAAGTTTCATTCAATGTGAAAGGCTTGAACAATCAAACATTGGTTGCTAAAAACACAGAAGAAACGGATAAATTCAGAAATGAATTGATGGAATTAAATCGTCAAGTAACTGGTTCATCAAATCTTTTAGGTGAATCAAAAGAAAAAATTGAAGCGATTCACACGGCTTTGTTAACGTATCCAAATACGGATTTGACATTAATGGCTGAAGTAAAAGCTTTAAAATTATTGGTTGATGAATGTTCATTAGCATTGTATGGAGATGGCTTGAAAACATCGAAAGAATTTGAAACAGTTCCTGGAATCATGGAGCGTTTAGGCTTGGTTCAATACATGTTGTCTGAAAACACATTAGCAGTAACAAAATCGCAACAAACGAATAAAGCAATTGCGGAAGAAGAATACAGAGCATTCAGAACGAAATTAGATGGAATGATTATTCGCTTAACAGCTCTTGAGAAAGAATTAGAAAAAGTTCCAGTTCCTTACATCAAAGGGAAAGATCAAAACTGGAAAGAGGATTAAAACTGACAGAAAAAAAGAAAGGAGCAAAATTTGAATTTTGCTCCTTTTTTGTTTAACTTAAATTATTCTTTGAAAAATGAATTACATTTTAGAGAATTTTATTGTTTGGTTTTGACCATTAAATTGAATGAAATAGTTTCCTTTCTCTAAATTTGTCACATCAATTTCGTTTCCATTCACCTTTCCAGCTTGAACAGTAATACCAGCAGAATTTAACACTTTATATTCTGATATAAAACCATTTTTAACGATCAAGTAATCTACTGATGGGTTTGGATAAACTGTCATTTCACTAATTGAATTTTCTGTCAAGTCAGCTAAACTAGGAACAAGAACCGCATCAATTACGTGCACAACACCATTTGAAACTACCAAATCAGCTAAAGTTACATTTGACGTATTAACCATAACTCCTCCCATTAGGTTGATAGTAACATCCTGACCGTTTAAAGTTGGAACGGCACCATTCATTAATTCTGTTGACAATACTTCATCGCCGATCACATGGTACAACAAAATATCTGCTAATTGTGGGTGAGCTAGTACACCATTTAAATCCGTTCCCAAAGCTGTTGCTAAATTATCAAAAGCTGCATTCGTTGGAGCAAAAACAGTTAGCTTAGTTAAAGGATTCGTTAATGCAGGAAGTAATTCAGCTTTAACAACTGCAGCTGTCAATGAAGTGAATCCATTATCAATAGCAACGTCTACTACTGTTTCGAATGGAAGAACTACTGCATCAAGTACGTGAACGACACCATTTTCTGCCGCAATATCAGCAGTGGTAACTTTTGCTTGGTTGACGTATACCATACCTGTTCCAGTAAGCGTTAATTTAAGAGTATTTGTCGCGCTCAAAGGTTGAACAATTGCACCATTCGTAACAGCACTTGAAGGAACCTCAGTACCTAAAACATGGTATTTTAAAATGTCTGCTAAGTTTGGAAGTGCAAGCAAACCTGCCACATTTGTATTCAACGCAGTTGCAAGATTGTCAAATGCAGCATTTGTTGGAGCAAATACCGTTAATGACGACAAAGGATTCGTTACTGCTGGAAGCAACTCTGCAGTCACAACAGCTGTAACCAATGAAGTAAACCCATTATCTATCGCAACATCTGCAGCTGTTTCAACTGGTAATAAAACGCCATTTACTACATGAACAACTCCATTATCCGTATTCAAATTCGCAGTTGTAACTTGTGCTTGATTGACAAAAACTGATCCCGAAGAAGTCAATGTTAACTTAAGTGTATTTGATGTACTTAAAGGCTGAACGATTAAACCATTTGTTATTCCAGTTGATTGAACTGTTGAACCAAGAACGTGATAAGTTAATATATCTGTCAAGTTTGGCAATGCTAATAGACCATTCACGTTCGTACCTAAAGCTGCTGCTAAAGCAGTAAACGCATTATCATCCGGAGCAAATACTGTCAAATTAGCCGCATTGTTTTGAAGTGCCACATCTAAACCTTCTTGAATTAGCGCTGCTTCCAAATATGTATGATTAGGGCTTGGTGCTATTACATCATCAAAAACATTTGTTTGTGCTTGTAATCCAAATGACATTAAAAGCATTGGAAAAAATAAGGTTGACTTATTCAACTTGTTTAAAATTAATTTCTTTTTCATTTTTATTTTGTTTAATAAAGTTTTGTAAATGTTAAACAAAATGACATAGATAATGTTTTAATAATTATCGTTATAACGTTATAAAATATTTTAATGACCCTCGTTTAAATAGAAAATAATTCATTTTGGGGCACATTCATTTTAAAGCAATAAAAAAAGGAGAAGAACTAATTCCCCTCCTTTAAACTAAATAGACACTAAATTGCAGAATAATACTGCAAACTTAAACTATCTTATTATCTGACAATTAATTTACGTAAATCAGTTGATCCTAAGCGAACGAAGTAAATTCCTTCAGCAATAGCATCCAAACTCAAATCTGTTGTTCCTACTCCAATCATTCCAGATTGAATTAATTGTCCATCAATCGTAATCAGCTCATACGAAACAACTGCATTTGAACCATTCGCAATTGTTACTTTTTCTTTAGCTGGATTTGGGTAAAGAACAACATTTTGAAGTGTAGCTTCCTCTATTCCTAAAGTAAGATTATCAATTGCATAAATTCCATCTAGTAAAACCGAGAAATCTGCCCCAATTACCACTTCGTTACCAATCACTGTAATTGCATGATCATTTAATTGTGGAATGTACGGAACATCTAAGCGAATATGATAGTTCCCACTTGGAATTGAGGTGAATTGGAAATTACCTGTCGCGTCTGTGTAGGTAAATGCAACCACTTGATTTGACGTATTGAATAACTTCACCAAGGCATTTTCAAATCCAACTGTTGGTGATTTTAAATAAGTCGTATCAATAATCACATTCCCTGCAATAACTCCAGAACCACTTAATGCATTTAAAGTATTTGAGTTGATATTTCCACTGTTCAAGAAACATGGTAATCCAATTGCATCAGCCGTTGACCATGTATCTCCTGCCGTGTAATACAAAGGAGCAACACCTGGAAATAATGCAGGATCCGGAGTAAATCGTACATGGTACATTCCAGTTTGTAAACTATCTGCTAAATACGTTCCATTTGAAACAGTTAATGTTTGAACCGGTTGAGCAAGAAGCGTATCTCCAACAAAATTAAAGACTTCTAAAACACCTTCAGCTGGTGAACCATTTACAGTCAACAAACCATTGATATCATTGAATGATTCTTGTTCATCTAAGAAAATAGCAGAATCAAATACATTGTCTGAAACATCTGCAATTACTAATTTAATATGATAAGAAGCACCAGTTTGCGCGTAGAATTTTGCTTCAAATGGCGTTGTGTATGCATCAAAAACAAAACTTCCTGCATTTGGCCCTCCTAAATTATCTATGTAATACTGAGGATTAATCATTTGATTTACTGAATTAATTTCAACTGGAACCGTTGTACCTGGCAAAAAGGCAATGTTTACATAAGCACCACTATTCTCAGAAACCAAGAATAAAAAACGATCCGTAAATGACGTATTCGCATATTCAGGATACTCCTCTGATGCTAAAACATATGTAAAACGAATTGTATCTGACAAAGTCGGAGTAAAATCAAACTCAACTACACACGCGTCATAATTGGTTGGAAACTGACCAGCATTCGCACCAAAATTTGCAATGTCTGCATCACCGCTCGTTCCAAATCCCGTTGAATTAAAAACTCCGCTTGGTTGTTGCGAACCAGAAACGACACCAGTAGATAAAACTAAACCGCTATTCAACCCCAAGATTCCTCCGTTTTCAAAACGACCAACTTGCAATGGCACAGCCAATAATTGAACATTCGAAACACCATCACATTGAACACCAAAAATGTTGGCAATCATCATGTCAAGGTTATTAACTTGTGTGAATTGAATGGTTTGAGCAAAACTGAAACTTGTTGCAAGACAAGCAAAAGCCAGAGTGATTTTCTTAAATTGATTCATAGTAGTTTGTTTTATACATTTCTAGACGCAGCAAATTAATTTTCAGTTGCGTTAGTAGATTACTTTACAAAAATTTGATTCATCAAGGTCACAACTCCAATGCCTAGAATGACTCCTAATACGATTTTCTTGAAAAGGGTTTCTGAAATTTTTTCTAGTATCAATTTTCCGATATAGGTTCCCACAACGCTCACGACTATTAATATAAGGACAAAACCTAAATCGTGATAGTGAATAAACCCATTGGAGAAATAAACCATTCCTCGACTTAAATCGACACCAAAATCGATAAACGCTGAAGTGGCAATAAATACATCCTTTTGCAGATTAAACGCTGCCAAGGTCATTCCTCTGATTGCTCCACCTGTGCCAAACAATCCAGCCACGAAACCTGAAATCGTTCCTCCAACAACTGAATTAAAGTTTGTGGGACGAATTTCAATTTTCTGAAAGAGCAAGAATAGCAAACTAAAAAAGATTAAGAATACAGCCAATCCGATTTCGAGTAGATGATTATCCAAATACTTGCTTAACAGTGCTCCAAGACTCACAAAGATTATCGCAGGAACTCCAAGATAGAGCACTATTTTCCAGTTAACTCCTTTCCTAAAAAGTACGATTTTAGAGATGTTACTAAAAATATGAAATACAGCTGTAATACCCAATACCGAATGAAAATCGAAAAAATACGCAGCTATCGGTACGAAAAACACCGAAGAACCAAAACCACTAATGGTTCCAATGATTTCTGCAATTAGTGCAAGAAAAACGAATAAAATTAGCTCGTACGTTTCCAACTACTTAAGTTTGACAATCTAGAAAGATTATCTATTTCATTTAAAGTTACTTAAAACTTGTACAATCTATTAGAATCGCGTAAAGAAATTACTTCACCTCAACTGCATTTTTTACCTTTTCATTTGTCAAAGCAAGATCCAATACTTCGTGCATATGACTCACAAAATGGAAAGTCAAACCTTTCATATAATCTTGTTTGATTTCGTCAATGTCTTTTCGGTTTTTATCACACAAAATAATTTCCTTGATTCCAGCGCGTTTGGCTGCAAGAATTTTCTCCTTGATTCCGCCAACTGGAAGAACATCACCACGCAAGGTAATTTCACCTGTCATTGCCAAGTTTTTCTTCACGCGACGCTGTGTAAACAATGACGCTAAAGACGTTAACATTGTAATACCAGCGCTTGGGCCATCTTTTGGTGTAGCTCCTTCAGGTACGTGAATATGTACGTTGTGATTATCGAATGCTTCTTGGTTCAAATTCAACCAACTGCTGTGTGCTTTCAAAAATTCTAAGGCAATGATTGCTGATTCTTTCATTACATCACCTAAATTTCCAGTCAAAGTCAATTTACCTTTTCCTTTTGTAATTGACGATTCAATGAATAAAATATCACCGCCAACACTTGTCCAAGCTAAACCTGTTACAACACCAGCGACTTCATTGTTCTCATATTTTGTGCGGCCACGACCAGCTCCTAACACAGTGAATAAATCCTCTTGCGAAATTTTCGCTGTGAACTCTTCCTCCATCGCAATTTGACGTGCACGGTTACGAACAATTTTCGCTACCATTTTATCCAACCCACGCACTCCTGATTCGTTCGTGTATTCTTCGATTAATTTCTCCAAGACTTTTTTATCGATGGAAATGTCTTTCTTCGTTATACCGTGTTCTTCGATTTGTTTTGGCAATAAGTGACGCTTCGCAATTTCAATTTTCTCTTCAATTGTGTAGCCATTCACTTCAATGATTTCCATACGATCACGCAAAGGACCTTGAACAGTGGACAAGTTGTTCGCTGTTGCAATGAACATCACACGCGACAAATCAAATTCTGTTTCGACGTAATTATCGTAAAAAGCATTGTTTTGCTCAGGATCTAACACTTCTAATAAAGCTGAAGATGGATCTCCGTGATTGCTTCGTCCCAATTTATCAATTTCGTCTAAGACAAATACTGGATTGGAAATTTCCGCTTTTTTAATGTTTTGAATTACACGTCCTGGCATTGCACCAATGTAGGTTTTACGGTGTCCACGAATTTCAGATTCATCGTGTAAACCGCCCAACGACATGCGAATGTATTTTCTTCCCAACGCTTCTGCTATGGATTTCCCTAAAGAAGTTTTACCAACTCCAGGAGGTCCATAAAAACACAAGATTGGCGATTTCATGTTGCCTTTCAATTTCAAGACAGCCAAATATTCTAAAATTCGTTTCTTAACTGATTCCAATCCATAATGATCGCGTTCCAAGATTTTCTCAGCACGTTTCAAATCCAAATCGTCGGTTGAATATTCTCCCCAAGGCAAATCCAACAACAAGTCCAAATAATTCATTTGCACCGTGTATTCAGCTCCTTGCGGATTCATACGTTGCAATTTATCCAATTCCTTGTAGAACAATTTAGAAACACGCTCATCCCATTTTTTCGATTCTGCACGTATCGCTAATTCACGCACATCTTGTTCTTGTGGATTGTCACCCAATTCATCTTGAATCGTGCGCATTTGTTGATGCAAGAAGTATTCGCGTTGCTGGCGATCCATGTCTTTACGCACTTTCGATTGAATTTCGTTGCGCATTTCCAACATCTGAATTTCCAAGGTCAAATGTTCCATGACCATCATCACACGTTTCTTCATGTCCAATTCTTCCAACATTTCTTGTTTTTTAGAAACGTCAGCATTCATATTAGAAGAAATGAAATTCACCAAGAACGTTGGACTATCAATGTTTCCGATTGCAAATGATGCTTCAGAAGGAATGTTTGGACTATCGCGTATGATTTGAAGTGCCAAATCCTTGATTGTTTTGAACAAGACTTCCATTTCCTTGCTGTTTTTGTCAAACGCCTTTTCTTTCAGCATTTTGACATTCGCACGCATGTATGGTTCTGTTTGTGTCGGTTGAACAATTTCGAAACGACGTTTTCCTTGGATAATAACCGTTGAACTACCATCTGGCATTTTCAACATTCGAACGATTTGAGCAACCGTTCCAATGGTATGTAAATCAGCAAACTCAGGCGATTCTTCTTCCTGATTCTTTTGTGAAACAACACCAATAATCTTGTTTCCTTTATTTGCTTCTTGAATTAACTTAATTGATTTATCGCGGCCAACCGTAATTGGAATCACAACGCCTGGAAAAAGGACATTGTTGCGCAAAGGTAAAATCGCTAAATCTTCAGGAAATTCCTGTTTGTTCATGTTCTCTTCTTCCTCTGCCGTAATTAGTGGAATAAATTCCGCGTCATTGTCCATGCTTCCTGAAAATTGAAAAAAACTGTTATCAAAAATATCACTCATAGTATTGTCTTCGTAAATGTACTGAGAAGTTGTTTGATGAAAAGCTCCTCATGTTGTAAGTCAAAGTGTCAGTAAAAAAATCAATTCAAAGAATCGTTCTTCTTTAAAGCTTCATTTTTCAAGACCTTGACTAATTGTCAAATGATATGCCATTGACAAAAAACTGAAATTTTGTCTTATTTCGTGTTTGCGATGTGTTTCAAAATGCCAATTTCAGCTTCGCTTAATTGCAATCCTCTGCGCGCCATCATGTTGTTTGCGTATTCAATCGCTTTATCCAATTTAAATGGAACCGATTCTTCTGCTCCGCCCCATGTGAATGAAGGAACAAATTTTGCGGGGAATCCTGATCCAAAAATATTCGATGAAACACCAATAACTGTTGCGGTATTGAACATCGTGTTGATTCCACATTTCGAATGATCGCCCATGCAAACGCCCATGAATTGTGTATCCGTTTTCACTTCTGCTCCGTTTTCGTAGGAATACGTTGAAATAAAACCGTAATTGTTTTTCAAATTTGATGTATTAGTATCAGCACCTAAATTACACCATTCTCCGATTAAGGCGTTTCCTAAGAAACCATCGTGACCTTTATTTGAATAAGCCTGAAAAACCACATTATTCACTTCTCCACCAACTTTACAATGTGGACCTAAGGTTGTTGGTCCGTAGACTTTTGCACCTAATTTCAACGCACTGTGTTCGCACATTGCGAGTGGACCGCGCACAATTGAACCCTCCATAATTTCAGCATCTTTTCCGATATAAATAGGTCCAGCTGTCGTATTTAAAATCGCAGCTTCAACAACAGCTCCTTCTTCCAAGAAAATCTGAGAAGCATCACCGATTACTGTATTGGTTCTTGACAATTGTTGCGACGATCTTCCAGCGGTCAACAAGGAAAAATCGGATTTTAATGCTTGTTCGTTCTTTTGAAATAAATGCCAACGCTCGCTAATTACCAAGGGCATTTCTCCCGTATACGTGACTTTTACAGTACCTGTTCCTTTGCGTGCAAACCAAGTATTTTCAGCAACTAATTCCTCATTTTCTGAAAGTGCTAAAATTGCAGCAATCACCTCATCGTTTGGAATCAGAGCGGCATTTACCACCAAATCAGCATCCGTCGCTGTTGGATATTTCGCATTCAAATATGACTCAGTTTCAAAGAAGATTTCCGCTTCGGGTTCAACCAATTTCCAGCGTTCAACATTTGTTAAAATTCCCATGCGCACATCACCAACTGGACGTGTCAAGGTTAATGGAGCCAGGCGCAAATGCAAACCGTTATCGTGCAAAAGTATTTTCATAGCAACAACTTAATTCGTTCTTAGTTTGAAGCGTTTAAATCAAACCCATTCTTTGCAATTTCTTGGGTTAAATCGGCTTCTTTTTTACTAAATAGGAACAACATCACAAACGTTAGTGTTCCATTAATAATCAACATCTCATTTCCAAATTTGTAATCACCAAAGAGTTGTTTTGAATAAAAATCAAGACCATAACACATTAATGGAGCTAGGATACAAACAATTGGTACGATTGGAATTTTCGCACTTGAAATTGAACGTTTTGTGAGAATTCCAAAGGAAAATAATCCTAACAATGGTCCGTATGTGTAACCAGCAATCACAAAGATTAAATCAATAATACTTTTGTCATCTTTCCATTTAAAGAAGAAAACCAATAGCGTGAATAAAACCGCAAATCCAATATGTATTTGTTTGCGTAAACGAACTTTCTGCTTTTCATTCAAATCAGTTCTTCGCTGAAAACCAAGAATATCGATACAAAAGGAAGATGTTAATGCGGTTATCGCTCCATCAACTGAAGGGAACAATGCTGATATCAAACCGATAATAAAAATGAGGAAAATACCTTTTGGCAAATGATCGCGCACAATTGATGGGAACATGTCGTCTGGTGCAAATTCCCAGCCGTTTTGTTGTGCATACAAATACAACAATCCTCCTAAAAACAAGAACAAAGCATTTACTAACAATAATACAAAGCTGAACGAAACAATATTTTTCTGTGCATCTTTCAAGGTTTTCACACTGATGTTTTTCTGCATCATTTCTTGATCCATTCCGGTCATAGTGATGGTAATGAATGCTCCACCAATGATGTGTTTCAAGAAATAATCTTTTTTCATCACATCAGTTCCCCAAAGGCTTGTCATGTTTTTCCCTTGCATTTTATGCCAGATTGTTGTCCAATCCCAACCCAATGTTTGTTGAATTGAGATAATACATACGACCAATGCCAAAAGCATAAATATTGTTTGAAGTGTATCTGTCCAAACGATTGTTTTAACACCACCTTTCAAGGTATAAACAACAATCATGATCATAATAATAAGCGTTGTTAACCAAAATGGAAAACCGATTTCGTCTAATACAAACAATTGTAAAACATTGATAACCAAATATAAGCGAACTGTTGCCCCCAAGGTTCTTGACAAGATAAAATAACCTGCACCCCATTTGTATGCGTTGAATCCTAGGCGGTATTCTAAATAGCGATAAATCGAAGTAAGATTATATTTATAGTACAAGGGCAACAAAACATAGGCAACAACAAAATAGCCGATAAAAAACCCGAGTACCAATTGATAATAATGCCAAGCTCCAGCGCCAACGCCACCGGGGACAGAAACGAAAGTAACACCTGAAAGCGATGTTCCAATCATACCAAAGGCCACTAAATACCATGAACTTTTCTTATTTCCTGAGAAAAAGGAATCAGAATCAGCGTTTTTGGATGTCAGAACTGAAATCAAAATCAACACTGCGAAATAGGCAACTAATATCGAAACGACTAAGGCTGTACTCATAAGTAAATTTGAAGGCTGAAATTACCATTTTTTGTTCAGAAGGAAATAATTTTTGTCGATTAACTCGTTACTTTATTCTCAATTGGAATTTTATCTTTGTACAAAAAATTAGAAACCATGGAAGTTGTTTTGCAAATCGCCTTGATTATTTTCCCTGCTGGAGCAGTATTATTAACGACTATTTTCTTCTTAAGAAAGGAAACAAGCAAAGAAATTCGCACTGTTCAACTTGAAATGAAAAAGCAGCGTCAAGAATTTTTCTTACCAAGTCGTTTGGAAGCGTATCAACGTGCCATTTTGTTAATGGAGCGCATTCATCCAAATAGTTTAGTGATGCGTTTGCACAATCCAGGTTTACCAGCAAAAGCCTTACAAGCAGATTTCTTGAAAGCTATTCGTGAAGAATACGATCACAATGTTGCTCAACAAATGTTTGTTTCTCCACAAGCGTGGCAAATGGTAAAAAATTCGAAAGAAGAAACGGTAAAAATCATCAACTTGGCAGGAAGTCAAATGCTTCCAACGTCAACTGGAATGGATCTATCAGGAAAAATCTTCGAAATTGTTGCTGAAGTTGGAGAAATGCCAACAGAAATTACAGTTGAGTATTTGAAGAAAGAGTTTCAGGAACTTTTCTAAATAGAACATTGAGCATAGAATATGGGCATAGACAGAGAAACAGTTCCATTCCTATTCCTTCAAAAAAGTATACGTGAATCAATTAGTCACTAGTCACGAATCACTGGTTTCTAATTAAACCAAATGAATTTCTAGGTCGTCGATTTCGATTTTGTCACCAGGAATAAGTTTCGCACGTTTGCGCAATTCCACTTCTCCGTTTCGAATAACATCACCTTCTTCTACAATCATTTTTGCGTGTCCACCTGTTTCAGCAATTCCTAAGGCTTTTAACAATTGAATTAATTCAATGTAATCACCAACTATTTTAAATTCTTGTTTCATTTTTTGTTTTTGAAAAGTTCATACACCAATTCGGCTGCATGAAATGAGTTGAGTTCACCGGAAAAAACTTTTTCCTCGGCTTTTTTTAATTCATCGACTAAGTCATCATCTCCAAAGAAATCGTTCAAAATCATTTCTTTTAAGGTCTCAGCCAACCAATATTTATCTTGCAGTTTGCGATGCGTTTCAAACCATCCATTGATTTTGGTTTGATTCACAAACGATTCAATCACCTGCCAAACTTTGTCGATATTTTCATTTTGATACGAGCTACACGTAAATGATTGCGCTGTCCAATCGCTTTGTTTTGGTGGAAACAAATGCATGGCATTCGCATATTCACGACTTGCCATTTGCGCTTTCTTTGCATTGTCACCATCCGCTTTTGTAATCACCAAGGCATCCGCCATTTCCATAATACCGCGTTTGATTCCTTGCAACTCATCTCCAGCTCCTGCTAACATCAACAATAAGAAGAAATCAACCATTGAATGCACAAGCGTTTCCGATTGCCCTACACCAACCGTTTCAATCAAAATAACATCGAAACCAGCTGCTTCACACACATAGATGCTTTCACGTGTTTTTCGTGCTACACCACCAAGTGTAACACCAGCAGCAGATGGGCGTATAAACACCTGCTCATTCACAGATAAATCTTGCATGCGTGTTTTATCGCCCAAAATACTTCCGCCACTTGTCGAACTTGACGGATCAATTGCCAAAACTGCAACTTTCAATCCTTGATCAACAAGTACTTTCCCGAAAGATTCAATGAACGTACTTTTTCCAACCCCAGGAACCCCTGTTATCCCAACACGAATCGATTTTCCAGAAAAAGGCAAACATGCTTGTACCAATTCCGCAGCCAAACGCATATCTTCAGGTCGAGTACTTTCAACCAAGGTTATACTTTCAGCCAATATTTGTCGATCACCATTTTTCAAACCAGTCAACAAAGCATCCAACGTTCGCGATGCACGACGTTCCTTGCGTTTATTCAACCAATTTTCCAAATGTTGTTGATCCATACGGCAAATATACAAACTCTTCTGACTTCGGGACTACAAGACTGCAGGACTTCAAGACATCAAGACTACAGGACGAAAAGACTACAAACTGATTTCACGAAAAATAAACACGTCTTAATATCTTAAAGTCTTAATATCCTAAAGTCTAAAAACAAAACTCTTTTCCTACATTCGCATTATGATACGCATTGGTTTACTTTCTGACACGCATGGCTATGTTGACACAAAGATTTATCAGCATTTTAAAGATGTGGATGAAATTTGGCATGCCGGTGATGTAGGAGATGTATCAGTAATAGATGAATTGCGGAAGTTCAAACCAGTTCGAGGCGTTTATGGAAACATTGATGATTATGTAGTTCGACGAGAGTTTCCGGAATTCAATCGTTTCATGTGTGAAGATGTAGATGTTTTAATCACGCATATTGGTGGGAAACCGGGGAAATATTCAAAACCTGCAATTGATGAGTTAGAAAAAGGAGCACCAAAATTATTTATTTGTGGACACTCACACATCTTATTAGTAAAAATGGATCCGCATTATAAAATGTTGTGGATGAATCCAGGAGCTTGCGGTTATAAAGGTTTTCATTCGGTAAAAACACTTTTGCGCTTTTCAATTACAGGCGATCGAATTCATGATTTAGAAGCCATTGAAATTGGAAAAAGAATTTGATTGTAAAATTTTTCCCTTTTCTTTGCGTTAATTCTGCCGTATGAAGCGTATCAGTATTTTATTTATTTCATTTCTTGCATTTTCCTCGTTAGCTCAAACTGGAGGAGCAACAACGTTTGCCTTATTGGATTTAACCTATAATGCACGTGCAGCTGGTTTAGGAAATGATTTTATTTCAATTAAAGATCAAGACATTAATTTAGGTATTGCGAATCCTTCTTTGTTGAATGTAAAAATGCAATCCAATTTAAGTTTGAATCAAGCACTGTTGGCAGGAGGAATTAATTATGGTCAAGTAGCCTACGGACGAAAAATATTTAAAGGTTTTGGTGCTGCTTCCATTCGTTATGTGAACTATGGTGAATTTACGCGTACAAATACCAATGGAACCGAAGAAGGAACTTTTCACCCTTTTGATTGCATTATAGGAGCTGGTTATGGACAACAATTGAATCCGCGCATTTCTGTTGGTGCCAATCTCAATTTAATTTTCTCGCAACTTGAATCGTACAATGCATTCGGCGCTTCGATTGATTTAGCGGGAACCTACACGGCAAAGGACGAGAATTTATTAGTTACCGCATTAGTCAAAAATGCTGGTTATCAATTCAATGGTTACACTTCTAAGCAACATGATCCATTGCCTACCGAGTTTCAAATGGCAGCTTCTTATAAATTAAAACATGCTCCTTTCCGTTTTTCTATTCTTGCGCATCATTTAAACAAGTGGAATATTACGTATGTAGATCCAAACCTTAAACCAACAATTGATCCTTTGACAGGTGACACGATTCCAGTTAAATATGCTGGGTTTGGCGAACAATTAGCAAGACACTTCACATATTCCACTGAAATAATGGTTTCAAAGAATATTCATTTGAGAGCTGGATTTGATTATCACAGAAGACAAGAAATGAAACTTGAGCAACGACCTGGTATGGCAGGATTCACGTTCGGAGTAGGTTTTTATTTCAAAAAAATCAGTATCGACTATGGATTTTCAATTTTTTCTCGTGCTGGTTTTAACAACATGCTCACCTTGTCCACCAATTTGTCGACATGGAAAAAATAAATTATTAATTTATATCTCTTCTAAATAACGCCCGCTAAACCAATTTAGTCGGGCTTTTTTAATTATTCGTCGTTTATCAACCGAAAATTGTTTATCTTTTTTTGTAACCTTTTTATGTATTCTTGAGTAAATTTATCCAAACCATAACAAATAAAAATTTAGTTTATGAAAAAATTAGCAATTTTAGTAGGAGCAATCGCGTTGACTGGTTCAACTTTCGCTCAAAAAGCAACAACTGATTCACCATTCTCTTTAGAAGGTCAATTAGGATTCAATGCATCTACATTATCTTTCAATGCACCTGCAATTCGTTTCCGTTATTTTGTAGCTGATAATATCGCTGCTAGATTAACATTGGGTATCAACAATTATTCTGAGACATTTAACTATTATGCAACAGAATCTGATAACTCAGGAGCTTCTGGAACTGAAGTAAACAAAACAGGTGGATGGAATGTAGCTTTAGGAGCTGAGTATCACTTTGCTGGAACAGATCGTTTATCTCCATACGCAGGTTTAGATATCTTAGTTGGTGGTGGATCAACAACAAACGAGTGGACAAACTACGACGGTTTTGGATATGCAGCAGATTACAATCGTTCTATTGAAGCAAAAACTTCAAATTTCGGTGTAAACTTAGTAGCAGGTGCTGATTATTACTTTGCTGAAAACTTCTACTTAGGAATGGAATTAGGTTTAGGATTCGGATCTGAGACAGTTAAAGCTGGTACAGACGTAACTACAATTGCAGGTACTCCTGTAACTGTAACTTCAAACGAAGAAAAATACTCAGGTTTTGGAAACAACTTCATTGGTAACTTCCGTTTAGGATGGAGATTCTAATCTGATTAAAATCTTATAAGAGGGAGCTTCGGCTCCCTTTTTTTTTGCAAAAAATTTGTACCTTAGTTCACTATGTCAGAATTTAAGAAAATAACAATTGCCATTGACGGATATTCATCTTGTGGAAAAAGCACAATGGCTAAAGCATTGGCAAAAGAACTAGGATACATTTTTATTGACAGTGGAGCCATGTATAGAGGAGTAACTCTTTATTGCATGCGTCATAATCTTTTTAATTCCCGAGGAAATCCAATTCATGAGCAGGTAATTAAAGCTCTGACGTTCATTTCTATTAATTTCGAATTCAATGCTTTAAAGGGAACATCTGATTTAATTTTGAACGCTGAAAATGTCGAAAATGAAATTCGAATGCCTGATGTTGCTTCAAAAGTCTCAGCAATAGCTTCAATCAAAGAAGTTCGAGAAAAATTAGTGGAAGAGCAACGTAAATTGGGAGCAAATGGTGGAATTGTCATGGACGGTAGAGATATTGGTTCTGTTGTTTTCCCAAATGCCGAATTAAAATTGTTTGTTACCGCTAAACCCGAAATTCGTGCCCAAAGAAGATATGCTGAACTTGTTTCAAAAAATATTGAAACAAGTTATGAAGAAGTACTGAAAAACTTAATCGAAAGAGATCATCTTGATTCAACAAGAAGCGAAAGTCCTCTTATAAAAACAAGTGATGCAATCGAAATAGACACCTCCGAATTAACACCTCAAACACAATTAGCCATCGCAGCGCAATTTGCTTACAACAATCTAATTTGTTAAAATTTTACTCACTTGTTAAAAAATAAATTTATTTTATCTTTTTGTCACGTATTTGTTAATTTTGCACTGAAATTAAACGCTACGAAATGAATTCTATTGGTAAAGTAACCGAAGATTTAATAAACAGAAGTCCGTTTTTAAGAGAAGCGATGACAGATGATTTAATAAACATTTCTGCACTTGCACGAAAATTAAAACCGGAAATTGAAGATATTATCGGTAAAGAAGTAAAAGAAGGGGCAATCGTCATGGCAATTAAACGCATGACACCGGGTCTTTACCATCGTTTAAATGTGAAAATCACAAATGTAATGGGAGATTTAGGAGATTTTCTTGTGAGAAGTAATTTAACTGACTTCACATTTGAAAACTCAGAATCTCTTAAAGCAAAGCAGACAGAATTGGTTCAAGAAATCAACAAAGAGAATGACAGCTTTTTTACGTTATGTAAAGGGGTAACAGAAACGACATTTATTGTCAGCTCGGCAAAAACTGAATTAATTGAACGATTATTCAAATCTGAACGTCTGAAATCACATACAAAGGATTTGGCTTCTGTAACAGTAAAATTACCTTCTGTAAATACTGAAATTTATGGTATTTACTATTATATCTTGAAGCATTTAGCTTGGGAGGGTATTAACATTGTTGAAATTGTTTCGACTTCAAATGAATTTACAGTGGTTGTGAAGCAAGACGATGTGGATAAAGCATTTAAAATTCTAATGCAATTAAAAAGAGGACATTAATTAGCATCAATTAATTCTCCATTTCCATATTGATTAAAACTTGTTGAAAGCGGATTTCCTTTGAAATAAATGTTTCCATCGGCATCGGTTTCGGCCCTAAAAACTGTGTTATCAGCATTTACTTTCACGGCTCCTTGGGTGTTCGAAATTACTGTTAAGGAATCAATTACTTTCAACCCATACGTATCACAAAATCCATTGCTTCGTACGTTTAAATTAGCGTGATTAACAACACCGTTGAATGTGAAATCACCCCAGCCATGACTAATAGTGGCAAAAACTGCTTCTGCATTCATATTTAGTTTTAGTGGACCTGCACCATCTCGAATCAATAAAGTGAACCATCCCAATTCCAATGTCCCTTTATTTGTGAGTTCTTCAGTTCCAATAAACTCCATATTAATCAACGATTTGAAATGAATTTCAGCTGTAACTTTCTTTTTATACGAACGCAAAAAATTACATCTGTTTGAATTGCTCATAGTTAACACTCCATCAACCACATCTATCTCAATAAAATTCAAGAGATTTTCGCCACCTGTTAAAACAACCTTCTCTATTGTATCTTGCACTAAAACATACTTCAAATGTTCTTTTAATAGCATTTTATCGAACGAAGGCACAGCTATTTCAACAGTTTTCTCTGACCCAGCACCTTTCCAGCACTCCCGATCCTCTGCTTTCTTGCAAGAGAACAAAACAATCAAAAGGAATTGAATTAGAATGAAACCTCTCATTTCTTCTTGTAATTAAACGTATAACCTAATCCCCATTCAGCATAATCAGCTCTAGCCCAATGAGACTTCAATACTACTTGTGCGTTGATTCCATTATCAAAGTAATACCTAAAACCAACTCGATGATACAGGAAATCCTCTGGCTGATATTTATCCTTTAAATAAACCCCCATCCCGAGAACAAAATGAAAACGATCTAATGGAACTAAGTATCCTGTATAAAGTCCAACCTGAAGGATATCCCATTGTGTTTTTGAAATTTCTGGACGATAACCGAGAATTGCCTGTTTCGAAATAACATCCAATGCTACCTCTAAACCAACTTTTGGTTTCGTGAAATAACGTGCCGAAGCACTTAATGCAAACACCCCATACTTTTTACCTCCCGTTGGAAAAACCTCTTTAACAGATGTAATTAAGGTTGTCCCAAATAACCATTTACGAAAAGGAACATGATCACGTAGTATCAACGAATCTTTTTGTGCTCCTCGAATAATTCTACTATAACCGAGTGACAAATAGGGCAAATTGACACCTAAGTTTGGCACTTTATAAGCACCATTACTAAAATGCGTCATATCTAATCCAAGTGTCAATTTATTTCTTCCAAATTTATAATGGGTTTGAACTCCCAGACAAATCAAGGCATTGAAATGCGTGCTCATTGCAACATTTTTAGGATTAGTTTCTTGATCAAACACCTTAGTTGTATGCCCAAGCCCTGCACTCACTTTGCTGGAAAATTCAAAATGTTTTGTATTAACAAACGGAAACTCAATAAAACCATAAGCTCCCGTGAAGCGACCTAAAATTTCATTATTTCCAACACTTCCATAGAATATCGTTCCTCCAATTGTTGGGTAATTGCAGACACTGTGCCAACGCTTATTTCCTTTCGTGTGTATAAAATAACTTAGTTCACCAGCATACGCTTGATTTTGTGGTAAATGCCCCATTACGCCTCGGTGTGCAGCTAAAAAACCAATCTTTTGACGGTACGAAATTCCCCATTCACGCTTACTTTGCGCAAAAGTTGCAGACGATAGAATCACAAAAACTATAATCAGAATAAATTTCATACGTGAACAAAAATAGTGATTTGACTCTGACTTCTAAAAAAATTCTAATTTTGATTAAAAAAAAGAATGGATCAAAGGTTAGCAGCATTCCAGCGATTATTGGATATCATGGACGATTTAAGAGAAAAATGTCCTTGGGACAAAAAGCAAACCTTGGATACCCTGAGACCGCTGACCATTGAAGAAACATACGAACTTGCTGATGCGATTATTGACAATGACCTAAATTCATTGAAAGGAGAAATTGGTGATTTGTTTTTACACATGGTATTTTATTGCAAAATTGGAGAAGAACAAAATGCATTTGATGTTACATCCGTTTTAAATGCCATTTGCGATAAATTAGTGAATCGTCATCCACATATTTACGGAGATACCATTGCAACAACCGAGGATGAGGTGAAAGCCAATTGGGAAAAAATCAAATTGAAAGAAGGGAAAACATCTGTTTTAGAAGGCGTACCTTCTTCTCTTCCAGCCATGGTAAAGGCATCGCGCATCCAAGAAAAAGTGAAAGGAATCGGCTTTGAGTGGGATAACAAAGAAGACGTTTGGGAGAAAGTCAAAGAAGAACTAGAAGAATTTCACGTTGAGCACATGAAGAATTCGGATGCCATGGAAGAAGAATTTGGTGACATTCTTTTTTCACTTGTCAACTATGCACGTTTTGTCGATATCAACCCTGAAAATGCTTTAGCTCGAACGAATCAAAAGTTTATTAATCGCTTTAAACTGATGGAAACGATGATTCGTGAAAACGGGGATGACATCAATGAAATGAATCTTCAGGAGATGGATGTTTATTGGGACAAAGCAAAAAAGCAACTGAAATCATCCAACATTTAACTCAATAATTCATACCATTCAAATTGTTTTGCTTTCTGAAAGGCACTAATTCACTAGAAAGTTTTATCTTCGGACTCCAAATGAACTGTTAATAATTATGAAACTATTTCTCATTACTTTAATTACCTTCCTTTTTGTTGGAACTTCTCTTGCTCAAGATGTAACTATCCGCGGTCAAGTGCATGACAAGGCAAATGGAGAACCAATGGCTTTTGAAAAAGTAAAATTATTAAATAAAGACAGTGTTATTGTTTCAGGAGCAGTGACAGATGTGAACGGAATCTTCTCTATTCCAAAAGTGAACAAAGGAAATTATATTTTACAAGTTGAAAATATGACCTACTACACTTTCACTGTAAACGTTGAGGTTAAGGTCGATAAAGATATTTTGGATTACAACATTTTATTAGAAAAATTGCCAAAAATAAAATCGTTTAATCAAGTAAATGTCACTGCAACAGCCAAAGAGAAAAAAAATCAAACACAAGTTTCAACGCTTAAAATGTCTAAAAAAGACTTAGAGCGCATTCCAAGTATGGGAGCTGAAAACGATATTGTTGGTGGATTATCCGTAACACCAGGCGTTGTAACGACAGGAGACCAAGGTGGACAATTGTATGTTCGTGGTGGTACTCCAATTCAAAATAAAATTTTGTTGGATGGGATGACAATCTACAACCCTTTCCACTCTATCGGTTTCTTTTCGATTTTCGAAACTGAATTGGTGAAAAATGCCGATATCTATACAGGTGGATTTGATGCGAAATATGGTGGACGAATTTCATCCGTAATGGACATCACTTATCGCGATGGAAACCGCAAACAGTTTGGAGGTAAAGTATCAGTTTCTCCCTTTTTAGCGAAAGCTGTACTCGAAGGACCTCTGTCGCGTGCTAAAGGTGAAGGAAATTTGAGCGCTGGTTCTTATGTTCTTTCTGCAAAACACAGTTTATTAGATTACACTTCTAAATCACTTTATCCTTCTGTAAATGATGGGAACGGATTACCATTCAACTTTACAGACTTATATGGTAAGGTTACGTTCAATAGTAAAGGCGGTTCTAAATTCAGTGCTTTTGGATTTCATAACAGAGATTCTGTTAATTACTCAATTGCCGATTTAGATTGGAAAGCATCAGGTGGTGGTTTGAACTTCGTATTATTACCAACAAGCTCATCGATGATGATTAAAGGGCACGTGAACGGAAGTACCTACCAAACTTCATTTACAGAAGAGATTTCTGAGCCACGAACAAGTAAAATTGGAGGATTTGACTTAGGATTTGATTTCACGTATTTCTTAAAAAATGAAAGTGAAATGAATTATGGTTTAAGCTTCAACGGTTTTAATACATCTTTCGTGACATACAACGAAGCCAAACGTAAAATTGAAGCAACTAATTTCACCACAGAAATTGGCGTTTATTACAATATTCGTATTGTTCGTAATCGATGGGTAATTCAACCAAGCATGCGAGTTCAAATATACGCTTCATTGGGCACTCCATCATTTGAACCTCGTTTTGCCGCTAAGTTCAATGCTACTGAGAAATTTCGTTTGAAAGCTTCTGGTGGACGCTTCTCACAAAACTTTACATCAGCATCTTCGGACAAAGATGTCGTGAATCTTTTCAATGGTTTATTATCTGCTCCAACAAACGTTCAAACCTCTTTTGTCAATCAATTCCAACAAGTGAAAGACATCAATAATGGTATTCAATATGCATGGCATGCAATTGCTGGTTTTGAATATGATTTAGGCAAAAACTTAATGTTGAATGTTGAAGGATACTACAAATACTTCTCTCAATTGAGTAACATTAATCAAAATAAAATTTACGAAGACATTGCTCAATTTAACAGCGTTGATGACGTTTACAAAAAAGACTTTATCATTGAAGATGGTGTTTCTTATGGTTTAGATTTCTTATTGAAGTATTCAAAAGATCGTTTATTCTTATGGGGTGTTTATTCATATGGTTATTCTACACGTTGGGATGGATTTGCTGAATATTTCCCTGTGTTTGATAGAAGACATAATATCAATTTGGTTGGAACGTATATGTTTGGTAAAAACAAAGACATCGAATTAAGTATTCGTTGGAATTTAGGTTCAGGATTGCCATTTACACCAACTGCAGGTTATTATCAAGGAGAAGACTTCCAAGGTGGTGTAACAACAGATCCAACAACTTCAAATACAGATGAAGTTTCTACTTTATTGGGCGAATTCAACAGTAAACGTTTACCAACGTATCATCGTTTAGATATCACAGTTAAAAAACAATTCAACTTCAAAAACAACGACATTCTTGAGTTGATTGGAAGTGTAACGAATGTGTATGACAGAAGAAACATTTTCTACGTGAGTCGTGTTACATCCAAAGCGATTTACCAATTCCCAATCATGCCAAGTATTGGAGTTAGCTATAAATTTTAACTAGAAACTAGTTACTAAAATACAAAAGAAGGGACGCGAATATTCGACGTCCCTTCTTTGTTTTATGAAAGTATCTTGGAAAATTAGATACAATTTAAATCATGAATCATGAATCACGAATTCTTTCTTACTTTTTCCAGTGCTCTAGCGCTTTCTTTTGCAAATTGTTTGGTTCAGCGATTTCAACCACTGAATATTCCGAATAAAAGAAGCGTTGTACTTCTGGAATGGTTGTTTCAACTAAACGTCCACCGCGACTTATCGTAATCGTTTTTTGATCATCTGTGAAATATGTGAACCATTTCTCCAATTCACCATTGAATTGATAGCCATTGACGGCTACAAGCTCATCTCCTACCATAAATCCTGCTAAATCGGCTGGACCACCTGGATACAATGCCGCTACAAGGAAATTTGCACCGTTTGGAACCGCCTTAAACCCTAAACGACCCATTGAATAAGCTTTTGCTGGAACATGTTTTAATTCTAATCCTAGGTATTCGAAACTTTCCGTCAGAATTGCCTCATACGGATTGGTCCCATGCACATACAATTCAAAAAACTCTTTAAACGAAATGCCAGAAATATTTTCTAAGGTTGCGATATAATCTGCTTCTGAAACGCCTTTTCCTTGTAAGGCAAAATCGAAATACAAATTTTTCATCACCGCATCCAAGCTATAATGATTTCCTGTTGCACGCATAATCATCACATCCGTAACAAACGCCAACAAACAACCCTCCGTATAAATTGACACCTTACGTCCGGGAGCACCAGGCGTGTATCCGTCCAACCAGGTGTCAAACGAAGAATCACCAACCGAATAATTGAAACGTGCGTGGTTATCAAAATGTTTTTGCAATTGCACATTCATCTCATCCAAGTATTGCTTTAAAGTGAAAACATTACTTTTCAAAAGAAATAAATCGCCCATATACGTTGTAACTCCTTCACAAATGTATCCAAGACGTGAATAATTTTCTTTTGTAAAATCGTACGGATACATTTCAATTGGTCGAATCGCTTTCACGTTCCACGTGTGATACAATTCGTGTGATGAAACGCCTAATAATTCTTTATAAATCGGTCCGAACAAATCGTATGTTGGTCCTAAACAAATCACTGTCGATTTACAATGTTCCACACCGTGATAGGCTTTTGTTGGAAGAATTTGAAACAAGAAGTGGTATTCTTCAACAGGAAACTCAACGAATTTCTCAATTTGTTTTTCAGAAAAGGCTTTGAAATCTTTTTTCAATCGCTCCCAATCCGGTTTCACTTGACCGTTGAACCACAAATGAAAAGTTGTTTCTCCTGCTTGATAGGAATCATGTTGAAGATTTGCTGAACAAATGAAAGGTGAATCTGCTAACTCATCGAAGTTTGCTGCGATTAACACGTTATTCTCATTTTTCATTGAACCTGCCACTTTCCAAGATGTTGGAATATGTAATTCCACCTTAGTTTCTTCTTGTGCAGTTTCTTCAGTAAAAACACAACAATTTACAGGATTTACATACAATTGTTCTTTCGAAAGATACGTTGAACCAGCATTTAAATCGAAGGCGTAATACGCATATTCAACACGAATGGTTTTTGTACTTGTTGTTTCAATTTCCCAAGCGTCTTTGCTCACTTTAACAGCATCAATACGCTTATTCTCGTCATTGTAAACTTTAACACCTTTTATATTTTTTGCAAAATTGCCTAGTTCATAGCGTCCAGGTCTCCAACTCGGTAAACGAACGAGTGTTGTTTCCTTTGAAACCTCAAATGTTGCTTTGATTTGAATGTATTGTTGGCTCGCGTTTTCAATGCTAAAAGAATAATTCACCATGATTTTGAAAATTTGTAGTCAAAAATAATGATTCTACCGACAATAGTGGATATTCGGAAAGTTGATCCCACAAAAAAGCCACAGAAATCAGAAGATCTGTGGCTTGAATTATATAATGAACGCTAAATTAAGCGTACAATTCTTCTTGCATTTGACCAATTTTAGCATCTGCTAAATAATCATCGTATGGCATCATTTTATCGATGATTCCATTTGGTGTGATTTCAACAATACGATTTGCAACCGTGTTTACTAACTCGTGGTCATGCGATGTAAACATCAACGTTCCTTGGAATTCGTTCATACCGTTGTTCAATGCAGTAATCGATTCAAGATCTAAGTGATTCGTTGGTTCGTCCATCAATAATAAATTTGCTTTTGCAAACATCATTTTAGACAACATACAACGTACTTTTTCTCCTCCCGAAAGAACATTCGCCGTTTTCAAAGCTTCTTCACCTGTAAACAACATACGTCCCAAGAACGTTCTTAAATATACTTCTTCGCGCTCTTCATCTGTCTGAGCAAATTGACGTAACCAATCAATCAATGGTAATTTATCTACAAAATATGAATGGTTATCATTTGGCAAATAGGCTGTACTGATTGTTGTTCCAAATGTAAATTCTCCTGTTTCTGGTTTTGCATTACCTGAAATAATTTCAAAGAAAGCAGTCAATGCAACTGAGTTTTTCGAAATGAAAGCAATTTTATCGCCTTTATTCACAATTAAATTCAAGCCTTTGAATAATGTTTTTCCTTCAGCTGTAGCAGAAAGATTTTCAATACTCAAAATTTGGTTTCCAGCTTCACGATCTTGATGGAAAGTAATTCCAGGATATTTTCTACTTGACGGCTGAATTTCTTCAATGTTCAAGTTATCCAACATTTTACGACGACTTGTAGCTTGTTTCGATTTCGAAGCATTAGCAGAGAAACGAGAGATGAAATCTTGTAATTCCTTTTTCTTTTCTTCTGCTTTTTTGTTTTTATCTGAACGTTGACGTGCAGCTAATTGAGATGATTGATACCAGAATGAGTAGTTACCCGTAAACATGTTCAATTTACTGTAATCAATATCACAAATGTGCGTACAAACCGTATCCAAAAAGTGACGGTCATGCGATACAACAATCACAGTATTTTTGAAATCCAATAAGAAGTCTTCCAACCATCCAATTGTTTTTAAATCAAGGTCATTCGTTGGCTCATCGAGTACCAACACGTCTGGATTACCGAACAATGCTTGCGCCAACAATACACGTACTTTCAAATCATTCGAAAGCTCTTCCATTTTAATGTAGTGCTTCGATTCTTCAATACCTAGGTTACTCAAAAGCGTTGCAGCATCTGTTTCAGCATTCCAACCTTCTAAATCAGCAAATTCACCTTCTAATTCCGCAGTGCGCATTCCGTCAGCATCAGAAAAATCAGGTTTTGCATACAAAGCGTCCTTCTCCGTCATGATTTCAAACAATCGTTTGTGTCCCATGATTACTGTTTGAAGCACTTCGTATTCATCAAATTCAAAGTGATTTTGTTTTAATACAGCAAGACGTTTTCCTGGCTCAAGTTCAACACGGCCAGTAGTTGGATCCTGTTCACCGGTAAGGATTTTTAAAAATGTAGATTTTCCTGCACCATTCGCACCGATCACACCGTAGCAGTTTCCGTTAACGAACTTTACATTCACTTCGTCAAACAAAACGCGTTTCCCAAATTGCAGGGATAAATTATTTACTGAAATCATAACTCACTCGAAATTTGGCGCAAAGATACACAAAAGAATTTGGCATTCGAAATTTGTGATTCGGGATTCGGGATTATGGTCCTGAATTATGAATGAGGAATCATGAATTACGAATTCTTTATAAAGTCATCCATTTAAGGTTGCGCGAATACATGAAGACGAAGATTCCAGAAAATATAAGGTTTACAATCACCACAAATGAAGGTACGTCCACTGGTGCAACAAAGAAATAAACTGTTAATACAGATAATAATGAATAAATGATGTACAAATGGAATCCGAGTTTTACACCATTCCACATTTTCCAAACACCAAAAATACCGATTGAAACAACTAACAAAGAGACAATTTGAGCTGCATAAAAATGTCCATTCATTGATTCTGACATGTGTTGAATTTTCTCAAACATTTCAGCCAAACTACCCATTTCTAGTGTTCTCAACTCATCGATTGACTTCATCATTTGAACCTTTTGTTCAATCATTTCTTCCTTAGTGAAAGGACCTGACAATAAGTTGATAAATCCTGAAACCAATGCCAAACCAGTTGAAATAAAACTCATGATACACAAGGTCTTCAAGAAACCTGGACGTTCACTTCTCTTTCCTTGAATATTGTCAATCTGATTATCGAATTCCATGTCTTAAAATTTTTCTTTCACAAATTTAATACTTTCCATCATCAATGGATGCAAATAAATGTCATCGTTAACAAAGTTTACCTTTTGACGGTAAGCAGCAAATACTTCTTCTAAAATAGGCGAAGATTTTAATGGTCTTCTGAATTCGAATGCTTGTGCAGCATTTAACAATTCAATTCCTTGAATTGTGAAGCAATTTTCGACAATTCGGTACAATTTTGTCGCTGCATTTGCTCCCATCGAAACGTGATCTTCTTGTCCGTTGGATGAGTCAATCGTATCAATCGAAGCCGGTGTACACAATTGTTTATTTTGACTAACTACTGATGCTCCAGCATATTGTGGAATCATGAACCCTGAATTCAAACCTGGATTAGCAACCAAAAAAGCAGGTAAACCACGTGTTCCTGAAATTAATTTGTACACACGACGTTCAGAAATACTTCCCATTTCCGCCAAGGCAATCGCCAAGAAATCCATCGTGATTGCCAATGGTTGTCCATGGAAATTTCCTGCAGAAACAACATCATCTTCATCTGGGAAAATCGTTGGATTATCTGTAACAGCGTTTACTTCGCGTTCAACTATCATTGCCGCGTAATCAATTGCATCTTTCGAAGCTCCATGCACTTGAGGAATACAGCGGAACGAATAAGGATCTTGCACATGCGCTTTTTCTTGCGCTACAATTTCACTTCCCGCTAATATATTTCTAAAAATATGCGCTGTTTCAATTTGTCCAACCTGATTACGAATCTCATTGACATTTGCTTGAAATGGATTTAAACGCCCGTCATATCCTTCTAAAGATAAAGCTGCTACCTTGTTCCATTGGTTCCACAATTGCTTTCCTTTCGAAACGCAATACGAAGCATATGAACTCATAAATTGAGTACCGTTCAACAAGGCTAATCCTTCTTTTGATTGCAAAACAATTGGTTCAAGATGCAAGGCTTTCAATACATCAGAAGTTGCATGTTTTACTCCTTGAAAATATACTTCACCTTCTCCTAACAATGGTAAAGAAAGATGTGCTAAAGGTGCTAAATCTCCCGATGCACCCAAACTTCCTTGTTGATAGACAACTGGTAAAATGTTATTGTTGAAGAAATAAATCAAACGCTCAACAGTTGCCACTTGTACACCCGAACTTCCGTGAGAAAGTCCTAAAACCTTCAACAAAAGCATGCGTTTTACAATTTCTTGGGGAACCTCCTCACCTGTTCCACATGCATGAGAACGAACCAAATTTGTTTGCAATTGCTCCAAATCTTTTTCATCAATTGCTGTGTTACACAATGAACCGAATCCAGTATTGATACCGTAAATTAACTTATCGTGACGTTTGATTTTTTCATCTAAATACGTGCGACATTTTTGAATCGCTGCACGCGCGTCGTCACCTAAAACTAGTGTGTGATGTTCACCTACAATTTCGTCGATTTCTTCAAGTGAAATCCAGTTGTTATTTATTTCGTAGTTTTTCATATATACATCTCTTTGATATAAAAGTCGAATTCAATTCGACTTTATAGTGTGATAAAACTAAAATCTTTTAAGATGGACGATTACTTCTTCAATGCTCATTTCAGCTTGCTCACCAGTTTCCATATTTTTCAATTGGATTAAGTCTTCAGCCATTTCAGCTTCACCAACAATGGCAACGTATTGCACTTTGCGATCATTGGCATATTTCATTTGCTTTTGCATTTTGGCAGCAATTGGATACAATTCAGAATCAATTCCATTGTCACGTGTGGCTTTCACCAATTTCATGCAGTGCGCTTGTTCTTTTTCTCCAAAGTTCACAAACATCAACGTTAGTCCTTGATCTGTTTCTTTCGGAAACAATTCCAATTCAGTTAAAACATCGTAAATACGGTCAGCACCAAAAGAAATCCCAACACCTGACATGCCTTTCATTCCGAATAAACCAGTTAAGTCGTCGTAACGTCCACCACCACAAATACTTCCCATTTTAACGCCATTCGCTTTCACTTCGAAAATCGCTCCTGTATAATAGTTTAATCCACGAGCAAGCGTAATATCGAATTCCAATTCAGCTTTTTGTAAGCCTAAATCATTTACTTGATCAAAGACAAATTGCAGTTCTTCCAAGCCTTTTTGACCGATTTCACTAGTAGCTAGGAACTCTTTCATTTTAGCCATTTTCTCCTCATTTGTTCCTGAGAAACTAAAAAGCGGTTGAATTTTCGCAATGGCATCTGAAGAAAGCCCTTTTTCTGTCAATTCTTTGACAACGCCTTCTTCACCAATTTTATCCAATTTGTCGATTGCAACGGTAATGTCAATCAATTTATCTGATTCACCACTCACTTCGGCAATTCCAGAAAGAATTTTGCGGTTGTTAATTTTAATTGTGAAACTTGGTAATTGTAGGTTTGATAAAATTTCATCGAACAAAAACACGAAATCCACTTCATAAATCAACGAATCACTTCCTACAACATCCGCATCACATTGAAAAAATTCCTGATAACGACCATGTTGTGGTCGATCCGCTCTCCAAACTGGTTGAATTTGGTAGCGTTTAAATGGAAACGATAAATCATTTTGGTGTTGCACAACGAAACGTGCAAAGGGAACAGTTAAATCATAACGCAACGCTTTTTCAGCCAAAGAATTAGCAAAGCGAGCCAAGTTTTTATCTTCCAATGCTTGTAAATCAGCTTTTAGCATTTTATCACCAGAATTCAAAATTCTGAAAATCAAACGATCACCTTCTTCACCGTATTTCCCCATTAAAGTTGAAGACAATTCAAATGAAGGAGTTTCAATCGGAGCGAAACCGAATTTTTTGAAGGAATGCTTGATTGTATCAAAAATATACGTTCTGCGCGCTACCTCGATTGGTAAAAAATCACGGGTTCCTTTCGGAATTGAAGGTTTTTGAGCCATTGGAAAATTAATTTTTGCAAAGATACTTTTTTTATCGAAGAGAAGCACGAGCAACCTAAACGAGAACGAATCAGTATATTTTAAGGCAATAACCAGAACAATCTAACTTCTATCTCTAACCTCTTACTCAATGACATTTCAAACTCTAATTAAATACTAGTTTTCCCAAGCCATCTCAACACATTGTCGTACCAAATTTCGTCTGATTCTTGTTGAGAAATGATATTCGCTTCGACTGCGAAATCGATCACACGCCCAGGATAAGAACGTGCAACTCCTTCCATTTCTCCTAATGGATATGGATCATCTAATCCAGCAATAATTTGAGAAGAACCTGCGCGTGTTTTGATTAGTTGAAAGGTATATGCGTCATGCACCAAGGAATCGAAGTATAAATTTGGATGTCCTAGTGCTTCACGTGGATTTGTTGTTCCTTCGAATAAATCAGGTCTTCCATCAAATCCTTGCAAGCGGCGACCATAATTTGCTTGTCCCAACATGCAACCATGCGCGAAACACGTTCTAACATTCGGGAATTTATTGAGAATATCTTTAAGCGTAAACAAATGCAAGGTATCGGCGGTTTGTGCCATCATCCAAACCAAATGAAAACGCCAATAAACATCTTTCAGTTTCACCATTTTCTCACCATCATACGGATGGATTTCGATGGCTAAACCATATTTATTTGCTAATTCAAAAATTGGAAAAACACTTTCGTCTGCAATCGATAACCACTCACCTTCTTTGTTCAAGTAATGTGTTGGTAAGCAAAGCAATGACATTTTCAATACTTCAACACAACGTTCAATTTCGCGTAAAGCATCTTCCATGTATAACGGTTGAACGACAAAACCACAGGTAAATTTATCGGGACGTTTTTGTTGAACAGATGCATTGAAATCATTTTGCCAACGAATTGCGTCGTGCGTATCTTGACGATCCCAACCGTTGCAATAAATCTGAGAAAGATTCAACATTACACCATGATCGATATCGTAGCGTTCCATCCATTCTAATTTCTCATTGAAGAAAAAACTTGGGTCCGTAATCGGACGAGACCAATCGTCTTGACGCATAAATTTTTTATCCTCATCAATCCAAAACAATTTCTTGTCTTTCATGAATTTTGGAATTTCATGCGGCTCTGGCAACAAGTGTCCGTGACCATTGATTTTTAGTTTTCTCATGTTTCTGGTTGATTGACGTTTTTCTTCGTGTTCAAAAATAGAGAAATATAAGTACTGAAGAAAACTGATCGTTAAAAAAACTAAAGGAACACCGTGTTTTACGCGCAGCTATTCGAGAAAACAATACTAAATCTAGCGTTAACTATGAGAATAACGAATCAACAAATTCATTTCGGTCAAATAATTGAAGGTCATTGATACCTTCACCGACCCCAATGTATTTAACTGGAATTTTCATTTGATCAGAAATTCCAATGACAACACCACCTTTTGCTGTACCATCCAATTTTGTAATAGCCAAAGCATTGATATCTGTCGCTAATGAAAATTGTTTTGCTTGTTCATACGCGTTTTGTCCGGTAGAACCATCCAGCACTAACAAGATTTCATGAGGAGCTCCTGGAATTACTTTTTCCATAACGCGTTTGATTTTACTCAACTCATTCATCAAGTTTACTTTGTTGTGTAAACGTCCAGCTGTATCAATAATAACAACATCCGCGTTTTGCGCTTTTGCAGATTGCAAGGTATCAAAAGCTACAGAAGCTGGATCTGCTCCCATTCCTTGCTGAACAATTGGAACCCCTACTCGTTCTGACCAAATGATTAATTGATCCACTGCTGCTGCACGAAAAGTATCTGCTGCACCTAAAACTACTTTCTTACCAGATTCTTTAAATTGATGTGCAAGCTTACCAATGGTCGTTGTTTTACCAACACCATTCACACCAACAACCATAATAACATATGGTTCTCCATTCACTTTGTCTACAGTGAATTTGGTTGAATCACCAGAATTATTTTCAGCAAGTAAACCAGCAATTTCTTCTTTTAAGATTGTATTGAGTTCATTTGTACCCAAGACCTTGTCACGTGAAACACGCGTTTCGATTCGTTCAATAATTTTCAATGTAGTATCAACACCAACATCCGAAGTAATCAATACTTCTTCCAAATTATCCAAAACCTCGTCATCAACTCTTGATTTCCCAACAATTGTGCGCGCAAGTTTTGAGAGGAAACTTTGTTTTGTTTTCTCCAAACCTTTGTCAAGGCTTTCTTTTTTCTCTTTTGAAAATAAACCGAAAAATGCCATAATGGGTAAAAATAACGAAAGCCCCGACTATTCGGGGCTTAAAATATTTAGAATAAGATAAAGATTAGTTCTTATCGAACCACTCTTTTACTTTATCGTTGTGTACGATTTCTTCTTTGAAAGTATATGATCCAGACTTTTCAGACTTAACCATTTTAATTACTTTCGTATGCTCTTTTCCGCCACCTTTTTGTAACGACGCTACTACTTTCTTTGCCATGACTCAAATATTATTTAATCTCCTTATGAACCGTCATACGTTTCAAAATAGGATTGAATTTTTTAATCTCCATACGTTCAGGCGTGTTCTTTCTATTCTTCGTTGTAATATAACGAGAAGTTCCAGCCATCCCAGACTCTTTGTGCTCTGTGCACTCAAGAATTACTTGAATTCTATTACCTTTTGCTTTCTTAGCCATTTCTTTACTTTTTTAAGTCTACCATTTCACAACGGGCAGAACAAGGATCATTTTAAATAACCTTTCTCGCGTGCCTCTTTGATGCAAGCAGAAATACCTTTCTTGTTAATATTTCTTAACGCTGAAGTTGAAATCTTCAATGTTACGAAGCACTCTTCCTCTGGAAGATAAAATTTCTTTGAAATTAAATTCGGGTAGAATTTACGCTTCGTTTTGCGGTTTGAGTGAGAAACATTGTTCCCTACCATTACCGATTTACCCGTAAGTTGACAAACTCGTGACATCTTTTTATTTTTTATCCTTATTCTAAAATGGGGTGCAAAGTAACCACTTTTTTCCTAAAAGAACAAGTAAATGTTATTTTTTTTCAATTAAAATTCCTAAAATTTCGCATCTCACTAGATTTAAGGCAGTTAAAACTGTCATTTGAATGTTCCTTTCTCTGTGATCTCCGAATTGAAATTTCTTTGCACTAACTTTATCTTTTGTGGCGATTCCTATCCAAATGGTACCAACCGGCAATTCCTCTGTTCCGCCATCTGGACCTGCTACACCAGAAGTTGAAATACAAATATCAACTCCAAGCTTCTCGCGTCCGTTCTTAGCCATTTGTTCTACCACTTCTCTACTCACTGCGCCAACCGTATCTAAATCGTGCTTAGAAACATCGACAAGGCGGTTTTTCAATTCGTTTGTATATGTCAAGAAACTTCCTTGGAAATAATCAGAAGCGCCAGCAACAGAAACCATAGTTTGAGCCAAGGATCCACCAGTACAACTTTCTACAGTTCCAATGGTCATTTTCTTTTCGCTTAACAAGCGTCCCAACACAAGTTGAATTGTTTCATCTTCCTTTCCATAAACGTAATTTGGAAAACGCTCCTCCAATTGCTTGAAATACGCATCAATCTCTTCCGCTCTGCTTTCACCTTCGTAGGATGTTAAACGCAACTTCACCATTCCAGGCGATGGCAAATAAGCCAATCCTAATCCTTTTTCTCGCACTTCGTTTTCCCAATCTTGAACTTGATCAGCTAAAAACGATTCACCAATTCCTTGTGTCATTAATGTTCGGTGATACAAAGCTTTTAAGGCAAATTTTTCTTGAAGTCGCGGAAAAGCTTGTTCCATCATGATACCTTTCATTTCATACGGAACGCCAGGCATACTGATAAGAATTTTACCATTCTTTTCAAACCACATTCCCGCAGCGGTACCATTCACATTTTCAAGAATTGTACATTTTTTCGGTAATTCAGCTTGACGAATATTCACGTCTAACATTGGACGATTTCGCTTGCTAAAAAACGCCTCTATTCGCTGCAAAGTAGGAATATGAATTTCTAATTCTGAATCAAAATATTCACACAAGGTGTATTTCGTAATATCATCTTTTGTTGGTCCTAAACCTCCAGTAACCAACACCAAATCTGCACGTTTAAATGCTTCATCAACAGCATCTTTAATCAATTGTTTTTCATCAGAAATCGTTGTAACATGCACAATGCGAATTCCCAATTTTGAACATTCCTGCCCCAACCAACTTGCGTTCGTGTTGATGGTTTGACCAATCAATAATTCATCTCCAATTGATAAGATTTCTGCGCGCATTTATGATCGTTTTTTGAATTTGGCAATGGATTCAATATGTCCTGTATGCGGGAATTGGTCTACAAATGAAATTTTCTCTAAGTTATAACCAGCTTTGTCTAAGGTCTCTGCGTCACGTGCTTGCGTCGAAGGATTACAAGAGATGTAAACAATATTCTCAGCACCCAAATCGATTGTTTTCAATAAGGTTTTTGGCGCAATTCCAGCTCTTGGCGGATCTAAAATGATTGTCGAAATATTGCCAATGTATTCAGGATGTTCTTTTAAGAATTTCCCGACATCCGCTGCATAGAATTTAATTCCTTCAATTCCATTGCGTTGCGCATTACGTTTTGCGTCTTCAATTGCTTCTGGAACAATGTCAACACCTACAATTTCAACATCACTTTTACGCGTCGATAAAATTTGACCAATGGTTCCCGTTCCACAAAACAAATCCATTACAACTTTGCCTGTTGGAATTTCTTCTTCAAAAACGTAATCTAATGCTTTCGTATACAACTTTTCGGCACTTTTTGGATTGGTTTGAAAGAAACTTTCCATTGAAATTTCAAAGTTCAAATTCAACAATTTCTCAACCACAATTGGTTGTCCATACACCAATTTCCAATAACCATTTTCAATTTTCGCACGGTCCGCAACATTATCATTTACGGTATGCTGGAATCCGGCTAAACGATTCCCTAGCTTATCTTTTAAAAATTCAGCAAAGGCCTCAACATCAAATTGATCAATGTTTGTAGACGATGTAACTAAGTTCAACAACAATTGATCTTGCTCAAACGATTTACGCACAACGATATGACGGAAAAACCCTTCTTTTTTCGGCGGATGCCAAGCTGGTAAACCTGTTTTAAACAAGTATTCACGGACATCTTTCAAAATCGTTTCCCATTGCTCATCAAACAAACCACTTGGCTTATTCAAACTTTCAACTTTCCACCATGTTCCACGACGTTTAAATCCTAAAGCAAAGGCATCGTCTTTTTCTTCATTGGTTTCCAAATCATGTTCGATACACGAAAAAGAATACTCCATTTTATTGCGGTAGAAAAAGTGATTTGGGGAAGCGATAAATTCATCAAAACGCGTATCTAAATCGCGCATATTCGCAATTCGTCCAAAAACTTCTAATGTAGATTTCTTTTTGTATTCTTCTTGTAACTCAATCGGAACATAAATGTACGGTCCACCAGAAATTTCTTGAAAAGGTAAATTAACTTCATCTTTCGAACGTCGAACAACCTCTAAAAACTTAGCTTCAGCGTGACGTTTGCGTTTTTTTTCGATACGCGCACGCACCAATTGCCCTGGAAAAGTGTTATCAACGAAAACAACGTAAAATCCTTCTTCTGTTGGAACTTTTGCAATTCCACGACCACCAAATGCATAATCGGTGATTTCTAATTCAACTACTTCTGCTCTATGAAACACTTTGTAATAGATTTTTTAAAACCAATAATCTTTCAGCAAATAACTATTCATTCTGCCAAAGCGATCTAATCACTAATTAGATCATTCCACGAATAATTCCCTTGTCTGAAGATTCGATAAATTCCAAAATTAATTTTCTAACCGAAGAATCTTTGATTGATTCTTTAACAGCAGCAATTCCTTTTGAAATATTGTTATTTTGAACGTAGATTAAACGATAGATATCTTCAATGTCGCGCACTTCGTCATCGGTATACCCTCTTCTTCTTAAACCAACTGAATTCACTCCAGCAAACGTAAGAGGTTCGCGAGCCGCCTTAATATATGGAGGCACATCTTTTCGAACAAGTGAAGCACCACCAATAAATGTATGTGCTCCAATATGTACAAATTGCTGCGCAACAACTGTTCCTTCCAAAATGGCGTAATCGTCAATAATCACATGACCTGATAAACCTACGTAACTTGCTAAAATAACATTGTTACCAATTTGACAATCATGCGCAACATGTACATACGTCATCAACAAGCAATTGTCACCAATACTCGTTTTCCATTTATCTTTTGTACCTCGATGAATCGTAACACACTCGCGTATTTTTGTATTGTTCCCAATTTCGACAGTTGTATATTCACCTTCAAATTTTAAATCTTGCGGAATTACGCCAATCACAGCACCAGGAAAAACCTCGCAATCCTCACCAATTCGCGTACCTGGATAGATTGTTACATTTGGATGAATTTTCGTTCTAGCACCAATAATAACATCTTCGTAAATTGTTGAAAATGCTTCAACCACAACACCTTCACCAAGTGTTGCCTCTGCCGATACCAATGCTAAATTACTAATCATACTTATTCTTTATCCTTAATGACTTGTGCCAACATTTCTGCTTCCATAACCATTTTACCGTTCACGTAAGCTTTTCCACCCATCTCAACCAATCCTCTTCTGATTGGCGAAAGTAAAGATAATTCAAATACAATCGTATCTCCTGGGATTACTTTTTGCTTGAATTTTACGTTATCAATTTTCATGAAATAGGTAGAATACAAATGAGGATCTTCCACTTTGCTTAAGGCAAAAATACCACCCACTTGCGCCATTGCTTCAATTTGCAAAACTCCAGGAAAAACAGGGTTTCCAGGGAAGTGACCCGTAAAGATTGGCTCATTCATTGTAATATTTTTCACTCCAATGATTGACTCCTCCTGAATCTCCATGATTTTATCGACCATTAAGAATGGAAAACGGTGAGGAAGCATGCGCTCAATATCATTGATATTGTACAACGGTTCTTTCGTTAAATCGAACTTTTTGCCTTCTTTCTCTTGTTTTTTAATTTGCTCTTTCAACACTTTCGCGAAACGAACGTTTCCAGAGTGTCCAGGACGAGCTCCCAAAATATGCGCTTTGATTGGTTTACCTACCAACGCAAGGTCACCAACAATATCTAACAATTTGTGTCGAGCTGGTTCGTTTTCGTACTGCAATTTTGTACTATTCAAAACGCCAATTCCGTCAATTGAAATTTTCAAATCTTCTTTACCAAGCAATTTAGCTAAGCGATTCAATTCTTCTTGACTAACATCCATGCGGTCAACTAAGACAATTGCATTGTCAAGATCGCCACCTTTAATCAAGTTATTTGTAGCAAGGAATTCTAATTCACGCAAGAAAACAAACGTACGACATGCAGCAATTTCTTTATTGAATTCATTGATGTTATACATTGAAGCGTGCTGTGTACCTAATACTGGCGATTTATAATCAACCATTACTGTGATGCGGTAATTTGTATCTGGAACAGCTAAAAACTCAATTCCTTTCTCAACATCTTCCCAAGGAATATTCTCAGTTAATTCGAAATAGTCTCTTTCAGCATTTTGATCTTCATAACCAACCGCTTCAAAAGCATTCACAAATAACAATGAACTTCCGTCCATAATTGGAACTTCAGGACCGTCTAATTTTATTAAGGCATTATCAACTTGACAACCGTAAAGTGCTGCCAAAATATGTTCTGTAGTATAAACACGCGCTCCTTTGTACTCCAAAGTTGTTCCGCGGTCTGTTGCAACGACTAAATCACAATCTGCTTTAATGATTGGTTGTCCTTCCAAATCAATTCGTTGGAATTTATAACCATGATTATCTGGAGCGGGGCAAATTTCTAGATTTACTTTTTCTCCTGTATGAAGTCCAACACCTTGTAAATGGACAGCGCTTTTCAGTGTGCGTTGCTTTTCAGCCATCTATGTTTATTCTTTAGTTAATTCTTTGATTTTCTTATCCAATTCTTGCAACTTCGTTAGAATATATGGAAGTTTTCGGAATCCGAAATATGATTTTTTGAAGTCGTCCATTGGAATTCCCGGAGAACCCATCAATGTATCTGCTTTTTTCACTGAAGAAGGAATACCCGATTGCGCAACGATTTTAGTTCCATCAGCAATATGAAGATGTCCGCTAATTCCTGCTTGACCACCAATCATTACGTGCTCACCAATTTTTGCAGAACCTGCTATACCAACTTGCGCAGCCATTGCTGTATTTCTTCCAATCTCAACATTGTGTGCAATTTGACACAAATTATCGATTTTCACACCACGCCGAATAATAGTTGACCCCATTGTAGCGCGATCGATTGTTGTATTCGACCCAACTTCAACGTTGTCCTCTAAAATAACATTTCCAATTTGCGGAACTTTTTGGTATTCACCATTTTCATCCGGCGCAAATCCAAATCCATCAGCACCAATGATTACTCCTGCATGAATGATACAATTTGTACCAATTTTACATTCAGCATAAATCGTTGCTCCGGGATGAACAATCGTTCCATCACCAATCACAACATTTTCTCCGATATAAGCATTTGGATAAATCGAAACATTGTTACCAATTTTTGCATTATCACCGATGTAAGCAAAAGCTCCTAAATACATGCCTTCACCGATTGTTGCGTTTTCAGCAATAAAGGATGGATTTTCAATTTTCGGTTGCTTTTTGTTCATCTGACTGTATACTTCCAGCAACTTCGCAAAACATGCATAGGCATCTTCTACCTTTACCAAGGTTAATGTTTCCGGTAAGGATTTGGTTGGTTCAAATGTTTTGTTCACAATACAAACACTTGATCCTGTTTTGTAGATATATTCTTCGTATTTCGGGTTTGACAAAAACGACAAAGCACCTGCGTGACCTTCTTCAATTTTAGCCAATCCGTTTACTGTGACTTGTGCGTTACCGACAATTTCACCATTAAGAATACCTGCAATTTGTTCTGCTGAAAATTCCATGCTCAAAAATAAAAAAACAAACTATGTTAAATTTGTTCCAACGAGTGATTTATTAACAAGGTTGGTTGAATAGCGAAATAAGCCTTATTTAGTTCAAAACTTCCAAAGATGAAATATCAATCTTGTTTTTGTACCAAACCGCTCTTGCTCCTATTCTCCTTCCTTTATTGTCTTTAAAAATAATCAAATGTTCTGGTTTTGGACTTGCTTTCAAATTTGTTTCTTTGAAATCAATCATTCCATTCAATTTGATCAATTTTAAAATCTGCTTTGTGTCCCTTAATTCTGTCTTTTTTAATAAACTTTGTCCATCCACAAACACCAAATCATTGTCTTTCGGGAAATGGATGATTTCGCCCAATCCTTCTGTTGTATTGTTCACAGCATTCGCCGATTTTTCAGAGAAGTGAATCTCAGAAATAAAGCTTTCCTTTGGAAGTGAAAAATAGAATTTCAATTTCCCTTTTCCTTCAAATTCTTTCTCCATGGAATAGACTTGTGGATTTCCTTCTTTTTTACTTTCAGAAAAGTTCACTTCACCATCGTTCAAGACTTGAACAAGGTCTTTTTCAGTTATACCTTTCGATTTTAGGTAATCCATTTGATCAACTGGAACAACAATTACGCGATCTAAGAAACTGTTTTTTACACGATTAGACGGAAGCCAAGAGCAACCTCTGTTTTGAAAGAAAACGAATACGAAAATCAAGCCGATTCCAAAGCCAATTCCGTAATATTTTAGACGTCGAACAAATGACTCCATGTTGAATTTTTGTGCAAAGTTAATACAAAAAAAGTCCCGACATCAATCGGGACTCTTCATTTCTTTAGTGGATATTCTAATTATCCTATTTTTTCGAAATTCAATTACAAAATTGCATCTAATTTAGCTGTCAATTGTGCTTTTGGAACTGCTCCAACTACTTTGTCAGCAATTTCACCATTTTTGATAAATAAAATCGTTGGGATGTTACGTACACCGAACTGAGCTGAAACTCCTGGATTAACGTCAACATTCACTTTTCCAATGATTGCTTTTCCTTCGTACTCATTGTACATTTCTTCTACTACTGGTCCGATCATTCGACATGGTCCACACCATTCTGCCCAAAAATCAACTAATACTGGTTTGTCTGATTTTAATACTACTTCTTCGAAGTTTGCATCTGTAATTTCTACTGCCATAATCTTGTAAATTTTAATAATTATCGTCTTTCGACTTGGGTAAAATTAATTCTAATATTCTTTTTGTCAACTATTTTGCCAATCTTTTTTTTCTGTCAAATTGACATCCTAACGATTTTCAACATACATCTTTTTCATTGTTTTTTGATTCTCTGAACGCAAACAATAGTAGTAATAACCATTTGATAAAACTGTTGAATCAAAACGAACAATGTGTCCACCTTGTGTAACATCGCGTTGCGTGATTTCTCGGTTAAACGAAAAATCCTCATTCAATAATTCAATTGTAACCGACTTTGGCGTTTCAGTAGTAAAATAAATTTCTAATTCACCTGAAGCTACTTCACCTTCCAAACTATACAATACACAATAATCAGCTTTGTTTGGATTCCCTTTACCGAAGTATGCCAACAATTTCTTGTAAGCAATCACCAAAATCAATAAGGTAATTGAAGTCAATAAAATTCCGAGTAATACTTTCGAAATTGAATAAGTCATTAAAATCATCATAAGGCAATTAATCCGTTTATTTTGGCTGCTTGTTCGTATTTTTCGAGAATTGAATCAACATCCAACATCAATTCTTTCGCACTCACACTAATGTATTTTCCTGTTTTTGAAGGATGCATAACAATATCCGAACTTTCGTTGAACAAGGCTGTAACTTGTGCTAAACGCTCAGAATCGTTAGGAACAATAAATTTAAACATGTAAACGTCTGGCCATTCCTGTAAATCTAACTGAACCTTCAAACGCACTAAGACTTCATCCATTCTTTTACTTTTTGATGTAACATAAACAAGCGTTTCGATTCTTCCGCAACACATGCGCTTTGATCTGTCAACTTCTCTGCCAAATCGGTAAATGTTACAATTCCCGACAAATTTACGCTTTTAATTCCCGAAAGCAAGTCCATTGGATCTGGTTCTTTGGACAAAATGACAGACGACGAAACAAATGCTACATCTGGCCAAAGCGAAGCATATGTTGTATGTGAAGTTAAAAGTGAATCGATGATTATTTCCAACTCTTGACAAGTCGTAGCGCGATTAATTGCTAAAAAACAAGTATTTCTTATCTGTTGAAACGATTGAAAAGCTTCTAAAATATTTTCTGTTGGTTGAAAAACGGGAAGATTAACAGAATGTTGATTTCCAGCCTCTCCAAAACATGCAATTGCTTCTTTGATTTTGGCTAACTTTTCCAAGCGCGCTTTAAATGTTGACCAAATAATTGGTTTTGAAAGAAAAAACTGCTTGAACTCAAACAATTTATCTTCAATCACATCCTCCAACTCATCTTCAGGCTCGTATCCTAAAAAAATACGTGCTTCTGCTTCTGTCATTTTTCTAAGCCTTGATTTTTACGCATTCGAATGTTCAAGAATTCAACGGCCAATGAGAACATCATCGCAAAATAGATATAGCCTTTTGGAATTTCTTGTCCAAATGCTTCTGCCACCAAAATCACCCCAATTGTCACCAAGAAACTCAAGGCAATCATTTTAATTGTTGGACGATTATTGATGAAATCACTAATTTGTTTTGAGAAAATCAACATCACAATCATCGAAATGATAACAGCAACATAAATAATCACAATTGGATTTCCGCCTGTTTCTTTTGCAATACCGTTTGTCATACCAATTGCCGAAATGATTGAATCAAAACTAAAGACGATGTCAATCATAACAATTTGAGTAATCACAGCTGACATACCACCTTTTTTTGGCGCATGTACTTCTTCGTGACCTTTGATACTTGAATGCATTTCGATCGTACTTTTGTAAATCAAAAACAATCCTCCTGCTAACAAGACAATGCTTTGTCCTGAAAATTCTTTTAAGAATTCAATCGATGTATTTGGGAACAACGGCGCTACCATCGACATAACCCAAGCCACAATACTCAACAAGAACAAACGAACAACCAATGCTAATGTTAAACCTATGTTTCTCGCTTTACGTTTTTGTTCTTTCGGTAATTTATCCGTTACAATACTGATGAAAATGATATTATCGATTCCCAACACAATTTCCAACAAGGACAAAATGACCAAATAAACCAATCCATCCCACGTAAACAATACACTTAAATCAAAATCCATTTTTATTTATTTTAATTCCTGAAAAAAAGCATCCAATTGTAAATGGTTACTATCACCCGGCGTTTTAATTTCTAATAATTTCGCTTTTCCATCGTCTTCTATTGTGTAGAAATCCAACATCAAGCTTTCTATTTCTTCCATTGATTCCGCTGAATAATAGCGAACTCCAAATGCTTCACTCAATAATTTCGCATCTTGCGTGTGCTGCGCTTCAAAATACTTTGTCAATTGATTCGTTGATGCAGGTCCAGGAATAATTTTAAAGATTCCGCCTCCTCCATTGTTGATCAAGATAATTCTAAAATTGGTTGGCAAATATGCATTCCATAAAGCATTGCTATCGTAGAAAAACGAAACATCACCTGTAATCAACACATGACAATCATTTTGACTCGCAACCGCTGCTCCCAAAGCTGTACTCGTACTTCCATCAATTCCACTCGTTCCACGATTACTCCAATACTTAATCGATTGAATTGGATCAAACAATTGGCAATAACGCACAACTGAACTATTCGCCATGTGCAATTGCGAGTTTTCTGGCAAATAATCCAGTAAGGTTTCAAAGACTTTGACATCCGAATACGGAACCTTATGGAAAAACGTAGGCATTTTCTCTTGTACTAAGAAATCAGTTTGTTTCCATTTTGCACCAAAATTCGAAATACTTCGATCGTAATTCAATTGATTCATCTCATGGAAAAACAAACTTGGTTCTACCTGAAATGAATGCGTCATGCTTTGATACGTATCCATGTAAGGAAATTCAAAACCAACTTTCCAATGGTATTTCGGCTTGAATTTTCGAATAAATGCTTTTATTTTTTTCGAAACAACTGCTCCACCAATTGTAATCAACACATCCGGAGCATAGTTCGCTAATTCTTCATCTGAAATTGCATTCAATGTGCGGTCGATACATTGCACAAAACGCAAATCACTCAAATTTGAGGTATTTTCCACCAAAATAGCAACAGACGAATCATTTGAAAAACGTTTCAATTCTTCTAACAAAGCTGCGTCTGGTTGCAATTGGCCACAAATCACCATTTTCTTCGGTAAACTCATCGCTTTGATGCACTCAATTGCATTGCGGTTCGAAAAATGAAATGTTCCACGTACCAATTCAATCGAACGCTTCTCCCCTTTTTCAATTTCCGTTTGGCCGTACAAGGGTTCGTTTAACGCAACATTGATATGAATTGGACCTTTCCAAACGGTTGTTCCTTCAGAAAAAGCAACGGCTAACTCACGTTCCATGTACCATCGCTGATCTGTTGTTTCCACTTTTTCAGAAAATTGACATGAATAGCGAATGTGATTTTTATACACTTCACGCTGAACAATTGTTTGTCCATCACCTTGATCAACCCACTCTGCAGGACGATCAGCCGTAATCACAACCAATGGAATACATTGATAATACGCTTCAGCCACGGCAGGATAATAATTCAAAGCGGCAGATCCTGAAGTACAAACAACGCCAACAGGTTCATTCAATTGTTGTGCTAAACCAAGCGCAAAAAAAGCCGCGCTTCGCTCATCGTGAATGATATACGTTTCAATTTCAGGATGTTCATCAAAAGCAATCGAAAATGGTGCATTGCGCGATCCTGGCGAGCACACAACATGCTTCATTCCATGCGCGAGACACTGCTCGACAATTATTTGAACCCCTATTTTGTTACTTGAAATCATTCGAACATCAAAACTACAGATTTTGTAGGATGTTTAGCAAGGTTTTGCTTTTATTTTCTGTTTCTTCCCATTCTTCGTTTGGTTTGGAATCAATTGTGAATCCACCACCCAAATACAAATAGGCTTTTTGTTCTTGTAGTTGACAACAGCGTAAGTTGACGTAAAGGCGTGATTTATTGTTGCTTGTCCAGCCAATACAACCTGAGTAAAAACCACGATTGTGTTGTTCAAGCGATGCAATTACATCTAAAGCTTCTCTTCTCGGTAAGCCACTAACTGCTGGAGTTGGATGTAACACTTGAGCTAATTTCAAACCATTTAACGTTTCGGAAGAAAATTGTACATCCGTTCGCAAATGTTTCACTGGTCCAGCAACAAATGTATACGGACCATTCATAGCAACTTCAACGTTTTCTAATTTCTGAATTTCATTCAAAATAAAATCAGTGACATAACGCTGCTCCAGAGTTTCCTTTTCGCGCCAAGGTGTTTCATCAGCCGCTTTTTTCGTTCCTGCAAGCGACATCGTTTTGAAAGTAGAAGCGTTTACTTCTAACAAGGTTTCTGGCGTTGCACCAACCCATGTTCCAAATAATTCGCTCGAGACCAAATAAACAAAAGCATTTGGATAAGCAGTACACAATTTCTCAAAAAGACAAGTGGCTTTTTCACCTTCAAAATCAATTGCTTTAATACGCGAAAAAACCGCTTTGTTCAAGTGTTGATTTTCTAGTTCGGCAATAAAGGCTGTTGCTTGGTTTAAATAATCTGATTCGTTGATAACAAAAGGAACTTCTGAAGAAAACGAAATTATTCCTTCCTCTTCACTCGGTTTAAAACCAAAAATGCGTGTTTGATTGAAATCCGTAAGCACAAATCCATCGGCTTCGAGCAGTGAATCTAGTTCAAAAAAAGTACCCGTTTGTTTAATCACAGGTTCAGTTGGAATGCGGTATTTCAGCAGATCAGCCACTAAGAACGAGGAATAATCATAACAGTCAAACGTCCAGTACACACAAGACGGTTCGTTGTTCCATCAAAAATATCCACTTGCCACAAATGTGTGCGTTTTCCTGCGTGAACAATTTTACCGATTGCTTTCACATAACCTTCTTTTACTCCACCGACGTGATTCGCATTTACTTCCAATCCAACAGGATATTCTTTTGTCAAATCAATCAACAAAGTAGAACCCATTGAGCCAATACTTTCAATTAAAGCAGCACTTGCGCCACCGTGCAACAAGCCCATTGGTTGGTGCGTACGATGATCAACTGGCATGGTAGAAACGATAAAATCGGTACCAACTTCCACGCATTCAATTCCCAAGACTTCCATCAAAGTATTCTTGTTGAAGGCGTTAATTTGTTCGAGCGAAACTTCTTTAAATTGCATGGTACAAATATAAGGAGATTCGAGAAACGAGAAACGAGAAACGAGATTCGAGAACACCTTTTTTTAGGCTGCGGATTCTGTCTGCGGTTGCTAGTGCGGCTTTTGTTTTTCGCCATCAATTGCTTGCTCTTGAAAGCGAGGCAAGCGTTTCTGGCAGAAAAAACAAGAACTTGCAGCTATTCACCTCCGCCAGCGCAGTATTGTTTTAACAATTTACATTCAAACTAAACTACTTTTTCTATTTTTACCCTATGATTTCAGAGAACCAAAATCTTAAGCCGTTCAATACATTTAGTATTTCGGTAAATGCACGTCATTTTTCAACGTTTGCGAGCGTGGAAGAACTTCAATCAGCCTTGTCTCAATTTCCTAGTGAAGAATTATTGATTCTTGGTGGCGGTAGCAATGTGTTGTTTACACAAGACTTCAATGGTTTGGTATTGCGCAATGAAATCAAAGGATTTGAGGTAGTTGAAGAAACCGCTGATCATGTTATTGTGAAAGCTGGAGCTGGAGAAGTATGGCATGAATTCGTTTTGCACTGCATTAATTTGGGTTTCGCCGGTTTAGAAAACTTGAGTTTGATTCCTGGAAGTGTTGGTGCAAGTCCAATGCAAAACATCGGTGCTTACGGTGTTGAAATCAAAGATGTGTTCCATTCGTTGGACGCCTATCACATTGAAACAGGTGAAATTCATTCGTTTGACGCAAAAAGCTGTGAGTTTGGTTACCGCGAAAGTGTTTTCAAACGCAAATTCAAAGGACAATATGTCATTATTTCTGTGGAATTTAAACTTTCGAAAAATCCTGCAATTAATACAAGTTACGGCGCAATTGAAAGTGAACTAACGAAAATGGGAATTTCTAACCCAACAATTAAAGATATTAGTAACGCGGTGATCGCTATCCGTTCCTCGAAATTACCGAATCCAAAAGAAATTGGTAACGCTGGAAGCTTTTTCAAAAATCCAGTTGTTGACCAAGCAGTTGTGGATGCGATTTTGGTCAATCATCCTGATGCTCCGAATTATCCAGCTGAACCTGGAAAACGAAAATTAGCTGCTGGTTGGTTAATTGAACAAGCAGGTTGGAAAGGTAAAACCTTGGACAATTATGGCGTTCACAAATTACAAGCCTTGGTCTTGGTGAATTACGGTGGGGCAACTGGTCAACAAATTTGGGATTTATCAGGAGCCATCATCGCTTCGATTGAAGAAAAGTTTGGTGTGACTTTGGAGCGCGAGGTGAATATTTTGTAAGCACAACCAGCTCATTCTAACTATTTAAATATTCAAATTTTTAGAAATTCTATAAATGAACACCAACATCAAGCAAATAGAGCACTATTTCAACCTTCTTGGAATTCCCAAAACGGCCTCGCTTGATGAAGTAAAAAAAGCATTCCGCAGCAAAGCAAAAAAAATCCATCCCGATCGAAATACGTCTGCAAGTGCGCACGAAGATTTTCTTGAACTAAACGAAGCATTCGATTTTCTCTCTTCTTTTCTAAAAGAAAACAAGCGGTTTGGTGTTGACGAATCAACGCTGACCAATTCATACGATAACTGGAAAAAAACAGTCAAAGAAAATGTGCGCAAAAAAGTGAAAGAGCAAGCGCGCATGAGTTTTCAAGCCTATATGAACTCTGAGAATTTTCGTTCAGATACGCTCATCGAATCCTTTTTAACGCACCTCATCTTTTTGTTTACCGTTTTCAATTTATTGATGTTACCCATCCTTTTGGCTTATCATTACGCATGGATTGGCTTATCAATGGCTTTAATCGAAAACGTATTGATGGTGTTATTTACCTCAAGTGCCATTCGAAATTTAGATAAATTAAATTGGCGTCAATTTGCTGAAGCGAGTGTATTTGTGCTAAAAACACGTTTGGGAATTGGAATCCTGCTATTTGCTTTCAACACGATCATTTTTATCACCATCGGACTTTACACCTTGATTCCATTAAACACCTTGATCGCGCTGTACTTTTTACTCGGAATTATTGGGGTTGGCTTCGGTGTCCTTCTGAATTTTCGAAACAAACGAAAATTGCATTCTTCTCTACTCTACTTTCATGGATTATCGACCTTCCCAACATTAGTAAGCCTTTTCTTGTTGTTGAACTTTGTCTTTTCAAGTGAACCAATCAATGAAAAGTATGCCTTTAAATCGACAGAACAGTATTCCAAACATGGCGATCGCTACATCTTGAGAAAAACAGGCTTAATTAAATTGGAACGCAATGCTTACAACGATTATACATCGCTGCGTTCATTTTCGAATCATTCGAATTTAATGGACAAAGGAAATATCCATTTCACCTTTGAAAATGGATTATTTGGAATTAAAGTATTGAAAGAATATCGCTTTGAACGGTAGATTTTACCATTCATCTTCCGTTCCGTCTTCTTTGTTCGTAAGATCAATTAGTTTTTTCCAATTGTTAGATCCATCATCGCTGTCGTTCAAAATGTCCATGTAATCATCTTTATGGATTTCATAACGCTCGATTTCTTCACCTGTGTATTCTTCAATCGCCGTTAGCAATTCCATTTCAGACTCGCTACAAAACGATAAGGCTTGTCCGCGTTTGTTTCCACGACCTGTTCGTCCACAACGGTGAACATAGTTTTCAGCGTCATCCGGTAAATCGTAATTGATTACGTAGTCCATTGTCGGGATATCGATTCCACGCGCTGCAACATCTGTTGTAATCAACACATTGTTTTCACCGGAACGAAAACGCTCAAAAATGGCAAAACGATCTTTTTGATCAATTCCACCGTGCATTGCTTCCGTTTTCACGTTTACACGTTCCATTGCAGCCACAATTCGCTCAACACGCACTTTTGTACGCGCAAACACAATGAACATTTTGTCCTCGTATTCTTTCAGAATGTTTTCTAAGAAAAAGCGTTTGTCATCCATTTCCACGAAGGCAACAGCATGATCAATGTTCTTAGCAACCGGATTTTTAGGTGAAATTTGAATACGAATGGCATCACGTACAACTGAGTATGCCAAGGTTTTAATTTTCTTGGAAATCGTTGCGGTGAAAAATAAGGTTTGACGTTTATTTGGAATGTGTTTGATGACATCTTGAATGTCTTTCATGAATCCCAAGTCAAGCATCATATCGGCTTCATCCAACACCAAAAACTCCAATTTCGAAATGTCTAAATGTCCTTGAGAAATCAAATCGAACATACGTCCTGGCGTAGTAACCAACACATCAATTCCATTGTTCAAGGTGCGAATTTGTTGTTCTTGTTCAACTCCTCCAAATAAACCAAAGGTTTTGACCGAAGTACGTTTAGCTATTTCTTGAAAAACTCCTGCAATTTGTTTCGCTAATTCACGCGTTGGAACCATCACTAAGCAACGAACACCTTTGTATCCTTTGCGATTGCGTGATTCTAGTTTGTCAACTACTGGAATTGCAAATGCAGCCGTTTTTCCAGTTCCCGTTTGTGCAACGGCCATCACATCTTCTCCTTCAAGAATGTGCTTAATGGCTTTGAATTGGATATCAGTAGGTTTGTTGAAACCCATTACTTCCAATTGTTGTTTGATCAACGGAGAAATTTTATAATCGCTAAACTTCATACCTTAAATGTAAAAAAATAGGGCGGAATATTTTCCGCCCTACAAACTTATTTCGTGCGGAATATATCCGCAGCGTGCTTATGCTTCTGCTTCCTCAGTTGGTACCAAGATACGTCCACAGTGCTCACACACTAAAACTTTCTTTTTAGATTGGATATCTAATTGACGTTGAGGTGGAATTTTGTTGAAACATCCTCCACAAGAATCACGGTCAACTGGAACAACAGCTAAACCATTTTTCGCGTTTTCTCTCAAACGATTGTAAGCAAATACCAAACGATCGTCAATTTTAGATTTCGCATCATCTGACTTTTTCAACAAAGCATCTTCGTCTTTTTGTGTTTCAGAAACGATTTCATCCAACTCAGCTTGTTTCGTTTTCAAATCACCTTTACGGAATTCGAAACGCTCTTTTGCTTCGTCTAAAATTTCTTTTTTGTTCGCAACTTTAATCTTCGCTTCTTTACTCTTTTTATCGTGTAATTTGATCTCCAATTCTTGGAACTCAATTTCTTTCGATAAAGATTCGTATTCACGATTGTTACGTACGTTATTTTGTTGCTCTTTGTATTTTGCGATCGCAGTTTCTGCATCTTTCGTTGCATTCTTACGCTCTAAAACTTCAGTTTCAAGCTCTTTAATCTCATCTTGAATTTTGTTGATACGAGTATCTAAGCCTTCCAACTCATCCTCTAAATCTTGAACCTCAAGAGGTAACTCACCACGAATGGTGCGAATTCTATCGATTTCAGAATCAATCTTTTGTAATTCATAAAGGGCGTCTAATTTGTCCGCCACAGATATTTCTTTTTTAACCGCAGTTGCTGCCATGTGCTAAAAATAATTTATAGGATTCGTATTAATTCCCGTTAAATGAACGGCAAAGGTAGTAAATTTTTTCTTCAAAATGTCAGCAATTAAATTTGATGTGAATTGTTCGCTTTCATAATGACCAATATCGGCAATCAAAATCTGATTTTCCGCATCGAAAAACTCATGATATTTGAAATCGCCGGTGATGTAAACATCCGCTTTTTGGCGCATTGCAGTCGAAAGAAGAAAACTTCCAGATCCACCACAAAATGCTACTGTTTTTATTTTTTTGTTTAATAAATTTGTGTGACGAATCGCCCCGCAATGAAAGGTTGTTTTTAAGTGCTTCAAAAAGGTCAATTCATCCATTTCAATTTCCAACTCACCAATCATTCCGCTTCCTTCCGTTTGATTTTCATTCAACAATGGAACTAAATCATACGCAACCTCTTCATACGAATGTGCTTGTTTCACTGCTGAAAGAACAGAATTAATCAAATGGGTGCTCACAAGAAATTCCAATTTCAGTTCTTCAACTTGGCTTCTAATTCCATTTTCTCCATTAAACGGAGTTGCATTTTCATTTGGCTTAAACGTCCCAGTTCCTCCCGTTTCAAAATGGCATTCAGAATAATTTCCAATTGCCCCTGCTCCTGCTTGAAAAGCTGCTTCACGAACATCTTCCAAACACGATTGCGGTGTAAAAACAACCAATTTCGCCAGTACATTGTTTTTTGGTTGAAGGACTCGAAGATTTTTCAATCCAATTCGTTGTCCAATTTCATAATTCACTCCATTCGAATAATTATCCAAATTGGTATGAATTGCATACAAAGCAATGTCATTTTTGATACACGCCAAAATTGTACGTTCAATGTAATTTGCTCCTGTCAATGATTTCAATCCTTTGAAAATAACGGGATGATGCGCAATAATCATATTACACCCTTTGGCAACAGCATCTGCCACAACATCTTCCGTGCAATCTAAACTGATTAAGGCTGCTGTTACTTCTGCATTGCGATCACCAACGAGTAATCCGCAGTTATCATATGATTCCTGACTCGAACGCGGCGCTAATGACTCTAAATAATTTGTAACTTCTGAAACTTTCATCTTATAAATGTCTTACCAAACCAAAGGTTACACCGTAAGCTCTTCCTTTGTGAATGTAAGGCTCTTGGTTCATATAACTTGAATTCAATTGAATACGCGCTTCTGGCGAAACGAGCAATGACCAACCATTGTTGAAGTTCAAAAGCATCCCAACATTTACAGCGGCACTTACAACAAATGGATTTACTCCATTTTTTGATTTGTTTGTTTCCGACTCTTCTGTATTATCTGAGCGCGTCCACTGACGTTCTTGTTTGTACCCCACAAACATTTGTGGAATCAATCCGACACCTGCGTAAAATTTAAAATCTTTACCAATCGTATAATTGATTCTTAACGGCATTGAAATGTAACTGTAAGTCGTTTGATAAGAATAGGTTGTATCTGTTCCAATAAACGAATATGATTCGCCATTTCTCAAAAACGAAATCCCACCATCCCACATCAAATGTTCTGATAAATCATTTTGAAAACCGAGTCCAAAAGACCAAGTATTCAAATTCTTTTCATTTGCTCTCTCTCCTAAGGTATCCCCGAATAAATCGCCGTTTTCTTTTAAAACTCGGGTTGATAACGACCAATTGGTTACAAAATAAAGTGACGTTCCACTTGGCTCTTTTTTTAGTTTAGTTGAATCAGAATCTACCTTCTTCTCTTTTCTTTTTGTAGTCGATTTGCCATCATTTGTTGGCTCACCTATTAAAATTTGTGAAAATGAGACAGTTTTTAAAAACAAAACCGCAAACAATAGAATAAATCCCTTCATATTTTCGTTAAATTTACCATTCGAAAAGTCGAATAAAGCAAATATCGTAAAATTAGAAGACCCAAAATACATGAAACCAAAAGAAAAAAAGAAAAAAAGCCTTTTAAGACGAATCATTAAATGGACTTCCATCAGTATTCTTGCGTTGATTATTATCATTATAACGATTCCAATCGTTTTCAAAGACGAGATTAAAGAAATGGTGATTGATGAAGTGAATACCACATTAAACGCCAAGCTTTCGATGGGAGAATTTGATTTAACTTTCTTGAGTACGTTTCCCAACATGACGATTCAATTGAACGACACGAAACTAGAAGGGATTGGAAAATTCAAAGGTGTTGAATTGGCAAACATCAAACAATTTACTGCTCATGTAGGATTGTGGAGTGTGATTTCGGGAGATCAAGTTGAAATTGATGAAATTCATTTAGAAGAACCAACATTTGACGTTCGAATTTTAAGCGATGGCACGGCAAATTACGATATCGTTAAACCGGATTCAGTTAAAACGCCTCAACAAAAAGAAGAACCTTCGAATTTCAAATTATCATTGAAAGAATATAGTATAACAAAAGCGAATGTGAAATACGATGATCAATCATCTGACATGTTTTTGGAAATTAAAAACTTGAATCATACAGGAACTGGAGATTTAACTGCCGATGTTATTGATTTTGAAACGACAACGAACATGGATCAAATGACATTTGACATGGACGGAGTTTCTTATTTGACAGAAGTTAAAACAGATGTTATCGCGAATATCTTAATGGAATTCACTGAAAAAACATCCAAATTTACCTTGCGTGAAAATGAATTCAAATTGAATGCACTAACATTTAAAGTAGATGGTTTTTACGAAATGTTAGAAGGTCATGATAATATGGATTTGAAGTTAAATGCATCAAAAGCAACGTTCAAAGACTTCTTATCGCTCATTCCTGCATTTTATCATTCGGGTTACGAAAGCATGGTAACAAAAGGAAATTTAGAATTAGGAGGACAAGTTAAAGGTCAAATGGATGACAAAAACATGCCGGGATGGGATTTTTTCTTGAATGTTGACAACGCCTCTATTTCCTATCCAGATCTTCCTGGTAAAATCAACAACATTATCGTAAAAGCTGGTTCCAAATTTAAAGGTGGTTCAAACACAGATTTAATGACCATTGACGTGGATAAATTCCATGCTGATTTCGCCGGAAACACAATTGATGCAAACTTAAAAATGCGCAATCCAGAAACGGATCCATTGTTGATTTCAAAAATCAAAGCAAACGTCAATTTGGCAACCTTGAAAAAGGTAATGCCAATGGCTGAAGGCGAATCATACAATGGAAAACTAAAAGTGGATGTTAGTTTAAATGGACGAATGAGTGCGCTTGACAGAGGTGACTACGAAGCGTTTAAAGCCGCTGGAACAGTCGAAATAATGGACATGGTTTATGCAACAAAAGACTTAAATGACAAAGTGGAAATTGCAGATCTACTCTTGCGCTTTTCACCGAAGAATCTGTCTTTGGAAAAACTAATTGCCACTACTGGAAAATCTGACTTTGCAATGACTGGTTCAATTGACAATTACATGGGCTACATATTCCGTGAAGAATTATTGAAAGGTAACTTCAACTTTACATCATCCAATTTAGATTTAGATCAATTGATGAACTTGGTTCCTGCATCGGAAACAGCAGCAGTAGAAAGTACAGAACCTGCACCAACAAGCACAGAACCAACATTGATTCCAGACAATATCGACTTCATGTTAAATACGAACATTGCTAATCTTCGTTACAATGGCATGAACATTAAAAATGTAAAAGGTGCTGTGAAAATGAAAGATGAAGTGGCTTCGTTGGACAATTTAACAATGAATACAATGGGTGGAACTGTTGGCTTAAAAGGTTCATACGATACGAAAGATCATGCTAAACCAAAAATTGATTTCGCTTATGATTTAGATCAAATTGACATTCATGAATTGGCTACGAATTTTGTTACAGTAGGTAAATTGGCTCCAATTGCAAAATATGCGCAAGGAAAAATATCTACGAATTTGGAAATGAAATCTTTCTTAACAGCGAATTTGGAACCTATTTATTCAAGTTTAACTGGACTTGGTGATTTCTCAACAAACAGTCTTACGATTACAGGATTCAAACCACTTGAAAAAATGGCAGAATCGTTGAACATGAAAAAATTGTCGAATCAAACAGTGAAGGATGTTAAGGCTAAATTCTCCTTTGCCGATGGAAAAGTGACTGTGAAACCGTTCAATGTGAATTTAGGCAAAATCAAAACTACGATTGGTGGAACAACATCTTTCGAGCAAGCGATTGATTACGATATTAAAATGATGGTTCCAAAAGAGGAAATTCCACCGGCTATGATCAAAACTGCTGAGCAGGCAATTGCTAAAGTGAACTCTCTTTCTCCTAAATTAAATATTAACGCGATTCCAGATGTCATCCCTGTGAAAGTTGGAATGGGTGGAACAGTCATGAATCCAAAAATCACCAATAATTTCAAAGAGTCTTTATTGGCTGCAACGGGGAATTTAAAAGACAACTTAATCAACAATGTAAAAGACGCCGTTACTGATACAGTAAAAGCGATTGTCGATCAAAAAGTCAATGAAATAAAAGAAGATTTAACAGCGAAAAAGAATGAGATCATGGCCGACGCTCAAAAACAAGCTGACAAAATCAAAGCCGACGCAATCAAGGCAAATGCAAAAGCAAAAGCCGAAGCAGACAAAGCCTATCAACAACTTGTTGCTGAAGCGGGTTCAAATCCACTTAAGAAAAAAGCTGCCGAGGTTGCTGGTAAAAAGGCAAAAGACGAAGCCTACAAAAAAGCGGATCAAGCGCAAGAAGAAGCGTTTAAAAAGGCCGACAACATTATGGCAAATGCAAAACAGAAAGCGGACAATTTGAAATAAATGATTCATCCATTGTATGATCTATGACACAAGTCATTTTTCTGTAGAATGAAGTCATTAAATTTGTAAAAAATAAAGAAATGAAAACACTTAAAATCGCTACAGTATCATTTTGCTTCATGCTAATTGCAGCAATGACAACAAATGCATCAGCTCAATCCAAATTTGATGCATGGCCACAATTAAAAGACTTTCACAAGGTGATGTCACAAACATTCCACCCAGTTGAAGAAGGAAACTACGAACCAATCAAAAAGCGCGTAGGTGAAATGGTTGAAAAAGCAAACGCTTTGGTTTCAAATCCAATTCCAGCTGAATTTAACAATAAGAAAGTGAAAAAAGCGTGTACTAAATTGGCTAAAGACAGCAAAAAATTACAAGCTCAAATCACGGCTGGTGCAACTGATGAAGAAATCAAAACTTCATTGACTGCATTACACGATGTTTTTCACACAATTGTTGGATTGTGTTCTGATGAAGACAAACACTGATAATTCATTGACTAGTCCTAAATAAACGATACAGATTATTAAAGACTAAGATAACTAATTATATCCCAGTAAACACGTGTTTACTGGGATATTTGTTTTTATAGGTTTTTATTTTGATTTCTTTTTGTTGATGCATTTGCTTTGGCGT
>CAJAVU010000103.1 GCA_903945495.1 uncultured Flavobacteriales bacterium | reverse complement strand
GATTTGGATTTAACAAGCCACAAATTAGGAAAATCGGAGAACGATAAAAACGAATTGATTGTAAAAGTGCTTTCGCATTTGGAGGAAATTGATTTCGATTTGGAAAATACCGAAAGCGATGTATTAGGAGATGCCTACGAATATTTGATTGGACAATTTGCAAGTGGTGCAGGAAAAAAAGCAGGAGAATTCTATACGCCTCAACAAGTTTCGAGCATTTTGGCGCAATTGGTAACCGTTGGAAAAGAGAAACTGAAAAGTGTGTACGATCCAACCTGTGGTTCTGGTTCCCTCCTATTGCGTGTAGCCAAAGAAGTGAAAGAAGTGGGTGCGTTTTACGGACAAGAAATGAACCCAACGACATACAACTTGTGCCGCATGAACATGATCATGCACGATGTGCACTACAAGCGTTTTGATATTAAGAACGAAGACACCCTGGAGCGACCGCAACATTACGACCTACGTTTTGAAGCAATTGTTGCTAATCCACCTTTCTCAGCACAATGGAGCGCAAGCCCTTTGTTTATGAGTGACGACCGTTTTTCTGCTTACGGAAAATTAGCTCCGAGCAGTAAAGCCGATTTTGCGTTTGTTCAACACATGGTACACCAATTAGATGAAAATGGAACCATGGCGATTGTATTACCACACGGAGTTTTGTTTAGAGGTGCTGCCGAAGGACACATTCGCCAATACTTGATTAAAGACAAAAACTACTTGGATGCGGTAATTGGTTTACCAGCCAATATCTTTTACGGAACGAGTATTCCAACCTGTATCTTGGTTTTGAAGAAAAAACGCAGCAACAAGGAAAACGTTTTGTTCATTGGTGCCAGCCAGTATTTTGAAAAAGTTAAAACACAAAACATTTTACGTAAAGAAGACATTGATAAAATTATCTCAACCTACCAAAATTATTCGATGGCTGAGGCTCTCGAAGCCGGAGAACTTGAAGACAAATACAGTTACGTTGCAACACTTGCTGAACTTGCCGAAAACGATTACAACCTCAACATCCCACGCTATGTTGATACCTTTGAAGAAGAGGAAGAAATTGATTTGAATGCTGTTGCAAAAGATCTTCGTTCTTTGGATGATTCCATAAAAAACACAGACACAACCATTGCCGAATTTTGCAAAGAACTAGGACTAGAACCACCGTTTTAATTTGGAAGCTATGACAGCAAATAAAACAAAACAAGCATTAGTTCCTAAGTTAAGGTTTAGGGAATTTAATGGAACGTGGGAGAAAAAGAAGTTAGGTGATCTAGTTGAAATTTCATCAGCATCTCGTGTTCACAAGGAGCAATGGGCTGAAGAAGGTGTTCCTTTTTATAGATCTAGTGACGTAGTCGCAGCTTTTAACGGTAAAAAAAATACAGAAGCCTACATACCTTTTGACTTGTATGATTCTCTTTCAAATAAGAGCGGTCGAGTTAAAAAAGATGATCTACTTATTACTGGTGGAGGGTCGATAGGTATTCCATTTTTGATAATAAAAAATGATCCGCTATACTTTAAAGACGCTGACCTATTGTGGATAAAAAATAATGAATCAATAAGTGGGTATTTTTTATATTCTTTTTTCATAACTCCATTGTTCAGAAATTACATCAAAACAGTTTCCCATATCGGAACTATTGCTCATTATACTGTAATACAGGCCAAGAATACGCCTTTTAACCTTCCAACCCTCCCCGAACAACAAAAAATTGCTTCTTTTCTGAGTTCAGTAGATGAAAAAATTCAAATGCTTAACCGCAAGAAGGAATTATTGGAAAACTACAAAAAAGGCGCAATGCAACAATTGTTTTCTCAACAGTTGCGCTTTAAAGATGAAAATGGAAAGCATTTTCCGAATTGGGAGAATATGAAATTGGGGAAATATTTATTTCATAAATCTATTCGTAATAAAGATTTTAAAGTTGAATTAGTATTAAGTGTTAGCAACAAGAAAGGCTTTATTAGTCAAGACGAACAATTTGACGGGTATGAAGTAGCAAGTAAAGATTTGTCAAATTATAAAGTGGTTGAAAAAGATGATATTGCTTATAATCCATCACGAATAAATGTTGGGTCTATTGCGCGATTAATAAATTTTGATACGGGAATTGTAAGTCCTATGTATGTTGTGTTCTCATTAAAAAATGGATTAGACAAACAATATTTTGAATTTTTATTTAACACGCATTTATTTAAGTATAAGATAAAAATTGGATGTTCTGGAAGTGTACGAGATAGTTTAAATTTTGAAGATTTGGCTAATTTTTCGTTTAAGTTTCCTTCGCTTCAAGAACAACAAAAAATCGCTTCTTTTATATCTGCTATTGATGCTAAGATTGAAGTAGTAAACCAACAAATAACCCAAAGCCAAACATTTAAGAAAGGCTTATTGCAGCAGATGTTTGTGTAATGGATAAATTCAAAAATACATATCGTATCCAATCACACCGAAAACCCAATTGGGATTATTCGGCGGATGCCTTGTATTTTTTGACCATTGTAACACAACACAGAGAATGCAATTTGGGAAATATTGAACAGAACGAAATGGTGTTATCCGAATTCGGAAAGATCGTGGAACAGGAATGGTTTCGATCATTTGAAATCCGATATGAATTGATTTTACACGAATTTGTGATCATGCCAAATCATTTACACGCAATCGTTGAAATTTGTAATGGCGAACGTCAACGGTACAAACGACAATCCCAACAATCCAACGAACACGGAAACGGAAACGGACACGGACACGGACACGGACACGGACACGGACACGGACACCCCGTAGAGACACACGGCCGTGTGTCTCTACGGGGGATAAATGATCGGGGGATAAATGATTGGGGAATAAACGACGCAATCCAAATCGACGCAATCCAAAACGACGTAATCCAAAACGACATAATCCCAAACGATGCAATCCAAAACGACGTAATCCAAATCGAACGAATCCCAAACGATGTGAATCAATCGTTGAAAACCCAACAAAAATCAATTGAAAACGAATCATTTCATTTATCGCAAATCCAACCAAATCCACCAGTTCGTTTACCGAAATCAATTTCATCATTTATTGCAGGGTTTAAATCGTCTGTGAATACGAAAATTGATGATTACATTGACGAACATCAATTGAATATTCCGAAATACAATCGGAACAATCATTTTTTTCAACCGAATTATCACGATCATATCATTCGAAACGAAATGGAATATCAAAACATTTCAAATTATATTAAAAACAATCCATTCAATTGGAAAAACGATAAATTTAATGGCACAATAAACCAACAGTGAAATGACAACACAATCAGAAGCCCTTCTCGAACAAAACTTAATCCAGCAATTGCAAGGATTGGGTTACGCATTCGTTCAAATAACGGATGGCGAGTTATTGTTGTCCAATCTGAAAAATCAACTCGAAGCGTTTAACAAAACAACATTTTCAGATAAAGAATTTGAGGGGATTGTGAATCATTTAGCGAAAGGGAATGTGTTCGAAAAAGCAAAAACCCTTCGCGATCGTTTTAGTTTCAATCGTGAAAGTGGAGAAACAGTGTATGTGCAGTTTTTCGATAGTGAGAATTGGAACAACAATTTATTTCAGGTTACCAACCAAGTTCAACAAGCGGGATCATTTCTCAATCGTTATGATGTAACACTTTTATTGAATGGATTGCCTTTGGTTCAAATCGAATTGAAACGTCGCGGTATTGAAATTAAAGAAGCTTTTAATCAAATCAATCGCTATCAACGACACTCCTTCTGGAGCAATCACGGTTTATTCCAATATGTGCAACTCTTTGTGATTAGCAATGGTGTAAACACCAAATACTTGGCAAATAATCGCTTGCAATCTGTAAAACAAACCTTTTTCTGGGCAGATGCCCAAAACAAAAACATAACAGAACTAGGAGCTTTTGCACATGCTTTTTTCAATCCGCACCATTTGGGGAACATGATTGCCAACTATGTCATCATTAACGAAACGCATAAGGTGATGATGGTCATGCGTCCCTATCAGTACTTTGCTACAGAAGCAATTGTGCAACATGTTCAGAACAGTAAAGACAATGGTTATATCTGGCATACAACAGGTTCTGGTAAAACATTAACTTCCTTCAAAGCTAGTCAGATATTAATGGGCTTATCGGATGTACACAAAGTCGTTTTTGTGGTCGACCGTAAAGATTTGGATTATCAGACAATGAATGAATTCAACGCTTTCAAAGAAGGCAGCGTCGATTCAACAGACAATACAACAAGTTTGATTCGTCAGTTTAAAGGAACCTTTAAAGACAAGAAAGGAGTTCGCAAAGAATCAAATCTCATTATCACAACGATTCAGAAACTGAACAATGCCATTTCAGGTTCTTACAAGAAACAACTTGAACATTTAAAGGACAAGAAAATAGTTTTCATTTTCGATGAGTGTCACCGCAGTCAGTTTGGTGAAACGCACAAGCGCATTACCGAGTTTTTTACCAATAGTCAGTTATTCGGTTTTACAGGAACACCAATTTTCGCAGACAATGCTTCTAAAAACGAATTTGGTAAGCGAACGACCAAAGATTTGTTTGGAAACTGCTTGCATAAGTATGTTATCACTGATGCTATTCGCGATCAGAATGTTTTGAAATTTGGAATTGAATACGTTGGTAAATACAAACAAAAAAGCAAGACTTTTATAGATATTGAAGTAGAGGACATTGATAAGTCTGAAGTTTTAAATGCCCCAAAACGTTTAGAGAAAATTGTTGATTATATAATCGCTTACCACGATCAGAAGACGTTCAGGAAATCCTACTCTGCACTCTTTGCTGTGAGCAGCATTGATAATGCAATTGCCTATTATAATCTCTTTCAACAGAAAAAAGAAGCTGGTGAACATGATTTGCGTATTGCTACAATCTTTACGTTTGGTGCAAATGAGGCGGATGACGATGCGCAAGATTTATTGCCAGACGATGAAGAATACCAATTTGCAGCGGAGCCAAGAGCACTCTATAAAACAAGTCATTCGCGCGATCAATTGGAATCCTATATTGGTGATTACAACAAAATGTACAACACTAGTTTCACCACCAAGGATAGTCAGCAATTTGAAAACTATTTCAAAGACATTTCTAAGCGTTTGAAAGAGCGTGAGAAGGAATCGTTCAATGAGCAAGACCGATTAGATCTAGTCATTGTGGTAAACATGATGTTGACAGGTTTCGATGCGAAGAAAGTAAACACATTATACGTTGATAAAAACCTCAAACACCACGGACTAATTCAAGCCTTTTCGCGCACGAATCGTATTCTTGGCGAACAAAAATCGCAAGGTAATATTTTGTGTTTCCGTAATTTGAAAAAAGCGAAAGATGAGGCAATTACACTGTTTTCGAACAAGGATGCCATTGAAGTGATTTTACTTCCACCCTACGAAGATATTGCAAAGAAATTCGATGAGGCACTTCTTTTTTTGAAAAACATTGCACCTACTCACCAAAGTGTGGATGAGCTTCCGAGTGAAATCGAAGAAGCACAATTCGTTCAAGCATTTCGTGCATTAATTCGTACTGTCAACGTTCTTGAATCTTATACTGATTTCGATTGGGAAGATTTACCTATCAACGAACAAGAATTCGAAGATTACAAAAGTAAGTATCTTGACCTGTATGAAAAAGTAAAGAACGATCGTGCAGTTCAAAAAACCTCAATTCTCGACGACGTTGATTTTGAATTAGAATTGATCCACCGCGACGAAGTAAATGTTGCCTACATCCTGAAACTACTCGCACAATTGAAAGATGCGAAATCAGGAACAGCAGAAGCGCAACGTAAAAAAATAATGGACATGCTTTCCGGAGATATAACGCTCCGCAGCAAACGAGAACTCATCGAGAAATTCATTATTGAGAACTTACCAAAAATCCTTGACACCGATTCAATCCCCGATGAATTCGAACAATACTGGAGTGATCAAAAAGTCTTGGCACTTCACAACATGTGCGAAGAAGAAAACCTCGATCGTGACCAATTCAAAGCATTGATCGATGCATACATCTACTCAGGCCAGGAACCAATCCGAGAAGACGTTTTCAAATGTTTGGATAATCGTCCGAGTGTCTTGCAAGCACGAGCAATCGGCGAACGCATTATAGAGAAGATGAAGGAGTATGTGGAAGTGTTTGTGAGAGGAATGGTGGGGTGAGAAATAGAAAATTTAATTTAAATGACTTATAATACTTGGTTTTTAACATATCGAAAATTAGCAGAAACTCTTTCTGAATTTTACAAAGTTCATGGTAGGGAAGCAAAATTCAAACTATTTGATCTTTTGAATGGTAATCCTTATTTTTTATCTAAAAACAAATGGTTTTCAAAGGCAATCTATAATTATAAAGCAAAGAGCATTGATCCAATTCAACTTTATGCAAGTTTTAATTCTAATTCAGCACCGGACAGCACAAGAATAGAAATTTTAAGAAATATTTTTAATCTTTTAGATGTCGAAATTGAAATAGTATACAATAAAGATTTTTTCAATGGCTGCCCAACCCCAAATATTGTAAAAATAATAACAAGTCGTGAAGTTTTTTATCAGGATCAAATCTGGCAAATATTCAATAACATCGTCGACAGAAACAAGGATACTCTAACTCAAGAAAGTTTCGATCTAATGTCGTTTTGGTATGGTATTGATATAATATCTTTTACAATTTTTCTAAATTGGGTTGACTCTGAACATTTCTTACCAGTTGATAACAATACAATTGGATATCTTATTTCTACAAAATTCATAAATAATCGACCTAGGAATTTTAATGATTATAAAAAATTAAATAATTCAATCAAAGATGGTGATTTAAAAAGAGAGTTGGTGCATGTTTCGTATCAACTTATGAGCGAGAAAAAAGAATTATTAATATTTCCCCCAGTTGTAAATGAATTTATTAAAGAACAAGGGTCAAAGGATAAAAATATTGACACCAGTATTAATAAACAAAATTTCAAATTAATTGCTATTAGACCATTGTTCAAAAATGAAAAAGACGGTATTAAACAAAATCATATCAATGTATTAAATGAAAATCAAATTTATAGGTTTTATGAATCATATAATTTTCTTGATAATGGAGAAATAGAATATATAGATAATGGAACTGAAGAGTTGTATAATATACCTGGTTTAAGTATTTCTATCTCATCAATTGTTGGCAAAAATGGATCTGGAAAAAGCACCATTACCGAGTTGATTTTCGCAGCTATCAACAGACTTTCAATTAGTAAAATAGCGCAAAAAGATGAATTAAAAATTTCGGATGAAAGTAAATTAATTCATGAAGACGTTTATCTTGAACTTTTTATTAAAACTGACCAATTATATAAGATTGAAGTAACCGATGAAATCAAAATTGAAGAGTATCAATTTATTAACACTGAATCTAAATATGTCAAAAACAAATCTATTCCAATAGATGTGTTTGATCTTGACAGTCTTTTTTATACGATTTCAATTAATTACTCTCTTTACGGATTAAACTCTGAAAACATTGGAAATTGGATTTCACCCTTATTCCACAAAAATGACGCCTATCAAGCTCCAATTGTATTAAATCCATATAGAGATGAAGGGAATATTGATGTGAACAATGAAGAATATCTTACAGTTTCACGATTAATTACAAACCTTCTGGAACCGAATAATCAAAATGTAGAAAATGATGAGAACCGATATAATCATCTTGAATTAGTCGAGAATAAAATTGTAGAAAAGCTTGAACTTAAATATGATGTAGAGAAATATAAAAAGATACTGTTACGTAGAGATAATATTCTTCATTACACACAAAAAAAGAATTTAATAACTAAGAGGCTGAAACTCGATACATTAGAAACACCATTTAAACATCAATGCATCGATTACATTATTGATAAGATTAATGAAATCTATTTGAAACATTATCATATTCAGAATAAGTTCAAACAAAATGAAAAATTTTCTGAAATTCAATATCATAAATTACTAAAAGGTCTTTTGCAAGATGAAAGTCATATTTCCTTTAAAATAAAACAAGTTGTCAACTATTTACAATACAACCATATACCTTTTGAACAACCTGAAATCATTGGTAAAACTCACATTTTTGACGTCGATGTTTTATCTTCAGCAATAGAGAAAATACAAGTTACTCTTTCAAAAAAAAAGAAAAAGGATATTCCAACAATTGAATTTATTCCTCCTCCAATTTTTAACATCAATATAGTTTTTAAATCCGGAGGTAATTTCAATCAACTAAGTTCAGGAGAAAAGCAAAAAATTGCAAGTATACAAACTGTCTCTTACCATTTAACAAATTTGAATTCAGTTGTAAATAATGAAAAATTACTGAAATATAAATATGTAAATATACTATTCGATGAAGTTGAACTATATTTTCATCCTGAAATGCAACGTTCGTTTGTAAATGACTTAATCAATTCAATAAAAAGATTAAACATAGATCAAATTCAAGGAATTAATTTCTGTTTCATAACCCATTCACCATTTATACTTACCGATATACCAGCTCAGAATATCCTTCGATTAATGTTGAATGAAAAAGGAAAAAGCATACCTCAACCTACTAAGGAACAAACTTTTGGCGCAAATATACATCGCCTTTTAGCAGATGATTTCTATATGGCTGAAGGGTTTATGGGGGAATTTGCCAAGCAGAAAATAAAAAAAGTACTGAGAAATCTTCGAGATGAGCAATTTGATGGTGAAGAACCAATACAACCAGATGAAATGACTAAAATTATTGGCTTGATTGGAGAACCTTTTCTTCAAAATAAAATGAAAGCAATGTTCATTGATAAATTCAAAAAAGATTTTAATATTGAAAAGGCCCTTATTGATGCCCTCGCTGAGGTGGACCGTTTAGAAAATTTAAGAAAATTTAATGATACCAATACGACAAAATAAGGCAGCTCTGGATAAACATTGGG
>CAJAVU010000102.1 GCA_903945495.1 uncultured Flavobacteriales bacterium | reverse complement strand
GAAAAGGTTCCGTCGATTTTCAATAAGTCAATCAATTTTGTGCTCGATTAATACGATTTTAATAGCGATTTAACAATTTAGTAACATGTGATATAGGTGATAAATGTGTTCGTTTTTGCAGATAAAATGCTAAAACGAACACATTAAATAAAAACGCTAACAATTAAATAAAAACCTAATAGTTATTTGTAGAACTATTGAAAGTTTTTTGTTATGTTTGGCACCTAAATCGTAAAATAAAGGATAAAATAAAATTTAGAATTATGAGCAACAATCAAAAAACATCAGGTGGTTTTTCATCGTTAATGGCGGCAATCGCTATTGTTATTGCATTGGCAATTGGGGTGGTTATTTACAAATTCGTATTTGGTAGCGCAGCAAACTTCGTAGGAGGTGACACAGCTAACGAACCAGTAGAAGAAGGAATCGGACACATTTTCGGTTTGATTCACAAAGGAGGATTTATCGTACCTATTCTTGTTGCGATCAACATTATCATTATTACTTTCTCTGCAGAGCGTTTCATTACTTTGTCTAGAGCAAAAGGTAAAGGAAGTGTAGATAACTTCATTACTAAAATTAAAGGTTTATTGGAATCTAAAGAAATCGAATCAGCAATTGAAGAGTGTGATGGACAAAGAGGTTCATTAGCAAACGTTGTTCGTGCAGGTTTGGAAAAATATTCTCACGTAGTTGAAGATAACTCTTTAGATAAAGAGCAAAAAATCGAAGCGTTGAAAAAAGAATTAGAAGAGGCAACTGCATTAGAGTTACCAATGTTATCTAAAAACTTAGTAGTTCTTTCTACATGTGCATCGATTGCAACATTAGTTGGTTTGATTGGAACGGTATTAGGGATGATTAGTTCGTTTGCTGCGATGTCACAAGGAACTCCAGATCCAGCTGCACTTTCTGCAGGTATCTCTGAAGCCTTGATCAACACGGCATTTGGTATTACAGGTTCTACAATCGCGATTATCATGTACAACTTCTTCTCTACGAAAGTTGATACAATGACGTATAGCATTGATGAAGCAGCATTTACAATCGTTCAAGATTTCTCTGCTTCAAACAAATAATTCATATTGAAAAGTAACTTAATAAATTAAGGGAAATGCCTAAAATTAAAATGCCCAAAAGCAGCCCGTCCATAGATATGACTCCTATGGTGGATTTGGCTTTCTTGCTTGTTACTTTCTTTATGCTTGCTGCAAGTATACGTCCGAGTGATCCAGTTGATGTAGATATTCCAACAAGTATTAGTGATGTGGCAATTCCAGCAAATGTTGTACTCGTTACAATTGATGCAGGTGGCCGAGTTTTCTTTAAAATGTCTGATTCAGAAGCGAAAAGAGAACTAATCAATAATATGATGTCGAAATACAAAGGCTTGAAATTAACTGAAAAACAAGTGGAAGAGTTTACGTTGATGGAAACGTTTGGATGTACTGTAAGTGAATTACCTCAGTACATTGATTTGAGTTCTGATGAAAGACGTCAATTCAATACACCTGGAATTCCATACTTAGATTCTACGAATAACCAATTGAAAGATTGGATTTATTACGGAAACGCAGCAGCAGTTAACTCAGGAAGAACAGCTTTTGAAGATGCCCAAATTATGGGTGAAAATCCAGAGGTGAAAGATTATTTACCTAAGTTCATTTTACGTGTAGATAGTAAAACACTATACGCAAATGCTCAAAAAGTAATTGACGTTTTCAGAGATTTGGATTTGAATAACTTGAATTTTATAACTTCATTGGAGATGGCTCCATTGTAATACTGAAGTACTATGGCAGAAATTGCAGAAGGCGGTGGCGGTAGCCACGATAAAGGAAAGAAAAGAGCCAAGAAGAGTTCTACGAAAGTAGACATGACTCCAATGGTGGATTTGGCTTTCTTGTTGTTGACGTTCTTCGTATTGACAACAACATTCGCGAAGCCAAAAGTGATGAGTTTGGTATATCCTGCTAAATTGGAGGATACAGATGATACTCCTCCACAAAAAATCAACAATGCGATTACTTTCTTGTTAACAGAGGACAAAATTTTCTACTACGAAGATGAGTTCTTTGCAAAAGGAAATGCGCAAGGTGAACCACCAACAGTGTTAAAAGAAACAAATTTTGATCCTGATGGCGTTCGTTTGTTACTTTCGAAAGGAAACAAATACGTAATTGATGAGAAAAATCGTCTTGAGAAATTGGTTGAAAGCAAGCAAATGGTAGATTCAACATTTACCAAATTGATTGTGAAAGCTAAACAAGACAAACGTGCATTGAAAGTCTTGATTAAAACAGACGATAAAGCAACATGTAAAAACTTCATTGACCTTGTTGATGAGTTGAAAATTGCTGATATCGGTATGATTGCTCCTGTTGAGATCATGAAGTCAGAGTTAGATTTGTTAAAAGAAAAAAGTAAATAACATGACGGTAATCTTAATATTAATAGCACTAGTAGCTGCAGTTACACTGTATGACTACTTTTCACAAGGTGCTTGGGCGCAAGTGACTTCTGATACTCGTAATAGCGTTGTTTTCGAAGAACGTAATAAAGAGTACGGAGCATATGTATTGAGAAGAAACTACAACAAAATCCTATTAATTGTATTAGGAAGTTTGATGTTAGTTTTAGGTTTGACATTTGGTTCAATCGCTTTTTACCAAAATTTACCTGAAGAGGAAGAAATTGAAGTAAAAAAAGACAATAGCCAATTTGTACAAGTGGCTCCTCCAATTGAAGAGGAAGTTCCACCACCACCAAAGGAAATTACACCTCCACCACCATTGGAAGAGCGTGTAGCATTTACACCTCCAGTGGTTACGAACTTGCCAGTTGAAGACCCTCCCTTCATTCAACAAGAGGATGCTCCGAAAGCAGGTAAAGAAGATCAAAAGGGTGAAACAGGTTTCGTAGATCCTAATCCAGGAGGTGGAGACCCAATTCCAGATCCAGAGCCATCAAAACCAGCAGAACCTGAAATGTTCGTTGATGAAGAGGCTGAATTTGGAGGTGGTCAAGCTGCTATGATGTCATTCATTCAAAAGAACTTGGTTTATCCACAAGTTGCAATCGAAAATGATATTCAAGGTAAATGTTATTTACGTTTCGTTGTTGGTGCTGATGGTTCAATTTCAAATGTTCAAGTTGTTCGCGGATTAGCTGGTTGTCCTGAATGTGACAAAGCAGCTCAAAAAGTGATTCGTGAAATGCCGAAATGGAAACCTGGTAAATTGAATGGTAGAAGTGTTGCTTCATACTATTCGATTCCAATCAACTTCGCATTAGAATAATTTTAAATTTATATTGAATCCCCGATTGACTAGTCTTTCGGGGATTTTTTTTATATTTTTGTTTAATGGATTCAGTGAACAAATCATTATCAGTTTTTGCCATACTCATGTGTTTGATCTTGGCGTATTATGTAAAGTTTGAGAATTTGACTGCTGGGCGAATGAGTGAGTCAAGAAAAAATGTGTTGTTAGTAATTTTACTTTTATACGCAGCTTTTCGATCTTATCGTTTGTATCAAATGTTCAACAAATCTAAAATGAAGGAAGATGAAGAATAAGTTAAAAATTGTTTTCGCAAGCATCGGTATTATTGCTGTTTCTGCCTGTACAACAACAGGAAATGGTGAGACGCATAAAAAAGGTAAAGTTGAATTTCTGATTGAAGAATCGTTCAAGCCACTTTTCGAAACGAGTATCGATACATTTGAAGGTCAGTTTCCAAAAGCAAGCATTGAAGCGTCGTATTTAGCAGAAGGAGAAATCATTGAGAAATTTTATACTGGTAAATATAAAGCCATTTGTATTTCACGCGAATTGACTAAAAAAGAAATCGCTGATTTAAAGAAAAAACAAATTGAAGTGCGCAGCGATAAAATCGCAGTTGAAGGTGTTGCTTTGATTGTAAACCCAGCAAATCAAGATAGTTTAATCACGGTGGACGAATTAAAAAGAATTCTTACTGGAAAAGATACGGTTTGGCCTCAATTGAAAACAAAAATCAATGTTGTTTTTGATCAAGAAAATTCAGCAAACTTTTACTACTTAAAAGAATTGTGTAATCTCAAGAAATTACCTGTGAATGTGTTTGCAGTGAATGGAAATGAGGAAGTCATTAATTATGTCAAAAAGAACAAAAGCGCTCTTGGAATAATTGGAGTGAATTGGATTTCGGATGCAGATGATTTTGATGCCTTGGCATTTTTGGACGGAATTACTGTGATGTCTGTTTCAGTTGATGGAAAGAAAGATTATTATAAACCATACGCTGGTTACTTATATTCTCAGGACTACGCTTTGTCACGCGAAATCTGGATGATCAATTACGGAAGTAAAAGTGGTTTACATGCAGGATTCGTGAATTTCATGGTAGGTGAAAAAGGTCAATTAATTGTGTCTAAATCTGCACTTGTTCCAGCAAAAGCACCAGTGCGTTTGATTCAATTACAAGAAGAATAAGGATAAAAACAAACAATTACTTCCAATATACAGTTAAGAGTTTTATTTTTGGCAAGACAATTGATAAAGGTCAAATACATTTAAGAAAAAAAGAATCATGAATACAAAAAAACTTGTTGCATTAGCATTATTAGTTAGTTCAACTTCTTTCGGTCAAACATTAAAAGAGGCAATTCAAAAAACGGACAACGAGCGTTTTGCCGATGCCGATGCTGATTTCAGAAAATTAATTGCAGCAGAACCAGCGAATGGTTGTTATCAATTTTATTTCGGAGAGAATTTCTTCGAAAGAGGTGAATTGGATTCTGCAAAAGTTCATTGGACAAAAGCATTGAGTGTTGACCAAGTTGCTCCTTTATCATTTGTTGGTGCGGGAAAAACAATGTGGGTGAACGGTGACAAAGAAGGAGCGAAAGCACAATTTGCAAAAGCGACTTCAATGACAAAAAATAAAAATGCTGAAGTTTTACGTGCGATTGCTGAAACATACATTTCATCAGAGAACAAAAGCTTGGATGAGGCAATTACTTTGTTAGAACTTGCTATTAAATTGGATCCTCGTAATGAAGATGCACATTTATTAATGGGTGATGCACTGTATTTGAAAACACCAACAGATGGTTCTCCAGCAATTAAAAGCTACAACAAAGTATTGGAAATTAATCCAAAATCTCCTCGCGGAATTGTTCGTACAGCAAAATTATACCAACGTGCTAAAAACTTCGAATTAGCGAACGAAAAATACAAAGAAGCTCAAACTATTGATCCAACATATGCTCCTGCTTATCGTGAAAATGCTGAGTTATACATGATGTTTAAACAAGCTGATAATGCAATTGTTAACTGGAAAAAATACTTAGAATTGAACAATAGTTCTGAAGCACGTTTCCGTTACGCAACAGCATTGTTTATTGGAAAGCAACATTGTGAAGCGTTTGCAGAATTTGAAAACGTTGAAAAATTAGGCTTAACAAACTTCTATTTAGAGCGCATGAAAGCGTATTCAGTTATCGAATGTGCAACAATTACGGATGGAGCACAAAAAGGTATTGACATTTTGAATCACTACTTTACGATTGTTCCACAAGAAAAAATTCTTTTCACAGATTACAAATACAAAGGAATTGCATATTCTAAATTGGGTCAAGATTCATTGGCAATCATTGAATTGGAAAAAGCTTCTTCTTTGGATAGCAAAGTGGCAGTTGATTTGGCAACAGATATTGCTAAATTGTACATGAAAGCGAAAAAATATGATAAAGCAATTGAGTTTTATACATTCAAAGCTGCGAATGTTAAATTATCACCAGCAGAATACTTGGATTTAGGAAAAGCTTATTTCGTTGGACCTAAAAACTATGCTTTAGCGGATAGCGCATTTGCAAACTTGAATGCATTGTCTTCAACGTATGCTGCAGGTTTCTTCTGGAGAGCACGTTCGTCTTATCAATTGGACAACAACAAAATGTATGCTGCAAAACCACATTATGAAAAAATGATTGAATTAGTAAAGGTTGAAGAACGTGCTAGTAACTCGTACAAAGTAATGGTGTTGGAAGCTGCAAAATATTTGGGTGATTACTATGTTACATCTCCAGAAAAAGATGCTGTTAAAGCAAAAGATTACTGGACAATTGTAAATACACTTGATCCTGCTGATAAACAAGCAAAAGACTTCTTAGGAATTAAATAATTCCAGCTCAAGAATACTGAAAGCCCTGTCCGGAATTACTGGACAGGGCTTTTTTGTGTCTCAATATTTGGGTCTGAATGTAATTAATAAAATTATCTCAGCCGTAAATGGAATCAACTACTGAGTAAAATAAACAATTGTCAATGATCAACTTCAATCTTCAATCCTCACCGCCACGGGCAGCAGTGTAGCTAATTATCAATCATCAATCACAGTGTCTGCGCTAGAGGCTACGACAGGCAGGAAATCATGAATCACGAATGTTAATTATGAATCACCACGCCACTGCGGACAGCTAATCACGAATCATGAATCACGAATTGTAAGCGCATAAAAAAAGCGGTAAAATCATTTACCGCTTTCGTTTGAATTCTAAATGTATTACCAAATACGAGCAACTTTCTCGTTTGGATTTCTCATTTTATCGCCTTCTTTCACATCAAATGCTTCAAAGAATTCTGGACAATTCATCAAAGGTCCATTTACGCGATACATTCCTGGAGAATGCGGATCGTTTGCAATTCTATTTTTCAATTCTGCATCTGTATAATTGATTTTCCAAAGTTGGGCATATGCAATAAAGAATCGTTGAGCAGGAGTGAAGCCGTTAATAGTTTTTGCAGACTGAAACTCCTCCGTACGTTTGTAAGCATAATATGCCATTGTTAATCCACCTAAGTCAGCAATGTTTTCTCCCATCGTTAAGTCAGGATTTACACAATGACCGTCAATAGGGCAGAAGCCAGCGAATGTAGCGCCTAATGTTCCTGTTTTTTCTTCAAATAATTTGCGGTCACTTTCTGTCCACCAATTTTTGAACGAACCATCCGCCGCAAATTTAGAACCCATATCATCAAATCCATGTGTGAATTCATGGCCGATTACCATTCCGATACGACCATAATTTACCGCGTCTTCCGCATTTTCGTCGAAGAAAGGAGCTTGCATAATTCCAGCCGGGAAAGCAATTTCATTCAATAGTGGGTGGTAGTAAGCATTCACCATGTGCGCTGGCATTCCCCATTTCTCTTTGTCCACTGGTTTGGAAAGCTCTTCCATGTTTTTGTAGTGAGAAAGCTTACTTTCCATTTTTAAGTTTTCGATGTAATTATCAGCTGTAAACGTCAAAGCACTATAATCTTCCCATTTACTTGGGAATCCTAATTTACGACCGATAGAATTTAATTTATTGGTCGCTTCTTTTTTCGTTTCATCTGACATCCAATCCAATCCAGCAATACGTTCTTTGAAAACAATTAATAGGTTGTCAACCATTGTGTTAACACGTTCTTGCGCTTTTTGAGAATAGTATTTCTCAACAAATGCTTTACCCAAAAGCTCACCAAATTCTTTGTTCGTAATTTCATCAATCGCACGATCTTCAGCAGGTTTCATTTCATTTTTACCACTAAGAACTTTGCCATAAAACGCGAAATTTTGTTTCACGAAATCATCGCTTAAACTACCTGCATAATGATCAATTGTTTTCCAAAGCAAATAATCTTTCCATGATTCCATTGATTCATTCGTTAATAAATCATTCACTTTTGCAATGAAATCTGGTTGGCTTACAACGATTGTTTCAACTGATTGACTTCCAACTGTTGATAGATACATGTCAAAATTGAACGCACCGAAAGATTTAAAAACGTCTTGTCGGGACATCAAATTATACGTTTTCTCAGGAATACGTAGTTCTGCAGGAGCCATCATCGCGCTTGCCAATTTCGTTTCAAACTGAACAACAGAAGCCGCTTTTTTATCAGCTAATTCTTTTGGAATTGCTAATAATTGGAAAATACTCGAAATGTGTTTTTGGTATTGTGCAAGAATTTCTGCTTTGTTTTCACTTGTGTAATATTCTTTGTTTGGTAAACCAATTCCGCCTTGACCAAGGTAAGCAACATTCTTATCAACATTCATTAAATCTTGTCCAATTCCGTATCCGAAAAGCGAGCCGATTCCATAAATGTGCTGTTCAGCAACAATGCCTACAATATCACCTTTTGATTTTAGGTTTTCAATTTTAGCTAAATCCGCTTTAATTGGAGCGATTCCTACTTTATTGCGAAGCTCCATATTCATAAAGGAAGCATAGTAATTTCCTAAAATGGCTGCATCGGTTCCATTTTCTGAATTGGATTTTTTACACGATTCAAGAATTTCAGTCAATTTCTTTTTATTGTTCAGTTCAAGTTCGTTAAAACTTCCCCAACGCGATTCAGATGGCGGAACAGGATTGTTCACTACCCAAGTTCCATTCGAATACATAAAGAAATCATCTTGTGGACGAATCTTTTTGTCTAAATATGATTGGTCAATTGACGTTAATGAACCGTTAGAGCTTGATTTTTCCTCAGCTTTTTCCTGAGGAGCGACATTCGTTTTACAACTAACTAAAGCTGAAATTGAGAATGCACCATAAACTAAATAAGATAATTTCATAGCGTTAATTTGGGGTGTTTAACATTTCAACATGTGGAATTTCGTCTTCCAAATATTCTTTTCCAGTGCTGAAAAAATTATGTGTATTGTAATAGTTTTCTAAGTGTTTTTGAGCAGAAATACGCACCGGAACTGAACCAAATTCTTCATTGATAAACTTCATGGATTGTTCCATTAGTTGATGACCAATTCCTTTACCTCGAATTTCTTGGTCCAAAACTACGCGACCGATGGAAACTTCTGAATATGAAATTCCCGGAGGTAAGATTCGTGCCGTCGCAACGACCTTTCCAAATCCATCGCGACAAATTAAATGATAGCATTTTTTGTCTTTACCATCTAAATCGAGGTAAGAACAGTTTTGTTCAACGACAAAAGCTTTCAAGCGCAAGGCAATCAGGTCATGAAACTCGTTTGTCGTTAATTCAGGATAATGTTTTACTTGCCAGTCTAAGTGCATATTTTAATTATAATTTGAATATTTGAATATTTGAATTTTTGACAATTTGATTATTTGAAAATTTAAATAGTTAAATCTTCGAATCATTGAATCTTCCCTTTCTGCCGACAGGCAAGGAATCATTGAATCTTCAAATCTTCAAATTGTCAAATCATCGCATCGCATCACGTTTGAATTACTCCAACATTGTAAGGTTTTTCAGCTTTTTTGTGACTTGCCATTTCGATTCCCATTGAAATCACTTTACGCGTTTCTGCTGGGTCAATGATCGCATCAATCCAAATTCTACTTGCTGCATAATACGGAGAAATTTGCTCATCGTAACGGTTCTTGATGGTATCATACAATTCTTTTTCTCGCTCTGGTGTAATTTCTTCGCCTTTCGATTTCAACGAAGCAACTTCAATTTGCAACAATACTTTTGCAGCTGATGCACCGCTCATTACTGCAATTTCAGCAGTTGGCCAAGCAACAATCAAACGCGGATCGTACGCTTTTCCACACATGGCATAATTTCCAGCACCGTAGGAGTTTCCAGTAACGACAGTGAATTTAGGAACAACAGAATTGGCCATGGCATTCACCATTTTTGCTCCATCCTTGATAATTCCACCATGTTCACTTTTTGAGCCAACCATGAATCCTGTTACATCTTGTAAGAAGACTAATGGAATATTTTTTTGATTACAATTCATAATGAAGCGTGCCGATTTATCAGCTGAATCACTGTAAATAACACCCCCGAATTGCATTTCACCTTTGGCGCTTTTTACAATTTCACGGTTGTTTGCAACGATACCAACAGCCCATCCATCAATACGCGCATAGGCACAAATGATTGATTTTCCGTAATCTTCTTTGTATTCAGTGAATTCAGAATCATCCACCAAACATTTAATTAATTCTTTTGTGCTGTATGGCTTTGAACGATCAGCAGGCAAGATACCGTAAACATTTTTCAATGGTTCTTTTGGTGTTTTCGCTTCTTTTCTGTCGAAACCGGCATTTTCAGGTTGACCGATTTTGTCCATTAAATTACGAATTGTAGCCAAGCACTCTTGATCATTTTCTGTTTTGTAATCACATACTCCAGAAATTTCAGTGTGTGTTGTTGCTCCACCCAATGTTTCATTGTCGATACTTTCACCAATTGCCGCTTTCACTAAATAAGATCCTGCAAGGAATATTGTTCCAGTTTTATTGACAATCAATGATTCATCCGACATAATTGGTAAGTAGGCACCACCAGCAACACAGCTACCCATAACAGCTGCAATTTGAACAATTCCCATTGAACTCATCACCGCATTGTTTCTAAAAATACGCCCAAAATGTTCTTTATCAGGGAAAATCTCATCTTGCATTGGAAGATAGACACCCGCTGAATCTACAAGATAGATAATGGGCAAACGATTTTCCATTGCAATTTCCTGCGCACGCAAGTTTTTCTTTCCGGTAATTGGAAACCAAGCTCCAGCCTTTACAGTAGCATCATTTGCAACAACAATACATTGTTTACCAGAAACATAACCGATTACAACAACTACACCAGCAGATGGACATCCACCATGTTCTTTGTACATTCCATATCCAGCCAAAGCACCAACTTCAAAACGGTCTGTGTTTGGGTCCAACAATAAATCAATTCGTTCACGAGCGGATAATTTGCCACTTTCGTGTAGTTTTTCGATGCGTTTTTTACCACCACCTTCAGCAACAATCGCCAATTCTCGCTCAAGTGCTGAGATTTTTAGACGCATTTGATCGTCGTTGATATTAAATTCAAGTTCTTTTTTAGAAATAGCCATTCTAGATTTTTTTAAGCAGGTCAAATATAATAAACACATACGAGTCCTCGCGTAATTTGTGGATATTTCACCAATGGATTTTATCAACGGTTGTCAGCATTTGTTAATGGTTTTGGTTTAATTCAATTTCCGAAGAAAGATTAACAATCGAATGTTTGAAAATCAAGTTGAGATGTTTGTCTCGAAGTTCTATTTTTGCACCATGCAAGATACGTTCAAACACAAAGGAATGCGTAAGCAGCTGATCAATGAATTAAAAGAAGATGAGCGCATTACGAACATGGCAATTTTTGAAGCTTTTGATAAAATTCCACGTCATTTTTTCTTGGATAAAGCCTTTGTTGAACAAGCGTATTCGAATATGGCTTTTCAAATTGGAGCCGGACAAACAATTTCTCATCCCTTGACAGTAGCGTTTCAAACACAGTTATTGGAAGTTCAAAAGGGTGATAAAATACTAGAAATTGGAACTGGTTCTGGTTTTCAAACGTGTATTTTGTGTCAATTAGGTGCGCGTGTTTTTTCAATTGAACGTCAGAAAGAATTGCACCTAAAAGCAAAGAAAATCATTCACGATTTAAACTTTGTTCCGCGTTTATCCTTTGGTGATGGCTATAAAGGCTTACCAACATTTGCTCCCTTTGATAAAATCATCGTTACTTGTGGAGCGCCTGAAATTCCACCTGCTTTATTCGAACAATTGAAAGTAGGAGGGATCATGGTGATTCCAGTTGGAGAAGGAGTCCATCAAGTGATGAAACGTGTTGTCAAAACATCTGAAACGACATTTGATTCGGACGATTTTGGAGCGTTTAAGTTCGTTCCAATGCTCGAGCAAGTAGTAAAATAATTGCAATAAAAAAAGAAGCCCGAAAGCTTCTTTTTTGTTTTTATCTACTTACAATTTCTAAATCACTAATTCCAAATCATAAATCACGAATCATAAATCACGAATCATAAATCATGAATTCTAAATTGTTTAGTGTCCTTGCGCTGCTAAATAACGTTCAGCATCCAAAGCTGCCATACAACCTGTTCCAGCTGCTGTAATCGCTTGACGGTAACGTTTGTCTGCTGCATCACCTGCAACAAAAACTCCCGGTACATTCGTTAACGATGTTCCTGGTTGTGCATATTTAATATATCCTGTTTCGTCTAAATCGATGAAACCTTTGAAAATGTCTGTGTTCGGTTTGTGTCCAATCGCAACGAAGAATCCAGTACAAGGAATTGTTTTTTCTTCGCCAGTTACACTGTTTTTAACCAATGCACCAGTTACGCCGTTTCCATCACCTAATACTTCAACTGTATCTGTGCTGAACAGGATTTCAATATTTGGAGTGTTTTTAACGCGATCTGCCATGATTTTAGATGCTCTAAATTCATCTTTACGCACCAACATCGTGACTTTCGTACACAATTTTGATAAGTAATGCGCTTCTTCACACGCTGAATCTCCAGCACCAACAATCACTGTTTCTTGTCCGCGGTAGAAGAATCCATCACAAACGGCGCACGCAGAAACTCCACCACCCATTTCAAGGTATTTTTGTTCACTTGGTAAGCCTAAGTATTTTGCAGAAGCTCCTGTCGAAATAATTACTGTTTTAGCGTGAATTTCTTTTCCGTCTTCTGTCCAACATTTATGAAATGGTCCCGAAAAATCTACTTTCGTGATAAAACCAAAACGAATATCCGCTTCAAAACGTTTTGCTTGCGCTTCTAATTGAACCATCATTTCTGGTCCTGAAATTCCATCAGGATATCCAGGGAAATTTTCTACTTCATTTGTTGTTGTTAACTGTCCTCCTGGTTGCATTCCTTGGTAAAGAACTGGTTTCATATCTGCACGTGCAGCATAAATTGCAGCTGTGTATCCAGCTGGCCCTGAACCGATAATTAAGCAATTGACTGTTTCTATTTCGCTCATTTGAATTTGTTTTTAATTAATGCTTATTTGTTCTACAAATTTAATTTTTAAAACAACATTTAAAAGCATTGTTCATAATATTCGCGAATCAAAATTGTTGTAGGTTTATATGTTTAGGAATGCAAGGGTTGTGGAGTGGGATATCCAATTTTAGGGAAAGAGAATCAAATAAGAAGCGAATATGTGTTTCGTTTTATAGTGCCTTAGTTCCTTGATAATGCTTTGTTTAACAGAACTTAACGATTAAATCGAACAACCTTTCTTAAAACATTTGATATTTCGAATAAAAGGAGGTACTTTTGTACCCCCATTTTCGCACATATTAGAATGATTGATACAGAATTATACGAAGCAAAAACACTTTACCCTTTCCAAGAGAAAACCGTTCATTCGATTGTTGACGAACTAGAAAAAAATGGAAAAAACTTCAATTTGCTTTTTCAACTTCCTACTGGTGGAGGTAAAACAGTAATCTTCTCTGAGATTGCAAAACGTTTCATCGAAAAGATGAATGAAAAGGTGTTGATTTTAACGCATCGCATCGAACTTTCTGTTCAAACTTCAAAACAACTTGCTGCTATTGGTGTTCGTAATAAGATCATAAATAGTGATGTTAAAAAGATTCCAGACCAAAGTGAATACAATTGTTTTATTGCAATGGTTGAAACCTTAAATAACCGTTTGAATGAAGATGGTAATTTTATTGAAGGTGTTGGTTTGGTAATCGTTGATGAGGCACATTATAATAGCTTTAGAAAGATTTTTCAGTTTTACGAAGGTGGAAATATTTTAGGTGTTACAGCAACTCCATTGAGTTCTAATAAAGCTCTTCCATTAAATGATAATTACAATAAACTAATCGTTGGAGAATCAATCTCTAGTTTAATTGAAAGTGGTTATTTGGCTGATGCAGAAACATATACGTATGATGTTAATTTACATGGGTTAAAAATTGGTTCGAATGGCGATTTCACTGTGAGTAGTTCTGATCAAGTCTATGGAAATTTCTTCATGCAGGAAAAATTGTTGTTTGCATACGAAGAAGTGGCTGTTGGTGATAAAACATTGATCTTTAATTCAGGAATTGATACGTCCTTACGCGTGGAGGAAACGTTTAAGAAAAGAGGCTATAAAATCCGTCACTTAGATTCGACCTTTAGCGATAAAGATCGAAAAGATGTCTTGAGTTGGTTTAAAACAACGCCAGATGCAATTCTAACTTCTGTTGGGATTTTGACAACAGGATTCGACGAACCAACAGTTCAAACAATTATATTAAACAGAGCAACACGTTCTTTGACCTTGTATCATCAAATGATTGGACGTGGTTCGCGTAAATTGCCGAATAAAGATAAGTTCAAACTAATTGACCTTGGTAACAATGTTCGGCGTTTTGGTTTTTGGCAAGATTACTTGAACTGGCAGGATGCATTCCGTTTCCCAGATCGTTTCTTGGAATCGCGATTAACTGAAAACGATGATTTAGAGTTTGAAGTTGAATTTGAATTTCCTCGAGCATTGGTGGAAGTATTAGAAACTAAACGTTTGGAAGAATTCAATATCAAGGACGTTTATTACGAATGTTTGGATCAAGGTCGAAAAGGGAAGGATGCCGTTGATATGTCAATGGATAACCATTTCGAGGTGATTTCTACATCTGCAACAGATTTCTTTCATGGATTGGAGTTGATGGCTGCTTTGCAAGAACACGTTGAACATCGTTTAAAACACTATACAAAGTGTATTTCTAAAAGTACGCCAAACTACTTGAAATATTTAATTGAAACCTACAATCGTCAGTTGCGTCAGCGCTTACGTGATGTGTTGGATGATGAGTAAAAAAAAAGGAGCCTGCACAAAACAGACTCCCTTGTTAACTTATTGAATTTTATCGAATTAATCTTTTCTTTTAATTACGATATTCAATAACCACATATTTTTAATTAATTGTCCAATGTTTTTGATAACATTCAAGAACCAAGAAACTAATGTATTCAATACAAAGAATACAATTTCTTTCATCACTCTAATTGCAATTACATAGATGTACCATGTAAATAGCATGATAAGAACGTCAACGATTTCCATTCCTTCATTGTCAATTCTCATTTTGATTGTAATAATCAAACCAATTGGCCAAATTAAGAACATTAATGCATCGAAAATAAAATTAACCACGTACTTTAAATAAAAGTTATGAAGAGGATATGTCCCATTATCTTCATTGTAAGCTAATGATTTTGATTCCCACACATGACTTAAACGTGTTGCAGCCTTTCCCCAAATATTGTAAGGTAGAATAAATGGGATGTACAAAATTAAATAGTAAAGTGCACCAATTAAGGCTTTTACAAAGTGCTGTGAAAAACTAAAGTTTTCCGTTTTTTGCTCTTTAGCGATAGTAGTTTGTTCCATAATATGATTTTAGGGTTACAAAAGACATGTGCCAAAAATGATTCCGAATTGTTAAAAGTCAATAAGATTAAAGGTTTGACTTTTTTAAGTAAGAGTATCTTTTTCCCAAAAAGAGACGGTTTTCCAAATTTGGAACACTGAAAACTAGTAGTTTAGTATTGTTTCTGTCGTATCAAATGCAGGTGTTGTAGCCTCCATCGTTCCTGAAAAAGTGGTGTATAATTTGAAATACAAGTATGAGTAGACTTCATTTCCATTATTCACACAATAAATACAGGTGTCAGCAATTCCGTATAAAAACTGTTCTGTATCTGAGCAGCATTCAGGACAACCTTCTTTGCCTTGTTGTTTTATGAATTTAAATTCATCGTTTGCTGAAGGAGAGAGTGTGTTTTTAAAAGTCAATTTTACCCATGCTTTGGCATACGTTCCGTAATTGCGAACATTGTCATTTTCAATTGTAAGATCTTTAAAATATACCGTTTCTTCTAAATCGAAGTAATTTGTTTTCGTGATACGAAGAATGTACCTTTCCATTTTATCTCTAGGAAAGGTGAATGAATAAGAACCATCAGTTCCAATTGTTGCTGTCTGAATTAAATCTTCTTGTGTAGATCCAATTGGTACTTGATACAACTTGATTTTTGCACCAACTAAGTTTTGGTTAAAGGTAATATCAGTAATCGTACCTTTTAACGTGAAATCTGCTTTGCCTTTTTTGCAAGAAAAAACAAACGCTAAGAATAAAAATGGAAGAATTCTTTTCATGAACTCAAACATACAAAAAATGTAAATGCTTGACTAGTTTCACACTAAATTGTTCATAACATTGAAAAAAAAATAGTTGTGAATTAATGTTTAAAATTTATCTTGGTCTCGTTAACTTAAAAACTATTATGAATTATGGGTGAAATTTTTGCAATTTTAGGAGCTTACCTTGTTGTGGTATTGGCTATTGCGATCTTGATGATTGCAAGTATGTGGAAATTATTTAGCAAAGCTGGACAACCAGGCTGGGCTAGTATTGTTCCAATTTACAATTATGTGGTGATGTTACAAATCATCAAAAAACCAATTTGGTGGTTAATCATCATTTTGTTTGTTCCATTTGTGAACTTTATTTTTATCATTTTAATGTTTATCGAGTTGGCGAAAGCTTATGGTAAGTCAGCTGGATTTGGTGTTGGAATGATTTTATTACCATACATTTTCTTCCCAATGTTGGCATTCGGAGATTCTAAATATGTATATGGAGATAAAGCTCAACCAACTTCTG
>CAJAVU010000101.1 GCA_903945495.1 uncultured Flavobacteriales bacterium | reverse complement strand
CGGAAGAAGAAAAACGTTACTATTGCCGCTGCTGCTGCGGAAGTAAAAGGAACCACAACCAAACGCAATCGACTTGGTACCGCAGCTGGTAATACGAGCGGACGTACCTCAGGTATAACATAAATTGCCTTGCTTTCCTTCAAGATGCGATGCGCCTGATCGAACGCTTCTTTAGAAGTTTGGCTCAGCACAAATGCTTGTTCAAGCGCCGTTAAATCAGCGAAAAAACTCTTTTCTTGAAGTGCTAAAAGTTGCTCTTGCTCTTTGTTCAACTGTACTTCCATATTAACTCAATTTAAAGTGTTGTCCTACTTGTTCAGGTGTAAATTCGTTCAATGCTTGTGTGATTTTCTTCGTCGCATAAAACAAGCGCGACTTCACGGTTCCTTCTGGTTGTTCAATGATTTCGGCAATTTCCTTCACGCTCATCTCTTCCATGTAACGCAGCACAAATGCCATCCGATGGTGTTCCTCTAACTGCTCAATCGCCTCTTTTAACGAATGTTGGAATACTTCACGATCCATTCGATTATCCGAAAAATCAAAATGAAAATCAAACTCTTTGCTTCCTTCTTCGATTCCCTCATGAATCCTTTCGCGAAAAGACGATTTCACCATGTTACTCGCAATTGTAAACATCCACGTATAAAAGCGTTTCGTAGAATCAAACAAGTGATGCTTTTCTAGAATTCTTAGAAATAAGTCTTGCACTAAATCATGTGACTTTTCTTCGTTCCCTTTGGTCATGCGGAGGAAAAAGCCAAGTACTTTTTTACTGTACCTGGCATGTATTTCCGTCAAAGCTTCATTGCAACGTCGAGTTGAAAGCAGTTGCATTAATGCTTCATCAGAGAATGAATGTATGTCTTTTTTGAGACCGAACATCTTATTCCGCTAAAGCTTTTTGAATGTCTGCTTCAATGTCCAGTTCCTTCGCGATGGAATCGATTAATCCTTTGTAGTAAACAATTCCTTCCAAGTCATCTGCTGTTTTCGAATGAGAATACAATTTCATTAATCCTGGAAGGTACATATGTTTGATACGTAAATCCAAATCACCATAACTATGCGAAAAGGTCTTTGTTAAATGATCTAATAGAAAACGTTTCTCAAAATTGCGTTTGATGACAGCAATATTTTCCACATCTTCTAAACTATAGATGTACGTCAACCCTGTTAAGTATAAATTATCCGTTATTATAGAATCGGTGAATAAGCCTGATGCAGAAGTGGCAACATGAACAGGAATCTTGGCATTGTTCTCAAAAATCTGTTTAAAGAATGCTGTTGAACCAGGATTTTTTTTGTCCATTTCTAATGGAGCAAGACCTTTTTCTTTGAACAATTTCGCACGGTAATCATCCACTTGAATCATATAGGAATTGATAACTGTTACGTCCTTGCGATAATTCAAACCTTCTTGAGCAATCCAAAGCGCATAGGTATCATTATCTCCTGCTGTAAACACAATGCAATTTTCAGAAACTTCAGTTAACACATTGTAAGCCCAATTTAATGATCCAGAAGGCATGCGATTGATTTCATATAGCTTCTTTGCTACTTTCGAAAAGGTTGCTGTATCACGTTCTAGTTCCGATTTGATTAAGTAATCTAACAAAACGCGCGGATCCTCTGGTCGAAATTCATAGGCTTTGGCCAGATATCTCTCGTCATTTTCACCCAATTTTCCATTCCAATACATAATGTAATTTCCTTCAAAGGTGTTTGGCATTAACGAGTATACATCCTTCGCAATTTTATTACATAATTCAGTATATTTTTTTTGTTCTGTTGAATTTGCTTCACTACAAATGCGCAATGCTCTCACAGCTCCATAATAGTTCATCCATGCTTCACCATTTTGATTGTTTTTGTCAATATCGGCTTTCCACAATTTCTCTTGTGTCTTGTACCATTCTACATCTCGCCATTCAACAATAACACTGTGCACCGTTTGTTTCTCTTGTGCAAATGTTCCTACTGATAGAAACACTATACTTAAACATCCAATTAATTTTTTCATCTTCTTTTATTTTAAAAAATAGGCGGTGCACCAGCCCGTTTTGGTTAAACGTCAAAAGTATTACTCAGAAAGTTCTCCAACGTTCATCAATTTCAGAAAAAAATATAAAATGTCCATTAATAAAAATGCTTAATTTTAAAATCAATTCACGTTCAATCACTCAGCCGTGGCTGATTCAACAAACAAACATGAGCAATTCGAATCAAATTAAATGTCCAAATTGTGGAACATCCATCGATGTACAAGATATTCTATCACATCAATTGGAAGACGAAATCAAGCAAAAATATCAACAACAATTGGCTGATGAGAAAAAGAAGTTTGAATCGGAATTTGACAAATTGAATCGCGCAAAGGAGGAATTTGAAGAAAAGAAAAAGCAAGAGAACGAATTGTTTCAGGAGCGCTTGGAGAAACAATTGAAAGAGCAATCAAAGGCCATTGAAGAAAAACTGAAGTCTAAAATGGTGGAGGAGCAATCCGAACAATTTGATGCTTTACAAAAAGAATTGAACGAGAAGTCTGAGCAAATCAAGGAATTGAATCGCACAAAAGCAGAAATTGAAAAACTGAAACGTGAGAAGGACGAATTAAAAGAAGTTGCTGAGGCAGAAGCTCAAAAACGTTTGAATGAGCAATTGAATCTTGAAAAGGATAAAATTCGTCGCTCTGAAGAAGAAAAGAATGAATTACGTTTCAAAGAATTACAAAAACAGCTGGAAGATCAAAAACGTCTGACAGAAGAAATGAAACGCAAGCAAGAACAAGGTTCCATGCAAATGCAAGGCGAAGTGCAAGAATTGGCCATCGAAGAATGGTTACTTTCAACGTTCCCTTTAGATACTATCGAAGAAATTAAAAAAGGAGCACGCGGTGGCGATTGCATTCAGATTGTCAATACACGAAGTGATCAAAATTGTGGTAAAATTTATTACGAAAGTAAACGTACAAAAGATTTCCAACCATCATGGATTCAGAAATTCAAAGCTGATATGCGTGTTAAAGGTGCTGATATTGGTGTACTTGTAACTGAAGCCATGCCAGCAGATATGGAACGTATGGGACAAAAAGAAGGAATTTGGATTTGTACCTACGAAGAGTTCAAAGGACTATCGGGAGTATTACGTGAATCAATTATTCAAGTGAACAATTCACTGGCATCTCAAGAAAACCGTGGCGATAAAATGCACATGCTGTATGATTTCTTAACCAGCAATACATTCCGCATGCAAGTAGAAGCAATTGTTGAAGGATTCAGCGCCATGAAAGATGGATTGGATAAAGAAAAACGTTCAATGCAACGACTTTGGAAAGAACGCGAAATGCAAATAGAAAAAGTGATTATCAACACAATTGACATGCACGCTTCTATTCGAGGAATTGCTGGAAATGCGATTCAATCTGTAAAGGCCCTGGAATTACCAGGAGAAGAGGAATGAACGAAGGAATTATTTAATTTCCACATTCAATCAGATGTGAAAGGTAAATTCGCATGTTCACTCCTTGATTTCTGAGATAACCTGCAACATATGTGCATATAATCCTAAAATGCTTGTTTGAATAGTGGTACAGGACACTTGCAGTTCAGAAAATGATTGTTCAGTTTCTTTCACAACTTCCCATTCAGATGAACAGGAATATATTCTTGTTTTTCCGCTCATTTTTTGATTGATGAGAAGAATTGTATTATCCAATTTTGATTGAACTAAAGCGAACTCATTTCGTTGGATTTTCATCTCTTCCAT
>CAJAVU010000100.1 GCA_903945495.1 uncultured Flavobacteriales bacterium | reverse complement strand
CTAATCACAAATCACAAATCACAAATCCTCAATCATGAATTCACCGTATGTGCTCTTTCAAATCCTCAATCGGATATTTATATTCCTGATCTTCATCGTCTAATTCAGCAACTAAACTATACTTCGCGATGCGCTCAATCAATAAACGTTCCCCAATTTCATTCATTAAAAATAAATTTCCAGCAACGGCAACTGTTTCTTCTTGCTGATAGTTTAAGTTCGGTGCCTCAATGATAAGTTCTACTAAATCACCAGAAGCAAAAGCAACATACTGCCAATTGGACGCGTCAACGTGCAGAATTTCCATTTCATGGTCATACAACGAAAACTGACGATTCCAATCTTTCGAAGGTACACTATCATGAAATTCCCAATCCAGAAACGTCGGAGCCATTTCAATTAGTTCGCTTGTAATAGATAACAGTTGTTCGTCGCAATTGGGTGAAATAACGAAGAACCATTCGTTGGTATCGTTTAAACCTAAATCCCATTTCAGAGGACCAAACGACAAGATATGGTTGTTCAAATTCTCAATAACAAACTCACGTGAATCATTGTCTGGTTCCGTGATACATTGTTTGATAATTGATTCATTCTTTACAAACCATTGCCAAAATTCTTCTGCTTTTTGCTCATCCATTCTTTAAATATACGGAACAAGGCGCAAAGAACAATACGTAAAGACATGATTCAAAAAATAATTAGATGAGCAGAAACGATTATCTTTGAAAAGTTAAATCACTTACATGAAATCATCGCTTCGAATCGCACAACTAAGTCTTATATTCTTTTTATCAGGAATCTTTTTGAGCTTAACAACATCTTCGTTGGAACAAAAACTCATCGGTCAATGGGAATTGGTGAAGATGAAAGGTTCACAAATGTCTAATAAGGACAAAGGTGAACGCTTAGATTTTAAATCTGATGGAACGATTTACCTACTAAAAAATACGAGCGATAAAAAGCTGGAAGCTAAATTCCTAGGTAAATGGGAAGCTGATGAAGAATCAATGGCCCTTATCATCTATGAGCGAAATGGTGGAGAAGAGGAAATGGAAATTCTTAAAATCACTGAAAAGAAATTGATCTTAAGTGAACGAAAAGGTAAAGAAGTTCATCTTAAAAAAGTTGGGTAATGGAACAATTGTGCAATGTACCAATTTATCAATTGTTTTAATATTCATTACAACCACCAACAGGCAGGGGATTACTCTGTCTGCGCTGGAGGCTACGACAGGCAGGAAATCACGAATCACGAATCATGAATCACGAATCACAAATCATGAATCACGAATTTTCTGCTTTAGAATTCCAAGAATAACCCGAATTTAAAAATGTTAAAAAAAAGCTGAGATTTCTTCAAAGAATTACCTTTGTTTCAGGTGCAAACCAAATTTCAACTCGTCGTGTTTCTCTCCTTATTTCTTCGACGATGTGATTACTATGTAATTTACACTATGGAGAAGAAACCGCTTATTCAAAATGAAATCGACTATTATCATAACGAAGCAATTCGTATGATTGTTAAAGAAGAAAAATTACCAAGCCAAGTAAAAAGAGGATTGATTCAATTGGGCGCAGACGAAGGTGTTGCTGCTGAAATTGCTAATTCTGCTCAAGATTTGGTGCGTGAAGCAAAAAATAAAAAAGCAAACAAAGATGTTGTTTTTGGTTCGCTTTGGTGTGTTGGAGGAACCGTTTTAACCTTGGCAGATGTCGGATTTATTTTCTGGGGAGCAATTTTATTTGGTGGAATTCAACTTATCAATGGATTGGTTTCTCGTGGATAAATCTGTCAACTATTCCTGAGTTTTAATTCAAGCCTTTACAACTAAAATCAATTTTCTCGCTTATATTTGTGTATGAGTTCTACTTTCGGAAAATTAGTTCGTTTAACAACTTTTGGTGAGTCACACGGCGCTGCCATTGGTGGAATTATTGATGGCTTTCCTGCCAATTTCCCTGTTGATTTGGAAAAGGTGCAAATGGAACTCGATCGTCGTAAACCAGGACAATCTGCCATCGTTACGCAACGTAAAGAAAGTGATACCGTTCAGTTTTTATCTGGAATTTTTGAAGGAAAAACAACTGGAGCTCCAATAGCATTTAGCATTCCGAACGAAGCACAAAAAAGTGCTGATTACGAACATTTGAAAGAAGTGTATCGTCCGTCGCATGCGGATTTTACCTACGACAAAAAATATGGAACCCGCGATTACCGTGGAGGAGGAAGATCTAGTGCGCGTGAGACTGCTTCGCGTGTTGTTGCTGGAGTGTTAGCAAAACACTATTTAGAATCCTTAGGAATCGAATTTTCAACCTATGTTGATCAAGTTGGTTCGATTCGCTTAAATGATGTTTCATTTTTCATGCACGATGCCATTGAATCAAATCCTGTTCGTTGTCCGGATTCGAAAACAGCTGAACAAATGGAAGAATTGATTCGATCTGTGCGCAAAGAGGGTGACACAATTGGCGGATGCATTCGTTGCATGGTTGTGAATGTCCCAATTGGACTTGGTGAACCAGTTTTCGATAAATTACATGCTGATCTTGGAAAAGCAATGTTGTCAATTAATGCGGTGAAAGGTGTTGAATTCGGAAGTGGTTTTGCTTCTGTAGAAATGCGTGGTTCCGAACACAATGATTTGTTTAACGAAGACGGAAGCACGCAATCGAATCACAGCGGTGGCATCCAAGGAGGAATTTCCAATGGAATGCCAATCGAATTTAGAGTAGCGTTCAAACCTGTTGCTACATTAATGCAAGCGCAAGCTTCGATCAACCAAGCCGGTGAAAAAGTGGCAGTAGAAGGAAAAGGTCGCCACGATGCTTGCGTTGTACCGCGCGCTGTGCCAATTGTTGAAGCAATGGCGGCGTTGACTTTACTCGATTTTTATTTAGAGTTTAGAGCTAGAAGATAGTCCGCCGCTGCGGAAGAGCTGTTTCGGCGTTTCGAGAGCCTCAACGACCTCAACAATTAGAGTTTAGAAACCCGAACCGTCTCATTGAATTTCTTCGAACGAATGGTAATCAAGTACATTCCAGTTACATATTCACTTAAATCGATTGAATAGCTGCTGGATCCGCGTTCAATTTTACCGTCGTGGATTGTTTGAAGTAGTTTTCCAGACATATCATACACTGCTATTTCAGCGCGTTCTTTTTCTGGTAAACCTAATTCTAAAGTTGTGAAATCTGCAGTTGGATTTGGATACGCTTTCGCTGTTAATTCTGTTGGAATAGCTGCACCATTTTCATCATACTCAATCGGTTGAACGGTTTGGTTTAAAAAATCCACATAAGAAACGTTATAAGTCATTCCACCTAACCATACAGCTTCTCTATCTTCTGTAATGATATATTCCTCTAAAACGAATTCTTCCATTTGCACGGGCTCATTTACTTCGTAATCACATTTACAACCAATGCTTCTTTCTTCAAAATGAATTAACTGCGGTAGTTCACTTGTGACAGATGTTTGTGAAACGTTCGCAATTGGAGCGATGGCAGCATCATTTGTCTCAATAACATGTGAAACCGAAGCTTGAAGTGCCTGAATTGCTTGCTTGTCTTTTTCGTTCGTGCAACTGAATAAGGTCAAACCGAAAACAACCAATAAAGAAAATACCATTGCGCGCTGAATGGATTGACTAGAATTCATTTTCCATAGTTCAAATTCCGTGTTCAACTGTTCTAATTGTTGGTTTTTAATGCGCCCACATACCGAATTACCACTATTTGCTAATAACAATTGCTTGATTTCTAAACTTGATTTATTTGTGAAGTCAAGAACGTTTGTTGCACAAACTTGACAAAATGCACCTTTTACTGTTGGTGCCATCTCATTCCAATTCTCAGAACAAGCGTTTTCAATTTTCACATTTTTCATAGCCTTCGGTATTTAGTAAAGTGTTACAACTCGGATGCAAGTTAGGTTCAAATTCCATAAATAAAAAAGAAAGGAAGTGATATTGACTGAACAGTCGGTAGTAACATTTATTCGGTGGTTCTGCGTCAATAAACAGTTTAAAATGCGTAATTTTGTCGAAAATTTTTGTTTATGATTCAACGTATTCAATCCCTTTATTTTTTAATTGCAGTGGCATTACTTGCATTAAGTTTTGCTTCTTCATATTTCAGTTTTAAAATTGATGATATTTCATACGATGTTACTTATCAAGGTGTTAACAAATTATTAAACAATGTTACTACCGAAAAAAAACTGATGTTTTGGTTGCCGATAACCTTACAAATCCTTGCTTTAATTGCGACGATTCTTCTGTTTAAAAATCGTAAAATGCAAGTAACAATGGGTTGGTTAAGTTTCTTTTTGAACCTTGGAACGACTGCTTGGATCTATTTTGCAGCTAATTCTTTTTTTACTTCACAAGCCGGAAATACAGGTTCTGACTTTGTTTTAGAAATGGGATTTTTTGTACATGCTTCAGTATTTTTATTTATTTTCTTAGGGATTCAAGGCGTTCGTAAGGATAAAAAATTAATCGACTCACTTAATCGCTTACGTTAATACATGAATTATCTTTCTGTTGAAAATCTTACCAAATCGTTTGGTGACCGTGTTATTTTTTCTGATTTAACCTTTGGGATTGACTTAGGTCAAAAAGTAGCCATCGTTGCAAAAAACGGAAATGGTAAAACAACTTTGCTTCGTTGTTTAATGGAATTGGAACAATACGACAGCGGACGCGTGGTGTACAGAAACGATATTCGCGTTGCGTTCATGCAGCAAAGTGAAAACCTCGATGAAACACATACGATTCTTGAAGCGGTTTTCTCACATGATTTACCGGAACTTCAAATCGTTAAGAAATACAACCAAGCCTTACGCGAAGGAAACGAAGAAGCAATACACGAATGTTACGATGAATTGACGGAGTTGAACGCGTGGGACATGGAAGTGAAAGTGAATCAAATACTTTCAGTTCTTAAATTGGACAACACAGATTTGTTGATTGGAAGTCTTTCTGGTGGACAAAAAAAGCGTGTTGCTCTTGCACAAGTATTGGTGGCTGAAGCGGATTTCTTGATCTTGGATGAGCCAACGAATCACTTGGATTTGGACATGATTGAATGGTTGGAAGAATACCTTTCGAAGTCGAAATCAACGATTTTAATGGTAACGCACGACCGTTATTTCTTGGAAGTTGTGTGTGACACGATTTACGAATTAGAAGACAAAACGATTTACAAATACAAAGGAAATTTCTCGTATTACTTGGAGAAAAAAGCTGAACGTCAAGAACAATTGGCTTCAACAATCGACAAGGCGCGAAATACCTTTAAAAAGGAATTGGATTGGATCCGTCGTCAACCAAAGGCGCGCGGAACAAAACAAAAAGCGCGTGTTGATTCCTTCCAAGACATCAAGAAGGTTGCAAGTCAGCGCATTGATGAGGATGAAATCGATATTCCTGTGAAAATGGAACGATTGGGTTCTAAGATTTTGGAATTGCACAAGGTTGGAAAATCGTTTGGCGAGAAAGTGATTTTGGACGGATTTACCTATAATTTCCAACGCAAAGAACGTTTGGGAATTGTTGGGAACAATGGAACTGGTAAATCTACTTTCTTGAATTTAATTCAGGGTAGAGAAGAGGCTGACCGCGGAAAAGTGGTAACAGGTGAAACAGTTGTTTTTGGTTATTACTCACAAGATTTAATCAAAGTTGACGAAGACAAAAAAGTAATTGATGTGATTCGTGATATTGCTGAATTTATTCCTTTGGAAAAAGGTCGCCAATTGTCTGCTGCTCAATTCTTGGAAAAATTCTTGTTCGACCGCAACATGCATTACAACTTCGTTCACAAATTGAGTGGAGGTGAAAAACGTCGTTTGAAATTGATGACTGTTTTGATGTCAAATCCAAATTTCTTGATTCTCGATGAGCCAACAAATGACTTAGACATCTTCGTAATGTCGGTCTTGGAAGATTACTTACGCACGTTTGAAGGATGTTTAATCGTTGTTTCGCATGACCGTTATTTCATGGATAAAATGGTTGATCACTTGTTTGTGTTTGAAGGAAACGGCGCAATTAAAGACATCATAGGAAATTATACTGAATACCGTAAACAAACCGCTGCTGATTACAAAAAGGAAAAGCAAGAAGCGAAAGATGGTATTCCAGCTGAAAAAGTAAAAGTGACACAACTTTCTGATTCGTCTGAAAAACCAGCTGAAAAGAAAAAACTTTCATTCAAGGAAAAAGAGGAATTCAAGCAACTGGAAAAAGACATGGAATCCTTGGAAGCGGAAAAAGAAGTCTTAACAGCCAAACTTTCAGATCCATCGATATCAAACGATGAAATTATGTCGGCCGGAAATCGTTTATCGGAAGTAGTAACGAAATTAGATACTTTGACGGATCGTTGGTTGGAGCTTTCGGAATTTGCCTAGATGATTCATGATTTAGGATTTATGATTCATAATTCGTTATTCATGATTCCGTTTCTGTAATCTCAGTCCTCGAGCTTGTCGAGATGTCGAGTTATCGAATTGCACACAAATGTCTTTTTTCGATATCCTTCTGGTCACTAATCACTAGTTTCTAGTCACTAGAAAAGTTATCTTTGTACCTCATAAAATCAATCAGTTTTGAAAAGTTTCGAAGAATTAGGAGTCAGCCAAGAATTAATTAAAGGATTAAATGCCTTGAATATCATTGAACCAAGTGATATTCAGTTGAAGGTCATTCCTTTATTGATGGACAATGAAACCGATATTGTGGCGCAAGCGCAAACGGGAACAGGAAAAACGGCTGCTTACGGTTTACCGATTCTAGAGCAAGTAGATACGAACGACGCAAGTGTTCAAGCTTTGATTTTATGTCCAACACGCGAATTGGGACAACAAGTTGCAAAACAATTGTTCAAGTTCACGAAATTCTCGCATCGCGTTTTTGTTGAATCTGTTTACGGTGGTGAAAACATCGACGTTCAAATTTCGAATCTTCAGCGTCCAACACACATTGTAGTTGCAACTCCTGGTCGTTTAATTGATTTGGTGAAACGCAAAGCAGTTGATTTACGCAAAGTGAAAACAATCGTTTTGGACGAAGCCGATGAAATGTTGAGCATGGGATTCAAAAAGGAATTGGATGAAATCCTTTCGTTTCTGCATACTGTGAAAAACAAATGGTTGTTTTCAGCAACGATTCCAGATGGCATCAAAGACATTATCAATAAACACCTTTCGAAAGAGGCACACAGAATTGTTGTGAATCCGAAGAATGTGGTGAACAATAAAATTACGCACAAGTACATTATTTGCGACGAGAAAGATAAGTTTTATATTCTTCAACAATTCTTGAAATCTGAGCAGAAAAATCGTGGTGTGATCTTCTGTAGAACCAAGGCTACAGCGCAAAAGTTAGCGAAACAATTGATTGCGAAGAATATTGCTGCTGATGCAATTCACGGAGATTTATTGCAAAAAGAACGTGACAAAGTAATGCGTGCCTTCAAAAACGAAAGTTTACAAATCTTGGTCGCAACAGATTTAGCTGCACGTGGAATTGATGTGGAAGGTTTAACATACGTTGTGCATTACCAATTACCAGAATCGGATGAATATTACACTCACCGCAGTGGACGCACAGCACGCGCAGGGAAACAAGGTGTTTCGTTGTGTTTGATTGATGCGAAAGAGGTGAAGGTGTTGCGCAATTATGAACGAACGCTTTCGATTGGGTTTACGCAGATTAGGGAAAGCAAATGATTGTTTTGAACCATAGCGTTTCCCTTATCTGAAATGAATATGATTCAATTAGTTAAAACCAAATCATACTATTCCAGTTTTATGCGTAAAACAAACTGTCGACCAGTTCGACTAACGGGAATTCCTTCAGTGTAAAACACTTCAAAGTGGTGTTCATAGCCTTTTTCACGTAGTTCGACTAGTTGTTGCACTGAAAAGGTGAAAGGGGAAGAGGTGCCAACATTTTCAATACTGAAAAATGGAAGATGTTTTTCATTTTCAATGATCAGTTTTGTTGGGCAATCGAAACATGGAGTGTCCCGAAAATAGCGTATTGAAATTGAATCGCTACTTTGGATACTGTCCAATTTTAATACAAGTTCATTTGACCTGAAAAAGTTGATGTCCAAGATCTTTATGTTGTTGTAATACACTTGACAAAAATCAATTGTATCAGCCTTCGCTTGAAAGGTGCAGAATAGGAGGGAGAGGATGAGGAGGTGTTTCATTTACTGATTTAGTTTCTAATAACTTTCTCCATCTTTCGGCCTTTCGCGAGTTCATCTACAAGTTTATCCAAATAGCGCACTTGCTGCGTTAGTTTGTTTTCAATGTCTTCAATGCGGTAGCCACAAATCATTCCTTTGATGAGGTGAGCATTGGGATGCAAAGTTGCTTGCTCAAAAAAATGCTTGAAGGTCACTTTTTCGTCAATGAGTCGCTGAATTGCGTGTTTGTCGAAACCACACAACCACTCAATTACTTGATCAAGTTCGTCCACAGTTCTGCCTTTTCGTTCGATTTTCGTCACGTAAAGTGGGTAGACAGAAGCGAAGGTCATCGTGGCCATGCGTTCGTTGTGTTTGTCAGTTGTATTCATCGGTTCAACTTACTTCAAGCGTTCCAAAACACCTTTTCGTTTCACTATATTTTTGTAATCCCATTGAATTGCTTCAGATTTCTGCAACCAACGCATGATTTCTTCTTCCTTGATTTCCGTTTCGGTTGTATAAAACTTCGACGCATCTTTGAATTTTCCAGCGCGCACGTTCAATTCGTCCTCCTCGAAATCTGCTCCACTCCAAAACATCAATCGGATTCCAGGTTTCTGTTTACTGTAACCCACAATCGGATTGCCTTCCAAAAACCAAACAGGATGTCCGTGCCATATCTTTGACTCAGCCTGTTTTAGTCCTCTGTCGATAATGGTTGCCAAGTTAGAACAAATGGATTCGTCTTCTGGTGTTAACTTAGAATTGTATGATTGGATGTCTTGCAGCATGAGTTAAAATTAGTGAAATTTTTAAATGAAGGAAATGTGGAATGAAGGAATAGAGAAATGAACGAATGAAAGAATGAAAGAATGAACTCTTGTACATTTAACGCTTTTATTGTTTTGGGAAATTCGCGAATTCTCAATATTACGAATGATATTAACTCTAGCAAGATTACAATTTTGCAACCTTACAACCTTACAACATTACAACTTTGCAAATTAACAACTTTGCAAGTTAACAATGTTACTTATAACTCCCTATTTCAATGGGCTATAGCACCGCATTTAATCAATCACCTATTTCAATCCGCTACGATCAACGTTCATCACTCCTCGCTCATCACTCCGCAATCTTCAACCTCACTCCCTCAGAATGACTCGTAAACTCCGGTGCATACATACATTGAATCGTGGTAATTCCATTCGCGAAATCACCAGCCAAGTTCACTATCAAGTCGTATTCAAACACGTAGGTTCCTTTCGGTAAGTAATCGAAGAAGAAATTTGTTGCCGCATCAGCCGTACTTTCGTAATAGCCCAAACCATCTTGATACTTGTATTGCGTGAAAACATTTAACGGTTCCAAACCAGCAGCGCGCATGTCTTTCATGTGAACATATTCCATGTTACGATCGCTACGCAATTCGATGCGAACGCGCACTTTATCACCAGCTTTTAAACTCGTTTGATCAGTAATCAAGTTCATTGTTTGACCTGTTGCAGAATTCTCCACTTTGAACAATTGTTTTTTCAATTTCAATGGTGTTTCAGCAGATGTGATTTTGTCCATATCTTCAAAATACTGCCAATACATTGCTCCCCAACTTACGCCTTCCGTTTTACGAATCACTTCAATGTTCCCCATTTCTGGTGTGATTTTATCCTCTGGCCAAGATGTTTTGAAATAACCAGTACCAGCTTCAACTGTTGAACCAAGTGCTTTTGGATCAATCGTTTTACCATTCACTTTTATTTGAACTTGTTCAGTATTCGTTAAGATTTCTGTTCCTTTCAATAACAAAGCATAACAAGCTTCAGCCGTTGCTTTGGTTGTTTTCCAATCTGTCGTTTGCTTTTGTTTTAACAACCAAACTTTCATGTTTTCAACGGAAACTTGGTCCTTCGTAACTTCATCAAACGCTTCGATTAATAAGGCTTGCGTTTCAATTGGCGCTTGATACCAGTAGTAACCAGGAACATTGTCTTTCCAATACATGCCCATTTCGTCGTCGTTGATTGCGCGTTCCTTGATAGACTTCATTATATCGATTGAAACAGGAGCGTCTGAGAATCGTTTCGCTTGTAACGCAATCATTCCTTCAGAGTAAATCGAGAAATCTGTCCAATACTTTGTTGCTTGTTGTTGGAAATAGTCGAATGCTTTTTTTGTTATTCCATCCATTGCTAGATCCGTGAAGAAGCTACGTGCATACAAGTATTGAATGTGATCCTCACTAATATGTTTGTTTTTCAAATAATTTGTATCATGCTCAACGATGTAGTTGTAATCATCTAAAATTTCATGATCCAAATAGTTTACGCCTTTAGAAACCATGTCCCAAACGGCCTCGTTTTCACGCACATCTTTCACGTTCAAATGATCTAAATGTCCCATTCCAGTGATAATGTGTTGTGTGATGTAACGATTTTCTGGCATTCCAGGGAACCAAGGCCAAGCGCCATTTGCAACTTGCATTTTTTCCAATTTAGCCACTGCGCGATCTAGTTCTTTGTCCATTTTTGCTAAGTCGAACAACAAGGCGATTTTTTTCTTTCTTGCCGTTTCATCTTGACCTTCCAATAACCAAGGCGTTTCTTTTAACAACAAGGCTTTCAATTCTTGATTTTTCTCAAGGTTCGAAAGAAATGCATCAGGCGTTGAATTTTTCCAGCTGTCAATCACTTGTTTGATTAGTGGACTTGAGTTCATGATGTTTGTTGCCAAAGCATTTGAATAGAAGCGTGTAAATGTTTGTTCAGCGCATTCATATGGATATTCCATCATGTACGGCATTGCTTGAATTGCATACCACGCTGGATTCGATGTGTATTCTAATGTCAGAGAATGGTGATCTAAGCTTGTTGAAGAACCACTTTCAACCAATTTTTTAAAGGTAAATTCTTTCGTTCCAATTCCTTTTGATGGTAATGGCAATGATTCTGTTACTAATAGTCGGTTTGATAGAATAGGTAAGGTATTTTCTTCCGCATCTGTGTGACTTTCAGCTTTTGCAACAACACGGTAATTGATTGCACTAATTCCAACTGGTACGTTTAATTCCCATGTTAACACATTGCTTTGCCCAGTTTTTAAGTCGAAACTTCGTTCAGCATTCGACAATTTGAAAGCAGTATCAATTGGCTGATTTGTTTGCGCATCAAAAAGAAGCAAGGTAGCTGTTCCTTTTAAATCTTTACCTGCTAAACTTGAAACTTTTGCTGTGAATCTCACTTTATCACCTTCACGCAAGAAACGTGGTGGATTTGGCGTAATCATCAATTCTTTTTGAGCAACAACTTCTTTTTGGAATGAACCTGTTTTTAAATCTTTCGTGTGCGCTAATCCAATGAACGACCATGTTGTCAATGATTCTGGAAGTGTGAATTTCACAAATACTTCTCCTTTGTCATTGGTCGACAATTGTGGTAAGAAGAACGCTGTTTCATTCAAGTTGGTGCGTGCTTTTACAGCTCCGAGATTGGCAAATTCTATACCTTGTGATTTTTCTTCCAATGGTTTTAAACGACCTTCATTTTTATCGCTTTCTTTTTGGTCATCTTTTCGCATCGTATCAGCGTTGGCATAAAATCCTTGTGAAACGGAATTGGTTGAGGACAGCGTAACTTTATTAGAGGTAAAAGTCAGTTCATTCTTTTGGCCAATCGGAGCAAAATTCTCCTCCCTATCCATTGTTTCAAATGAGTACGTTGCGCCATAATTTACTCCTTCGTAATAATAGTAGTTGCCAGGATAATAATTCCACCAGTTTAATTCATCGTAATTGCGATAATCCGCGCGGTTTGAAGTTAAATTAAAGTGATTTGCGAACTCCATCGATTGTGCTGTACCGTTAGAGTAACTCGACCAATAACGATTGGAATAATTCGCATTGAAAACACTTAAGTTATAATAGTTTTGAGCGAATTCATCCAGTGAAGCATCATACATCGCGGCTAAAAGTTCGGCAGCTACTTTTTCACCTTTTGGACCTTTGATTTTGATTTTCCATTCTTCTTTCTGACCCGGTAATAGCTTGTCACGGAAGGTTTCAAATTCGAAAGATAATTCTTTGTTTGAAAAAGGAATATAAATCGTAGATCGATCAGTGTACGAACGACCATGTTTGAAACTCGTGAAGAACACATCTAAATTTCCTCGATGACTTTCAAGAATTGGAATTGAAATAAGTTGTTGAGCGTTTGATAACCGAATGAATTCGCGCTTCAAGATTTTTCCGTCTTGTTCTAATTCGTACAACACGGTCATGTTCGAATCTGCAGAAGAAACAAGAAATTCTGCTGTTTCACCTGGTTCACAATGTTGTTTTATAATTGCAACATTAAAGATTTCGCGTTTGGATGCTTTCTTACTTGTTTTGTCGAAAAGTGAGAAATATCGAATTTCTTTTACATCTACTCCAAAGGAATCTTTTGCTGCAATTTCAATCATGTATTCTCCCGGAAGCCATGAGTTCATTCCAACAAAATCAACTGTTTTAGCTGTTTTTGTATTCCACGCACGATCCAAAACGGTTGATTCAATTGCACCTTTTTTCGTTAATTCATCTTTTTTAAAGGCATCGTAAGGGAACAGCGCTCTGAATCCTGTTTCACTGATTCCTTCAACATCCGGACGCTCCCATGCACTTGCGCGATAAAGCTGTTTTTTGTCTTCTAAACGATGAACTTTAATGGTTCCAGCAGCATTAACAGCTTCACCATTTAAATTGGTTGCGCTGATTTCAAACATGTTTCCGTCATGCGCTTCAATTTCTGCACTGCTATTGATCCCCAATTGCAAAGCAGTTTCACCCACTGAAATGTAATTCGTTGCTGAATGTGTTTCTCCAGTAATATCAACAACATCAACTGAAATGGTGTAATTGTAATACGGTAAATACTTCGTGTCAATCGTTGGGTCTTTTTCTGCCACAAAGTCAATCACGAACTTACCATCGGCGTCTGTTGTAACGGTTCCGTTTTTAATTTCTTTGGAAGAGGTATTTGCATTGATTCGATAGTAATAATACATCCAATAAGGAATTGAAGTCGTACGTGCGATGCTGTAATTCACTTTTGCACCGTCTAAAGCAACACCTGAAAATGTTTTTGATTTCCCTTCAACTTTAATCGTAGAATTTAATTTATAAACCCCTGTTAATGGTGAAATTTCGACCTCGAATTTCGGACGTTTGTATTCTTCAACCGAAAAATAAACTTCTCCATATGCGTCTTCAATGCTCATTTGTCCTGACATTCCTGTTTCTGGAATTACGAAAGAACCAGAGAAGGTTCCGTATTTATTCGTGGTTAATTTGACCTTTTTGACTTCTTGATAATTCGCATCGCGGAAAACTACTTCAGATGTTTTTCCTACTTCAATTTTATGTTCTTTTCCTTTGTGCTGAATGCGAATTCCTTTGAAATAAACAGTTTGACCAGGGCGATATATTTGTCGATCAGTAAAGAAATTAGTTGTTGAATAGGGCTTTTCGTCTCTTACATCACGGTAGAAATACAAATTCTGATTTTCGTAATAAACATCTGTTCCTTTACTGATTTTAAACAAATGATTCGAATAATTGTCTGAGTTTTTCACTTCCGCCAATCCTTTGTCATTCGTAGTTAAGGTTTGTTCTTTGGTGTAGTTGTAATTGCTCGTGTTGTAATCGTATTTCTGTGCGAAAACCTCAACTGTTGCATTTTTTATTGGTGTTCCAGTTTCACGATCTGTCACATAAATGGTATTTGTTGCTTCTGTTGAACTTGAATTAAACAGGAAAGCCAAGTCACTCACATAAAAGTTATTATAGGAAATAGAATTGGTATCTAAAGCAAAGTCTGCCTTTGTTGAAGCAATCAAGGAGTAATGTCCTAGTCCCAAATTAGGTAAAACGAATTCAGTTTTATGTTGTTGGTAGTCTGCTGTTTCATGTAATTGTAATGTCCAAGAGTATTCAACTGGTAATTTCAATAGACGTTTCATTTCTTCTTCGCGATTGGAATTGTATGTTCTGTCGAACGAAGGATCTGTTTTTACTATTCGGAAATAGAGTTCATCCACATTTTTGTAAGACACTAAAACGCGCTTATTAACAGTTGATGAATAAGCCTTTTCAGTTGTGAAATCTATATCCTTAAATTCAATTGTTTCCAATAAATTTTTACACAAACCAGCTCCATATGATTTCGGGAAAGCGGTAATAGCTTGTTGGCAAATATCATGAGCTTCTTTCTTTTTCCAGCGGTTTTCAGGTGATTCAATGGAATATTCATTGCCTTGAGTCGTGAACAAACTCGCTAATTTATGCTGTGCTTCTGTACTAATAGCATTTGAGGAATATGTTTCAATCAATCGTTTCAACGCTGTTTCATAAGCGGCAGATTTTGTGTCATTCAATGATTTTGATAAAACGAAATCCAAACGAATTAACTCCAAATCAAATGATGCTTCCGGACTTTTGTCATTCATATGGAAAGCAGTCAATTCGCGCAATAATTTTAATGCTTGCCAATCATTTGACAATGAAATGGAATCGTTCGTTGGATTGGAAACTTCCATGAACTCTTTGTTGGTCGCAAAATACTTATTGTCTGTAATTACAAATGGTTCTTCACTCGTAGGCAATGAAAGTTCAGTATTCTGGTAGAAATTTAAGGCACGATGCGCAATGAAATCATACAAGGTTGGTCGTTGTAAGCTTGATTCACCGTAATAGTTCAACATCGCTTTGTAATCCGACAATGCACTTTTTTGCAAACGATTAACTTCTGTCAAAGACAATTCATGATTTTCTCTGATTTTGCGATTGATTGTTGTTAAATCCCACGTACGAATATCGTTCAAAACAATTCCTTTTGCTTCGGTGCGATTGATAAATTTCCAACGGTTTTGGTTGTAAAAACGTGTATAAGCCTCAGCAGAAATAGAGTAGAGGATTTGCTTGGTTGGAAAGTTGGAAATAGCTGCTAAACTATCAACTTCGGTAATCGACATTACGATGTTTTCTTCTCGTAAGTAATCACTCAATTTTAATTTATACAGAACTGATTTTACAATCTCAGGAGAGTTTTCAACAGCTTTAGCCTTTTCAAAAATGCTAGTCACTTCATCAAGGGCAGATTTATACAAGCCTTTTTGTTCCAATGAATCAACTTTTTTCCATTGATCTTTGTAATCCCCAGTGAAATTTATTTTGATGTATTCATCGTCGACATTCGTAACAACTTCATCTACCCATAGGTATTCATCGCCACCTTTTTTCTTATCACATGCGTGTGACATCAACAAAAGACCGAATAATAATAGGATTGGAAATTTAAAAAAATGAACTGATTTCATAAGAACTGTTTTATTGAAACTTCAACCAAAAAGACAGGAGTACAACTCAACATCATTTTGGTTAGAATTGAAGATTAAATTACATAAAAAAACCTCATTGCTAACGTCGTTTTTTCAACAATTAACAATGAGGTAATACGCTTAGAATTACTTCTTTAGTCCTTTACAACTTTGATTGTCTTTGTTGCAGTTTTTAAGAAATAAATGCCATTCACTAAAGTTGATATATCATAAATGAATCCACCATTCGTTGGAATTACATTGTATGCGATTGCTTCATTTCCCATAGTTGTGTAAAGTGCAGGAGCTTCCATTTCTTCTGAATGCAAAAGTGTAAAACTTCCATTCGTTGGATTTGGGAAAACACTCATTTTACTTGATGACTGATTAACTACAACCGCTCGAATATCAGAATAAGTATAAGCGCCATCAAAGTCAGTCTGTTTCAAACGGTAATAGAAAATTCCTTTTTCTGAAACAACATCTGTTGTAGCATAATTCAATAAGTTCGTTGAGTTTCCTGCTCCATCAATTTCTTGAATTGCAGCCCAGTTTTCACCATCAACTGAACGTTCAATTGTGAAAAAATCATTGTCTTTTTCTGAAGCAGTTTGCCAAGCTAAATCAACTGTTCTACTATCTTTTAAAAGGGCAGAGAAGTCAACCAATTCTATTGGTAAAGCACTGATTAAGTTTAAACTGATATTGTCAAACACTAAATTACACGTTCCTGTTGTGTTACTTGTAAAAGTAATTGTGTGTATTGTTGTTGTTGCAACAAAATAGAATGTTTCTACTCCCCAATTAAATCCACCACCATTGCGACTAATATTGGCCGTTAATGCTCCATTGTTAATATTCAACTTAACTGATTGAAAAGTAGGTCCACAAGTTGTTCTGCGAGAAGCCTTGAATGAAATCGAATAGTAAGACCCAACGGTAAAACCAGAAATGGTTTGACAAAGTCCTACCTCTTGATCGACTTCGGCTACGATATTCGTATTACTTGTCCCACCATAAGTTGATTCTGGATTATACGCTTCAGGGTTGCATCCCCAACCTGTTGCTCCGCTGCTGAAATTACCATTCGTTACTGTCTGTGCGGAAACATTCAATCCCACAACGAATGCAAAAAGAAAAAATACGTTTGTTTTTAAAACTGCCATTTTATTTGGTTAAATAAATTAATTGCAGTTTTAGCATGATCTCGAATCAGTCGCCTATAAATTCATAGAGTGGTGACTAATTCGATTGCAAAGATACCGTTTCAACAAGGATTAAACTGTTTAATTATTGTTAAATATTGGAAGGCTATTAAAAAGAAAAGGCAATTCCTGTTTTAGCATAGACTCCCGTTCCAAATCCTCCTTCAGCAAAGAAAGAAATCTGTTGAATAGGAAAGTACTGTAATCCGTAGCCAAGTTGATAATCGAAGTAGGAGGGAGCGTATGAATCTGTAAAAGTGAATGCACTTGTCGTTCCGTCATACCGTTTTTGAAAGAAATTCGCACCTCCTTGTAATTGGATATAGCCTGCAAACCCTTTGCGTGTTACAAATGTATAAAATGAGGTGTTGAGCATGAAGCGGTTTGAAATAAAATTTAAGTGACTTTGGATTGAAGAGGTTTCGTCAAAACAAAGAGATTGTTTTGAGTGTGAATAATCGATTCCAATGCGCAAAATGGCTAAACGTGTAAAGAGCGGCGTTACATAATGATTGTATCGAAAACCGAATAATCCTTTTGTTAATCCTTGTACATTTATTAAGCCTGCTGATGAATAATGATCCGACAAATCTTTCAATTGATAAGATGGAAAACCGTAATATGCTGAAATCTCATTTCCACTGCCGTTTCCACCAAAACACAATTCACGAACAAAAGTTGAATGTGCAGATTGAAGAAATTTTGGGTGACTTCCTTCAGATAAAGGAATTGCTTTGGAGCAATAACAGCTGGGAAGCACCCATATTCCCACAATAGAAAATAGCGGAATCAATTTTCTCATTTTCGTAGTTTAAACTTGTTAAACGCTGCTAAGTTTAATTTGGTACATGTATAGTAAAAAAAGCCATCCGTCATTGAACGAATGGCTTTTTGTTAAGTATAATTTGCTGGTTAATTGAGCAATGAACTAAGCTTAATTCCTTTGTTTACAATATTCATTTTTAACGTAAAGCGAATTTTTTCAGCGTATTTCGAATTTTCATATGAATTATTCAATTCTTTACTCATCCAAATAGGGAAGTATAAGCCAAAGACTTTTCCAAATCGCATTCCAACTCCTGTATTTATCATTGAATTGAGTGCAATACCGTTATGGAATGTTCCAAGATCAGCAAAAAGACCAAAAATACCAATCTTTGGTATTGGCAATTGCACATATACATTCCCTGCTGCCATCCAATTCCAAGTTCTACCATAGTTAGCAGTGCTCTTAAATCCACCCATGTTTTCATCACGTTGTTGTGACCACATTCCAACAACTAATCCTCTTCCAAAATAATAATCTTCAAAGAATAAATCTTGTTGACCATCTGTTCCACTCATCGACATTCCCATACGGTCTTCTTTGATTCCAAGCGAAGTTTTGTAATGGTATGTATTTCCGATAAATCCGCGCACTTCTACCCATCTTTTCATCGTGTTTTTTAAATAGCGGAAGCGATACGTTGCATCTGCTGTTACACGAGCCATGTCTGTTTCAGAGGAGAAAACGGCATCTGTTCTTAGGTTCACGGATAATTTATGATCTGGTTTGTTTACACCGAATGTATACTTCGCGAAACCACCTAGATAATCAGTACTTGTATTTGATTGAATATCTGCTTTAACAATTCCTTGTAACAAGAATGAATGTGAAATAGGTGAATTCGTGCGATTTCCAATTTTAGCAAACCAATAAGGTGCAAGCGCCAAATATGCTCCTTCTTGCTTTCGTGCAAAAGAAGAATCATTTTTAAAGGATTTTACCGACAAACCAAAACGTGAAACTTTAATACTAGTCTTAGGTAAACTTGTGTAAGAAAATTCGGCAATTCCAGAAACCATTTGTCGTCCAAATGAATACATTGGAGCAACAAGATATTGGAATCGATTTGGAGAAACACCCATGTTGTGAAATGCTGCCCCAATCATAAATTTATCATAGAAATTTCCAGCGATGATAGGCGTCCAATACAGTTCAGATTTCTCTTCTTGATTGTAACCACTTAAGAATTCCAGTTTAACTGGTTCCAGTTTTTTGAACATTTTATCAGATGACCATGTGTTGTTCTGACGATACATTTCTGGGATATCTTTCGATGCATCTATTTGAACACGATCAGCTTCTTTTGTTGTGAAATCAATACGTGTTTTTTTCTGTCCTGGTTCAACCCAATGCGTTTCAACTAATTCATCGTTTTTGAAAACGTTAATTTCAATTGGTCCGTCAACTTGACCTTTATTTTTTACTTTAACCACCATTCCTCGATCTGTTGATTTTACAGATGAAAGTTTGTAGTCAACATGATTCGTCGTTTGAATTAAGTCATAAAATACCCAACTCAAATCTTTCTTAGAAACGCGTTCCAAGGTTGCTTTCATATCTTCGGGTTGTGGGTGTTTAAATTTCCATTCTTCGAAATATGCATGCATGCAATCATCAAATAATTTTTCACCCAAATAATCCTTCAAGTAATAAAATACCAAACCAGTTTTCATGTACATAATCGTACCGTAATTCATCGACGTAAATTCAGCTGAATGTGTTTCAATTGGTTGATCTTCCCCTAAAATTGCCGTCATACGATACGCTAAATCTGACATATCATGATGGTCTAAATCCTCAAAATGAAAAGAACCATTCAATACCATATCTGAAAGACGAGTGTTATCTGGATATTTCGTTTGAACGTAACGAACCTCATTTAAGGTGTTCATTCCTTCGTCCATCCATCCATGTACGCGCTCGTTCGAACCTAAGATACCATAGAACCAATTGTGTCCAACTTCGTGTACAATTACAACTTCTAATTCTTCTTTACTACTTGTGTTCCCAATTACCGTAACATTTGGATATTCCATTCCGCCACCTGCGCTGATTGTCCCATCGACAGCAGTAACGTTGTTATACGGATAATCACCATTCCATAAAGAATAATAATACGTTCCATCATTGATGTATTCGATGGCATCTGTCCAAACCATGGCGTTTTGAGGAACAAACATCGCCCAAGAAGTAACTTTTCGTTTACTGTGAGGTAGTAATACTTCTCCTTTTAAAACACCATATCGTTTATCTGCAAACCATGCAAAATCGTGAACTTTACTTTGTGTGTAGCGAATTGTTTTGAATTCTTCTGAAGATTCTGGAAATGGAGTGTTGCCTGCCTTTCCTTGTTTTTGTTCAAGATATTCCGCAAAACGTTTTTGAGTTTCAGAAGCTTTCGCATTTAAAAAGTCAATTTCTGACTGTGTTTGCAAATCACCTGTCGCTGCAACGACGTAATTCTTTGGAAGTGTTATTGATACATCAAAAGATCCATACTCAGAATAAAATTCACCTTGGTTCAAGTAGGGAATTGGATTCCATCCGTTTTTATCGTAAACAGCAGGTTTTGGGTACCACTGGGTGATTTGATACGATTGTCCTATATGTCCCAATCGAGAAATAGATCCAGAAGGAATTTTTACTTTAAATGGTGTTGAAACGGAAACGCGTTGTCCAGGTAATAATGGCGTTGGCAATAAAATTACAGCAATGTCAATATTTTCTGAATCGTATTCCCATTTTACCGTTTTACCGTTTAATTTGAAATCCAACGAATCGATGTTTCCTAAATCTTGCTGTGCACCAAAACGAAGTGTTGTTTCACCACCAGCATATTGTTGTTTACCAAGCGCCGTTTTTCCATTTCGATAGGCATTTGGCCAAAGATGGATATAAATGCGGTCTAAATTATCGGGTGAATTGTTAACGTATTCAAACTCATCAAAACCTGAAATAGTATGGTTTTTATCATCCAATTTTACTTGAATTGTATAGTTTACTTCTTGTTGCCAATATGTTTGACCAAATGTAACTCCTCCAAGAAGGAATGATAAAATGCTTAGTGTAAGATGCTTCATAAAAAAGTATTTATACAAAAATAGGTTTATAAAGCAGAATTGTATCAAAATTTGTTTAAATGTGTCCTATAAAATGAAGAAAGGCTACCCAAACGGATAGCCTTTCAAAATCTATTTCAAGGTAATTACTTTTTAATCAAAATACGTTGTTGACGAATTCCAATTTCTGAAGTGATTTTTAAAATGTAGTTACCCTCCGATAAGTTACTGAAATCAACAGTTGTTGAAATTGCGTTTAACGTTGAAGTTGAAAGAACACGACCATTCAAGTCAATGCATTCAATTGTTCCATCGATTAATTGTGAAGTTTCAATTGTAACTAAACCATTTGAAGGATTTGGTACAACCATAAATTGGAAAGGAACCAATTCGTTTAATCCAGCATAGTTATCTGTTAAATCACAGTTTTCATCAACTCCATTGTCAAGAATTTCTGTTGCTCCGGGGTAAGCATTTGCGTTTGCATCGTCACAGTCTCCATCAACCGTAGCATAACCAACACCTGGGTTTTGGCAAAACAATGTAGAGTTTCCTGTTCCGAAATTATCGTTGTCAGCATCAATGAAGTAAGCTGTAAAAGTCAATCCATCATCAATTCCATTGATACAATCGTTGTCCAAACCATCACACAATTCAGGTGCACCAGGATAAACTGTGTTTTGAGTATCGTCACAATCATCAGCAACAGTTGCGTAACCTGCGCCTGGATTTGTGCATGTCACCAACCCAACTCCTATCATTGAACCATGTCCATCATTGTCTGCATCCATATAATAGGTAGAAGGAGAAATAACTAAGTTGTTATTGTCATCACAATCTCCAGGATATAATACATATCCAACTGGTTCTGTACATTGTGTTAATGTAATAGTTGTGTTTCCAACTAAATCGCCATCATTATCTTGGAACCAAACTGTCGCTGGATTCACTAAGCCATCTGTGTCATCACAATCTGTATTGTCTAATACATAGAATGCTGGAGGTGTACATGCAGAAATTGAAGAAGCAGGATCACCATAGGTATCAGCATCTAAATCGGCATAATATGTTTGAGGTGTTAATGATCCATAGTTGGCAATTACGCGCACATTGTCGTTTCTCCAAGTTGAACCTGTTTGACCAATGTTAGTAATGTAGAATCTAAATTGAACATCCGTTACAGCATCAAAAGAAGCACCTAAAACGATAGTGTCTGTTTTGTCGGTTGTACTTGAGGTTCCTGTTCCCAAATCAGCTGTAAATCCATCTAAACTTGAACGAAGCGTCCAGTTTGGAGTTCCACCTGTTGCACTGTTTTTGTGTGTGAAAATAATCTTATTGATATCCAATGTATAACAATCATCCGTTGTTACACCAAATTGATTGTATTCTGTTAAATCAATAATTGCTGTTGTGTTCCAATCGCTATTACTAAATACATTACTTGTTGCAGAACAAGATGTACCAACTGATGAATAGCTTGAAAAAGTTGCGTTTGCTGGTTGTGCAGTAACTGTATCAGCTAGAACGGGACAAACATTTGAACCATTAAATTCGTACAACCCAATTTGAGTTCCTGCAGCCGAAGCATCTGAACCAGAGCAATCTTCATCGATTCCATTATCAAGAATCTCCGTTGCTCCCGGATAAATTAAGTTATTATTGTCATTACAATCTAGGCTATTCGTTACATATCCAACAGGAAGTGTACAAGCCGTAATTGTATTTGTTGCAGAACCATAGGTGTCATTATCAGCATCTAAATAGAAAACAGTAGTAGCAACACCAATCAAATTGTTGTTGTCATCACAATCATTCGAGTTCGTAACAAATCCAACTGGTAATGAACAACCAGTTGTAGTATTTAATAGATCACCTAAACCGTCGTTATCGGTATCCGCGTAATATGTTATTGAACCAGCCGTAATCGTTAAGTTGATTGTAATAATACTATCACACAACGCTGCATTTGGAATTGTATCTAAATACGTTCCAGAAGCGTTGTACGTTTCATGTCCAGAAGGAACAGTGTAAGAACCACAAGCAATTTCAGAAATTGTGTTAGTCGAATTACAACTAGTAGCCCAAGAAATCGTTACATCATCGATTGATATTCCATTATCAGAACCCGCGTGATCAGGATCATCCCATTTTAACATTAAATATTCACCTTGATTAAGTGAAAGCCCTGGAATTACAATGTTTGTAAAAACAACTTGGTTTGCTGTTAAATTTCCGTCCAAAGCAGCTGCAGTTGCCGTATTGATTGGCGTTGTTGCAGTAAGTGCAGTAACTTGTGTCCAAGTTGCATTTGAATTTGGATTTAAAGCCGTAATTGCTGAGCCACTTACTTTATACCAAAATGTTAATGTTTGACCAGCAACAACACCACTTTTTCGCCATTGCTCCATTGTGTATGAAACTGTGAAATTATTTACAATTCCAGTTGTGTTATTTTGAAATTGAATTCCATATGCAAAATTTCCAGCAGCTGCATTTGAAGAACCTAGAGAACCCAATGCTCGTTCTGAAGCTGCAGTCGTTCCGTAAGAATATAGATTTCCGGTATTACCTGCTCCGTTGTCGCCCGCATAATTTGTTCCTGTTCCAGAACGCTGTGCATAACAATTTAAAATTGTCGAATTATCAACCCAAGGGTTTGTTGTGCCTGAGTTTAATAAAGTATTAAAATCCTGCGAATAACTGCCTGTTGCTGTTATTGAAAATTGAGAAAATCCGAAAAATGGAAAAGCTAAAGCGATTAATATTTTTTTCATATATTTTATTTACAAGGCAAAAATACGAAAGAATGGTTCAAGAAAACACAAATAAATATTAACCAATTGTGAATAAAAAAGGCTACATTTCTGTAGCCTTTTAATAAAACGTTTTAGTGCATTTGTTCGTCCTCTTCAGGATCTGGTGGAAATAGTTTCGGAAGGTTTTCTTTTCCTTGTAAACGGTCCATCAAATCTTCTAATTGAGATATTGAAATGCTTTTTGCAATAATTTTTTTGTCCTTATCTAACACGAAAACACGCGGAGTAGAGAAGATGTCATACGTTGTTTGATAATTCAACGATTCAAGTGTTGTATACTTTGGTACAAACTGTCTTGCATCTTCCATTGCTGCTTTGAACAATGGGTCTGTAACTCCAACATTGATAAACGTCAATTTGTTATCGCGAATGAATTTTTTCCATTTTTCAAAGTCTTCTCCAGTCGCTTTACCAACTGCAAATATTTCAATGTTACGTTCTTTGAATTTTTGATCATACAACGTTTGTAATTTCGGAGTTGTTTTTTTGCAATGTCCACACTCTGGATCCCAGAAATATAAAATCGTGTAATCAGATTTTAAACTTTTAAAGCCAATCCATTTACTATCAGTTGTGTCTCTCAAAATGACATTTGGCGGTTCTGCACCCATTACCAAATTCTTTTGAACTGGAATTTTCTCACACAATTCTTTCAATTTTTCTTCTGTCATCCAAAAAGCAGGAGATTTACCATCTGCGTTGCGTTTGCAATAGTAACGATCGGCCATTAGGATATAGACTTTGTCCATTCCCATGATTTTACTTTTACCGTAGGTAGACGTAATCCAAGAAACACAATATTCAAATGTTTTTGATTTTGGATTCAATGCATCACAAAATTTAAACGCATGATATAGAATAGTATCCCAATGCTGTACCATCATATTTTTACCGAAGTAATACTCTAATTTATTGTGAAAAACAGGAGTATTAACCAAACGATCATCAGTTAAATCTATATTATCCCAATAATGAGCACGGTAATAATTGAAACGGAAATTAGAATCAATCACTTTTCCATTTGCATCAACTGGTGGTGTTGGAATCTCAATGTCCATTGACATGTTAACGATTTTCGCAACTAACGTTCCTTGGTGAACCTTCATTAGATTAACTTGAAAATCAATAACCTCCTTGTTTAAAGCGTCAATTTGAGTTGTTAAAACTTTATATTGTGGATCATCTGTCTTCAATTTCGAGCGTTGATCAAACAATGTTTGAGATTGCGATTTTTTTGGACCGATAAACTGAATATATTCAATAAAGATTTTATTTTCCTCAGATTTTTTAATCTTCATGCTTCCAACGAAATCTGGTGCAGCAGTTTCAATTTGAACTTCCTCGTTGTTGTAAACAAACTCGAAGAATTTTTGTCCAGGAAACAAAACTCCCAAAATACCTGGCTGTTGTTTCTTACCATCAAACTCTACTATGCCACCTTTTAATTCAGCCGTATCAGCATAATATAATTTTTGTCCAAAATACTTTACTAAAAAGACTGTTGTATCTTTTTGGTTCGCGACTTTGAATTTTAGTTTTTGTCCAAAACCAACTGATGCTATCAGTGCAAATGTTAAAATTAAGATTGATTTCATAGTTTATCTTTCTTTAAGTTGTATGAAGTTATTCCAAAGACGCATCAAATTTAAAAAAGTCTTCAGAATTAACATTTCTTTAACCAATTAGTATTGTCTAAAAATTCCTTTTTTTGCCGTTCGATAACTCGCAAATCCAAATAGTACATAGCTAAACACTAATGTGACAATGGCTGTGAGGGATATTTGGGTATCGATATACAAACCTCCAGATTCGAACATCGCATCCAAGAAGAATTTAAAGATGAAGAAGGTTCCTAATCCTAAAGCAGCAACAATTCCAAAGATTTTAACAAAATACGTAAAGAAACTTTTGATGATGTCTTTTGGTGGAAAACCAATGCGTAACAAGGTTCTTACTTCATACGCATTACGCGACATTAACAATTGCATGTATTGAATCAACACCAATCCTGAAACGAAAACAGCAATGATAGAAATTCCCAATACAACTAAAAATAATGTTCCAACGACACTTTTTAATCGACCAACAATCATTTGAGATGCTTTGGTTTCAAGTCCGTATTCGTTCAACATTTCTTCCACCAAACCGAATTCACTTTCTTTTCCTTCAATCATGATTTGGGTAATCTTTTTCTCTTTTCCAGTTGTGTATTTTAAGTTTCCATATTCCATGAAGCTTTCAGGAACAAGAATCGAGGATACTTCATTTGTAAATCCAATGATTCGCGCATCAACCCATTCTTTGCCAGTATCATTTTTCAACGTGAATTTGAAATTAATGTCTTTTGCCAATTCATCTGAAATTTGAGGAATGTCTTGCGCACTCATAAACGTATTGAGCATCACCAAGAACTCGCGAGGCATAATGATTGGAACAAATTTGTCGCCTTCCTTCCAATGCCATTTTTTGGATTTAACATCTAAAAATTTTGGATCAACCGTTTGAATAAATACATCTGTTCTAAAACGAGGAACCATTGGATCGGCAGTTTCGAAAGAAACATCGAAGTTGTTACTTGTAACTGGTTTCACATCCAAAATAAACGGCATTTCCTTGTACTTCTTGATTTCATTTTCTGAGAAATCAGTTTTTGTCATATTCAAGGAAGTAGAATTGGATACCTTTTTTTGAACGATTACAGTATTCGGACCAAGAATTTCAGAACCTTTTCCAAATTCATTCACTTTAATTAAATAGTGAATCGACGTAATTAAGAAAGTGATTCCTAAAAATGCACCAATCACTGCAATTACCAATTGCTTAAGATCTTGGTTTTTAAAGAGCAATTTGTTTAACATGGCCTTACAGTTTAAGTTCTTTATCGTAATTGAATTGATGCGTATCACCTAAAGAAGTGAGCACAAAACCTGCGTTTAATTCATTGCAACGTTCGTTGATCATTGCAATGCATCGTTGCGTATTTTCTTCATCTAAATGGGAAAATGGTTCGTCCAAAAGAATTAATTCGAATGGTTGACAAAGTGCACGAATGATTGCGACGCGTTGTTGTTGTCCCATCGATAATAAGCCACATGATTGGGTCCATTTGTTGTCAATTTCTAAGCGTTCCAATAAGTGAATCAATTCCTTTTCAGAATACACATGATTTAAACTGTTTTTCAATAATAAATTTTCAGCCACCGTAAGATTCGGAAACAATTGAAGATCTTGAAAAACGACTGCAATCTTGTCTTGTCTAATTTTTGCCCAATCATCAGGTGTAAATGTGCGAATGTCTTCTCCATTATAGGTGATTTTTCCCTTGTAATCATTTCGAAGTCCAATAGTTGTTAATGTGAAAGTTGATTTTCCTTTACCACTTGAAGCATTCAATAGAATTTTCTCTCGGTCGTTGAGTTCGACAAAATTTCCCCAAATACTTTCAGCGCTGTGCTGAATGGATGCCAAAGGAACAGGCATAATGTGGTCGAGAACAATTTTCATAAAGGTGAAATTAATTTATTCGAACGGTCATTTTCAAGAATCGTTCCAAAAGAAGTGAAAAGTAGTAATTATATTTTTGTAAGCTCATTTACAACCATTAACAACATTTTTTCTTGTGTGTCAAATGGAATTAAATTGGCATCCATATGTTTCCTAAACCAGGTTAATTGTCTTTTTGCGTAGCGTCGTGAGTTTTGTTTAATCAATTCAATAGCCTCATCTAAGGATGTTTTCCCTTCTATAAAATCAAATAGTTCTGAATAGCCAACCGTACGAAGTGCGTTTAAGGTTTTGAATTCATGTACGCTTTGAACTTCTGCTAACAATCCTTGTTGCATCATCAAATCAACACGTAAGTTGATGCGTTCGTACAATTTATCGCGATCATGTTCAATAATAAAACGCACGATTTCAAAGGGATGTTCTTTCTTTGATGCTTTGCGCATTTCGGTAAATGTCTTTCCTGTTAAACGAATGACTTCAATTGCACGTAAAACCCGTACTGGATTTTTTTGATCAACCTGAGCGTAAAACTCTGGGTCTTTTTCCTTGAGTTCTTCCAACAAAATTTCTAAGCCTTTTACTTCTAGCTCAAGTGCAAGTGCCTCACGCAATTCTTTATTTGCGGGAATTTCATCCAATCCATTGCACAAAGCGTCAATAAACATTCCTGAACCTCCAACCAAGATAATGTTGTCGTGTTGTTGGAATTCTGTCGTTAAAACTTCATTGGCTGCTTTTTCGAATTGAGCTGCAGTAAATTCTTCTTGAATAGAGTGTGAATCAATGAAGTAATGTACAATTCCATCACGCTCTTCTGGGCTAGGTTTTGCCGTTCCAATCGATAGCTCTTGGTAAAATTGACGTGAATCAGCTGACAGAATAACAGTCGAAAAATGCTTGGCAAGTGCGATGCTCAGTGCTGTTTTACCACTGGCAGTTGGACCTTCTATGACAATTAACCGTTTGATTGCTTTTTTCTTGCAAAAATAAGCTTTTCAATGAGATGAGGAATGTTGACGTCGATGAGAATGATGCGATTATTTATAAATGGATTTCCATTCTTCGTAACGAATGTATATTGCGCGAACGTAATTATACGTGCGTGTCCCTCTTAATGCTCCATTGCGAACAACAGGATCACGATAATATTGTCCTTTCGAAAGGTTTAACATCATTTTCTCCACGTTGTCATCCCAAACCAATGGATTTAAACCGTGTTTTTTAGCCAAGCGCTGTGCATCTTCAATATGCCCTCTTCCGGCATTGTAAGTTGCTAAGGTGAATTTTTGACGTTGACTAATATCTGGGATTTCACTCCAAGAATTATAATCTTTACTGATTTTTTTCATTCCACCCATAATTTGCACTTCTGGAGATGAGCCCGGGTAAACACCGAATTTTGGACCAACGTGAGGCATGAATTGCATCATTCCGTATGCTCCACCAAATCCTCTGACGGTTGGATTAAATTTAGATTCATGGTAGGCGATGGAAGCTAATAATCTCCAATCAAATTCATATTTAGAAGCGGCGCGTTTAAAGATTGCATCGTAAGCGGAAAGTTGCCCATCTTTAACAGCCGCTTTAAATTCAGACGAATTAATTGGCATGTTTTTAAAATCAAAATACTTGCTTTTAATATGTTTGAAGGTCTTTTTTGCCATGAATTGACCCAACCATTTATCGAGTCGTGCATTCAAAAGAGGACTCGATTTGCGGAGTCCAAAGGCAATTTTCTGTTTGACCGAAAGTGCTGTTTTACAATCGATATTATCAAAAAAACGTTGATTGACGCGTGCAATATTTTCTTCTGTTACGGTATAATCGATGAGCCCTTCAGAAACCATTTCAATCATTTCTTCTGTACCCAACAAACCATCTTCTTCTTTTATAAAGATAGTATCGCCAATTTCGTCTTGTAGATTAATCAATCGTTGAAAGTAACTTGAGTTTTTCCAAACATGAACCTCTCGATGGGCAAGTTTTGAAGGATCGCGCAACATCAATTTTTCCAGTTGAGCTGGTGTTAGTTTATCCCATCCTTCCGGTTTGCGTTGAATCAAGACTTGAGGAGTTCTCATGAACGGAATAGAATAATCGATCATCTTATTGCGCTCGCGTGTTACAGTATAATTACAAGCAATAATGTCGCCTTCTCCATTTTCTAACATTTCAGTTAGGTTATCCAAGTTACTGACGATTTTAACTTCAAGCGTTACACCAATTTCATTCGCAAATTCTTTTAAGATTTCGTATTCAAATCCCATTTTTCGTCCACGGTAGATGAAGAAAGATGTAGAACTGTTTTCTGCGAGAACGGTTAGTTTTCCACGTTTAATGATTTCGGGTAAATCAATGTCAACACTGGGGTGTTCAATTACCTTAACATCGTCTTTTGTACTTGAACAATTTGAAAGTGTTACAAGTAGTAATAAACACAGCAGTGTAGGGATGTTAAGATTAATTTTTCTAAGCATTCACTTGAACAATAGGAGCGCAAATTACAACAAAAAATGTTTGCTATCAAAAAAAACCTTTTCGATTTAAGATACTTTGGCAAATTGAATGTGAAGAATTGGAATAACTTTAATGGGAAATTTGTTTCAAGTCTTTAATAAAATGAATTACCTTTTCATTGAATAATTCGGGCTGTTCTACATTCACAACATGCCCACAATTGGGGATTACGTGTAGTTTAGACGAGGGGTGATTTTTTACTAATTTACTAATTGACGGTAGAAACATGTTGTCTTCTGAACCCATAATGTAAAGTGTTGGTATGCCACAGTCATTTATTCTGAAAAAAGAAAGCAATGGGTTGATTTGAGCAATCAATGTGAACCATCGTTTGAATTCTTTTTGATACAACTTTTTGGCTTCATTGATAAATAAGTTGCGCGATTCACGATGTGATTTTTTAGGCATGATAACAAATGCAAAAAAGCGATACAAGACTAAATAAGGAATAACAGACTTGAAGGTAGCTCCTAATCTCATCAATATTTGTCCACGTAAATTAAGTTTCATTACTGCACCGCCGAGAATCATGCTTTTACTTAGATGCTGAAAACGCTCTGTAATATCACGAATGATAATTGTGCCGAGTGAAATACCAACAAAATGAGTTGAAGAAATCTTTAAATGCTCAAGTACCTCAACAACATCGTTTCCAATCTTCTCGAAAGAATACTTTTTAAATTTCTCGTGAAAGTGATTTTTTGATTTTCCATGTCCGCGCAAGTCGACCAGTAGTATATTGAAATGTTTAGAGAACTCTCGAATTTGTTTATACCAGATAGAACTGCTGCCACCAGCACCATGAATGAATGTAACCCATTCAGCATCATCGCCTTGTTTGTATACTGTATAATTTAACATATGTTCTATTGGTCACAAGATACGATTAATAATATCAACTATGCAAGAGGCACGTGAAACCGTATTAATTGAAAGAACAAAAGATGGAACTATAAGTTCAAAAATACATATCAAAAAACGAAAATTGGTCGTTAAAGAATTAGTTTGTCACGCTTTGAGCTCAATATATTTCCCCGTGAAATAAGGCTTTGCATCTTCCATGTACGCATGAAAACATGCTTCAATTTCCGCACGTCGACTTAAAAAAACCGTTGATGCTTCGGATAACTTATTTGGAAAAGTGATGCGCGAACCAACTCCTTGGGAAGCTTTGACAAGACCTTCGAATTCTGGGTAATAATTCATCCATTTTTTTTCCTTCATTGCTATGATCAAAGATTGAAAGCTTGGAGAAAAGGACTCCCAATTTTGTGGAGTATAGGTGTAGAATTGATCTAGAAAGCTGAAATATTCTTCGGAATGGTAGTCTTTCCAATGAATGGCTAATAAATGATCGAAAAACAAATCAATCGCAATTCCAGTTACTTTGGGTAATTCAGGATACAATTTGTGCATCAGTTCTAGTACAATTGGATGATGATCGATATAATTGTCAATTGAACGATGCAAGGTAATTCCCGTTTGAACAATTTCTGGAAAGCGAGAGTAATCGCTTCCTTTGACATGATCGCCAAAGAGGTTGGCATACATCAACTCGAAATTGTTATTGGAGAAATAAATGTGTCCTAAAAAATTCATTGTTGAAAAGTACAAAATTTAGGACAAAAAAAATCCCATCAACAAATGCAGATGGGATCTATTTTTAATATTCGTCCTCGTTGAAAAGAAAATCTTCACGAGATGGATAATCCGGCCAAATTTCTTCGATGCTTTCGTAAATATCACCTTCGTCCTCCAAGTCTTGTAAATTTTCTACTACTTCAAGAGGAGCTCCAGTTCTAATTGCGAAGTCAATTAATTCATCCTTAGCCGCAGGCCACGGAGCGTCTTCCAGATAGGATGCCAATTCTAAAGTCCAGTACATCTTTCCTCTTTTTAATGGTTAATTTTGCGCAAAAGTAATTTTATTTTCAAACTTTCCAAATTTGCAGGCTAAAAGATTGAAATTCTTTTATTAACAATTTGAAAGTTTTACATTCTTGGTTGCCAAGGTTGCTCAATCGCACCAAGGTCTAAGGTGATTTTTCGACTTAAAACGAATAGATAATCACTCAAACGATTAATATAAGAAATAACTAAATCTGCAACAAATTCATGTTGGTTTAAATCGACAATAATGCGTTCTCCTCTTCTACAAACACAACGTGCAACATGACAAAAAGAAACTGTCTGATGTCCGCCAGGAAGCACAAAATTCTTCATTTCAGGCAAGACTTCTTCCATTTCATCCATCCATTTTTCAAGTACTTCAATATCTGAGGCATGTAAATCTGGAATTTTCATGGTTGATTTTTCAGGATCTGCTGCTAAACTTGAACCGATGGTAAATAATCGATCTTGAATTTCTATCAATTGTTTTTTGTAGTGCTCATGAATGTCTTGATCGCGCACCAATCCAATGTAAGAATTAAGCTCATCGATTGTTCCGTATGCTTCAATGCGCAATGAACTTTTTAATATTCTAGTGCCACCAATTAACCCTGTAGTTCCAGTATCACCTTTTTTTGTGTAAATTTTCATTGTTGTTTTTTAAGTTCTTTGAGTTGTTGTTTTAACTCTTCTATATGTGCTTTTTTTGCTTGAAGGCGTATGTTTTTTGCTGTTACAGTATAGAATCGATGTACCTTTTCAAGATAATTTAACTGAAATTCAATCCATTCAATTTCCGACATTGTTTGACCATAGTTTTCTAATTCGACACGCAATTTTTTGGCAACCGTAAAATAGTCAGCCCTTCCTAAATAATCGTGGTCTGCATCACACATGATTTGTTCCAGCAGATTATTGGGTTTTTTATTCGAAGCGGTTGAAGCAATAATTGATCGCACGACACTGATGTGTTCTTCAGAATAACCGAATTTTGGAAGTGCATTTTCAGCCATTGTGATTCCAAAAGGTTCGTTATGGAGATATTCAACAACAAATCCGGCATCATGGTACAGAACTGCCGTGCGCAATAATTGAATTGATTCTTCGTCCAATCCTTCTAAGCGAGCAAAGCGCATAGCTGCTTTTTCAACATTTAAAGTGTGCGAAATATCGTGGTAAACAACTTCATCTGGCAAAAGGGCTTTCAGACGATTCACAATATCCAAGCGCATATGAAGAAAATCGATAGGCGAGAGTCCACACTTTTTACGCAATTCTGTCGACGCTAGTTTGCCTTCTCCATATAAACAATGTTCAACTTTGATATCTTTCAAATAGAACATTTCAATATCGCCACCTCGTTTGTGAATAGAAACGGATCCACGATCTTCCAAGTTCATATACGTTTCAACTTCAATGGCTATATTATTGGTAATGGTTATGTAACCGGGAATTGAACCTGATTCTGCGCGAGCGGCAATGTTTACAGAATCACCCCAAACATCAAAACTGATTTTGCTCGTTCCAATAATTCCAGCTACCAATGGTCCTTTGTGAATGCCAATGCGCACTTCCCAGAAATCACGATTCATAGCGACGGCAATGTCTTTTTCGGTTTGCATGAAATCACGAATTTCAATTGCTGCAAGACAAGCGCGAACCGAAGCTTCAGGATTATTCTCCGTTACACCAGCAAGAGCCATATAGGCATCTCCGATGGTTTTAATTTTTTCAAGTTTATAGCGGTCCATTATTTCATCAAATGTGGTGAAATAATATTCCAATTTTTTAAGCAAGTGAATTGGATTGATATCCCTAGATTTCATAGAGAAATCAACAAAATCGGTAAAAAGCACAACTCCTTCATTGTAACGTCGTGGAGAGAATTTATTATTTGCTTTTAATTCATTTAAAACAGTTGTCGGGAAAATGTTGTTCAACAACTGATTAATGCGCTGATCTTTGTGATATAGTGATTTGAATACTTCAATTTTTGCTCGAATCAAATTTGGATTAAAGGGTGTTGTAATATAATCGACAGCACCTTCATTTAAACCTTTAACCATTCGTGCGCCTGAAGCTGAATCGGCAGTTACAACAATTTTATAGGTGTTACGATCTTGAGAACCTTCTTTTAAAGTTTGTAAAATTTCTAGTCCTCCAGAATATGGATCATCGATATTTATTAATAATATTCCAATGTCTTTTTGTTGTAAAATAGGTAAAGCATCATGAATAGATTCAGCAATTAGGACATTATTTCCCCCACCTGTGAGGATTTCCTTCAAGCCTTTTTGATTTTTTTCGTTATCATCGATTATCAAAATATTGATAAATCGTTCCATATTATGCTGCTAATTTGACTTTAAAAATAACGAAAGGCGTTTTAATTCCTATTAATTTTCCGATTTTACTGAAAGAAATTTGTCAATTACCGATTGAACGGGGATTGAGACTTTCTTATAGTCTAATATTTTCTGAATAACGCCATCCACAATCGCATCAGGGCATGAAGCACCGGATGTTACGATAATAGTTAATGGTTCTATTGAATTTAAGTTGAAATCCATTGATTCCAATTCATGCGTATGAATATTGAATGAGTTGATTTTTTGATTACTCAACAATTCTTCTTTGTCCTTAATGAAATAAGTTGTGAATTTTTGTTCTAACAATTCAACTAAATGGGTCGTATTTGAACTATTATAACCTCCGACAACGATTGCAAAATCGGCTTCCTTTTCCAATAATCCATTGGTTGCTGATTGGTTATCGTTTGTTGCATAACACAAAGTGTCGCGCGTGTCTGCAATATGATTTTTGATATTTTCATTACCAAATTTTTGAATCATGACATCACGCAAATAGTCCGTAATCTCTTGTGTTTCTGTTGCCAACATTGTAGTTTGATTCACAACTCCAATTTTAGTCAAATGCTGTTCTGGATGAAATCCTTCAGAATATTTTCCTTTGAAATGTTCGTAAAATGAATCAATTGTGCGTTTTCCTAAAATAATATCACCTAAAAATTGTGCTTCTTCTATGTTTTTAAGAATTAACGCAGGCGCATTTTCACGACTATGTGAAAAAGTTGCACGCGTTTCTTCATGATTGTGCTTGCCGTGAATAATGATTGTATGATCATCAGATCCTAATTTTTCAGATCTATTCCATACTTTTTCTACAAACGGACATGTGGTATTGTATTTTGAAACATTTACGCCAATTTCTGTCAGAATTTTTTCTATTTCTAATGTTGTTCCAAATGCAGGAATGATAACAATATCTTCTGGCGTAAGCGATTCCCATGGAATTAATTGTTGACCTTTTGTGTCTTGAATAAATTGTATTCCATGCCCCACCAAATCTTCATTGACAGCAGGATTATGAATCATTTGACTCAATAGAAAAATGCGTTTTCCTGGATTTTCAGCAATTGCTTGATAGGCTATTTCAATAGCGTTCTCAACCCCGTAACAGAAGCCAAAATGGCGTGCAATGTAAAAACGAATTGTTCCAAAATCTAATAAACTTGGCGTGAAATCCTTTTTACGCGGATCTTCAAGCTTTCTTTTCGCTTTCACTTGACTAATTATCGGCGAACGATAGAATTCTGGAATTTCGAATTTTTTCATTGTGTTTGTTTGGTCTATAAACGTTTTATTTTACTGAATGTTTAATCTTTTTTAAAATCACTAAAAGATTTTCATCTTTCACAAGTTTAAATTCTCTGGAGTCAATAAGTTCTTTGATTTTTTTGTCAAAATCTTCCTTATTGAGTGGGTAAAACGAACGTTTGTCCTTTAAAACCACAATCATTTCAGCATCTTTTATCACTGGGAAATGATAAATCTTGTCGCGATTAGCCAAATGCGGTGCCAAACAAGACATCACTGATAGCGGAATATCACTTGGAATCTTTGCTAATTCTTTGTGTAAATAAGAAATATTTAAACCATCAGGAGAATAGTGTATTTTACTCGTGAAATCCGAAGTTGTTCTGTCGTACCAAGGAGCTTTTCGTGTTCGAAGCGTGACCAAATTTGTCCCAATCACCAGAATTACTGACAAATAAATGAAGGCTGATTTGAATTTCCAATTGCGTAAGACTTTGATTAAATCAATAAACGCAAGCGCAATAATTGGCGTATATTCAATGGAATATTGACCACTTATTCCCCAGAAACCGAAATCTGAAGCCAATAATTTTTGGGCATAAATTGGAATGAGCATAACCAAATAAGCTGGTCGTAAAAAAAGTGCTATTCCACCTGAAAATAAAATAACCAAGTGCAATTCTTTTTTGACTCCAAACGAAATTGGATCATCCATCGTGCTTTCAAAGAACATTTTGAAGGTGTCAAGTGGATGTGTAAAAACGAATTTGATGATTTCACCGATCGAATTACCTAGATGGCCAAAACGTGCAATTTGATTTACGGCATGACCTTCACCAAGTGCAGGCATTACTTTACCGACAATGATGTAAAAGTAAATTGCAGCAAAAAGGAGTAAAGGAATTTCAAATTTTAGAAAGGATTTGAATTGCTTGAAAAACTGCTTGAATCCATTTTCGAACATTAATCCAATAAATATGAAAACAAGCCATAATGCAATGTTTTCCTTGCATATCAGCATTAGCACGAAGTACAAAATGACTTTCGCTTTTTCTTTTTTTAAATAATGATAATACAGCCAAGGAACGAACATTGCTGCGATTACATTATTGTGGAAATCGAAGGATAGAGCAGATATTATCGCCCATTGCGCCAAGAAAATGACAAGTATAAAAATAGGTTTGTGCGTAAACTGAAGCTTTAACTGCGCTACTTTATACGTTCCCCAAGCTCCAAAAAGAATGGCGGCAATTTGAATAATCAATAAGGTCCAAGAACCGAAAATGTAATAAAATGGAACATACAATAACGTGATAGGAGAGAAGTGATCGGCAAAATAAACTGGACCAAACGCCTCTAAATCAAGTGTGAAATGATTCATTTTACCGTGCGAAAAAGAATAGAGTGCATGATTGAACATCCCTAAATCGAGAGCTGCAGTCCTGAAATTATAATGGTTCACAAGGGAAATGCTACAATAAATGAGTCCGAACAACAGCAAGGTACTACTTGCTAATTTATTTTCTGAGAACCATTTTTTTAGAGCTGAAATCATTAAAACAAATATACTTTTATTATTTAAAACCTTAGTTCGATTATTCTTTTGAAGTTCAGATTACATTTTAAATGAATGATATAGAAGTGATTATGAAGTTTTAGCTGGATAAAACAACTAATAACAACGACAAGCAATCAATTTAAAATGGAAAGTTTTAAGTTGAATCCACATAAAAACAGCCATTTTTTTCCTAAAACTCATTCACAATAAATGATTATTGCTCTTTCGTTTTAGTAGAATCTAGCCATTTATATGCGGTCTGACCTCAAAATAATAAACGACCTCAGGTTTAAACCAAAAAAGGGAACCCTTTCGAGTTCCCTTCCTTTTGGTATTAGTAGATTAATATTGAGGTAAATTGATTTCCTTTTTGTGTGTTACCTTGTAACTGAAATTGATCAGTTTGCTTTCTTTCGGTTTCAAAGTGTAAGTCCATTCGACGATACCAGTAGTTTCATCACGCACTCCTTTGCCTAAATCTCCTGGTTCAATCAAAATTTCACTGTTTGTTGTGATTGGAATTTGATCTTGAACAATGATATCGATTGGCGTTGCTTTCAAGTTTTTCACTTCAATCGAATACGACATTGTTTTCTCTTTTTTGTCACCAACAATGCGCTCTTTACAGTCTTTTTTCAAAAGTGTACGTTTCACAACGATGTTTGGGTCTCTTCCTAAACTTAAGTTCAAGGTATCATCCATTGTTGTTGGGTCAATGTATGTTTCACCAACGTAACTTCCATCAAAGAAAATATTTGCAGCTGCTGGTACCAAACCTAATTCATCAAGTTTAGACAATTGAGCGACCAAATAAACTGAGTTATCCAATTTCGGAACAGTGTAATATTTGTAGTTCGCATCCATGTCAACTACTTTGATTAGCACCATGTGTTGTTCATTGTCCGATTTGATTGAATATGGCAAATCGATTTTGAATTCTGCAGATGTTAATTGACGCACTGTGCTAACAAACATTGCTGATGTTTCAGCGTCAACTTCTGCTAATCCTTTTGTAGAAATTGAATTGGTATAAGCATAACCTGCAGCTTCCATTTTTTTCTCCATCGCTGATGGTGCGTTTTGATCTTTGTAATAATCATTGCGGTATGCGTAATAATCAATATACCAAGGATGTAATTCTGGTTTTGTTTTGTTTTGATATGGATTGTTTGTCGAAATATTCAATTTCACATTGTCCCAATCCAAACCTGAGTTTTGATAAACTTGTGCTTTGTACGTTAAGTTGATTTTTGATGTTAATCCATCGCTGCGTAAATCATACATTGGAATCCATCCAGCTTCAGAAACAAGGTAGGAAACAGTTATTTTGCCCGTTACAGCTTCTTTTGTTGAGAAGGTAACAACAACACGGTGAATTGGACCTTGATCTTTTACTTCTCCACCGGCACTTGTTTGGTATTGTCTCAATTTCAATAAACGGTCGTCCATTGCACGTTTTTTCTCGTATTTCTCAGCTTTACGTTTGTTTAGTGTCAACAATTTTTTATTGATTTCTGTCATTTTTACTGTATAGTAATCAACAGCTTGTTTCAATAAATTAATTGAATCATTTACTTTTCCTTGTCCACGAATTGCTCCATTGTTTGCCAAAATGTTCTTTGTTGCTGTTAAGACATCGATTTCATCTTGGATATCTTGAATGTCGTAGCCCATCATTTTTAATGAATCTTCCAACAATTGAATGTCTTTACGGATTTTCAATGGTAATCCTTCTAAGTTTACTTCTTCAGGTTTTGGGTAGAAAAGGGAGTATTTGGAATCAATTATTACTGCCGCACCTGTTGCTTTTACTTGAAGACTATTCGCATCGATGTAAGGACTCACTCCTTCAATGATTACTTCTGTAATTCCTGGTTTAATTGTATAATTTGCTTTTTGGAAAAGCTGTGCACCTTGCGCATAAACGGTTACTTCGCTTAAGACTGGTTTTACGATTTCTTTGTCGTTGGCTTTGAGTGAAAATGCTACCAACATGACGATTACTATTCCGATGACCTTTTTCATAATTTTATGTTTTAATTTTATTCATTGTTAACTTCGCGAGTGTCATTACTTTTGGGCGGTACACAATGTTAGGAAATCGGTTCAAATAAATTTTAACATTTTAATAGGTAAATTTGTAATATGCAGAAAATCAGATGGAAAAAAGTAGTATTGTATTCGTTTTTACTGGGAGTGTTTATCGTCTGTTGGTCGAATTTTTCCGTCTATTATGAAAGTAAAGATTTTATTTCGGAGGACATTTCTGAACTTCCTCCTGTTAAAACGGGATTGTTACTCGGAACAAGTCGAAATTTAAGAGGTGGTTCTGAAAATGCGTATTTCTTTCATCGAATTGATGCGTGCGTCAAACTGTATGAAGCTGGAAAAATCAAAAATGTACTCATCAGTGGTGATAATGGAAGAAAAGAATACAACGAGCCGGAGGACATGAAACAAGAATTAATGGCGCGTGGAATTCCAGAAGCTCATATCTTTTTAGATTATGCTGGTTTTGACACCTATGATTCCGTACTTCGTGCTTGGAAGATTTTTGGACAAAAGAGTTTCATTGTGATTTCACAGCATTTTCATAACCAGCGTGCGGTTTATATTGCTCGAAGATTTGGATTGAACGCATATGGATATGATGCAACCGATGTACGGAAAATGTATGGTGTTAAAACAAAATTAAGAGAGTTCTTTGCCTGCGTTAAAGCCTATTTCGAAGTGAAATTGAATGTTGAGCCAACTTTTCTTGGAGAACAAATTAATATTCCATAAAAAAAAGCTGTCTAAAAAGTACAAAACTGCTTCGTTGTTTTCAAATTTCACCAATGGTCATTTACTTAGGTAAACTCCCAATGCTTCATTCTTAACGCCTTGCATTTTAGCCCTTTTTAAAACCTTTTCAACTATTGGAAAAGCGGACCTTTTCGGACCGCCTCTTTTTTGTTTTATTGATTGAATTAAATCAATGCTTTTATTTCTAAAATGATGCGTTCAGCTAAATCGTTTGCCATTTGCTCATTTTGACTTTCAGAATAAATACGAATGATTGGCTCCGTATTACTCTTACGCAAATGCACCCATTCTTTTCCGATATAAATTTTTACACCATCTGTTGTATCAACTTCTTCGTGCGCATAATTAATCGTCATGTGCAACAACAATTGATCAACATCGATATCAGGTGTCAATTCAATTTTGTTTTTCGAAATCGTGTATTTTGGATAGCTATCACGCAACTCAGAAACTTTCATTTTTTTGTGCGCCAAATGACTTAAGAACAAAGCAATTCCAACCAATGAATCACGACCATAATGCAATTCAGGATAGATGACACCGCCATTTCCTTCTCCACCAATCACGGCATTTGTTTCTTTCATTTTTGTGACAACATTCACTTCACCAACAGCAGCAGCGCTGTACAGCAAACCTCTTTCTTCTGTAACATCGCGCAACGCACGTGTAGACGATAAGTTTGAAACAGTTGCACCAGGTGTGTGCGTTAACACATAATCAGCTACGGCAACTAAGGTGTATTCTTCTCCGAACATTGATCCATCTTCACAAACCAATGCTAAACGGTCAACATCTGGATCGACAGTAATTCCAACATCTGCACCAACTTCTTTGATTTTAGCGGCCAAATCCGTTAAATGTTCAGGAAGTGGTTCTGGATTATGTGGGAAGTCTCCAGTTGGATCACAATATAATTTTGTTGTATTTTTTACTCCTAAAGCTTCTAATAATGCTGGGACGAAGATTCCACCAGTTGAGTTAACGGCATCAACAACAACTGAGAAATTAGCTGCTTCGATGGCTTTTTTGTCTACCAACGGCAATGCTAAAATCGCATCAATGTGTTTTTTTAAATAAGAATCGTCTAGTGTGACTTTTCCTAAATCATCTACTTCAGCGAATTCAAAACTTTCTGCTTCAGCAATTGCTAATACAGCTTCACCATCAGCTCCAGAAATAAATTCTCCTTTTTCGTTTAATAATTTCAGGGCATTCCATTGTTTTGGATTGTGACTCGCAGTCAAAATAATTCCACCGTGCGCATTTTCCATTGGAACGGCAACTTCAACAGTTGGAGTAGTAGACAAACCTAGGTTTACAACGTCAATTCCTAAACCGACTAAAGTTGAAACAACTAAGTCAGAAATCATTTGACCTGAAATACGAGCATCGCGTCCTAAAACAACTTTGATTTGACTACCAGTGTTTCTGTTTTTCAACCAAGTTCCATAAGCTGCAGCAAATTTCACTGCATCAATTGGTGTTAATCCTTGATCTACTTTTCCGCCAATAGTTCCGCGGATTCCCGAGATTGATTTGATAAGTGTCATTTTTATAGATATTAGGACTTTAGGAATTATAATTTATAATTTATGATTTATGATTCGTGATTTGTGATTTGTGATTCATGATTCGTGATTCGTAATTCAATTGATTAAAAATTAGATCTTTTTTCTATTGTATTATTTTGAATAACCAATTTTACCAATCGTTTTAAATTGGCGTTTAAGGTCTATCATTTTCATGCAAGCAATGGCGCATTCAATTCCTTTGTTACCATGAACTCCACCCGAACGATCGATTGATTGTTGCATGTTGTTATCTGTTAACAAACAAAAAGCCACTGGCGTATTGTATTTTAAATTGATGTCTTTGATGCCTTGCGTTGCACCGTCACAAACGAAGTCAAAGTGTTTTGTTTCACCTTGGATCACAACACCAATTGCAACAACGCCATCCACATCTGTAAATTCACACATGTATTGAGCGCCTAACGGAAGTTCGAATGCTCCTGGAACAAATCGCACCAAGATGTTTTCTTCTTTCACGCCATTGTCTAATAATGCTTCTTTAGCACCTTTCAAAAGATTCAAGGTAATTGAATCGTTCCATTCAGAAACAACAATGCCGACTTTAAAATCGGCACCGTTTGGAACAAAGTCCTTATCGTATTCTGACAGATTGCGTAATGCAGTAGCCATTTATTTTTTTGTTGTTTTGCTTGAAGATCGAGCGATGTATTTTTCAATTGATTTTTGAGAACCGTATTGAGGATAATCATCACGAATTTTAGTGTAACATTCAACTGCAGTATCAAAATCGTTTGATTTTTCTGATGTCAAACCTGCTTTGAACAAATACATTGGTGTTGTCATTTCGTTTTCATTCAAACCTGCAGCTTCCAAATATTTTTCAGTTGCTTGTTTGAAGTCTTTCATTTCACTGTAGCAATCTCCTTGAAGTCCAATCGCCATTGCAGAAACATACGTATCTTCAACATCAACTCCTTCAAGTTGTTCTAATGCTTTTTTGAATTCACCTTTCGACATATATTGTCTACCTAGAATGAATTGAGCATCTTCACCACCAATTTTACCGTCGTATTTGTTAACAACTGGTTTCAACGTTTCAATTGCAAGATCTGTTGAATCTTGACTTGCGTAGTTCAAACCAATCCAATAAGCATCTTTCGATTTCTCATTATCTGGTTTCCACATGAATTGAATATAAGCGAAATAACCAATAACTAATACTAGCAAACCACCTACTGCGTATGTAATAAAACGCATGTTTTTGTTTGACTCTAATTGTCTCTTAATTTCTTGTACTGAAAAATTTTCTAACATTATCTGCAAATTTAGCACTGCAAAAATAGTTTTTTTTTTGATTAACAAAAGCGAAGTTTTCAACAAGAATGTGCTTAAAGATGATTTAAAACAAAATCACTAAATAATCGAAGGGAGCAAAAAATGGTTTAAATTTGTGTCAATGCATTTAAAATCCATTCATCTCATCAATTTTAAGAATTACGAAGAAGCTGAAATAGCCTTGTCTTCGAATGTAAATTGCTTTGTGGGAAAGAATGGTTCCGGAAAGACAAATATTCTTGATGCGGTGCATTATTTAAGTCTTTGCAAGTCGTATATGAATGTGATGGATCGTCAAAATATTCGTTTCGACCAAGCATTTTTTGCGATTCAAGGAATGTGGAACAAAGATGAACAAGACATTGCAATTCATTGCGCTGTGAAAAGTGGTGCGAAAAAAGTGTTTAAACGCAATAAAAAAGAATACGAAAAATTGGCTGACCACATAGGACAATTTCCTGCAGTAATGATTTCTCCCTATGATCGTGATTTAATTTCGGAAGGAAGTGAATTGCGCAGAAAATGGATGGATGGCATTATTTCTCAGTTCGATCGTCAGTATTTAGACAATATTCAGCGCTATGCAAAGATTTTGGATCAACGCAATGCTCTATTACGCAATATGTATGACCATGGTTTGTTTGATCGTGAGTCAATTGAAGTGTGGAATGAACAATTGGTAAAAACAGGAACTGCTATTCATCAAAAACGTAAACAATTTTTAGAAGAATTCATACCTGTTTTTCAAGAACGTTATCATTACATTGGATTGGAAAGCGAAGAAGTGCACTTGGATTATCGTTCACAATTGAATGATATGTCATTTGAAGATTTGTTAATTCAATACGAGAAGAAAGACGCGCTAACACATTATTCAAATGCTGGAACACACAAAGATGATTTGTTGTTTACCATAAAACGTCATCCGATTAAGAAATTTGGTTCGCAAGGGCAACAAAAATCGTTTATCATTGCTTTGCGCTTGGCACAATATGAATGGTTGAAAAAGCATTTAAATGTGCATCCCGTTTTATTGTTGGACGATATTTTTGATAAACTTGATCAAACGCGTGTAGCGAAATTGTTGGCTTTGGTTTCGAATCATTACTTTGGACAAGTACTCGTTACTGATACGGATGAAGATCGCATTCGTGCAATTTTCCAAACGGGTGAATTTGAAAGTAAATTGTTCTCTGTTGACCAGGGAATTGTTGTAGAATTACCCTCACACATAACACAAGAAGTATGAACAAAGATGAATTAAAACGTACTTCCAATGAAGCTCCTTTGAGCGAAGTGATTGATAAATTATTGCGTGCTTATCGTTTAGACGGTAAAATGAAGGAGTTAGACATTATTGATGCTTGGCCAGAAATGATGGGAACTGCGGTTGCACATCGCACGAAAGAGATTTCTATCAAAAATAAAATTTTGTACCTCACAATGGATTCTTCGGTGATGCGGGATGAATTATCCTACGGAAAGCAAGTCATTATTCAACGGATCAATGAAAAGGCTGGCTTCGATATGATTCGAGATGTTTGGTTTGGGTAGGTGGATTGAGGACCGCTTCGCTAAAAGACAAAGGACTTCAAGACGAAGGACTATAAGACTTTAGGACAAAAGACCGCTTCGCTGAAGGACTTTGGCTTTTTTTCTAGGTCTATGCTCCATGTTCCATGTTCCATGTTCTGCACAAAGTGTTGACGTTTTTTAGGTACAGGTTAAGGGATGGCGCTGCGCTTGGGGTTCGCTGCGCTCAAATTTTGAACCGCATAAGGCACACTTCGACG
>CAJAVU010000099.1 GCA_903945495.1 uncultured Flavobacteriales bacterium | reverse complement strand
CAGACTGATCAAAGAAAAATTTCCTAATTGTAAAATAGTGTTTGGTGGCCCAAACACCAATGCTCGCATGTTGAAATACGATTTCATTGACTCATTGGTATTTGCCGAAGGTGAGGAAACATTTGTTTCAATTTTAAAAAGTGTAGTTGACAACCAACCACTTGAAGAAATTTACACTAAAAAACGATTGAGTAATCTTGATATTCCTAGCCCGTACACCACTGGGGTATTTGACCAGTTAATAGCCGACAATCCAAAAGTTAAATGGTTTGCGGTAATCGAAACTAATCGAGGATGTCCATATCAATGCACATTTTGCGATTGGGGATCTAATATCTATTCTAAAGTGCGAAAGTTTAACTTAGAAAAAATATTTGCTGAATTAGAATGGATAGCTAAAAATCCGATCACATTTCTTTATGGTGGCGATGCAAATTTTGGAATGTTTAAGGATCGAGACATCGAGATAGCTAAAAAAATTCGTTGGGTTACCGAAGTTGGTATGCTAGGAGCGGTGATATTTAATTACGCTAAACATTCAAATGAAAATGTTTTTCTCATTGACAGTATTATAGGAAATGCAAGTAAAGGTGTAACTCTAAGTCTACAAAGTCTGAATGACTCCACGCTCGATGCTGTTAAACGTAAAAACATGAGCATCAACAACGTTGAGAATTTGATTGCGCTCAGCCGCAAATACAATGTTCCTACTTATACAGAGCTTATCATTGGCCTGCCTGAAGAAACAGCAGAATCTTGGAAAATTGGCATTGGACAACTACTAGAAATAGAGCAAGATCAAATTGACGTATTTTGGGCTAGTTTGCTAGAACATAGTGAAATGAATTCACTTGATTCCAAAACCAAATATGGGTTAACGTATATCGAAGGAGAAAATTATTTGCCCGGCTTTTCGGTGCAAGACTATAATGAAATAAAAGAAGTGGCACATCATATTACCTCAACCAACACAATGTCATTTGACAATCTTGTTGACTCGTACATATTTTCGTGGTTAGTGATACACTTGCATTGCTCGAGTTATATCAAAATGTTTTCTAAGTTTTGCAGAGATACATTAGGCATATCTTACTATAAATTTTATTCAAAATTTGTAGAGAAACTCAGTGATCACAGTGAAATACACGAACATGTAACAATGGTTGCTTCTTTGCTTACAACCTATTTAAAAACAGGTCGAATGTATTCAGACAACAATATGCCACCACCATTTGTGAGAAACGGTGAAACAAATTTACAAAGTTATAAATGGTTTTATTTCAATCGAAATTTGATTATTGAATTGGCCAAAGATTGTGCTCAAGAATTCACTGATGAAAATATAGATTGGTTGATTGACTTAAATCTAGACATGATTTATTCTCCTGAGCAAACTTTTCCTAAAGTAGTCACTTATCCTTACGACATTGATACCTGGGAGAAAAAAGATACAGAATATTTGATTACCACTAAATGTTCCGAGACGGATATGCAAAAGTTTAATTTTTATATACATGAACGCAAAAAAAAGTTGGTAAATTGTTTTACCAAAACAGAATTATTAAATCCAATAACATTGACTTCTTGATCTAAGTAAGTTATAATTATTGATCCAATGACGGAAAAACAAATGACTAAATTTAAACTTGATTCCACCTTGCATCCACCCAATGAAGAATTTGTTCCGCTTGAAGGACAAAATTTATTATACGTTAAAAAACCAGATACTGCACAAGGCAAATATCTCAGTACTGCATTGCGTGAACGTATGCAAGCAGACAACAAACGATTCTGGGCAGGCGATAACATCTCAGACTACGTGAGTGAAT
>CAJAVU010000098.1 GCA_903945495.1 uncultured Flavobacteriales bacterium | reverse complement strand
GGTATTCATGTTCATGTTTACATAATTTGGATGTTCACCCATTTCTGTTACAAGCGCATTTACTTTAGAATCAAAGCCATTGATTTTCCCTTTTTCCGCATTCAAAATACTTATGTCCGCATTTTCAGGTAGATACGGCGTTGAAAACTGACTTGCATCCGCCCAGCTACTTGTTTGCGTATCCATGTCTTCGTTGTTCAAATAACGTTTCGATACAGACATGTTATCCGCTGTAACCGCCACAATTCCTATAATTGTCAACACTAAAGTTGATATTTTCGTATAAATCGAAAGTAGGATTAATCCGCAGCCTAAAATGATCAAGCCAATTGCACGACCAAAGTCTGATTTATAAATAGTTGTGCGAGCACTGATTAATTCAGCTTTTAAGCCATTGACAAAATCAACTTGCATTGGATCTTTCGTTCCTTCTAAAGCTTTCGCAAATTGTTTTGTTTCTTCCTTGCTCAACATTGAACCAGAAATAGATGGTGCTGCGTAAAGAACTATTCCTACGAATGTTATCACTCCACAGGCAATCAACCACGCTTTTTTATTCCCCCATAAACCATCTTTCTTAAACAATTTATCTAAGAACAATACTGCCAATGCTGGAATCATTACTTGCAAAAGAACCAGAATCATTTTTGAATCACGGAACTTGTTGTACAATGGAACTTTATTGATAAAGAAGTGATTGATTCCGCCCGGATCATTCGATGCCAAGAACAAGGCTAAAATCGCAATTACCAAGAACGGCCATTTGATTGCATCTTTTAAGAAAACTAAGCCAAACAAAGCGAAAACCAACATTAACACACCGAAATAGAATGCTCCACCACTCATGCGTTGTCCACCCCAATAACGATTCATTTGTGAAATGTTCTCTGCATATTGTGGGTCAACATTCATCATCACATCTTCATCATTCCCAAGTGCATCACCTTTTTCTCCCTTTGCGTTTGGAGCTATAATTGACAATAATTCGCCTTCTCCGTAATTGTATTCTAAGATATAATTCGTTTCAAGTCCTTCTTTTACTTTCTTCTGTTTCTCACCTTTTGGCTTAATTGTTAAATCAGTCGCACCACGCGTTGTATACTTACTGTATTCCAATGTGGAAGTTAAGTTTCCGTAAGAAGGTAAAATGGCTAAAATAGCACCGATTGCCAATGCAGCAACAACCTTTCCTAGGGTAATAAATTCTTTTTTAATCAACAAACGGATTGATTCACCAATGGCAACTGCTCCTAATAAATATGCTAAATAATAGGTCATTTGAAGGTGATTTGCTGATAAATTCAGCGCAAAAAACAGTGCAAACACGGCAGTTCCAATGAGCCATTTACCTCTAAACGCTAGAATTAGACCACCTAAGGCCGGCGCCATGTAAGCAATAGCATTGACTTTCGTTACGTGTCCAGCACCAATATAGAGAATGTTAATTGTTGAAAAACCAAACGCAATTGCTCCCAAAATCCCTAACCATGGATTCACTCTTAAGCAAAGTGCAAAAATGTAAAAACCTAGCATTGCCATGAACAATAATCCTACTGGACCAGGCAAACCAAGCTTCATAAAAAGATCTACATTTTTCACAAAATTGTTCGGGTGTTGCACGTTAATTTGATAAGCCGGCATACCACCGAACATAGAATTTGTCCAAAGTGCTTCCTCTTCATTCATCAAATTGGCATCAACAATTTCTTTTTCCATTCCACGGAATTGCTGAATATCACTTTGTTTCAAGCTATAATCATTGAAAATTGGAGAAAAGTAAACACTTGCTAAAAGCACAAAAACACCTATTGCAATTAAATGAGGGACAATCTTTTTAATGTTCATCGGTTTTGAATTAAATTAATTTATACTCTTTGCGAGCATTAATAAAGCGTGAAAATAATAAATGTCGACAAGATTTTGTACTATTTTTTATAAACAAACCACTCACACCTTGAATTTCCTTTATTTTAGATTCGAATTGAACGAAGACTTCAATTGGCTGTATCGACAAAAAAACAATCCTATGAAAAATTTCATCATTTTCTACCTTCTATTTTCAAGTTTCACATTACTTGCAATTGAAAAAGAAGATTTACCTGGATCCTATGCTAATTTAGACAGTATTAAGTTTCGTAAAACACTCAAAGCAAACGAATCCATGTTCTATTTTAACTTTCCGAACCTGCCAAAAAATCTTGATTTAGGAATTGTCTATGATTACAATGGTGGACCAGGGAAATCCGTTTATCTTGGGAAAAAACGCTTTTTTGAAGTAAAGGTAAAACCAGGCATCTACTATTTTCAAATCTTGTTGAACAACGACTATTACGAAATTACAACAAGCATGTATACCATTAGCAGTCGAAATAAAGCTTTTGTTTCATGCTATTTCACTCGAGACTATGACATAAACGATAATGTAGTTGAAAAACCTGTTCTTTACTTTTACCCTACTATTTTGACAGATTTAAATGTGAAACTGGAAACCAAAGGAGAATTAGCCTTCTCATATCCTGCATACGAGAATGGCTGGAATTTTAAAGCCGATCCAACTGGAAATTTAACTTTTGGAGACAAAACCTACAATTACCTTTTTTGGGAATCAAAACAAAATCTTTCTGCTGAATCAATTGACTATTCTCAAGGATTTGCCATTGATCGCACTTCTACAATTCAATTTTTAGAAGAAAAGCTGAATGAATTTGGTTTAAACAACAAGGAAATGGCTGATTTTATTACCTATTGGGGACCTCAATTATTGAAAAACGAACGCAACTATTTTCACTTTGTCATAAATGAAGAATGTAACAAATTTGCGGATTTAACCATTTCCCCAAGACCAGATCACGTTTACCGTATCTATATTCTTAGACATGCTTTATCCGTTGATTCACCATTGGAATTCGAAGCGCAAGAGATAAAACCAATAGATAGAACAGGATTTACGGTTATTGAATGGGGAGGAAGTATTCTAAAACAACTTGAACTTTAAAACCTGAGATAAATCATCTTTCTAACTGATATCCACCATCAAAAAGCATTTTTTTAGAACGTAATTTTATGCTATAAAAAATGTAAACGTGGAAAAAGGATTACTTTACTTAGTGCCGGTTGATTTTACCCCGGTTTCGATCAGCTCGACAAAATTTGCAGCGCAATTATCAAAGGAAAACGACAAGGTATTATTGGTTCATGTTGTCAAATCAGATGATGATCGAGCAGCAGCAGAAATGAAGTTAACAGACTTCGCTAAATCACATTTAGTTGGATTTGAAAACTTCTCAACTCGCGTTATAAAAGGCGCTGTAAGTACTGATATTGCTGTAATTGCCGAATCATTGAATGCTTCAATGATTGTATTGGGTACACATGGAGCAAGCGGTTTACGTAAACTTTTCGGAAGCTATGCGTTCAAAATTGTTGAGAATAGTAAAGTTCCTTTAATCATCGTTCAAGAAGAAACGGTTTTCAATAAAATCAAGAAAATTGTTATGACAATTGATTTACAAAAAGAAAGTTTACAAATAGTTAAATCCGCTACACGGTTAAGTCATCTATTTGACGCTGAAATCATTTTAGTAGGCGCTCGTCAGGAGGATCCAATTTTTAAACGAAAAATGGATTTAAACATTACAGTAGCAGGTAACTTTTTGGAAGATCATAACATTCCATTTTCAATCGAATTTCTGGAAGGAAAGGGATTTGAAGAAAACATTTTTCAATTGTGTAAAGACAAAAATGCTGATCTATTGGCTGCTACCTATTACGAAAGTTCCTTCCATATTTTCACCGATTCGTTTGTTCGTGGATTGGCCAACAACAACCTAGGTATTCCGGTTTTGACCTTAGAAAGCGAAAATACATCATTTGGCGGGCAGTATAGTTTTTTATAAATGAGTAAGTTCTAAACAGTTATTTTGTTTTAAAAGTTCTTATTTTTGAAACAAACTAGTTTAGGTGATTAAAAATACTACAACCCCATTCAAAACAGAGCGTTTTAAATACACCATTTATGGTATTTGCTTAGGTTTCCTTTTTCCGATTATTGGCACAACTGTGGAATGCTCGTTTCGTGGCATGGGATTTTCGCTTGAACAATTAATAACTTGTCAAAAACTTTCACCTGCCTTGTGGTTGGTAGATATGGCTCCGCTTGTATTGGGGATAATTGCTTCTATCGCCGGTAAACATTTAGATCAAGTTAAATTTAAAAGCAATCAGTTAAATGATCGTTTTCAACAAATGGTTGAACTACGCGAAATTGCTGACAAAGCCAACAAAGCTAAAAGTGAATTTTTGGCCAATATGAGTCATGAAATACGCACTCCAATGAATGCAATTCTTGGGATGAGTTATTTGATGAAAAAGACAGAACTCAACGAAAAACAATTAGAGTACAATCGAAAAGTTGAAATATCAGCAAAAAACCTTCTTCGAATAATAGATGACATTCTTGATTTCTCCAAAATTGAGGCAGGTAAATTATCGTTAGAGACTGCGCCTTTTAATCTTGAGGAATTAGTTGCGAACGTTACAGACGCTGTAAATGTCAAATTAATTAAAAAGGTAAACGTTGAATTAATAACGGAAATTGATTCCAATGTTCCAAACATCATTCTTGGTGATAGCGTACGATTAAGACAAGTCTTATTAAATCTTGTTGACAACGCGGTAAAGTTCACGGACAAAGGAGAAATAAAAATCGCTATCAAACTTGTTCAAAAAATGAGTTACGGTGTTATTGTCAATTTTTCTATTAAGGACGCTGGAATTGGGATGTCAGATGAAGCGTTAAAAAACCTATTCCAACCATTTGAACAAGCTGATTTATCTACTACACGTAAGTTTGGTGGAACTGGTTTGGGCTTAGCCATAAGTCGCAAAATCGTTCAAATGATGGATGGTGAATTAACAGCCTCGAGCACAATAGATGTCGGATCTGAATTTGTTTTCAATGCTTATTTTTCATTGCAAGAAAATGAGAAAACGCTAGTTTCTGGAGAGAATGTTGTTATTTCTGGACAAAAAGTTCTCTTGGTTGATGATTCTGAAAACGCTCGTATGGTTTTATCCGAAATGCTTTTATCTCTCGGTTTTGATGTAATTGAGGCAGATAATGCAAAAGAGGCTATTGAACTTTTTCATGCTCATAAAGATGCGAATGATCTATTTTCTTTATTTGTTGTTGATTGGCAAATGCCAGGCATGGATGGACTCCAATTAGTCAATCATTTAAAAACGGAAAGTCCAGAGTCTGTTCCTTCCGTCCTAATGGTTACCTCTTACGGACTCGAAACTCTTAAGCAGGCACAAAATGACAATGTGATTAATAAGCTGCTCGTTAAACCGATTAGCCCTTCGCAGCTGTTCGAAAGTATCGATGCATTATTAAGCCTTGGAATCAACAAAATTAAAGAAACACCAATGGCAACGGGGAACCATTTAGAGTTTACAAAGCTTCTGAATGGTAAAAAAATATTGCTTGTTGAAGATAATGAAATCAACATGGAGCTTGCCATCGAATTATTGAACGATGTTGGTGTTGAGGTTTTCTCGGCGTGGAATGGAGTTGAAGCAATTGAAAAATTGAAATTAATTCATGTTGACCTTGTGTTAATGGATATTCAAATGCCAGAAATGGATGGCTTAACTGCCACACGTTTTATTCGTGAAAATTTACAATTGAAAGATTTACCAATCCTTGCCATGACAGCCCATGCGATGAAAGGCGAATATGAAAAAAGTATTGCAGCTGGAATGAACGATCATATTACAAAGCCAATTGATCCAATTGAGTTGTATCGTTCCATTATCAAACATCTTAAGTTAGTCGGGATTGAAAAAGAATTTAATTCTGAGAAAATTGCGAAAGTAGATAATTCACCATTTAATATCGAGGGAATTGATGTTGGAATGGGACTGAAACGGGCAGCTGGAAAAACGGAAATTTATTTAAAGATGCTCAACACTTTTGTGAACAACTTTGGCAATTTCGGCGCAAAAACGCAGTTGTTAATGTCCCAAAACAGATTTGAAGAGACAGGTGTTTTACTGCACACATTAGCTGGCGTTGCTGGAAACATTGGAATGAATGAAATTTATAAAAAAGCACTAAAAGCGTCTGTAGATTTTAAAAATCATCTTCAAAGTGGTCAACAAAGTTTCACGGATATTCACCAACATCAAGTGAATGAAATTGCGAAACTATTAGAAAACAATCTCGATAAAGTGAACAGCTTTTTATCGTCACTTGAGAATGAGAAAACTACAAAAGAGGAGATAGCTGAAGTCGATTTAAATACACAATTATCCGAACTACTAAAATTAATCAATGACAATGATCCTGAATCAATCAATGTATGCAAGGATCTACTTGATAAGTATAAACTTCAACCAGATACTGAAGAACGATTAAAAAATGTTCTTGAAGATTTGGAAAATTTTGAATTTGAAAATGCGTTTAACCAATTAAAACAATAATTATGAGCAAATCCCTTTGGTCAATTGACCCAATGCACAGTGAAATCATGTTCCGTATTAAGCACATGTTGATTACAAATGTTTCAGGAACATTCGATATGTTTCAATCAACAATTGAAGCAGAGAAAAAAGATTTTTCAGATATGGAAATTTCGTTTTCTGCCGATGTTGCGTCGATTAATACGCGCAATGACCACCGTGATGAACATTTGAGAAGTAATGACTTTTTTGATGCTGCAAATCATCCAACATTGACTTTTACTTCAACTAAATTGAGTCGTTTAAAAGATAACCAATACACATTGGATGGTACATTTTGTATCCGAGGAGTTGAAAAAAATGTGCAATTAGAAATTACACATACAGGAGTTGGTTTGGATTTATATGGACAAACCAAAGCTGGTTTTGAGATCAATGGTGTAATCAACCGCAGTGATTTCGGATTAACATGGAATGCAGCTGCAGAAGATGGTGGTTTAGCCTTGGGTGAAGAAATTACTTTACAAATTTCATCTCAATTCATTCTACAATAACTCAATCATGCAAAAATACTCTTGGATACTATTCTTAATGTTCATTTTGGGCGTTTCAAACACTTATGCTCAAACTCAAAAAGGATTTAAGATAGATACAACTCAATTGTATTCCACCTATTGTTTTTTGCATCAAAACCCAGAATTAAGCGGGTATGAAATTGAAACATCTGCCCTCCTTAAACGTGAATTAGCAGAACTTGGATTTACAATAGTCGATTCTCTTGGATTAAACAGTTTTGCAGGTGTATTGGAAAATGGAAAAGGTCCAACAATTTTATACCGCACAGACATGGACGCATTACCGATTCTTGAAACAACAGGAGTCGGTTTTGCCTCTTCAAAGACAGATAATACCAACGGGAAACAAGTTCCAATAATGCATGCCTGTGGTCACGATTTTCATATGACAACTTGGTTGGGAGTTGCAAGAACACTTGTTGCTGCCAAAAAGAAATGGAAAGGAACGATTATCTTTTTGGCACAATCGTCTGAAGAAACAGGTCAAGGTGCTAAAGGAATCGTAAAAGCAAGTAACTACGTAAAACTTCCAACACCGAAATATCAACTTGCGATACATGACACACCTGATTTGTTGACCGGTAGTTTTGGATTTTGTGATGAATACAGTATGGCTGCTGTTGACATGATGAACATCACTATTCATGGTAGAGGTGGACACGGTGCTGAACCTTTCAAGACAATTGATCCAATTTTATTAAGTGCCAATTTTATTCAAGAACTTCAAAGCATCGTTAGTCAAAATTTAGCTTTCAATAATCCTGCGGTGATTACTGTTGGTGCAATAAATGGAGGAACAGTGGGAAATATTATTCCTAATTCAGTAGAGCTAAAATTGACAATTCGTACTTTCTCCCCAGAAAACAGAAAATATGTACTAACACGAATAGAAGAAATTGGAAATTATCTTGCCTTAGCAGCTGGTTTAAGCGAGACTGAACTTCCAGATTATGAGTTGTTAGATATGTCTATTCCTCCTGTTTACAATAACCCTGCGCTTGGAGAACTACTTCAAAAGTCGATTTCCAATACGTCAAAAAGCAATTCAATTGTTAAGGTATTACCTAAAATGATTGGTGAAGATTTTGGAATTTATTCTAATTCAAATTCAATCCCTAGTTATCTAATTTGGGCAGGAGTGAAATCACCCAATAACACAGCTCCAAGCACCTCAGGTTCATTGCATTCTAGCACATTTCTTCCGGATTATAAATCTGCACTGCCCCTAACAGTTGATGCCATTTCAAACTGTTTGATTGATCTATTTGCAATTCACTAACCAAATTCTAAGGTAGTGATTCCAAAGACAGTGTGAAATGAACATTTGGGAACCTTTGGATAGTACATTCTCGCGCATTCAAAAACAATCTCTGAATTAAACTCCTCTAATAATTGTTTCGCTGATGCATTAATTGTAGGAATGTCAATTGACACATTTTGGCCCTCCACTTCTGTAAGACATGCTTTGAACAATTCACTAGCTATTGTTTTACTTTCGGCAAACAAAGGTCCAATTTTATAGCCATCCAGCGTTTGACGTATTACAGCATAACCTTTTAATTTATCCTCATCAACAAATACGAAGGACTTGGTAGAAGCGTTCTTTAACCAATAATTTAAAAACGTTTTACGGTTAAACCCAAATGATAATATATCAAACGTTAGTAATTGATCAAAGTACTGCTCATCGTACCTTTCTACATATTTTGAAAAAGAAAATCGCTCACCAATAAGAGAATGACGTTCATCAGTAAATAATTTTTGAAAACCACCCTTCGAATAAAACGGTTGCATGCTTTGAACTCCATCCATTCCTATTGAAGCTCCTGGATTTAATTTTGAATATAATAGTGATTTGCGTTGATGCCACAATAAATTCCCTAATCCATTGTATCGGTATTCTTTTTTGACAATGAATAAACCCATAAATCCAAATTCACCTCCATAATTGACTATGCTCCCGGCGGCAATCATTTCATCGTCAATAAAATAGCCAATAAAATCATTGGGGAACGCATTGAACGCAATAAAGGCGTCATCTATTCCTGGATTCCAGCCTTCATCTTTGGCCCACTCGAAAAGTTCCTCTACGTTTTCATAGATCAGGTTTTTAAGAAGAACCTTTTGGTTCTGGAATACGAATTGGTCCGTTTTTTTACTGATTACAATCTACCCTTCACGATGTAAAGCATCATGTCTCCTTTTCCTTTTAGCGTTTTAACACCTAATTCTTCTGTTAAGTAACTCTTTGAAATTCGCTCTAAAACTGCATTCGTAACTACCACCTCCATGGTTTCACCATTGCTTTCCACCCTCGATGCAATATTCACATTATCTCCCATTATATCGAACTGAAAACGTGATTTTCCTACAATTCCCGTAATTATTTCACCTGAATGAATACCTATTCGGCATTTCCATTGGTTGATACTGGACTTGTTGCGTTGATTCAAATAATCAATAAATGAAAGTCCTGCGTTGACCATGTTCTCAGCATGATTCGTTTCATCAGCATTGATACCTGCCACAGCCATATAGGCATCACCAATTGTTTTAATGCGCGTGACGTTATTACGAGTAGCTATCTCATCAAAATTTGTAAAAACATCCGTTAATTCCTCAATTAATTTTTCAGGAGACATCGTTGCAGATATTGCTGTAAAACCAACTAAATCACAAAACAGAACACTTGTATCAGGATGTTTTTCGGGCTGATATACACCATGTGTTTTTAATTGGCGTATGACATTATCAGGTAACAAAACACTCAATAAATTATCGGATTTGCGTTTTTCATCTAACAAGGCGATGTGCGTTTTAACCCTCGCTCTTACAACCTCTGCATGAAATGGTTTAGTTATAAAATCCGATCCTCCTGATTCAAATCCCAATGTTTCATCCGAGGCTTCATTTAAAGCAGTTAAAAATATAATTGGAATATGCGCTTTTTCAGGTTTAGATTTTATAATCTTACACGCTTGAAATCCATCGATTTCTGGCATCATTACATCCATCAATATTAAATCAACCGAATGATCATTATCAACAATTTCAATCGCTTTCGCGCCATTTTTAGCTACTTTGATTTTATAATCATCCTTAAGCAAACCTGTTAACAACTGCAGATTTTCAATCGAATCATCCACAATTAAAATGGTATGCTCTGTCTTAGAATTTTGAATGATATTGTTCATTTAGAAGCACTTTAAAATCTTTACATTTAAAAATGATTTTATCGAAGTGGAATTCTAAATAAAAAGGTGATTAATTGTATAAAGCTTTCAACTAAATGATTACTTTAATTACGATTAAACCTCATACTGAATTCAAAATTAACAATTTACTTTGAAACGCACTCATTTATCAAGTCAACTTAACTGAAAAAATAAAATCATTAACTTTACGACAAATGAATAAACAATTGATACCATGAGTTCACATTTTCTTGTACCGATTGATTTTACTGAGACCACTCTAAATGCATTTAAATTTGCGATTCAATTATCGAAATCAAACGATGATAATTTCACATTACTCCATATCATTAAACATGAAGATGAAAGGATTGTTGCGAAACAAAAGTTAGATCAAATAATCTCCGAAAGTTCAATCGCAGAAGATAAAATTGCAGGAAAAATAATCGTTGGAAAGTTCTTAAACGATATCGGTAAAATTGCAGAATCACTTGAAGCATCGCTGATTGTGATGGGAACACATGGTTCAACAGGTTTACAAAAAGTATTTGGTAGTAATGCAATGAAAGTTGTTTCAAATAGTAAAACTCCTTTATTGATTGTTCAAGAAAATTCAGTTTTTCATGCCATCAAGAAAATCATATTGACAATTGATCTTGAAAAGGAATCAATTCAAGTTGTAAAGTATGCTGCCAAAATTGGAGAATTGTTTAATTCAGAAATTTGCCTAGTTGGTGGATTACACACAGATGAAATGTTGAAACGAAAAGTTGATACAAATATCTTATTGTGTAAAAAACACTTGAACGATCACGGAATAAAATACTCGGTTGAATTACTAGAGACAAAGAATTTCGAAAACAATTTGATTGCTTTTTGTCGAACTTACCAAGCAGATATGTTGGCCGCAACCTATTATCAAGATACGTTCCAAGTATTCTCGGAAAAATTCGTGCAATCGTTGTCTACAAATTCATTGAACATTCCACTTTTGACAATTGACAATGAATCAATTTCGAGCGGAAGTCAGTATAGCTTTTTGTCTATTTAACAGTTCTCGGATTTGCGAATAATTCAACATCAGAACCAGTAATTGTTTGTCCACAAAGAATAACTAAGCGCTCAACGATGTTGCGTAATTCACGAATATTTCCCGACCAATCGGTATTTTTTAATGCCTCTAATGCATCCTCACTAAATGTTTTGCGTTGAACTCCATGTTCAGCGCAGACCATTGTAAGAAAATGTTCAGCTAACATTGGAATATCATCACGACGATCATTCAACGCTGGAACATGCATTAAAATAACGGCCAAACGATGGTATAAATCTTCTCGGAAACGTCCTTCTTCAATCTCCTTGCGTAAATCCTTGTTTGTTGCTGCAACAACGCGACAATCAACCTTGATATCACGCTCTCCTCCTACTCGTTGGATTACATTTTCTTGCAATGCGCGTAACACTTTCGCTTGCGCACTTGCCGACATATCACCTATTTCGTCTAAGAACAGGGTTCCTCCTGAAGCTAATTCGAATTTTCCTTTCTTATCTTTTACAGCTGAAGTAAATGCTCCTTTTTCGTGACCAAACAATTCACTTTCAATTAATTCGGATGGAATTGCGGCACAGTTCACTTCAATGAATTGCATTTTTCTCCTGTTCGAATTATCGTGCAATGAACGAGCAACCAATTCTTTTCCTGTTCCATTTTCTCCGGTAATCAATACACGTGCATCCGATGGAGCAACCTTCTCAATCATTTCTTTGATACGGATGATTCCTTCCGTTTCACCGATAATTGAACTTCCTTTGAAACGTTTAACAGTTGTTTTTAGTTGTTTAGTTTCTTCAACCAAAACCACTTTGTCTTTCGCATTGCGAATTGTCACCAAAATTCGGTTCAAGTCAAGAGGTTTTTCAATAAAATCAAATGCACCTTTTTTGATTGCTTGAACAGCTGTATCAATGTTTCCGTGACCACTGATCATAATCACTGGAGTTTCAACTTTTGCTTTAATCAATTCATCCAAGACTTCCATTCCGTCCATCATTGGCATTTTGATATCACAAAAAATTATATCGTAGGTTGTTGACGTTGCTTTCTCCAAACCTTCTTTTCCATTTTCCGCTTCATCCACTTGGAAGTCTTCAAATTCAAGAATTTCGCGCAATGCTCTGCGAATGGCTCTTTCGTCGTCAACAATTAAAATTTTACCCATGATTTTTTATTTTTTACAAATATAACTAGAACATAGAACTTTGAGCATAGAACATAGAGGATGATTCATAAACTTGTTCCTTCTCTAATACGCTAGCGCACCTTCTTTGAGTGAGCAAGGTGAAATGAATACGCGTTGAATGTCTAATTTATTAAGTACCCAGCGTGTTTTTACAGCAGCAATTGGAGCCATGCGTTTACGAATAGGAATAATCCAATCGTTTAGATCGCGTTCTTCTTGTGTAGACGAAATAATTGCTGCTAAACTGTCATTCAGTTCGTTAATGGAAATTTCCACTGCATCTATTTTAGAAGGAAATGGTTCGTTGTGAATCAATTCATAAAAGGTTTCAAAACTTCCAGAAGCGCCAATGAGAATGTGTTCTTGTTTTCCATCAAAGAAACCATTTGCCTTTTCATCTAACCAGGTTTCAATATTCGATGCATCTTCAGTTGACAAAGGATCTGAAAAGTGAAAATGCTGATAAATACGTGAAACACCAATGTTCAAACTGACCAAATCAGTAATTCCATTCTCATCCGCAAAAACGAATTCTGTGCTTCCTCCACCAATATCCATAATGACAGCAGGTTCAACAAAATCATACGACCATTTTACACCTTTATAGATGAGCTCTGCTTCTAATTCTCCTGAAATAATTTGAATTTCAATTCCTAGTTCAGTTTGCACTTTATTCAAGAATTCGAAGGAATTGCTTGCATCTCGTAAGGCAGAAGTACCAAAAGCATGAATTTCTTGCACTTGATAATCGGCACAAACAGATTTAAAGTGTAGAAGAGCGTTGAATCCGCGAACGAGTGCTTCATCAGCGATTCGATTGTGATTAATTCCACCCATTCCCAAGGCTACACCATCTTTCTCCGTATGAACCAATTCAAAATTGCTTGCAAAAACATCTGCAATCAATAAATTAAACGTGTTGGTTCCTAAATCGATGACAGCTTTTCGCATACTACGTTTTTTTCAACCAGCGCACAATCATACTGAATTTCACGCGGTGCCCGAACTGTAAGATACCATTTTTATACAAGCGCCCTGCAATCATTAAATTTAAAACTGCACTTACCACTAAAATAATCAAGGCAATATAGATTTGCATCGACTCTTCTGGAGCATAACCTTGCGCCAATTTTACCATTACAACAACAGGAGAGGTAAACGGTAAATAATGGAAGAATGTGGTGAGTGAACTTTCTGGGTTTTGTAATGCAAAATAACCGGCATACAATGAGAAACACAATAAGAAGATAATCGGTAAAACGAATTGTTGTCCGTCACTTTCAGAACCTGAAGTTGCTCCAACTGCAGCAAAGAAAGATCCGTAGAATAAATACCCAACGATAAAAAAGACTAAGAAAAAGGCTGTCATGATGCCAAATTGCACACGTTCATATACCAAATTGACAAATTCATTGTATTCACTTGCCGCATACAATTGATCTAAGCGGGTTTGGTTTTTCACCTCATCCGTCATTTGAACAATATCCATGTTTGAAGCATCGAGTAAATCTGGAAAAATAAGTTCGCGCATGAAATACAAGCCTGCACCAACAACTACCATCCAAATGATAAATTGAAAAAATGCCGCGATACCAATCCCAACGATTTTACCTGTAAGTAATTGATTGGGATGAACAGAAGCCAATAACACCTCAACAATTCGATTGCTTTTCTCACGCGAAACACTTCTCAAAATCGTCATTCCGAACAAGAAGATGAAGACAAAAATGATTGCTCCGTAGAAAAAACCAACCCATCCACGCAAATCAGATGCTTCGTCCAATGGATCAAAAACATCACGAAAAGCAACATTCAATGGTTGTTTGATCTTACGAAATTCTTTGACTGACAAGTCGGTGAATTGCTCAATCATGACTTCTTCTATGCGACGTTCAATGTGAAATTGCAAGCGTGTTTGCATTCGTACAGACGGTTTCAAACGATAAAACACAAAAGCAGTTTTATTCGAAAGTACTTTTTCATTTACTTCAAACAAGGCATCATATTGCTGGAATTTCTTCGCATCACGAAATTCTTCCATTTCAATGTATTGATCGGAAAACGAATAGTTTATCGATTGATCCTCTTGCGCCATGATCTTGTTATCCAACAAATTCGAAGGATCCGAAATAAGCACATTCCAATGTTGCTTTCCTTCTCCGCCAAATGCAAACAAGAAATAGATTAAACACAAAATGATGATAGGCCCAAAAAATGACATCAATACAAACGAACGTGATCCCATTCGCTCTTTCAATTCTCGCAAAGCTATTAACCAACTATTACGCATTTTCAGCCTCCTTTCTTGGTTGAACTAAGTCAATAAAGACATCTTGCATCGAAGGCAAAACCTCCCAAGCAGCTTCAATTTTCACTTGTCCCAATAATGTTCTCAATAAATCTTCAAAATTATTATCTCCACGCATTTTCACATGTGCAATGAATTTATCATCTCCTAATACTTCTTTATCGACCAACTCAAATCCAGTCCAAAGCGCATTCACAAATGCAATCATGCTTCCTCTGAATTTAACTGCGTAGTTTCCTGTTTTGCGTTCTTCTTGAATCTCGGAAATGCGTCCTTCCATTATTTTTTTCGATTGATGAATCAAGGCTGCGCGATCACAAATCTCTTCCACACTTTTCATATTGTGTGTTGAAAGAATAATCGTTTTGCCTTTTACTTTCATTTCAATCAATTCTTGCTTGATTAATTCCACATTCACTGGATCAAATCCGCTAAGTGGTTCATCTAAAATCAACAATTTCGGCTCATGCAAAACGGTACAAATAAACTGTACTTTTTGCGCCATTCCTTTCGAAAGTTCCTCAATGCGTTTTTTGCGCCAATCCGTAATTTCGAATTTCTCCAACCAATAATTCAATTGGGTTTTCACATCCTTTTTTGATAAACCACGCAGTTGTCCAAGGAATAAAGCATGGTCTTCAACAGTCATCGTACGGTACAATCCACGTTCTTCAGGCAAATAACCAATCATAGACAAATGTTGTTGCGTCATGATATCGCCGTTGATGCGGATGTGGCCTTTATCTGGCTCAATAATACGATTGATGATACGAATCAAGGTTGTTTTCCCTGCGCCGTTTGGACCTAATAAACCAAAAATCTCTCCCGTTTGAATGTGCAATGAAACGTCGTCCAGTGCAACTTTACGGTAAAATGATTTTGAAATGTTCTGAATTTCGAGCATACGCTTAAATTGATTGGCTAAATCTACAAAATCGCTTAGACATTTATTGCCTAATGGGTTGAAAAGTGTGTAAAGCTTTTTTTTTAAACAAAACAGAAATGCATAGTTAAAATCAAATTAATTATATTTGACTCGTTTAAACTCGTTTACCAACCGACCCTAAATGAAATACCTGTTACTGACTTTTTTAATTTTTCATTTACAGTTCTCTTTTTCTCAATTAGAAACAAATAATTGGGTTTTTGGAAAAAATGTTTTATTAAATTTCTCCACGAATCCTCCGAATGCTAGTTTCAACGTTCTTTGCGATGAACATGAGGCGCCAGCAAGTTTTTCTGATGAAAATGGTAATTTGCTTTTTTATACACATCAGTCATCCTGGTCCGATTTGAAAATTAGAGATGAAAACAACATACAATTGACTAATGGTGATTTTTTGGAGCTCCCACAGGAATATTCCTATTCGACTACGCAAGGAAAACTGTTTTTGAAAAAACCGGGTTCTAATAATAACTATTACTTATTTATTTTGGCCAATGATAATACGGAAAAATCACTGATTTATTCAGAAATTGACAATTCAGGAAATGGTGCTGTAATCACTAAATACAATAAGTTGCACAAGGAAATGATTTGCGAAAAATTAACAGCAACCAAACATTGTAACAATAAAGCTTATTGGTTAATCACGGCATATCATGCAAATAAACCCGATCCTTTTTGGGAATTATCTTTTAAAAGTACGGTTTTTTTAGCATATTTGATTGATGAAAATGGCGTTCATAAAAGTCCAATTCGATCAGAATTTGATTTTGTTTTACCGAGATTTGGTCAAATAAAATTTAACAATGCTTCAAATCTACTAGCCACAGCGACAAATTCAGCTTTATATCTTTTCAATTTTGATAATGCTAGCGGTCAAGTAAGTTTAAACAATAAAATAGATTTAGATATCCAAAATGGGTACGGACTGGAATTTGCGCCCAACGATTCTTTGGTTTACATCAATGAATATCAGTATAATATTTATACTAATTCACTTGTCAAACTTATAAATTATAATTCTGTTTTTGCGTGGCAACGTGGTTTAGATAATAAATTGTACTCATATTATTTTCCACCTTCAAATTGTTTTCTTGATTTAAATAACTATTCAAACAATCCGAATATCGGTGATTATTATGACAATGGCTGGGTACTTACCGGGCAATTCCAAGCATTTAAAATGGCTAGAATTGAGAATCCAAATTTTACTGGAGTCAATTCTAATTTGGATACTTCATTCATTAATATCCCTATAGCCAATTATCCCAATTTGGGCATTGGGATGCCAAATTTCCCTTCGTTTTTGTTCAATCATTCACCAAGTGAGTTCACATATACTGGTAATTGTACCAATGATGTTTTTCATTTTAGTATAGAAAACAATGTAATCTTTGATTCAATCGAGTGGTCTTGCTTTGAAACGAATCAAATCAATTTTGATGATATTGGTGTTTTGAATTTTCCTAGTTCGGGCGAATACAGTGTTACTTGCACAATATATCAAAATGGAAATATAACAACATCTACCCAATGTGTTTATGTTTGTGGGGAAAATAGCGTTAATTTACCAAGTGAAATTGATCTTTGCTCCGTTGAATATGTAGATGTTAATGCATTAAACGTATGTTCAACTACTTATGAATGGAATACGGGGGACACTACTTCTAGATTGATTACTAGTACACCAGGCACTTACATATTAAAAACAACCAATTCTTGTGGGGTTTTCTATGATACACTTTTGGTTACTTCTGAAAATTGTACAGCTCAGTTTGATATTCCCAATATTATAACTAGTAATGATGACAATACGAATGATTTATTTTCAATAAATGTAAAAAATACAAAATCATTCAAATATGAAATTTTAAATCGCTGGGGAGAAGTAGTTTTTGAAGGTAATGCGTCTATTCAACCAATTAACTATTACATTAACTCAACAATCGTTCTTTGGGATGGTTATACAACAAATAATATAAAAGTAAATGAAGGGACCTACTTCTATCACATCATTGCAGAGTCAATAAATAACTCGAAGAAAGAATTTAATGGTTTTTTGGAAGTCAAAAAGTAAGAAAACATAGCCTTAAATGAACTTCCCTTTCCAATCTTTCCAGCTGTATAGCTTTGAAAAAACAAAAAGTAACAAAGGTTGTAAAATTACAATCGTCAGAATTGCGTCCCAACCAAACGAAGGAGCGCTGTGATCAATGAAAACTGCATCCGTTTGAAAAGCTTGCCAATCGTTCGTTAACATCAATGCTGCAAAAATATTGTTGATGGCGTGATAGCCCATGGACAATTCCAAGCCGTCGTCCATCAATGCTATGACTCCAAGAAAAACACCTGTTCCGATATAATAAATCATGACGGAATAACCCAATTTTTCAACTTCAGGATTCGCCCCATGCATGAGCCCGAAAGCAATGCCTGTGACGAGAACTGCAATCCAACCTTTTTTGAATGAGAAGCCCAAAGCTTGAAATAAATACCCTCTAAAAAACACTTCTTCACAAGTTGTTTGAATAGGAATCAAAAACAATGAAATCAGAAGAAGCGGAAAAAATGTTGACCAATTCACATTCCACTCAATGTTCGGATTGCTATTTACAGAAATCACTAGAATTACTCCTAATACACTTCCCCAAATCGCAAAAGCACTAAAAAAGCGTTTCCATGAAAAAAATTCACGGGCTGTAAAGACAGAAAGAATCGAACGTTTGTGTAAAAACCGAACACTTAAAATCAAGGCAATTAATGAAAATACAAATGGTAACACTAAGTAAAACAACATCTTATTTTCACCGAAAAAGGCTGAAAGTTGCTTCATATCAGCGCTTCCTGGTTGCGATAGATCATAGTTACTCACAGATAAATCAATAAGCATTGGTAATTGACCGATAATCGCATAACCAACAATTACTAAAATTACTGTGAGGATATAGGTTGAAAAGAGATTTCCTCCTTTTGACGCATTTTTAAGAAACGACATTGTTTTAAAATTAGTGATGCAATGATACAAAAAAGGCCTTGCTTTGAAACAAGGCCTCCTGAAATTCTAAAAATTAACGTTATCTCTTTCTCTATCAATCTTCTTTTTTACCAGAAACCAAGATTGAATCTCTCTCACGCCTATTTGTAGAATTTCTATTTTCTTAATGGAACATGTCCTTCATTCGTTTGAAGAAACTTTTATCGTTCTGATCTGGCGTTGGTTGAAAGTTTTCACTTTGTTTCAATTTCTCCAAAATCTCACGTTCCTCTTTTGATACTTTTTTCGGTGTCCAAATGTTGATATGAACAAATAAATCTCCCGTTCCGTAGCGTTGAACGTGTGGTAAACCTTTTCCTTTCAATCGCAATACTTTTCCGCTTTGCGTACCAGGTTCCACTTTAATTTTTGCTTTTCCATTAATTGTTGGAATCTCGATTGATTCACCCAAAACGGCATCCACAAAATTCACGTACGCTTCGTAATGAAGATTTTCACCATCACGTTTTAAATCAGCGTGTTCAACTTCTTCAATCACGACGATTAAATCACCTGGCACGCCATTGAATGGTCCAGCGTTTCCTTTTCCAGAAACACTTAATTGCATCCCTTCTTCAACACCAGCAGGAATTTCGATTTCGATAACTTCCTCTTGTTTTTTCAAACCGTGTGCATCAGAATCAGCCGGTTTTTTGTCAATCATTTTCCCAGCACCTTGACATGTATGACAAGTTGACTGCGTTTGCATCGCGCCCAAGAACGTCTGAGCAACACGTGTGATGCGTCCTGTTCCATTACACGTTTGGCAATTTTTATACGTAACACCTTCTGCGTTAACCAGTTTATTTACTTTGATTTTCTTTTTAACACCTTCAGCAATTTCTTCCAATGTTAATTTCATTTTTACGCGAAGATTCGTTCCACGAACGACTCTACTCCCTCCTCCGCGACTTCCACCAAAGCTTCCACCGCCACCGCCAAATGCGCCACCGAAAATATCTCCGAATTGTGAGAATATGTCATCCATATTCATTCCACCGCCACCAAATCCGCCTTGTCCTCCAACACCAGCGTGACCAAAACGATCATATTGCGCACGTTTTTCGGAATTGCTCAAAATCTCGTAAGCTTCTGCCGCTTCTTTAAATTTCTCCTCCGCTGATGCGTCGTCTGGGTTTTTATCTGGGTGATATTTCAACGCTAGCTTACGATACGCTTTTTTAATTTCCGCATCGTCTGCATTCTTAGAAACGCCTAATATTTCGTAAAAATCTCTTTTTTGACTCATTCCCTAATAGGATTTATTTGATGATTCGAGAATTTCAAATCTTCAACTATTTTTTTCAATTATTGACCAACAACCACTTTTGCGAAACGGATTACTTTGTCATTCAAGTAATATCCTTTTTCAACGTCTTCAATTACTTTTCCTTTTTCTCCTTTTGATGGAGCAGGAATATTTGCAATCGCTTCGTGAAGTTCACTGTCAAATGCAGTTCCTTTCGCTTGCATTGGTTTCAAACCTTTCGATTCTAAGGTGTTTTTTAATTTATTGAAAATCAAATGAAAACCTTCTTTCACAACTGCAATATCATCTGCACTTTCATTGTTTAGAATTGCACGTTCAAAATCGTCCATTACTGGCAACATATCAACCAAAACACCAGCATTTGCATTACTGATCAAGTCAATTTTCTCTTTGTTTGTGCGTTTTCTGAAATTATCAAACTCAGCGTATAAACGTAAAAAACGGTCGTTTAATTCAGCATATTTTTCTTCTGCTGTCAACTCTTTTTTCTCTTCTGCTACTGTTTCTGTCGCCTCAGTTGCTTGTCCTTCTTGAGTCGTTTCTTGTTCTTGCTCGTTTATTTCTTTTTCCTCTGCCATTGTTCTCAATTTTAGTCGAATTGCTCTTGTCAAAGATACTGCCAATCTTGAAAATCGGACATGCTGACAGAAAAAACCATTTATCAAATGAAATCTTGGCAGAATTGTTGAGAAATAATTGCGCCGTAGTTAGCTTTCACAGCTTAGTTCACTAAATTTGCAGCTTTAATCGGAGAACATTGAGAGAAATAAGACCTTTTCATGTAATGCTTTTTGTGCTTGGGATTTTCCTTATCCTATCGCCAATCGTACTTTTCATCCCGAAAGAAGGATGGAATATAGGTGGAATCAAATTGAATTTTTTGACTTCAGAGCAATTCGTTCATCCACCAAAACAAGAGAAAAAAGACATTAGCAAAATCGTTGCAAATGTTGATACACTGAGTTTAGAGGCAGATCCACTTTTACAACATCAAAATGGTTCTGACGGTTCGATGGGCGCTCCTACTGGAGGACAATTATCGACTGAAAGTTCGACGATTATTCATATGAATGAAACAGGTAAACAAAATCTGTATCGTTTATTTGAAAAATTACAAAATGTAGCTGGCGAAAAACGTAAAATTCACATACTTCATTACGGTGATTCTCAAATAGAAGGAGATCGCATGACAGCATACATACGTCAGCGTATTCAAAATCAATTTGGAGGAAATGGTCCAGGTTTAATTCCTGCAACGAATGTATACGTTACAAATACATTCAAACAAAGTTATTCTCCAAATTTCGTTCGTTATACTTGTTTTGGTGGAGCAAAATTGAAAAATCGTCGTTACGGAGCAATGGGTTCTGCATCTCGATTCACCGCTGAAGGTGACAGTTCATCAAACATCAAAGAAGCTTGGATTGAAATTGAACCTCACAGGAGCGCATATTCTAGAGCCCGAGAATTTAACAACGTGAAGATGTTCTACAACAGTTGTACAAGTTCATGTGGATTAAAAGTCTATCAAAACGGAAAATTGATTCACGAAGACAGCTTGATTAAGGACGGAAAAGCACATTCGGTTGATTTAAGTTTTGGTGCAACTCCAGGAAAATTGAAATATGTTTTTACGGCAGCTGTGAGTCCAACAATTTCTGGGTTCTCACTAGAAGGCGATTACGGAGTACAAGTTTCCAATATTGGAATGCGCGGTTCAAGTGGTACAATTTTCGGAGCAATGGACCAAGCATTGTTGAGTAAAATGTATTCTGAGTTAAATACCGAATTAGTGATTATGCAATTTGGTGGAAACTCCGTTCCATTCTTCAAAGACAGTAGCGCCGTTCGCAACTATGTCAGTTATTTCAAAGGGCAATTAAATACCATTAAGAAATTGCGACCAAATGTAGCGATCATCGTTATTGGACCAAGTGACATGTCAAAACTTGAAAATGGGATTTTCGTTTCTTATCCATTATTACCGTACACAGTTGCAATGATGAAAAAAGCAACAATGGATGTTGGTGGCGGATATTGGGATTTATTCAATGCCATGGGAGGCTTAAATTCAATGCCATCATGGGTTGAACAAGGCTTGGCAGGTAAAGATTACATTCACTTTACAGTCCAAGGATCGAGTATTGCTTCACAGAAATTCTTTGAAGCATTTTCAGCAGAATTTGCCAAATGGCAGCAAACTAAATAAGCAATAGTTAAGCATTTTGATACGTAGCACTCTT
>CAJAVU010000097.1 GCA_903945495.1 uncultured Flavobacteriales bacterium | reverse complement strand
TGGAATAATTTCGGAGAGTATTCCTCTTTAATCATGACAGCGTTTACATTTATTAGTTTAATCTCAATTTCCATAATGATATTTGCTGCTTTTTCGAATCCTTTGAGTAGAGGAATGGATACAATGACTTTAAAAAATCTAGTTGAAAATCCTTCTAATGAAGAGTATGAGGATTATTTTCTTAATGAAATTTCGTTTAATTTGGAATCTTTTGAAGACAATTCAACCTTGTTAAGAAGTTTACAATTGAAATTTAATTTTGGAATACTAACTCAAGCAGTAATCACTATTTTAAGCGGAATAATCACGTATTTTAATTGTATATAAAATGGCAAAATCTAACAAAAAGGCATCGTCCAAAAGTACAACGAAAAAAGTAACCTTACCTAAGGTTGATAAAACGAAAATTGAAAAATACAGCAAAGGTGGTATTATCAGGGAAAAATAAATTATTGAATACTGCTTGAAAGGATCGAGTTTAGAAAATTTCTTTGCTAACCGAGCGAAAGGGGCATTTTTTTCAGCATTGATTATTTCATTTTTAACGTGTTGATTTGTTCGATTTCTATTTTGCAAGTTGAGTTTGATCCTAGGAGTACAATTAAAACTGCGGATGATGCTTTGTGGTGGTCTTATTTTACACTAACAACTGGTAGTTATGTTGACAAATTTCCTGTGACGGATGCTGGGAAATTCATAGCTGCGATTTTGTCTATCTGTGGTTTGGCTTCGTTCTGGACCTTTACAGCTTTTGATGCACGTTGGTTTTTCGGTGAGCAAGTGTTGGAAGCTATTGACAAGAACAAAAAAATGAGGGGAAATACGGATTGTGGTTAACAGTATTGTTCGACAGCTTTGTAAAAAGAATCCACAATGAAGATATTGATATTAATCGCTGGAATAGGATTGTTAGGATCGTTTGTTTATCATTCGAAACCGGCAGACACGGTATATGTTTGTGTGAGCCCTACTGCGAAGAAATTTCATTACAATAAATCTTGTCCTGGATTGCAGAATTGCACTCATGAGATAAAGGAGACCACAAAGGTATCTGCTGAGAAATCGGGTTATACTGTTTGTTTAAAAGAATAAAGATGCTTCCATAAGCGAATCGTAGTGAAAAGGCCAATGCTGGGAAGTGTTGGTTTTTTTTGTGGGGGGATTGGATTATGGCAATATTGGATTCGCTTTGCTCGGTTTGAACCACATAAGGCACATGAGGGCACATAAGAAGCGCTGTGCTTTGGGGTGGCCACAGATGCAAAGATGGCGCTTTGGTAGGGGGTGGAAATGAGTGGGATTCAGGACTAGGACTACTATACTTTGAGTAGAGAAGCACAATAGGAAATTAATACCTACATAACTATTTCCAATGTACCATAGTAAGAAAGTTTGGTTTAGGGGAATCGGGGGATTTAAAATATAAAGGTCATGAAAATAAAATTTCTACAAGCTTTTAACGGAGATTCCTTCTGGATCTCATTTCTGGAAAATGATAAGCCAAGAAACATAATTATTGATGGCGGTACTGGCGATACCTATAAAAGTACATCAAATGTAAAGGGTGATTTTCATAAGGTCATTGAAAAAATACGGGAAGATAAGCAGTTCATAGATCTCCTTGTTTTAACACATTTTGACGATGATCACATTGGTGGAACTTTGCGCTGGTTGAATAAAGACAAGGATGCATCCAAGATTATTAAAAAAGTTTGGTTTAACTCTGGAAAAGAAATCGCGAAGAAGTTTGAAGGTGATGAAAATAAAGACTTGGATATCACCATAGTTGATGGTGCAGATGATTTTCATACGAGTCCAGGTCAAGGTATTAAATTCGAAAAATATCTTAGAGATAACAATTTATGGGAGGGCAAGATTATTGAACAAGGTTCAGAATATAGGTTATTTGGTTTAAATTTCAAGATTTTGTCTCCAAATTATCAAAAACTGGATAATCTTTTGAAGCTATATGAAAAGCAAAAGGATTATTTTACGAGTGGGGATGATTATGATTTCCAAACTTCTTTGAAAGATTTTATTGAAGAAGAAAAGCGACCTAGTTTTAAATTCGAGGAAGATAAAAGTGTTCCCAATGGAAGTTCTATAGCTTTTATAATGGAATGTGAGGATCAAAGCTATCTTTTTTTAGGTGATGCTCATCCATCAGTAGTAATAGAAGGTTTGACCAAATTCAGTTATACTAAAGATAATCCTCTGAATGTGTTTTTTATGAAAGTATCACATCATGGAAGTAAGTATAACACAAGCAAAGAACTATTAGAAATTATAAATACGGATCGCTATCTGATAAGTTCAAATGCCACTAAACACGGATTACCCAATAAAAGGACATTAGCCAGAATTATAAATAATAATCCTAATGCCTTTATCTTCTTCAACTATGACTTAAAGGACACAATCTTTTCTGATCAGGATTGGAAAGATTATTTGAGTTTTAGATCTAAAATGCAAAATGAATTTTGATGAACGAAAACGACTTAAAAAGATATACTGTCATTTTAGGCGGAGGGAGTGGGGTTTTATTTCAACCATTGGACGAGACTAAGACATACATTCTATCAGCGAAACACGTGTTTTATAAAAAAGAACCTAACGATAGGGGCACAGATATAAATGTATTACTCTCAAGTATAGATTATTGTTTTTCTGATAAGCAAAGTGTCCCCATTACTTTTGAAATAAAAGAAGGAGAAAATTATTTTGAACATTCTGACGAAAATGTAGATGCAGCCATATTAATCTTAAATGAAAACTTAGGCTTTAATCAAATTTTTGTTGATCAAAGAATGACAAGTTTTAATGAATTTAACTTAACCGGTTATCCAAATAGTAAGCGTAAAACTGATGATAAATATGATAAACTGATAATAAGTGATCTAAATAGCTATGACGATAGTCTAATAGCATTGAGATTAGTTGTTAATCATCTAGATCATGAACAGATTACGGGATTTTCAGGTGGAGGGATTATGAAAACAAATGGTGATAGTTTATTATTAGCCGGAATTCAAAGTAAAACACCAATCGGCCCATGCAATGGAGAAATTCAAATAGTTCCAATAAAAAGGTTTGAAGAAATCATTCAGCAAAACAATTTACCTCAACTACTACCTAATTTCTTCTCGAAAATAGATTTGTTGCTCGGCTCAATAATTGAATTTAATCATACGACACCTAATCTACGACCGAAATTACAAGGGGCTCTTCGACGTCAGGCGAAGCAAATTAAATGTGATTTGAAAGACATCTACAACCGTAAAATATTAAACAAATCTGCAATAAAGACAAATAGTCTCAGTAGTAAACAGTTTTGGGTCTCGTTTCTTGAGTACGCTATAATAATCAGCCTAATAGAAGATCTTGAGTTTAATGAAGAGTTACTAAATTCAATGAGCAAAAAAAGAAAATTCATTTTTTCTGATTCTTCTAAAAGCATCTACGATTTGTATAGCGATATTTTAATGTTTGCTGCCGAAAATATCGATGACCAATGTCAAGTTTTAGTCGGTACTTCAATCCCTCCAACAACGACCAAAACTAGGAGAATGTCTACAGCCAAAGTTCCTCAAAACATCTATAATGTCGATGATGATGAAACTATTGATCGAATAGCTCTCAGAAGCAAGATAAAGGAGATTATACACATAAAAGCTATTGAATTAGATTGCATTAATGAAAATGACGCTGTATTAGATCTATTTTCAATAGATCAATTTGACGAGATATTAACTGAAATAAAAAAAATAGTCAATGAATTTTTCAATAATTGAAATTACCAATACAGACTTTCAGACTGAAAATTGGAAAGTCTGTCATTATAGAAATGAAGATGAGTTCAGAATAAATGTTTTCTTTCTCCAAGCAGCTGAGAATGTAATAAGTGAAAGTTGGAAACGATTTTCAAACATGGTAGCTGCCAACTATCAAAACTCTGAATATATGTTGGACAGAGAGTTTGAAAAATGGAATTTTTATATCATTTACATTTCAAAAGTTCCTATTTCAAAAGATCTCAAAAATAGAATTGAGAATGACAAATTCTCAAGCAGAAAGATAGTTGAGGATTTGTATGATACGGAATTTAACGATGAACAAGCTATTCAGTTAATAACAAAGCATATTACAAATTCAGATTTAATCGAAATTGTTGAAGCAACACAGGAGGTCACCTTTACACCATACACCCCGAAAAATGAAGAACTCTGGGAGCTTCTATTAACTGAAGAAAAGATCATTGGCGATAAACAAGGTCAGGAGGCTTTCATAAAAAAGATAAACGCATTATGAAAATCAAGAGTGTAAAGATAACTGGTTTCAGAGCATTTGAAAAAGAAGAAGATTCCACTTTCGACTTTACAAAGAACGGTGAGATAATGAATTTCGCATCAATATACGCACCAAACGGATTTGGTAAAACCTCTTTTTACGATGCTGTTGAATGGGGAATAACCCGCAAGATTCAACGTTTTGATCGGATGGTGGATTTTGAAAAAGTTAGAAAGGAGAACGAAGGTCCATTGCTATTGAATAAGTCCTCGTTGTCTGGAAAAGTAATAATTGAGACTAGTTCGCAAACATTTGAGAACATTATCAATAAAAAGAAAGTCTACAAGGACAACGAAAAACCCGCGAACAAGTATTTTCAAAATCAAATCTTAACTCAAGATTTAATAGATGCATTACTAAAAGAAGAAAAAGCTGATAAACGCTATGAAAACTTCCTAGAAATAGACGGAAATCTAAAAAAATACGACTCGGCTTACAAGAAGATCAATCGTCTATTAGAGTACATTAAAATCGACAGAAAAGGTCTGACGGATACAAAAATGGAAGAGGAAAATAGGCTTCAAGTTGAAATTGATTTTGAACAAGAACTGAAAAAGTTCGATGAGATAAATGAAGTGCTTCGTTCTCTGAATAAGGAGAATGAGAAGTTTGAAATTATTGATCCAAATACATTCAATCAGACTGCTTATGATAATTTATCCAGGAATGTAGAAGTTCGATTAACCTCTTTAGAAGAAGAGTTAAACAAGACGAAGCTGCGTATCGATACAATAGTCCTAGCGCGAGATGGGGAAGAATCCGAAGATGGCAAGTTGAGCGGAGGAATTCAATCCTATTTAGACAATAAAGACAAGATCTTAAAATTTAATGAGCAACATATAGAGCTGAACCGGATAGTCAAATTGATTGAAGAGCAAGAAAGAGCTATCAATGGATCTCGTGTCAATGATGAGAACATAAAAACTCAACAAAATAGATTGGAACGAGCTCTCAATATTGAGAAGCAGTTTGAAACATTCTTGAGTATACAAAAAGAGATAAACATCTTGCAAAAGAGTATTACAGAATATAAGGATATATTTCTGAAGATCGAACATGAAAAGCTTGAAATCGAAAAAGAGAAAAATGATGCTACAATAAAACTCAATGAGTTAAAGAACTCTCTTGAGACCAATCAGTCTAAATTAAATAGCTTACCTACGCAGCAAAAACAGCTAGAGTTAACTTCTCAAACTATTATTGATATAAAGAAGACAATTGATGATTTGTCTGAATCTATTGCGGCAGAGGAAAAGAAATTAGGTGATCTAAAGTTAGTTTTAGATGAATTTGAATACTACGAAGGCAAAATTAATGATGACTTAGAACTCTTATTAGAGTTCAAATTGTTTGACGAACACAAAAAGTTGATCATTGATTATCTCTCCCAGAAGGAAAATATAGAAAAATTAAAAATATCTCTTCAGGAAGTCCAATTCAAAATCGATCATCAAATTGATTTTAATAAGGAACTAAATGAATTTGTCAATTTAGGATTAGAACTAGTAAACAAGTCGCAAAGTTCAGATTGTCCATTATGCAACCAAAGCTATTCCTCTTTTGAAAAACTATCTGAAAACATCTTATCTAATAAGTTGTTAGACCTTCATGTAAAGACACTTTTAGAAGAAAAGGTTGAGTTGGAATCAAAAATAAGTGAGTTAACATCAAAGCTATCCACCGACAAAGAAAAAATTGAGAAAACCTTTTCATCAATCAAACAACCTTATTCATTAGATCAGAGAAATATAAAAAATGCAATTAGTAGATTCGATTCTGAAAAGGCAGCAGGTTTAGAGAAATTAAATAGTAATCAATCTGTCCTAAACGACATCAATTTATCGTTGGGAGATTCCAAGACCTTTGAAGATTTATCAAGTAAACTAAAAGAAGAGCTTTCAAAATCAGATAGTCAGATATTGGAATTGTCGCGTCAAATTAAGAAATATGATGACGCTCTTTCAAAGAAAGAAATATTGGCGAAATCGACGAAAGAAAAGCTAGATATTTCCGAACCGAATCTACTACAATATCAATCTTCAAGCGAATACAAGCAAGTTACAAATTACTTTATTGAGGAACTGAACTCCAATGAATTTGAAAAGGTTAGACTCTCAGAAGCGATAGCAGGTATTCGGCAAAATTTAGATGATTTGACAGTAAAGAAAGAAAGTTTCATAAAGTCCTTAGATGATTTAAAGGAACGGTTAGTAAATCATACTTTTTCTAAAGATGAATACGTTGGAAGAATTGAACTAGCGATTAATGCGAAGAATCTGATACAAAGAGTTTATGATAGCTATGAAAATTTTATTAACTCAGAATTTGGCGTAGTTTTAAGTGACAAGAATAAGACTCAAATTGAAAAGGCGTTTATCGATTTGATTGAAACGCAAAAGGAATTTGAAAGACAAGTTGTATCGAAAATTGAAAAATACAAAATAGTAAAAATGTTAAATGAAGCGTGCATAAAAGCAGCTGAATCAAAAAAGGTCGAAGATAAAATCAAAGAGATTGCTAAAACTTTAAATGAGTTAGCTTATTCTGAAGAATTGTTGAGTGCAGAAAAGGAGAGTTTGAAAACATACTTAAAAAGCACAATTGAATCCTATTTTTACACACCTTTAATCAATGCCATTTACAAAAAAATAGATCCGCATCCGGATTATAAATCCATTGAATTTAAATGTGACTTCGCAGAAAATAAGCCTCGTCTGCAAATTTATACTTTGTCGATAAACGATAAAGGTGAAGATATTTGGTCCGTACCTTCCCTGTACTTTAGTACAGCTCAAGTCAACATTTTAAGTTTGAGTATCTTTTTAGCTCGTGCTTTAAAAACGAAAGACGATAAAAAGAAACCTGTAGACTGTATTTTTATTGACGATCCGATTCAATCGATGGATAGTATTAATATCCTCTCATTTATTGATTTATTCAGAGGGATTACTTTGTCGTTGGATAAGCAATTGATCGTTTCTACTCATGAGGAGAATTTTCATCTTTTGTTGAAAAAGAAGATTCCACCAGGATTGTTTAAATCTAAGTTTCTAGAGTTTGAGACTTTTGGAAAAGTAAAAAAAGAAGCATGACCATAATATGAAAGCCAATAATAAAACTCCACTCCACGAAATAACAGATGGCAACTATTTCCAACAAATAGTTGCCGAGTATTTTCGAAGTTTAAAAGATGAACGAAAAGGATTGCATATTGCCGATATAGATGTGGATGATACTGGTGTCGGTTGCGACAATGGATGTGACATCTTGGTTGATTTTCATTTTGAAGATGCTATTGGAAAACATCGTCATAGATGGGTGGTAGAATGTAAATCACAGAAAAAGTCTGTAGGGAATAGGGATGTTAATACTAACAATCTTTACTCTATTTTAGAAAGCAAACAAGCTGATGGATATTTACTTGTATGTGTAAGTGACGCAAGTAGTCAATTAAAATCACTTTTGAATGCAAACCAGAAGCTAAAATCTGTGATTTGGAATGGTACTCAGTTATGGCGAAAACTTATTGGATCCGAGTCCCTGATAAAATCCTTTTTTCCAGAGTATTACCAGGCAAATTTCATTAGTAACAATGCGAAAAGTGATTTTGATTCAGCATTCGAAGCATTTACCAAAAAACAAGAAAAATGAAAGTATTTGTATCTTATTCAATAATTGATCGAGAGCTTCATTTAATTACTCTTTTGGTTTCAAAATTAAGAGAGAGTAACAATACTGTTTTCCTGTCGGATCATAACTCTTATACACAAGATCGGCTTATCCGAGAATCAGAAGTGTTTATTGGAATAATCACCAATCACAGTGATTCAATCAACGACGTTTTTTCTGAATTTGAATACGCTGATTCACTAAATCTTAAAACAATATTATTGATTGAGAAAGGAGTTCAGATAAATGATAAAGAATTAGAGTTTATTCGATTTGAACGATCAAGACCGCAGCAATCAATCAATCAATTATTTGGAATTAATAAAACCCCTAGTAAATCTGCTAAAAAGGATGATTGGTCTGATGCACTTGCAGCAGGTTTAATAATAGCAGGACTTGCCGCATTAATATCACTCTTATCAGGTAATGGTAAAAAGTAACATTGATAAATGAATAGAATTGAATATTTCGGGGTTAGCAATCAAAAAGGACTACAACCTCATTGCCCAATTTTAACTTACTGCTCTAGAAGAGCAGAGACGATCTATCTGTTTTCGGAATACAAAAATGATAAAAGACCTGAAGACAATGATTGTTATGATACACTTATACGAATTGGTGTTCTTCCCAACAACTTCTTAAAAAATCAAATTTTAACTCATGGAGAATCTCCTACCATTATCAGAGGTAGGGATTATTTTTCGTTTCATGATTGCTGCCCAGAAATCAACTTATTTGAATCATCACATTCATTGATTAGGGATATTGCTTGTACTGACGGCAGTTACGATGAGGCAATAAAATACAACAAATTAAAAGTAAATAAATGCCAACATTATTCCGAATGCCCAGAGTTCAGTTACTTTATGTTTAATAAGAAAACAGGTCAAGGTAAGAAGCGGAAATCAATACCAGCGAAAACAAAAGCACATCTTCAGAAAGAAATTAATTCCACTTGCCCCTTTTGTCCTAGTAAAGATGTCGGGCATTTTCAAATTCATCACATTGATGAAAATATAGAAAATAATGAAATGAATAACCTTCTAATGTTATGCCCAACCTGTCATTCGAAAATTACGAAAAGAGACATTTTAGAAAATGAAGTAATTAGAATAAAAACTAATCTTAACCAAAACAATAATTAGCTACCTCCCTCTAGATTTTAGAACATTCATTATCTCCTCCTCATTGTAAAAAATGGTGCCGCCGATTTTGGAATAGGGGATTGTTCTATTTATGCGGAGGGTTTGGAGGGTTCCAGGGGAGATGCCCAGAAGGCGCTGAACTTGGTGTGATTTTAGCCATTTTGTTTGGGATTTGGTGGTGCCATTGAAGTTCTGGAGTTCGGATTTGAATTCGGAGAGCAATTGTTTTTTGAAGTCGTTAAGAATGTTTTCAAGTAGGATGAGGTCGGAGGGATCGAGATGTAGTTTTGCCATGATGTTTTTTGGGGGTAAAGGTGGTAGGAGATTTTGGGGTGGTACTGCAAGGTTGGTATGAGTTGTGGGAGAAAAAGTTTGAGGGTGGATGGTTCGCTGCGATCATTTTTTAACCACATAAGGCACATAAGGATGGAGCGCTTTGCTCAAAAGAACGCTTTGCTTATTTTAACCACCCTTCGAGAGCCTCAGGGCAGGCATAAGGCACACTTCGACCCTTCGAGAGCCTCAGGGTAAACAAGCTCAGTGCAAGCATAAGGTTAGAAAAATATTGTTGGGAGAGGTGATTGTGTAGAGTGGTTTCAGATAGGGGAAATTGTGATGGTAGGGAGGGGGTGGATTGAAAGGAAGAGGTTGAGGGTTAGGATTGTAAGCTTGGATTAAAGATATCGATTTTATCTAATTTAAGAGTTAAACGGTCTGTTAAATGTGTTAGGTATTTTGTTCGGTCGATTTTGCGGTTGTTGAATTCATTGAAAGCACGGTATAGATCGACAACTTCGTAATTGAATGCTTTTTCGAGGGTATTGCAAACTTCTTTGATATCGGCCTTACCGCTGTTGATTGAGCCTGAAACTTGAAGGGCGTATACAATTTCAACAAAGGCTGCTTTTGAATCTGTCCAATAAAGCAGGATATCGTCATTGGTGTTTTCTGGTTCGTTTTGTTTTGCTTTTAAAAGATGTTGCACCAGGCGTTTGTGGGCGGTCATCATGGCTAAGAGGTGATCGTGTGATGTGTTAAATTCTGGGTCCAAGTAATAATCGTAGTTTGTATTACTGGCAGGAGTAGGGTTGTTGTAGCGCATGAAATAGGTTGCGTCGAAGTGCGATGAGTTGTTCTGCATGTAACTAATAAAGTCAATGTTTTCCTGGAAGAGTTTTTGAAAGATATCGAGCTTTAAGCGAATATAGCGTTTGAAGTCTTTGTTGCCCATTATTTGACGTTTGAGTTCGAAGTCGTGAATGTGGGTGAAATAAATTAAGTTACCTAAAAGTTTTGGTTTGGTTTGTTTGAAGAAGGCTATTTCTTGTTGTTGGTCAATGAAGCCATTTTGCAGCACCAGTTTTCGGAGGTCTATTAAAATGTTTGATACGGTTTTAATAGCTTGTTCTGCTTGTAGGGTGTTTTTAGGTTCGTGGATGTTTTGTTGTTTTAGTTGGAGGTTTAGGGAGGATTCAAATTTTGTGTACGTGTTCATAGATAATAAATAGTTTTTAGGGGTTTGAGGGGGTAAAAATACGAAAGATAAGGGGTTGGGGTGGTGTGCTTGGGGTTCGCGTTGGTCAGTTTTGGCTACAGATGCACGGATGGCGCTGCGCTTGGGGTTCGCTGCGCTCAAAATTGAACCACATAAGGCACATAAGGGCACATAAGGATGGTTCGCTGCGCTCGGTTTTGGCCACAGATACACGGATGGCGCTGCGCTTGGGGTTCGCTGCGCTTAAAATTGAACCACATAAGGCAAATTAGGTCAAGCCTATAAAAGCGTGACAGCAAATAAGGGGAAGGGTTTAATACAAAAGATTTGCAAACGGTGCATTTTTTGAGTGTGGAATTAGTTTATCGTATATTATCGAAAGAACATTAGTCTAAAAGCTCAAACTTGGCCCTTGCAGGCTAATCGCTTAAAACTCTTTTCTTAAAAATGGTAATTCTAAATCCTTTCCACTTTATGAAATCAAACAATTAATATTACACAACTGATTTTATGGCTGTTAACAAATTGATCCTAAACTATCAAGAAACATTCGAACCCTACTGGACCGCTTGAATATAATCCAAATTTACATTACTTATAAAAATACAATATACCCGTTTCCGTTTCAATATTTTTGATGCCGATTCCTTGATTTTTTGAATCAATATAACCAAAATCAAGCGTATCATGAATTCTTGGATCAAATAAGACACTATCAACGATTGTACCCTTTAAATCATCGTGATATTTTATTTTATAGATTTGATAAAAATCCGGAGTTTGTTTTGGAAATTTTTCCGTTCGAAAAATAACTACATTAAATAAATTATCACTTTTAAAATTTAATGAAACTATCAAGTCACTATAAGTTTTACATAATTCTAATAATTTAAAATCAACTTGATTTTTAACCGTACTAAGGGAAAATGCCATTGAGCTTCTTGGTAAATAGTAAGTATTGTTGTTTTTTGTTACTCCACAACTGTTGATAGATATCATTAATAATAAATTAATAACCAGTTTCATATTCGTTTATTATTTTGATTAATGTTTTCCTTTCTTCACCCGTTAAGCTTGGTAAATTAACTTTTGCATCACTGGGAAAATTTGTTCTTCCATGCCAACTATTTTCTCTTTGTTTGGCAAGGTTATGTGCGCCCCGTACACACCTTTCGAACATTACAGTTCATTACCACCTTCAAAAATGTCCTTTTTTATTTATTAATATTCCATTCCGATATTGCTCTTCACAAATAACTTTTCCTTTTTCGTTGTAATAATAACAATATCCGTTTTTTTGCCCCTCACCCCAATTTTGATAAGTTTTCAAAATACCATTTTCATAATATTCCTTTCTCTCTCCATCAAAAACTTCATTTTTGAATTGAATTTGTTCCTTAATATTTCCATTTATATAATACTCGGTCCAGTTCCCTTCTTCAACCCCATTCACATAATTTTCGACCTTCCATGTCTGTGCATTTTCAAAATAATATTTCCAAGTCCCATTTTTAAGATTATCCTTCCAATATTCAACACTGGATATAGTGCCATTCTCATAGTAATGAACAAACTCACCATTTTTTTTTGAATTTAGATATTCTTCAATTTTCAATAGTTGCCCATTTTCAAAAAAATAAAACCATTTACCTGAAATGTTATTTGAGTAATCTTCGATTGTTCTAATTCTTAAATTCGGATAATAATAAATCCAAACTCCTGATTTATTCTTTTTTTCATAGGCTCCTTTCCTTTCAATCGATCCATTTTCATAATAATGTTCAGAGTATGTGAATCTTGAAGAATCATAATAATTACACTCTCGAAGGACACCTGTTGTATCAAATGTTTTTACCGAACCATGCAATAAACCATAACGATAACTAAATAAAGTTTGAATATTTTGCTCAGAGCAAATTTTAATTGTACCATTAAACTTTTGCCCCTCTAAATAAATAATTGAATCATAAAATTCATTCAAGACAAAGGGTGTTCCATCATCGTGAACGAATAAATTTGAATTTACCGCATTTACATTTTCGCAGTCAATTCCGAACTTATTATCTTGAGAAAAACAATTATTGAAAGCAAAAATCAAACTCATCAGGAAATACACAACTTTGACACAAGCAAAACACTTCATTTTATTTTTCATATTAAATTATTTAGTATTTCAAGCGCGGTCCCAAACCCTGCTCTTCGCGGAGTCCATTTTCCGTATACTTTTCGTCACAACCAGTAAAATTCTCATTGTTAGCAGACGGAGAAATTCCTACAACTCTTAATTCCTCTATTTCTTCTGATTTTGTTTTAATTCCTTTCCCGACATTATATGAATATTCCTCTTTTTTTGTACTTGGAATTGCCTTACCTATCATAATATAATATGCATGAATTAATTCGTGCCCCAAAACAATTTCTTCGGGAGTGTCTGTAAGCTCTGGTAATCCTGTCTCCAAATTTGCCGTATAAACATCCAACTTTTTACCATAAGTCATATTTACCTTGGAACTTGCACCTTGACCATTTTGAGCATTTACTTGACGATCTCCTTCAGTATCTGGATCAAGAGTAGCAACTCTCGTAGCTAAAATACAATCATCTTTTTGATCATTTATTAAAGCATTCACTAAAGACGTTCCCATATTAAGTTTCTTTTCAGTATTTTCTGTACCTTTTGAAACAACATATATAGTTTTCGAGCCTATGTCATATGCCAATTTATCATTAGTTAGTTTCTGAAGAACAGCTAATTGCATATCATTTTCCTCTTTGTTGTTTCCTGCTAAAATAATTTTTCTTCCATCTGAATCAATTAGCAAGATTGGGGAATTTGCTACAAAAACATACGGAGATATATCAGGATAATCTTTAGCCAAAGGATCAATCGCAAAGAACCTTCCAAGTCTCGGGTCATGCATTCTAAACTTGTAATTCACACTATTGCCATCGCCTTTTATTTCATCATCTTTTTCAGTCCCTTGAAAGGAGTAGGGGTTAGCTCTACGTATAAATAATGATTGTAATTGCATGATTCTAAGGTATGAAATTTTTGAGTTGAGAAAAATAGTTTATTGTTGGTGTATTTTGAAAAATCTGGAACACTGGGGGTAATGTGTTGATATATAGGTGCTAGAGTGTTCCAAGGTGAGGTAGGTGTTTTTGATAAATGAGTGGAAATGCAGGGTGGAATTAACAGATTGTTGGGGTGAGGAGGCGCTGCGCTTGGGTTAAGTTCGTTGCGCTCGGTTTTGCCGCAGATGCACGGATGGCGCTGCGCTTGGGGTTCGCTGCGCTCAAAATTGAAGCACCCTTCGAGAGCCTCAGGGCAGGCATAAGGCACACTTCGACCCATCGAGAACCTCAGAGTAAACAGGCTCAGTGCAGGCATAAGGGCACATAAGGATGGTTCGCTGCGCTCATAATTGAACCACCCTTCGAGAGCCTCAGGGCAGGCATAAGGCACACTTCGACCCATCGAGAACCTCAGGGTAAACAGGCTCAGTGCAGGCATAAGGACACATAAGGGAGGTTCGCTGCGTACGGTGTAGTGTTGACGTTTTTTAACATTTCATTCGTCTGATTATCACTATCTTTGGCGTCCTATGAAAAAAACGGCGTTCTTATTCTTTTTCTTTATATCCTTGATTTCAGGAGCTTTTGGTCAATTGACGCAAGAGAAAGGAAAATCTGATTATAATTTTTGGTTATCACTTCCAGCAGATAGTATTTTAAAGAACAATCCACCAGTTTTGATTTTCTTACACGGAAAAAGTTTATCTGGTTCAGATTTGGCTTTGGTACGTAAATACGGAGTAATTCACGAAATTGATAAAGGAAGATCAATTCCTGCGATTGTTATTGCACCGCAAGTTCCAGCAGGAAAATCGTGGGAGCCAGAAAAGATTTTACATGTATTACAATACGTTCAAAAGCAATATAAAACTGATACGAATCGCGTATATGTTGCAGGAATGAGTTTAGGTGGATATGGAACGTTACATTTTGCAGGTGCTTACCCTGAAATTGTTACAGCAGCCGTTGCTTTGTGTGGAGGTGGAAATGTTTCAGATGGTTGTGATTTGGCGCAAGTACCTTTGTGGATTCAACACGGAAATGCCGATCGTGCAGTTCCGATTTCAGAATCTGAAAAAGTTGTAAAAGCAATCAAAGCATGTAACGGAGGTGAAAATCTTAAATATACAGTTGTTCAAGGTGCTGACCACGGAGCTTTGGAACGTGTTTTCCGAACCGATGAAATGTACAACTGGTTGTTTCAATACAACAATGCTGTTGAAAAAATAACGGAAGAAAAGAAATAAGCTTAATGTTCTTTGTGATCAGGCGGAAAGGTAGTTACCATTTTCGTTGCACGGTCATGTAAAACAATACTTCCCGTTACGCCAACATTTAACGAAGAATTTCCTGGCAGTTTAATTACAAAATGGCATTTGTCTAAGATTTCTTTCGGTAAACCATCGCCTTCAGCGCCCAATAAGTAAATGGCGCGTTTAGGATGTTCAAATTCATGCAAGAATTCAGCGCGATCATCCATTTCTACACCAACTAAGCGACAATCATAGGGAATGTTGTTCAATAAATCATCGAAGGTTTTGTGGTGGAACAACGGAATTCTAGACCATGCTCTCAATACATCTGAACTTTGTTTCTTATACTTGTTATCAACAGTGAAAATATAGGATGCCCCCAAAATATAAGCTGAACGCCAAAGTGTTCCTAGATTATGTTCTGTTTTTCCACGGAAGATTCCGATAGCGCAATATCCTTCTTTGTTGACTGTTTTCATAGTGCAAAGTTGTGAAAAATAAACTTCTTAGATAATGTTTGATGAAGCTTATTTCCATTTGTATGATCTGTCAACCTTATTCGTTAAATGTCGTTTTTGTTTGACGAACCTCAGACCATTTCATCAACAGTTCTTCAAACGCTTTTAATTTTTCAGGACCATCTAAATATCGGTCTTTAATGATTAACGTTAGGCTGATTGAAATAATCGTCTCATTTACTTGTGTTGATTTATACGAGATCTCACCAACTGAATTTGATAGAAAGACATCATTTTTTTCATTCAACGTTACATTAACATCGGATTGATAGTAAACAGAATACTTGATGCTTTTTTCAAAAGGCAATATAACGTAATTATACAGCTCATTTTCCTCCTCCTCGCTGTCACTAAATATGTTTTGAGGAATCATGTTTTTTAAACTAATACTTTTCGTTCCCGTTTCATTTTTAGCTACTGTAAAATTTGAAACGTCGCTTGTGCTAACATCTAAATTGTAAGGATAGAAGCTCTCTTGTGAAAAGTAATTTAGTGAATCTTGTTCTAAAGCAAACTTATGTAGCCAGTAAGATTGGTCATTGCTTCGCACTAAAGTTGAGAAATGTCCAGATAAATGATCATCACGGCGATAACTCAATTTTTCACCTTCCTTTTTTACTAAAAGTTTCACAAAATTAGTATTGTCGGTAGCTACGCTTTTAGGCAACGTAACTGGTAGTAATTTTTCAAGAACACCCTCTTTTCCCAACATTGCAACGGCTTCATTTCCTTCAATGTAATAAGGGATTTCATCAAGGTAATACCAGCGGTCTTCACTTGGTCCAAAAAGAAAATGTTGTGTTCCATCTTCTAATTCGATTATGAGAAAACGTGTTTCAAGTTGAGATAAAGAAACAATTCCATTATAGAAAGGCCCATTCAAAAGGCTCTGTGTATATCCAATCCAGAACTTTGTATGTGAAGTTTTTAAAATTTCCTGTGCAACAATAAAGAAGTTTTGCGTGTTTATTTCATAATCCTTAATATTTCCAAGAACTTTAAGAATAGGTTCTGTTTGAAGGTTCTTTTTATACGTACATGATTTATCCAAATAGGTGATTAACTTTTGAATTTTAATCAGTATTGGATCTTCAGAAGTATAAACAGATTGATCAATGAAATAATTATTGAAATTGTGAAGTGCAAATTCTGAATTGGGATATGTATCGTAATCAAGATAAAAAATGGCATCATAGTTCAATGTTTCGTCGACTCCCCACAAACTATAAATTAAGCATTGTTGCTTTGGTGAAGGGGCGTGAAAATAGGAATCATTCATTTTCGCAACACCTTTTCGTTCCCAATTGAGTAAATCAATCCCATCAACGCGTTTTGAAGTAGGTTGAGTAGAACTGTTCATTACGTATGCATTGATTTCGAGATTAGAAACGTTGCGTAGTGTAATTCTTGAGTTCAAAGAAGCGTAATTGTCCTCTAAATACAGATTGTCAGATAAAATGTAATTGTCCACTTTGATATCATACATCAAATCAATGACGTCTCCAATTTGTAATGAAGGATAGTTGATTTGAAATAACCGAACAGATTTCCCACTGTATTCATCCTTAACTGTTTTAAACGTTTTTGAAATTTGTCCGTCACCTAGTTGAATAATTTTTCCACCCTCTTTTATAATTCTGGCACCCAGACGAACAATATTTGTATTGTCTTTAATATAAAACTTAAAGGAAGAAACTTCCTCAGCTCCGTCGTCATTTAAAATCAATATTCGCTTGAAAACATTGACATCCGTTTGTCCAACATTATTAAACCCAATGGTTGTGACATTTGAAAGAAAAAGCGCTTTTTCATTGAGTAGCGAATCCGGGATTTCTACTTCTGAATAGCTTGGCCAAATAATTTCTTGTGATTTGCAGATGGTTAATGCAAACGAAAAGAGTGCGGTTGTAAGAAGGTTTTTAATCATTGGTATTTTCTTGTTGCGAAATCGATTATTGAAATCGTTCGTTTAATTTGGTCTTCAAATTTGCGAAAAAAAATAAAATGAGCGTACTATTTGTATGAACAAATGATCAATCAAAAATTTCAAGCACATTCAAAACAAAAGACGCAGCTTTGTTTCCTTTTCTGCATCTTTGCAAAAAAAATGCTTTTATGGAATTTATTGATGCGAAACTTGATGATTATGTGTGTGCTCATACAGAAAATGAACCTGAGTTACTTGCTGATTTAAATCGTCGAACACATGTGTCGATTCTACAACCGCGCATGTTGAGCGGACACTATCAAGGTCGATTGCTGAGTATGATTGCTCACATGATTCAACCGAAACGCGTGCTCGAAATTGGAACATACACAGGCTATTCTGCTTTGTGTTTTGCCGAAGGATTGCAAGAAGGTGGAAAGGTTACAACTGTTGATGTCAATGAAGAATTGGAAGAATTTGTTCATGCCTACATTGAAAAAGCAAACTGCTCGGATAAAGTCGAATATATTGTTGGTGACGCCATGGAAGTCGTTGCACAACTAGATGAACAATTTGACCTTGTATTCATTGATGCAGACAAAAAGAACTATTGCAATTATTATGAATTGGTCTTTGATAAGGTGAAGCCAGGCGGATATATCATAGCAGATAATGTGCTTTGGTCTGGAAAAGTATTGGAAGATTACGATTCGCTGGATCGCGAAACCAAAATCTTGATGGATTACAATAAAATGGTACACGAAGACGAGCGAGTACAAGAGATTTTGTTACCGATTCGCGATGGGTTGATGATTGCGCGTAAGAAGTGAATTAGTGACTAGTGATTTGTGATTAGTGACTAGAAGTGATGAGTGATAAGTTATGAGTGAGGAATTTGAAAATACCATATTGGAAATTGTGTATCAAGATGATTTTTTGGTAGCGATAAATAAACCACATGGATTATTGGTGCATCGTTCTCCAATTGCTGCGGATGCTTCGGAGTTTGCGATTCAGTTATTGCGCGACCAGTTAGGCAGAAAAGTATATCCAACCCATCGATTGGATAGAAAAACCAGCGGTGTATTGCTTTTTGCGTTGGATGAATCAACCAATCGAACAATGCAACAGCTTTTCATGAATCAAGGTGTTTCAAAAACATATAAAGCATTGGTACGAGGATTTATTCCTGAAAATGGTACAATTGATTACGCATTAACGACCGATGAAGGAAAAACGCAGGATGCAGTAACTCATTACGAACGAATTGAGACATTTGAACTGCCAATTCCTTTTGGTAAACATGCAACTTCTCGTTATTCCTTAGTGAAACTTGATCCAGAAACAGGTAGAATGCATCAATTGCGCAAGCATTTAGCTCACATTTTTTATCCCATAATTGGCGATCGTCCGCACGGATGTAACAAACAAAATAAGTTCTTTTTAGAGCAATGGCAAATGAATAAAATGTTATTGCATGCTGAGGAGATTTCCTTCGATCATCCCGTCACAAAAGAAGCTGTTGTTATTCGTGCGAACTATTCAGAAGATTTTCAGAGGATTTTGGCAGAATTTGAATCGATTACACTAATCCAACAATAAACAAAACACCAAGAAGTAGTAAGCAATACGCCACCACTTTTTGAATTCCACTCATCGTTACTTTGTTGAGTAATTTTTTCCCGAAGTAGGTTCCAATAAACGCACAAACGATTCCTACAGCCAATAAATCCGTTTGATAGGTCAATGCTGAAAAATTGAATGTTTCATAATAGACAATCAAACGAAACAAATCGATTAAGAGCGCAATTGAATTGGACGTTGCAATAAACTCTTCCTTGGTTAAATCAGCCTTGCTCAAGAAGGCAGATCTAAAAGCGCCTTGATGACCTGAGATTCCACCAAAAAAACCACTTAAAAGTCCACCAAGTACAATGTTTTTCTTGATCGAACCAAGCGGTATGAGTTGAGGTACAAGTTCAATTAAGGAGAAGAAAATCATTAAAGTGCCTATGACAATTTTTAAATAGCTCAATTCAATCACGGATTCACCGATGAGGTATGTTCCCGCAATTGGTAATTCCGCTAAATATTTTAATGTAAAAGCTCCAAGAAGAGATGCTAAAACTGCTGGGAATCCGAAGGAAAGTAATGTTGTTTTATGGATGTGTTTATACACCATACCAAATTTGAACAGGTTGTTTGAAAGGTGAACAATTGCTGTCGCTCCAACCGCAATCGGAAGAGGAAAAAACAAACTGAAAACAGGAAGCATCAACGTTCCCAAGCCAAAACCTGAGAAGAAGGTTAAGACTGCACCAAAAAGAACTGTAAGAGCGATAATTGCGTAATCCATGGGTTCAAAATAGCTAAAAAAAATTAAAATAGCTGGTGGATTTAATTTTAGAAGCGTAATTTCAACCTCAAATTGTAAGTATGATTGATTTTCGAAGTGATACCGTAACAAAACCAACAAAAGAAATGTTGGAAGCAATGTTTAATGCTCCTGTTG
>CAJAVU010000096.1 GCA_903945495.1 uncultured Flavobacteriales bacterium | reverse complement strand
TAAGTCTTGTACGACCAGCTCCTTCTGACTCCTCCAGGACGGGAACGTAGCAAAGGTAAGAAGTTGAGCGGTGCGATATGAGTAGCTTACCCCTCTTTTTTTGTCCAAGAATTTGGGAATTTATAAAACCTTTTAAAATGGCCTAATATCGGCAGGCGATTTTATAATCCTATTACAGAAAACTAATACTTAGTTTTAAGAATATTAAGAAGTTTAGCAATTCTTATAATTTTTATCTTTTTTGCGAATGAACTTATTTCTGGGATTGAATTAATAGCAATGAAAAAATGTTGAAAACAAATTCATTTTTTAACTTTATAGCTTGCAAATTAAGTTTTGTATGCTAGTCAATTTTTAGAACATCAATTTTGTTTAAAATGAAATCAATTATTATTTCTTTGATTTTTTTATTTTCGATTAATAGTCATCGCGTAAAATGTCAGAATTCAGAAGATTATAATATCATAAAATTGATTCCTACAACAGAAATCAAAGACCAAGGTAATTCAGGTACGTGTTGGAGTTTTGGAACAATTTCATTTTTAGAATCAGAAGTTCTTCGGATGAAGAATATCAGTATTGATTTATCCGAAATGTATGTTGTTCGCTTTGTTTATCCCGAAAAGGCAAAAAACTTTTTTAGGACTCAAGGTAATTTATATTTTACCGCAGGGGGGCAACCGCACGACGTCCTCAATTCAATAAGTACACATGGCCTTGTACCCGAAGCAACTTACCCTCAAAACTTAGACCTAACTAATTGCTATGATACTGAAAAACTTGATACCTTAGCTACACAATTTGTATCAAGTTACAGAAAAAATGAGGATGACATAATCTCTTTAGATTGGACAAGTGAATTTGATGAACTGCTGAATAAATATCTCGGAATTCCACCATCTAATTTCAGCTACAACAATCAAAAATATACACCTTTATCGTTTTGTAGTGAATACTTGTCCATTGATGCAAATAATTATATTGAAATTACATCTTTTAATCACCATCCATACAACGAACCATTTTGTTTAGAATCCAGATATAATTGGGCACTTGAACAATATTTCAATGTAGAATTAAAGAAATTTATGGAGATTATCGAAAAAGCAATAATGAATGGATATTCTGTTGTATTTAACGGAGATGTAAGTGAAGAAGGATTTGATTTTTATGGTTCTGAAAAAGCTGTTATAGAAAATACAAAAATTTCAAGGAAAGAAGAATCTCATGTAAGGCAAGAATTATTTGAACAAGGGGCCTCTACAATTGACCATGTTATGCACATCGTTGGTATTGCTGAAGGAAAAGATGGTAAAAAGTATTTTATTACAAAAAATTCATGGGGTACTTCAAAATTTTGGAGTGGATACATCTATATATCGGAAGACTATATAAAATATAAGGCAATAAGTATTTTAGTTCACAAAGACGCACTAAAATTTGAATAAAAACAAAAAATAAAATTGTATAAGTTACCGAATATAAACCATACAATATAAAAATCGCAAAGTAACAAAAAAGGAAAGGAACACTTTCTGAGTTTTCTTTAGAATATATCAATTCCTCAAACAATTAGTTTATTTTAAAAACAACTATAGCGTTTTTAACCTTATTTGTTTATCTCCTGCCCATGCCCAATTGTGAACAAATCGTAAAAGCTTGTCTGCTCACGGTTCATCCAAATGGCAATTGATGAAGAAAACAATTTGAGTTGGAGAATTCTGAAAAACGAAATTTAACAGTGAGATTTTGAAAACCAACTACTATTTTATTATTTTTACCCTCAAATTTTACAACTATGAAAACCAACAAATTAAACCTCCTACTCTTCATGTCATTATGTATTTCTTTCCACGTTTCTTCTCAGCAAATTAATTTGAGAAGTGAAGAAGCGAAAAGTTACAAAGAAAAAAATGTCATCGTTATATCAACCGGAGACAGCATTGCAGATGCAATTCTAACCAAAGCTGTTAAAGATAAATGGCGCTTTTCTGACTCTGTTCAGTGCATGGAATTGACTGCTTCTGAAGAGTATGTTAAAAAATATCCAAAAACGTTTGTGCGACTACAACTTAATATTGTTCAAGGGGATTTAGTTCGCACGATGACCAACGGAAATTACACCACAGAACTTAGTCGAAAAACGTATGGAAAAATGTTGAAACTATACATTTTTGAGGATGAAGTTTTTAGAAAATTTAGTGTTGGACTCCAAAGTAATACTGAATTTTCAGAGGAAATAATTTATGAATTAATTCAACGCTCTTGTGGAGTTATTGAAGCAGTTGAAGAAATGGGTACCTGGAACAAACTATGTTTGAATAAGCGTACAAATTCTCAAGAAATGATTCACAAGAAAACACTTCTTGTTCCTCTCGATTTCGTTAAAGACTTAGCTGACACAATCAAATTCAAATCTAGTGCACCGTTTAAGATGCAATTCGTTTCTACTAGTTTTATACAAGAGAAAATTATTGATTCAGATGATCGATATATGTATATAATCGCTGTCGAAGAAGTCGTTAATTACCACATGCATTTCATTTGTACAACTGAAAATTCAGACGTTTTATCAGTTGCCGCAAGATTAACACAAGGCCCTGGAGAATTTAAGGATGAAACAAAAAAAATGTATATTGATTTAAAGACATTCAAAAAGTTGATCAATAATTTATAGTTAATTCCGAAATCTAGAAAATTCGCACAAGCTCGCTCTTATAAAGTGTGCTTCCGTGAATACTTAAAAATCTTGTAAACAATGCTTTCATTTAAAGTGCTTGCATTTTAGTGAATGGAGAACAGTTTAAACGTTCAGCTTTTACTAACGTGAGAAAGTTGCAAATGACAAACCTCCGCCCTATCCCCAATTGTGAATAAATCGTAAAAACTACTCTGGTCTCGGTTCTTACTTAACCGATTCAATGCTTTACTTTTGTCAAAAAAACGGATTTTATGAAATTTTTCATTGACACAGCGAATTTAAACGATATCAAGGAGGCAAATGACCTTGGAATTTTGGATGGTGTAACAACAAACCCATCATTAATGGCGAAAGAAGGCATCACTGGCGAAGAAAACATTATCAATCACTATGTGACAATTTGTAACATCGTTGATGGACCTGTGAGCGCTGAAGTTATTTCAACCGATTTCGAAGGAATGGTGCGTGAAGGTGAAAAATTGGCTGCCTTGCACAAAAACATCGTAGTTAAAATCCCAATGATTCCAGAAGGAATTAAAGCAATTAAATACTTCTCAGGAAAAGGAATTAAAACGAATTGTACTTTGATTTTCTCTGCAGGTCAAGCATTGTTAGCTGCGAAAGCTGGAGCAACGTATATTTCTCCATTCTTAGGTCGTTTGGACGATGTTTCTACAAACGGTTTGGATTTAATTGCGCAGATTCGTTTGATTTACGATAACTACATGTTCGACACGCAAATCTTAGCAGCATCTGTTCGTCACCCAATGCACATCATCAACTGTGCTGAAATTGGATCTGATGTAATGACAGGACCGTTAAGTGCGATTAAAGCATTGGCAAAACATCCATTGACGGATATTGGTTTGGCGCAGTTCCTTGCTGATCACGCAAAAGGAAATAACTAATTCATCAACGTATTTTCACGTTGAATTACTTCGTTCTTTAAAATTTCATCTACTCATTATCAATTTGATAACTCTACGATGAAATTTTAGGCGAGCCTCGTACTTCTTTGTGAAATGACGTTTCAAAGGGTTAAATTTAGGACTAGTCACTTTTTATTTCTTTGGTTCCAGTGGCTCATCGCGTAATTTGATGAACGGTTGCACCTTTTCGTTTTCAATTAAAACGGTCAAATTGTAATAGACCAATTTCCATTCACCTTTCTTTTTTACCATGATTCCGCTGCCGCGACAACCGCGCATCCATGTGTCTAAATCTTCATCAAACCACGCCATTTTCTTGTTATCTGAATACATCCAAACGCGATTCGATGGTTTAAAATCCCAGGCTCTTCCTTTGTCAAAAAAAGGTTTTGCAAACGACGAAAATGCTTCTTTGTCCCAACGTTCGCCTGGGGCTGTTCCCAAATAAACAAACGATTTGTCCATCAAGCCAAAAAACGCATCGTAATCCGCTTTTCCAGCTGCTTTGTGCCAGTTATTGATCAAGGAATCAAGTTCCTGTGCATTCGTTGTTGAAATTAAGAAGGACGTTACAAGCAAGAGTAAATATTTCATATCGGTCTTTTTAGCATTAAAAAAGGCTACCCGAAAATCGAATAGCCTTTCACTTAATTTATTGTATTATTTTTTTACTGATTTTTCTTTTTCAAGAGCCATGCACATTTTCACAGCATTCTTTACGTTTACAACTCCACCAGTAACTGAAAGTGTTGAAAAATCAACTTTATCTGTTGTTGATCCTGGCATCAATTGTTGTGTTCCTTTGTACGATTTCGCTGATTTCAAGATGATTTCTTTGATCTCTTTCATCGTCAATGTTGGGAAATATCCTTGTAACAAAGCAGCAACACCAGCAACCATTGGAGCCGCCATTGATGTTCCGTTTAATTTCGCGTAATCGCTTTGTGGAACTGAATTGTAAATATCGTGTCCTGGAGCAAAAACGTCTACTTTTGTTTGTCCGTAGTTAGAGAACGTAGCGGCCAATTTATCAGAAGTCATTCTAGTTGAAGCTCCAATTGTCAAGAACATATCCAATGGTTTTGTTTGGAAGCTGTACATTGAAGTTGGATAATTTGGATCTGTATCGATGTTTGCATTGTCGTTTCCAGCTGCGTGCACCAATAAAACACCTTTTGAATCAGCATATTTGAATGCTTCGTACACTTCTTTTTGGTGAACTGAATACGCTTTCCCAAATGACATATTGATCACTTGCGCACCATTGTCAACAGCATAACGAACAGCCATTGCGATATCTTTATCTTGCTCATCACCGTTTGGAACAGCACGTAAAACCATTAATTTCACGTTATCAGCAACACCATCTCCACCTAAGTTGTTTCCACGAATTGCTCCAATGATTCCACCAACGTGCGTTCCGTGCAATGCTTCTGGACCTTCAACATTATTGTTACCGTATTTTGTATCTGTAAAATCATGTGGATTATCGCCAATTACAGCGCGATCATCAAATTCAACATTTAAGTTGTAATTGACCATTTGCTCCAATTGCGTTTTTTGCTCCGCCATAATTTCTTTGGTCACTTCACCTTTTTCGATGGCAATCGCAAAATCCTTCAATTGAATCATTTGCTCTTCAGTTGGATTCCATTTTTCAAGATCTTTCAGCGTGTAGTCTGTTTTTCCGATTGTACTTCCTACCATAACAGGAACTTGATCAATCATCATTGTGATCATATCCATTTGCTCCAAATAGCTCGAATAATTCGTATATTCTGCTTGAACTTCACCTTTTACTTTTTCGTAAAGTGCGTATTCTTCTTTTTCAGTTGCAGACAAGGTTTCAGGATCAATTCCATCAAACTTTTTAGACAAATCTCTTAAAATTCGGGTTTTTTCAAGACATGCCTCGTTCACGTTTTCACCGTTTGCATTTCCTAAGAAATTCCATCCATTTACATCATCGATGTAGCCATTTTTGTCATCATCAACACCGTTATTTGGAATTTCATCGCTATTTACCCAAATTTTTCCTTCAAGATCTTTGTGTTCAATATGGATTCCAGAATCAATCACTGCAACAACAACAGAATTTGATTTTCGTTTTTTCAACAGCTTGTAGGCTGCTTCCGTTTCCATTCCAGCTTTACCATTGTACCAGTTCAACACACCTTTATCAAGCGATTGACCGTATAATAAATTAGTAATTCCAAAGGCAAAAATGGATAAACTAAGTTGAATGATTCTTTTTTTCATAGTGTTGTGAACTTAATAATTGTCAATTAATTGAACGAAAAGTATAAATTATCTTTTAAAGCATGCCATTTTTTTAACCATTCGGTTTATATTTACGTCTTAAGGTAAAAATTGCTTACAAATGGTTCGAACTAACTTGTCACTACTCATTGGATTTATTGCGATTCTATTTTTCTCAATAAACACAAACGCTCAGCACCATAAATTTGGTTTTCAAGCATATTTGGAAAAATCACCAAATGAAATCACCACATTTTGTGTTCCCAACGATGATGCAACAAAAAGTCTATTGAACAAGGAGCACATTAAAATAAAATATCAAACAGGAAATTGGTTGTTTATTTCGACTACTGCAAAATGGATTGATGCAAAGACCAAAAGTCTCGAATTAAAAAACTACTATTTTGAGTTTGCACCTCCTGTTGCGCTAGCGGATAGTGCGTTAGTGAAACATAACGTAGTACAAGTTCACAACGGAACAGGCGGTTTGAGTAGTTCATACACCGGAAAAGATGTCATTATTGGTTTTGTAGACCAAGGAATCGATTGGAACCATCCTGATTTTATTGATGACAATGGAAATACACGTGTTTTGCGCTATTGGGATCATTCCACAAATACTGGAGGAACTATTCCGCAGCCATACAATTACGGAATTGTTTGGGATTCTGCTGCAATCAATAACGGAACATGTACAAGTACGGAAGAGTCCACGGCACATGGATCAACAGTAGCTGGAATGGGCGCTGGAAACGGAAATGCGAATGGTTCAAATACAGGTGTTGCTCCCGATGCAAACATTATCATCGTTGAAACGAATTTTAATTTAAACAATTGGACATTAACAATTGCCGATGCTTGCGATTATATTTTTAGAGTTGCTGACACGCTTGGATTACCAGCAGTCGTTAATTTAAGTCTCGGTTCATATCTCGGAAGTCATGATGGTTTGGATCCAGCTGGTGAGTACATTGATTCATTATTAACGGCTAAAGAAGGTAGAATTGTCGTTTGTGCTGCAGGTAATGCAGGAAATCAAGGCAAATACCATGTTACAGGAAATGTTGACAGCGATACATCTTTCGTTTGGTTGCAGAATAATAGTTCTGGAAGTGCGGCATTTGGACCAAATCACATTTATTTCGACTTATGGTCAAACCAAACTGATGCGACATTTGAATATGCTTTTGCAGCTGACAAACCAGGTCCAGCATACGGATTCAGAGGTAGAACAAGTTTTCGTCCAGCACAATCGTCCATTAACACACCAATTTTAGACACGATTTACAATTCCAATGGAAATCGCATTGCAACAATTGAAATCTATACGGAATTGGTGAATGGTAACTATCACATGGAAGCGTTTTACAGCAACGTCGATTCAACCAATTATTTGTTCCGTTTTGAAACAAAAGGAAGCGGGAAATATGATTTATGGAGTGGAACGTGGATGGGATTGAACAATCTTGTTACAACCATTCCTTCTGTTGGTGTGATGCCAGCGATAGCACATTACAACATGCCTGATTCACTGCAAACCATTGTTTCATCATGGGCGTGTTCTCAAAAAGTAATTACTGTTGCAAACATTAGAAATCGAGCGAGTCACATTGATAACAATAACAATCAAACGGTAACATCAGATTTAACTCCACCGGGGAAATTAGCGCCGAGTTCATCAAAAGGACCAAATCGTCAATTGCTTCAAAAACCAGATATTGCCGCTGCTGGAGACTTTTCGTTATCCGCTGCACCGCTTTGGTTGTTAACAAACCCTGCCTATTGGGCGGCTGTTGATTCAGGAGGTTGGCACGCTAGAAATGGTGGAACGTCAATGGCTTCACCAGTCATCTCTGGAATTGCAGCCTTGTATTTGGAAAAATGTAACAAAGCAACGTATGCTGATTTTAAGGCGGATTTAATTGGTACAGCTTATAGCGATGGCTTCACAGGTTCTTTACCGAATTATGCGTATGGAAATGGTAAAGCGGATGCATTGGCACTTATGTTAGCGAATGAATTCACAGCAACACTTTCAGCAGATGATACTATTTGTTCAAATGTTCCAATTGTAATTAACACAAGTAACTCCACTCCTATTACGAATGCCATTTGGTCAAACAATTACGAAGGATATCCTTTCACGCCAAATCTTTCAGGAAGTTATTCAGCGCTTGCCATCAATCTAAAAGGATGTACAGCACAAACAGATACAATTACTGTTGAAGTACTTCCAGCATTGGCAATTGATCCAATTACATTGAATGGAAATCAATTGTCAACGTTTACGCTTTCATCAAACTATCAATGGACCTTGAATGGCGCCGATATTTCAGGAGCAACAAATTCAATTTTGGATATTACTCCGCCGTATGGAACGTATACGTGTTACACTGTGAATACAAATGGATGTGTTTCAGAAACAGCTCCAATTGTGATCGTTTTAGGCTTAACGGAAGAAGTTTCTGACAGAATAGCGATTTTCCCTAATCCAACATCAGATTTATTTCAACTAAAATCTTCCGAACCAATTACTTCAGTAAAAATCTACAACAACAATGGTAAAGAAGTGTCTTTCAATAAGATAGACAGTAAAACATTTTCCATTTCACACCTTCCAAACGGCATTTATCATGTGATCATCGAGCTTGAATCAGAAAAGATTTACTCAAAAATCACAAGAATGTAATTTGGCTAACAAAGAATTTATATTTTTGGCGACGTAAATAATTAAGAATGAATTTAACAGGTATAATTGCAATTTCAGGAAGACCAGGTCTTTACAAAGTAATCGCTCAAGGTAAAAACAGCATTATCGTTGAGTCTTTGATTGATAACAAACGTTTTCCAGCGTATGCTACGGATCGTATTTCAGCATTGGATGACATTTCAATCTACACGTATGATGAAGATGCTCCATTGCGTGATTTGCTAACAGCAATTTACACAAAAGAAGGTGGAAAAGAATGTCCTTCTCACAAAGAGGATTTAAAAGTTCTTGAAGCTTATTTGTTAGAGATTCTTCCAAATTATGATCAAGAAAGAGTTTATCCTTCTGATGTTAAGAAAATGTTCCAATGGTATAATTTATTGCACAAATCTGGAAACTTAAAAATTGAAGAAGTGAAAGCTGAAGAAGTTGTTGCAGAGAAAAAAGCTCCTAAAGCGAAAAAAGCAGCAGCAGATACTTCGACAAGCTCAGTAACCAAAGAGGAAGACAAAGCAGCTCCAGCTAAAAAAGCTCCAGCTAAAAAAGCAGCTACAACTTCAAAACCAAAAGCTACTCCTGCAGCGAAAGCAGCAAAACCAGCAGCAGCTAAAAAAACTACAGCTACTAAAACAGGTTCAAGTCGAGGAAAATAACTAGTGATTAGTGATTAGTGATTAGATTTTAGAAATTAGTTTATAGATATAAAAAAGTCGGAAGTTCCGGCTTTTTTTATGACATACAAATATGAAAATAGAGAAAGCAAAACGCACATTCGTTGCCGAGAATTTACAAATCGATAGTTGGGAATCTATCAAAACGTATTTTGATGATTTACTAGCACGCACAATAGAAACAAAGGAAGATTACACCAAATGGTTGAAAGACAAAAGTGAATTGGAAGCTGTTTTGGAAGAAGACGCAGCTTGGCGTTACATCAAAATGACGATTGATACACGTGATGAAGCCTTGAGTAATGCGTACACTTTTTTCGTTACTAAAATTCAACCTGAACTTGCTCCTTTTGAAGATCAATTGAATCAAAAATTGGCTGATTCACCTTATTTTGCTGAATTAGACAAGGATCAAGCACATCATATTTATTTCCGTTCTGTAAAAACAGCTTTGGAATTGTTCCGTGAAGAAAACATTGAAATTGAAGCTGAATTGAATGAGAAAAGTCAGCAATACGGTTCTATTTCAGCTGCTCAAACAATCGAGCACGAAGGTGAGCAAATCACAATGCAAAAAGCGTCTTCTTTGTTAAAAGAACAAGATGAAGTGTTGCGCAAAACAGTTTTTGAGAAAATGGCTGTACGACGAGCTGAAGATGCTGGTAAATTGGATGATTTATATACTGAATTGATTCAAAAAAGACATCAACTTGCGAAGAACGCTGGATTTGAAAATTTTAGAGATTACAAATTCCAATCCTTAGGACGTTTTGATTATACAAAACAAGATTGTTTCAATTTCCACGATGCGATTAAGAAATTGATTGTTCCGATGGTGAAAACCATTCAACAAGAGAAGTTAAACAAATTTGGTAAAACGCAATTCAAACCTTGGGACGCAGATGTGGATCCAGATGGAAAAGCGCCTTTAAAACCATTTTCAACAGGTGAAGAATTATTGAACGGAAGCATTGCCATGTTTGATAAAATCGATGCATACTTTGGAAATTGTTTGCGTACAATGGACGAAATGGGTCATTTGGATTTGGATTCAAAACCTGGAAAAGCACCAGGAGGCTACAATTACCCATTGTATGAAATTGGCGTTCCATTTATTTTCATGAATTCTGTTGGTGCACAACGTGATTTGGTTACGATGGTGCATGAAGGCGGACATGCTGTTCATTCGTTCTTGAGCAGAGATTTAGAATTAACTGGATTTAAAAGTTTACCATCTGAAGTTGCTGAATTGGCTTCTATGTCGATGGAATTATTGACAATGAATCTGTGGAATGAATTCTATACAGATGAAACAGAATTGAAGCGTGCGAAAAAAGATCAATTGGAGACGATTCTTAAAATTCTTCCTTGGATTGCACAAATTGATGAATTCCAACATTGGGTGTATGAAAATCCAATGCATTCGGTGGATGAGCGTCACGCAAAATGGGTTGCAATTTCAAAAGAATATGGAACAGGCTTAACTGATTGGACAGGATTTGAATCAGTTCAAAAAACGGCTTGGCAACGTCAATTGCATTTATTCGAAGTTCCTTTCTATTACATCGAATATGGAATTGCGCAATTAGGTGCTTTGGGCGTTTGGAAAAACAGCATGACGAATTTCCAAAAAGCCATTGACGATTACAAAGCTGCATTGAGTTTGGGTTACACGAAGTCAATTCCTGAAATCTATGAAACTGCTGGAATTCGATTTGATTTCACAGAAGCGTATTTGAAAGAATTAGCAGATTTTGTGCAAGTTGAACTTTCAAAACTGTAACTTTTTGCCGTAATTTGCTGATACAATCATCCAACGCTATGAAACTACTTGCTTTTTTGACCCTATTTTGTTGCTCTGTTTTTACGGTAAATAGTCAAACGTACTTCCCTCCTCTTACTGGAAATACATGGGACACAATTTCTCCATCCGATTTAGGTTGGTGTGAGGATTCAATTCATGTATTGTATGATTTCTTGGAAGGTTCCGATTCAAAAGCGTTTATCGTTTTAAAAAACGGAAAAATCGTTCTAGAAAAGTATTTTGGGACCTTTACACAAGACAGCGTTTGGGTTTGGAATTCTGCTGGCAAGACCTTAACCGCTTATGCCGTTGGAATTGCACAAACGGAAGGTTTATTGAACATCAATGATCCATCAAGTGATTATTTAGGCGCAGGTTGGACAAGTCTTACTCCTACTCAGGAAGCGGCGATTACCATCAGACATCAGTTAACGATGACAACAGGATTGGATGAAAACGTTTCATTCGATTGTACAGATCCAATTTGTTTGGAATATTTAGCTGATCCAGGAACCCGTTGGTCGTATCACAACAGTCCGTACACTTTGTTGGATGGCGTAATTGAAGATGCTTCTGGATTAACGTTGAATCAATTCATTCAGCAAAAAATCGGTTCTAAAATCGGAATGACTGGTCTATTTTTCCCAAATGGATACAACAACGTTTTCGTTTCTAAACCGCGTTCAATGGCGCGTTTCGGTTTATTGTTATCGCAAGATGGTGTTTGGAACGGAACAACGGTTCAAAGTGATGTTAATTATTTAGACGACATGCGTACACCGTCTCAAACCTTAAACAACAGTTATGGTTATTTGACATGGTTAAATGGTCAATCAAGTTTTATGCTTCCAAGCACACAACTTGTTTTCCCAGGATCTGCTATTCCGAGTGCTCCTAGTGACATGTATGCCGCTTTAGGGAAGAATGGACAAATCATCAACGTTGTTCCTTCGCAAGACCTTGTAATTGTGCGAATGGGTTCATCAATGGGAAATAGCTATGTTGGAAATCAATACAACGATACCATTTGGCAACACATCAACAATTTGGGTTGTACAGCTGGAATTACGGAGAATGCTGCAGATTATTGGTCAATTCAAACCAATCCTACAAGTGATTTTATTGCCATTAATGGATTAAATAACATTGATATCGTTGAACTTTACACACCTGCAGGACAAAAACTCGAAGTTGTACGAAACAACAATGCGTTGAGTGTATCTGCTCTACCACGTGGAATGTATTTTGTGCGTTTGGAACGAAATGGGGTGATGCGAACATTTAAAATTCTTCTTAACTAGTAGTTAGAGTTAGAAGGTAGAATTTAGAGTTAGAAGGTAGAATTTAGAATTAGTCAGTATATTTGACCTTTATTTAAAAGAATCAGTATGACAATTCAAGAGAAATTGGTGGTTTCGTTGAACTACAAACTATCAGATCACAAAACAGGAGAGAAAATCGAAGAGACTAGCACAGAAAATCCGATGGTATTTTTATATGGTGTTGGAGCGATTATCCCTGAATTCGAAGAGAATATTTATGGAAAAAAAGTGGGAGATTCTTTTGAGTTTGTCATTAAATCAGAAAACGCTTATGGCACTGCAGATGAGAATCAAGTTGCAATGATTCCATTGGAAGTATTCCATGACGAGAATGGAAATTTCAATGCAGAGCATTTTCCAGTTGGAGCTTTAATTCCAATGTCAGATAACGAAGGAAACAATTTACGTGGACGCGTTGTTGAAGTGACTCCAGAATTAATTAAAATGGACTTCAACCACCCATTAGCAGGAACAGATTTACATTTCATCGGTGAAGTTTTAGCAATTCGCGAAGCATCACAAGACGAAATTGATCATGGACACGTTCACGGAGAACACGGACATCATCACTAAGAAATATTAAACGATTGAGAAAAGGAATAGCGGAAGTTGTTCCTTTTTTTTGACACAAATATTCGCCATTTAACGAAACAAATCATGTCCTAAATTGTCTATTCTATAGTGCATGAAGGAACAGTAGTTTAAAACCTATTCATGTGCTTTATTTAGGACATTGGATATGGAAAAAACCTTTCGTTTAAATGATATTCTCGCACTTGAAAGACAAACGCGAACAAATTTAATCAACAGCATCGGAGGATTTAAAAGTGTTGGTTTGGTTGGAACTCAAAACAAACTGGGACAAACAAATCTCAGTATTTTCAGTTCAATCGTTCATATTGGCGCACATCCTCCCTTGATTGGATTGATTTTCAGACCGGGAAATCCAATGCGTGATACACTAGCCAATATTCTCGAAACAGGATTTTATACGATTAATCATATCCATGAAGGAATTCTGTCGCAAGCGCATCAAACATCTGCGCATTATCCAGTAAATCAATCAGAATTTGAAGCAGTAGGACTCACACCTTCCTATACAGAATCAATTCCAGTTCCTTTTGTGGCGGAAAGTAAAATTCAAATTGGTGTTCAATTCAAAGAAATACTAGAAATCACAAGTAATAACACCCAACTGGTTATCGGAGAAATTGTATTTATAAAAGTCCCAGAAAACTGTTTGGGAACAGATGGATTCGTTCATCTCGACAAAGTTAACACACTCACGTGTTCGGGTTTAGATGCGTACCATTCAACCAACACTATCGATCGTTTTAGTTATGCTAAACCCAACAAAGATTTAACATCGCTCCTTTCCAATGGATAAAACTCCTCTGTCAATTGTTTGGTTCAAGCGCGACCTACGTGTTAGCGATCACGCTGCTTTATACAAGGCACAGCAGGAAAATTTACCAATTCTCCTACTCTATTGCTTTGAACCTTCGATTATGGAGTACGATGATTCAGACACGCGTCATTGGCGTTTTGTCTACGAATCGCTTTTAGACCTGCAAAAAAGCTTAAACGCTACGAATGCGAAACTTCACATTGTACACAATGAAGCTGAATTTGTCTTTCGGAAATTAGCAGAAAAGTATAAAATTGAAGCGGTTTATTCACATGAAGAATCGGGAAATCAATTGACTTTTCAACGTGATTTGGCTTTAAAACGTTTCTTCAAAGAACAATACATACAATGGAATGAATTCCAAACAAACGGCATTATCCGCGGACTAAAAAACCGAATGACTTGGGATGAACAATGGAAAAAAGTAATGACTTCCTCCTATTATCCATTTGAGGCAAGTGCTGGAACCTTTTTTGAGCTCTCCGATGAAGATTATCACGAACTAAAAGGTCCAGACTTACCAATAGCAATAACACAACGCAACACGTCTTTTCAGGAAGGTGGTGAATCGTGGGCATGGAAATACTTAAAAAGTTTTATTTCGGAGCGTTACGTCAATTATAGCAAGCATATTTCAAAACCATTGTTGTCTCGCACTGGTTGCAGTCGCCTTTCGCCTTATTTGGCTTACGGAAACATCAGTATGCGCATGGTGTATCAAGTTACCATTCAAAATTACGATACCTCAAGAAATAAACGAGCGCTTTCCAATTTCATTTCGCGCTTGCATTGGCATTGCCATTTCATTCAAAAGTTTGAAAGTGAATGTCGGATGGAATTTGAAAACGTCAATCGTGCATTTGATGCGGTTGTAAAACCAAAAAACGAAACATACATTACAGCTTGGCAGCAAGGAAAAACGGGCGTTCCAATTGTTGATGCGTGCATGCGCTGCTTGGTTGAAACAGGTTATATCAATTTTCGTATGCGTGCGATGGTTGTTTCCTTTTTCGTCTTTAATCTTTGGCAAGATTGGCGTGAGTTACATTTTTTAGCTCGTCAATTTTTGGATTATGAACCGGGAATTCATTACCCGCAATTACAGATGCAAGCAGGAGTAACAGGCATTAATACTGTTCGCATTTACAATCCGATTAAAAATTCGGAAGATCACGATTCGGACGGACTTTTCATCAAACGATGGCTTCCAGAATTGGCGAATATTCCACCACATTTGATTCACGAACCCTGGAAATTGAGTTGGATGGAACAACAACTCTACGGCTGTGAAATTGGAAAGGATTATCCAGCTCCAATAGTTGACTTGGAAGAAACGCGAAAACGCGCCAGTGATATCATTTGGGGTTTTCGGAAAAACGACGAGGTTAAAATTGAAGGACAACGAATTTTGAAAACACATGTAAGTCAAACAGCTAAACGAACGACCAATGCGAGGAGTAAAAAAACAACACCTTCCAAGTAAAATTTGTACTGTTTGTAATCGATCCTTTACATGGCGTAAAAAATGGGAAAAGGTTTGGGACGAGGTGAATTATTGTAGTGATCGTTGTAGAAAAACAAAAAAATGATGCGTAAACAGAAGACATTGCGTTTAATTCTGGGAGATCAATTGAATGCTCAACATTCCTGGTTCACATCCGTTGATGACGCGGTTACATATGTCATGATGGAAGTTCGCACTGAAACGGATTATGCGGTTCATCATGTTCAAAAGGTAATCGGATTTTTTGCTGCGATGCGCGAATTTTCAAAAGCTTTAGAAAATCAAGGCCACACTGTCATTTACATGCGCATTAATGATGAAGCAAATCAGCATTCGTTCGACAAGAATTTAAAGCAATTCATTGATCAACATCACTTCACCCATTTCGACTATCAGTTACCCGATGAATACCGTGTGGATGAATGTTTAAATGCTTTTTGTCAAACCTTACACATCACCAGCAACGTATGCGATTCTGAACACTTTTATTGTGAACGCTTCGAATTGAGTGAATTTTTCAAAGGCAAAAAAATGCTCTTAATGGAAAGTTTTTATCGGTCAATGCGCACGAAACATTCAGTATTGATGGAAGGTGCTAAACCTTTTTCGGGACAATGGAATTATGATGAAAATAACCGTAAAAAATTGCCCAAAAACCACAAACCGACTCCACCTCTCACCTTTCACACCGATGTTTCAGAAATTTATTCAGAACTTAAGACTGCTGGAATTCGAACGATTGGAACTGTAGATGAAAGGAACTTTTTGTGGCCTATTAATCGTAAAGAATCACTTCAATTACTGGATTTTTTCGTGAACGAATGCTTGCAATTATTTGGAACGTATCAAGACGCGATGATGCCGAATGAATGGTCCTTGTATCATTCACGCTTATCGTTTTCGATGAACCTTAAACTGATTTCGCCCAAAGAAGTAATTGAAAGAGCGATTGAGGCATGGAAACAAAATCCTGAAAAAATTGAGTTCAACCAATTAGAAGGTTTTGTACGACAAATCATCGGTTGGCGGGAATATATGCGCGGAATCTATTGGAAAGAAATGCCTTCCTATAGCGATTTAAACTACTTCAATCACCGACAAAAACTACCAAGTTGGTATTGGACGGGAAAAACGAAAATGGCATGTATGCGCGATGCCATTGATCAATCACTCAATTATGCCTACGCCCATCATATTCAACGCTTGATGATTACGGGAAATTTTGCTTTATTAGCTGGAGTTCATCCTGATGAAGTTGACGCATGGTACCTAGGGATTTATATTGACGCCATCGAATGGGTTGAAATCACAAATACCCGTGGAATGAGTCAATTTGCAGATGGCGGAATCGTCGGAACCAAACCCTATGTAAGCTCCGCAACGTACATTGATAAAATGAGCCATTATTGTGGTTCTTGTTATTATTCAAAATCCATAAAAGTCGGAGAACGGGCTTGTCCTTTCAATAGTTTGTATTGGAATTTTTACGACCAGCACGAAGACAAACTCGCTAAAAATCCTCGTATCGGGATGATGTACAACGTTTGGCGAAAGATGAAACCAGAGGATAAAACAGCACTTTTAGAACAAGCACAATATTATTTAGAACACATAGAAGAATTATAACACACATTCTTATTCATAAAATTTACACACCATGAAAACAGGAATCGTTTGGTTTAAAACAGACCTAAGAATAACAGACAATGAAACTTTAGTAAAAGCAATTTCCCAAAATGAGCAAATCGTTCCCATTTATTGCTTTGATCCACGGCAATGGAAAACAACAGAAACTGGCTTTAAGAAAACAGGTTCATTTCGAACGCAATTCTTATTTGAATCTTTGATTGATTTGAACAAACAATTGGAGCAGTTAGGCTCACATTTGTTGGTTGTAAAAGGCCTTCCAGAAGAAGTGATTCCGCAACTTGCGGTGAAATATGAAGCATCAAAAGTCTATGCCAAACGCGAAGTTGGATTTGAAGAAAAACAAATCGAAACTGCCGTAGAAACTGCCTTGTGGAAGCAAAAGAGCGAATTAGAACGTATCAGTACGAACACACTTTACCATGCGGAAGATTTACCTTTTTCCATCAAAAACATTCCTGAAATTTTCACTGAATTCAGAAAGAAAATTGAAAAAGAATCGAGCATTCGTCCAATTTTTGAACGTCCAACTAAAATCAATTCCCCGTTAATGAAAGGATTTGAATTGCTGTTGTTAGCGGAACTAGGTTTGGAAAAAGGGATTGTAGACGAACGAGCTGCGCTTCAGTTTAAAGGCGGAGAAACAGAAGCAATCAATCGCTTGAACCATTACTTTTTTGACACAAAAGCATTAGCAAATTACAAAGAAACCCGCAATGGATTAATTGGAGCAGACTATTCTTCGAAATTCTCTGCTTGGCTTTCACTTGGTTGTCTTTCTCCCCGATTTATTTACCACAAAATCAAAGAATTCGAATCGGAAGTCACCGCAAATGATTCCACTTACTGGCTCGTATTTGAATTGTTGTGGCGTGATTACTTTCGCTTCATGATGAAAAAACACCAATCCAAGTTTTTCCAAAAAGGCGGCATTCAAGGTAAACAATTAACAAGCACAAACGATTCAGAAAAGGTTCATGCTTGGATCAATGGAGAAACGGGTGTAGACTTTGTGGATGCCAACATGCGCGAACTGAAATTAACTGGATTCATGAGTAATCGTGGACGTCAAAACGTTGCAAGTTATTTTTGCAATGAATTGAACTTGGACTGGCGCATTGGTGCTGCCTATTTCGAGGAACAACTCATCGATTATGACGTTTGCAGCAATTGGGGAAATTGGGCCTATTTGGCGGGCGTAGGAAATGATCCTCGTGGAAATCGCGCCTTCAACATCGAAAAACAAGCGAATGATTATGATAAAAAGGGAGAATATAGGAGGTTGTGGATGGAATGAGAGCCGAGAGCCAAGAATCGAGATGTAAACCAAACTATTTCGAGGAATTGGTTTTCATTTTAGTAAATCAATCCCAACCCTGAAGGGGTTGAATCTCAACACTAAAAACCTTACACCTTATTCCTCAACCCTGAAGGGGTTGAATAAGTCCGCCGCTGCTGAATAAGCTAATTAACTTTTAGTTCGCGAATTTTTCCAAGTCGTTCGCGAATTGTTCCAAGTCGTTCGCGAATTTTTTCAAGACGTTCGCGATTTTGTTCAATAATGCACGCAACTAAAAATAAATACTATGCACACACAATAACCTGCCATTTCTTTCGTTTGCTTTTTACTGTTAAACTCTAAAACAAACGCTATGAAAACGAACATTCTCCTTGTTTCGGAACAAATGCCGTATTTTAAATCGGTGGCATTGCGTTCTCTCCCTAATCGCTACATTCACTTAGCTGAAGACTTGGCGCAAGATGCAATCATCAAATCAATTGAAAAAATTCATTTGTATGATGCAAGCAAAGGCAACTTTAAATCGTGGTTGTTTAAATTGACGCAAAACCTCTGTTTTGATGCTGTTCGCAAGTTGGACAAAATGAACATTGTGCCCATGAGTATTGAATTATTGCACAATAAATCTGATCATTCTAAAGAAATTCATCATGCAGAGTTAAAAGTGATTCGTCGTGCAATGAAACATTTAAACGACCGCGATCGCCAATTGATCTTATACAAATTCGTTTTCAACTTGAGCGGAAAAGAAATGGCTCAATTGCTTGAAATTCCAGAAGCACAAATCAACACCTATTTCAAACGAGCCAAAATGCGCTTAGTTGAATTGTGTGCAAAAGCAGCTTAATATTACCTGATTGTTCAACCACTCTGCGATTTGTTTTTCTTTTACTTCAACTCCCACGTGCCAGCAACCTTGCGCGTAACTCCTACTTCATCCTTTACATAGAATAATCCAGTTAGCTTGGTTTTTCTTGGCGCTAAACGGATTGCCTTTCTGATTTCCTCTGTTAGTTCTGCTCCTCGAACCTTGAAGTAAACTCCATTGAACTGAAGATCGTAGCTCACAATTGTATACAGTTTAGTGTCCGGTTCATGGGCTGGTTGCATGGCGTTGAATTTAGTGAACGTTCGATTGACCTTATCTCCTGACGAAACAGCTCCGCAACAGATCAATATTATATGTTCGGGTTTCGAAGTTGAATAAAACGCATTGTCAACGGCCGTTTTTTCTTGCGCATAGCTAATCATTGAACATGCACATAGAATAAAGAACAGTAACTTTTTCATAGTTTTCATTTTTAATTGATTTAATACTTTTATTTACACCTACTTCAAAAAGTCATACACTTCATGGTGGATCAAGCGCACACGAATTCCAATTTCTTGGCGGTGGAATTTTTGTTGCACACCACCAATTGTTTGAGCAAAAATGGGCGTAAATCCTTGGCGATAAAACAAATCGTATTGGCGCGTTTTACTGCGTGCACGTTTACTTGCTGAAGAATAATGATGGTACAAGGATAAACCAATTTGGCCACCTACTTCACCGAATGATTCATTGGGATTTTCGCGCGTTCCAAACATATAGTGATATTCCGGTGCTAAAATCAACCCGAGTGAAACATAGTGACACACACCATTAATTCGCTTGTTCATTAACTTCACCAAGCGTTTGTTGAACAAAATAGACGCATCCACCATATGACTTTGCGCCAAAGGAAACGATGTGTTTCGTATTCCAGCTTTCAATTGATGCGAATAAGTGTAACCAACGGTTGGATAAATTCCACGTGAAATCATTGAAACAAAGCCGGCACTTCCATTGATGGTTGTTAAGGCGAGGGGATCTCTAGACTGTTTCATGATTGATAATGGTTGTGCAGAAAAGTACATTCCGAAGTTCTTTCCAGTCCGTTCATAAAATTGCCCAACTGCCATTTTTCCGAATACAACTACTGCGATTACTGTGATAATTCCTGTTTTCATCCTTCTACTTTTTAATTAATGAGCGATACCCTACTACTTGATTTACACTGTATTGTCGAATGCAAACCTGATCATCTTGATTTCCGCCTAAACAGATTACTTCATTGGTGGTTTCATCTTTTCCTAAGTAAATCGCCACATGGCCTTTCCATGAATCTGGATCTTCTCTCCAAAAAACAACGATGTCGCCTGGCTTCGGATTTGATGTTGCTGTTCCTTGTTCTAACCACGATTTAGCATTGGCCTTTTTCGAGTAATTCAATCCGGCTTGCTTCGCACAATAGCCCACAAATACACTGCACCATGCATCTTCATCGGTTTTGATTGAACCATTCCCCGTTTCTTTAAAGAAATTCAAAATGGCTTTGTTGTGCTGATTTCCTTCAATCTCTTCCACGCCAAAATACTTGCGCGCTTCTTTTATGAGCGGATTTTGTAACACCGAAGCATCTGAAAATTCCAAAGCGGCCAATTCATTCAAAAAACCATCCGATGATTTCGCCCACTGTTCAATCAGAGAAAATCCCGAAGTTGAAGCGACTGCTGCATTTGTTGTATTAGCCGTTTTAATTACTGGTAAAGCGCGTTTTTGTGTTGCTAAGCCCTTCAAGTAACTCGCCACTTCTATTTCTTCGGAACCATTGTTTTCAATGAAATAATTTACAAGCATTCCATTCGGCAACTTCAATGTTAGTTGTCCTTGCGCAGCATTAATGGGTACATTAACCAAGGTTTTTGCGCCGATGATTTCAGAACTTGTCCCAGCAACATTTACCGCGCTTTCAAAAGCATTCAACTGTTGATTGAAGGCTGCAAAAGAAACCCTTATTCCTGAAACTTGGTCGTCAAACAGAATACTCACTTTTCCTTTTGCAACCAGCGCTTGTTTCGACGGTAAAAAAGAAATATACGAAGCAACTTCTTTTGTCTGCTCAACATAAGCCAACTGATCAAACTCCTTTTCAGTAAGCGATTTTTCTAAGAGTTGATCTTCTGCCTTTATAGGAAAGTGCGAATGAATCATCACAGCCGGATCGACTTTCAACCAATTTTCATTCATGGAAACATCGCTTAGTACTGCTTGATCACCCAAATCAACTTGGTTCCAAGCATGCGGAATACGTTGAAATTGTTTTCCTTCCATTTGTTTTTTGTAACCGCGAATCGAACGAACTGTTAATCCTGCCTTCACTCCCATTTCGCTGATCAACTCAGCCAACTCATACCGATTTACTTGGCGGTTTTCTCCAGCAATTTTCGTGACAAGATCTTCAGAACCTTCATGGTTTAAATAAATTGCCGCTGATTGATCGATTTCCGTTTGTTTCAGAACAAATGCAACTAAGGTTTGATATTTCATCCATTGGCTATGACCACCTTTTGTTAAGTATTTCGCCAATTCTGATAAATCAATTTTTGACGCTGCATCATTGTTTCGAACGATGCGTTGTGAAAGTGGGTCTAAGTAAAATGGAAGCGCGTATTTCGTTTTATTGACCGTTTTAAATAAAAAGTTCTTTTGGTTGAAAATGCTTTGAAAACGCGATACATAGATCTTGTTATCAATGAATGCGAAGGGTTTTTGATACAATTCACTTGCGAATTCCTTATCGACAAGTTTGAATTGAATTTTCCCTGAAGCTATTGAATACGTTCCTGTATTGCGTTGAACGGTGCTTTCATGAACTTCCGCCAAGTTTTCTTTTGCTTTATTGAACTTTCGCACTGGCACATACACAAGGTGTTCAAAAGATTTATCTTGGTACAAACGAATTAATTCTGTTCCATCCGTTGATTTTGATGGGACAAAAACATACTTGATGCTTGCTTTGCTGATTTTCCAAGCTGCTGATTTGGCATTTAAGGTTCCAAATGACAGCGCGAATCCAATGAATAAGAACAATCCTTTTTCCATAATCTGTAGTTTTTAATCGACCTGTATAAAAAAGTAAAGTTCTAATCATCCGTTTGTTTTAGCTTGTTTCTAGTAATACGTGGCAAAAACTGATATGTAACAAATGGGAGCAAAAAAAACTCGAACTAATTGGCTTAGTCCGAGTTTTAGCTTTTGTAAAAGGTGGTTTCTAAATAAATCGCGGTGTATTTTCTTTTGGCTGAATTAAGTCTTCGAACTTATCGTATGAAAAGCGTTCCGTTGTGAAATGAAATTTATTCTCCAGGATTGGACTCAAGGTTGATGTATTGATTACCGCTCTAAATGATTCTTTCGAAACATAAGCGACCGTTTGATCTGGCAACAAGGCCACCAAGGAATAATCGTTTTCCGTAATCGGTATATTATTCCAATCGAAGGCATTGAACTTAAAAACAGTACGTTCTTTTTCGTCGATTACATACAACATTACTCTGTTGATTTTTGGATTCAATTCATTCTCAAAATCGAAACTTAAATTCACCGATGCTAGAATTTCTGCATTTTTCAATTTATCAATGTTGTAGACTCCAAATGAATTGATTTTGAATTTATTGAGTAAACCAGCTTCCAAACGCAATCGATCTTCTTCTTTGTCAATGCTCGCAAATTCTAGTTCATAATTAACCAAATCCGTGTTATACGCCAATACTGCATCCGCCAATTCACTCGCTGTCAATTCTGGTGTTGCTTTCATTGAGAAGGATTTTTCAATCACTTTTCCTTCATAATCCGTTTGAAAGAATTTAAAATCCATCGCATAAACATTTTCACTTCCATCGACTTGTTTGATTGAAATCTTATCCCAATTAATGCGCAATGCATCTTCGGGTAACAAACCTTTTTCCGAAGAAATTAGTCTCCATTTTACATCTTTCCACGTTTTTAAATGCGGCATTCGTTTATAATCTGAAACCAATTCAAAAACAAAATCAGTTGAGTCTGCAAGTGGATTTATTGGCTTATCCGGACGTTCAGGCAAATTTGCCAATGCACTATCGCGGCGACTATTTGGAACGGTCTCAAAACCTTTTCCTTTGTCCCAATTTAAATCATCTGTTAAAAAGTATAATTTGAAATCTGCATCGGGTTGAATCGCTGAAGCAAGTTCCACATCAATTGCAGCGTCCTTTTTCAATTGGAGTTCTTCACCGTTTTGCTTTACTGTTAATTCCATCATCCCAGCCGAAGCGAAGTACTTTTCGCGATCATCACCCATTTGCATTGGGATTCCCGATTGAAATATTTCACGTGCATTCTGAAATTCTCGAAAGTTCAATTCCACTTCTCCCCTAACCGGATTGCCATCTTTATCAAGTAAAGCGTTTGCTGGGATGACAATATGCGTTCCTGTTGATTGATGAAAAACGGTTCCTTTCGCTGCGTCAAACTTCTGCTTTTCAAAGGGCAAACTTTTCCCTAATGGTGGAATTACTCCTTCATCGTAATGCGATAATTTAAGATAAATCAAATAAGCCAATGTCGCTAAAGCACTTGAAATAATGAAGGTGTTTCTGAGCGCCTTTTTCGTTTTATTTTTTGCTGAACTAGTCATAATCATTCGTTTTAATAATTAGTAAATGAAGTGATCTGTTGTAATTCCAAAATTGAAGCAATACAAGAAACCATCATAGCATCCGACCAAAACATCAATTTTTCCATCTTTATTGAAATCGTTCAATACAGGCGTGAATTCAGAATTAGCCGGTAAATACGCTTTGATGTGTACTTTCCCTGTTTTCAATCCGATTAACATCAAAGGCGATTGTCCTCGGTTCATCAAAAAATCGTATTGAAATAGCACCACCGCGCAATCTTCATTGTTATAATGAATTTTCGTCGTACTCACTTGCCCGTCTCCAAAACGCGGATATATTTCTCCGCCTTCCAAGGTTCTGAAAGCGCTATCGATGGCAATTATTTTCAAATCATCTGGCGATTTCCCTGGAATCAAAATGGATGTTGTCGTAAAAAAAACACCTTCGGTTTGACTAATCAAGCTATTTCCTAAATCACGCTTCGCATCAATGCGTTTAATCAATTTGCCTTTCGCATTGTAAAACGCCACGCAGTCTTTGTTTCCGTCGTGTTGATTCCATTGCATGATCATCATTTGCGCTTTGGTTCCTTCCCCAATGATTAAAGGTTTTTCTCTTCCCATGTTGGCAACAAAACCAGGTTCATCTTCACGATCGATTGACCAAAGTACTTTCCCTGTGTTTCCTGAAATCGCCATAAAATCGCCCCAATTGGTATTATAGACTAAGTCTTTCACAGCATCGCCGTTTAGATCAACCAAACTTGGTTCATTGAAAAAGATGTTCGCTTCAGTAAAGTGCATTTTCACTTTGAACACCGTACGATTGTCACCCGGTTTCCATCCTTCAAAGTTTTTGTGATAATACGACCAACGCTCTTTGCCTGTCGCAGCATCAAGAGCTACAATTTGTCCAGTTTCCGTCGCAAAAGCGACAGTTTTTTGTCCATCGACATCAAACAAAACGGGTCTATGCTCAATATCACCTGAAGCAGGGATTCGCCATTGAACAGCGCCTAAAGCATCCACGCACAGAAACTCTTCATTGTCATTTCCGAAATAGAATTTACCATCGTCGTTTAGAATTCCATTGACATCCATATCACCAAATTGATCATTGGCGAAATGTATTTTTTGATTGCCATTGGCTGCATTAAGGGCAAAAACACCATTCCCTTCATCGATTGCATAATCGCGAAAATGACTGCCATTTGAACCGATGTAAATGTTCCCGTTGGAGATAACAGGAATTGTTCGATAGCTGGTGTTTCCGATTTTAGTTTTCCAATGGTAACTAAGTTCAGTTTTGAAAGTGCCGCGTTTACCGGGTAAAGCAGCGCTGATGATTCCAATCACCAGCAGAAATAGAAGGAGTTTTTTCATACTTTATGATTTAAATTAAACGTTCATGGAGCGATTGAACCAGACTATAACGGAAACATTAAAAATGTAACACGCAACCAGAAAAGCATTCACTCACGAGTAATTTTAAACCATACGCCTTGTTTGTTTTTAATAGTACGTGGGAAATGATAAAATATAACACAGAAAAAAACGCGAACGCATAAAATCAGATTCATTTCCCTGATAATAAAATAAATACCTATATTTTATTACCTTAGCTTTCCAACATATTTAATAATCAACATGAAACAAATTAGAATTGGGAGAAACAATGATAACGATGTAGTAATAGATGATAATTCAGTTTCTCGCTATCATGCAACATTAATTGAAAACAATGGTGTATATCTTTTATCCGATAACAATTCAAGTAATGGCTCATTTGTAAATGGTTCAAGATTAGCGGATGAAATAGAACTTAAAGAAAATGACATAGTTAAATTAGGAAATGTTCTGTTTCCTTGGATGAAACATGTTGGTTTGAAAGATGATCAAAAGCCCAAAACAATAATCTCTGGGCTTCCGATTGAACCTGTTATATCAGTAGAACCTAAACCAATAGCTGAAAAAGAAGCAGTCAAAAAATCGGTTGATCCCAAAATAGTTCTACCAGAAGCACCAAAATCTTTAGGGAATTCGGTTTTAAAAAAGATAGTTGGAACCGTTGTATTGTTGTTAGGATTAGGAATTATACTCATTGGAGCGGTTATCTTTACATCAGTGAGCGGCACTGGTGATATAGCCATCGTTGGTTTAGCAGCGTTAATTATCGGACTTATTTTATTAATTGTTGGAATAGTTCGCGTTTCGACAAAATCCAAATCTCAAGTTCGAAAAGAAGCAGAATTACTTGCACACAGCAAGTACCAAGCAGCCATTATTTCCGCTCAAAATGGTGAAAGTCCAACTTCCGACGAAATTATTGAAAACTTGGAAAAACTAAGCCTTTTAAAAAAACAAGGAATACTTTCGAAACAAGAATTCGAGCGGGAAAAAAAGAAAATTATAGGGTAATGAACAATTTAAAAACTATATAAATACCATTTCCCATCACGTAATACGACATTCATTTCTTCGTTTACTTCACTATCATACCCAAATGTTATTGGAACTTTTGCAGTTGTTTTTGAGGTATATATAACATCACCAGTTACGGTGCCAGGTCCAAAAATACCGCTAAATGCGCTTTGCTCCTCCTCTGTTGCATCAGCTATTTGACAAATACTTCTTGTATCTCCATCATTTTCTTCAAGAGGATCACACAGACTGTACAATTCATAGTATGCAGCTGTATTTGCCACTTCAAAAATCTTTTCTACTAACCAAACTGGATTATCGCGCACATCAACTTCGTCTTCAAAATATTCAATGTCTAATTGTTCCTCATCATCAATCGTTTCACCATCTGTTTCATAAACAATCATCTCAGACTCTTCATCTGGCATAAATTCTGTCCCCACTTCGAGAAAATAATCAAAATATTGTTCAATATTCGAGAGCGTGACTGTTTCTAAACTCAATTGCCCGGCCTGATCATTAACAGTAAAGGTATTTGCGACAAGATCAATTGTTTTTTCATAAGCGCCGCTTTGTTCGTAATTCCCTAAATATGATTCACCGTATTCAATTAACCGCATGTTCTTTATGATTCTATCATATTTTAATTTTAGCGTTTTACCAAATCGACCAACACCAAAAGAAGATGAAATAGTCAATTCACCATTTTCAAAAGAAAAATAATTCATATCACTTTCCCACGGAAACCAAAAATAATTGCCTGCAATCTTATAACTTGAACTTAGAAATACGAGCAAACAATAACCATAATCTTCACTTTCACAAGTAACAATTAAATCCTTTATTGCATCTCCATCAAAATCAGTGGATAGAACTTGTGGATTCTTATCATAATCAAAATACTGCCTAAAGTTCGCAGGTAATTCATAATCTTGAGCTGCCGCACAAAGACTGAATCCAATGGAAAATGAAAGAAGTAATTTTTTCATGATTTCTGTTTTAAAAGTATTTAACAGCCTAATGCTGTTGTTATTTCATGTTCAAATAATAGTTGCTCCCCTTGATAAATTTTTATTATCCAATTGCTGCTCCCTACGGATAAATAATTATTCAAATCCAAAATCAGTTCATTGTCAATAAAAACATCCTCGTCAAGCTGGATTGTTTCATCTGTATCGATATTTACAATTTGAACAGTTAAATTACTACCCGAACCTTTAATGCGCATTTTTTTATAGTTCGTTCCTGTATATTCAGCGCTAACAGTTGAACTTGAATTCTCGCAAACTGGACCATTACACGTGTATACTTCAGTATACCCACCCGTTTCTTCATCATAATCTGAACATTCACCATCGATTAATTGAATTAGGTCAATATCCCCTTTTTCAACTTTAATTTCTGGATCCTCAACACGTTGATTTTTCAATTTGGATGAGATATCATAATTTAACAAATCACTTACATCACTAATTGGCACACTGAACGTTAAATTTCCTGCGGCTCCCGCTGCCACTTCATATTTTTCATAGGAAAAAGTGAAGTTTCCATTTTCGATATAGAAATTTTTCGGGCAATAAAACTGACCATTCTCAAATGTAAATTCATATCCAAAGTCGGTTCCAACAGGACCTAAACCGTATTGTTTTCTAAATTGTATTTCAGCAATTCCTGTGAAAATTTCGATATTACTAATGATATCTTGAAGACCAAGTACTTTTGCTGTTTCACGATCGACCAACTTATATTCAGCCGCTTGCCAACCCGTTCCGCCACACATGTATCCAAACATATACATTTTGACTTGGTCAAATTTCACGAAATTGGTATCAATCGAAATAGAATCATGAAGTTCTGATCCATATTCAATGTCTTGGCATTCAATTTCAGCATCCCTTTTAGAAACCGATAAAAGCCTCTGTAAGAATTCTACACTTATGCTATCTTTCTGAAAGCTAAGTGTATCTTTTACAAATGAATTCTTAATCACAAACTCTTCGACCAAATCATTTACTTTACGCTGATATGGAAGTAATTCTCCTTCATCCACTTTATAAAAAGCATAGTTCACACTGTATTCTTTTCCTTCGGAAAGATACCCCTGTTCAATGTGCCATTTGTTTTCTGGTTCCACCTTGAAAAACCAAACAGCTAAAAAGATTCCCAATCCTGCTGCCAAGGCGCCTAATGTGATCCAAAGCCACGTTTTACTTTTTGGTTTTGCTTCTGTAATCGTTTGTTTAGAATTTACTGAACTTTCAGCTTGCTTAACTGGAGTTGCTTTTGGCGTTAAGACAATACCTTTTTTCAAATCAGCAGCTAACTCCTCACACGATTGATAGCGATCTGAAACATCTTTAGCTGTAGCTTTTGAAATAATGATCCACATCGAACGATAAGCAGCCCCCATTGTTTGTGTTAAATCCAACAATGGTTCTTTCACAATTCGATCATAGATTTCGTATTCCGTAGTCAATGATTTATACGGACAAACGCCTGTCAAAAGTTCATAGAACGTTACGCCCAAAGAATAAATATCACTTCGGTGATCAAGCACTTGTCCGCGCACTTGTTCCGGCGACATATAATACACCGTTCCGATTTGTGTACCTGTTTTTGTCAATTGATGATTGCCTTCACCAACCAATTTGGCAATTCCGAAATCCAATACCTTTATTTGATCGTCAGCAGTTACTAAGATGTTTGAAGGTTTTACATCACGGTGAATGATACCACTTTTATGCGCATAAACGAAAGCCTCAACAATTTGAATCATTAAGTTTTTCGCTCGTTCAATTGAAAGAGGAGTTTGTTGCGCTTTGATCAGTTCATCCAATCCTTGACCCTCCACATATTCCATGATCAAGAATAATCCTCCATCCTGCTCAACGTAATCAATTAAACCAACAATGTTTGGATGCTGTAAATGAGCCAACATCGCAGCTTCATTCTTGAAACGCAAACGAATTTCCTCGTTTTTAACCAGTTCAGGTTTTAATACTTTAATGGCCACTTTTCGTTTAATTGAGACATGTTCTGCCAAATAAACATCACCCATTCCTCCTTCACCGATCAGTGAAATAATTTTATAATTCTGTATTTGTTGGTTGATCATACTTACTTATTTAATGCTATATAATTCGGATATTTTGCCATCATCTGTAAAAACAAATTTTAATTCGCTTGCCACATGTGAGGGATTTTCTTTTGAGTATTGTTTGAACTCAAAATCAATAAACACAATATATGAGTTATCTGTCACTTTTTCAATTTGCTCAATATGATTTTGTGAATATTCAGAACGATTCCATGAACTGGTGTATTCACGTTTCAACTTGTCATAAGATGGGTTGTTAAACGTCCAGTAGCGTATAATTTCTGGTGCGAAATAGGAATAAATTGCATCAAAATCCCTATTATCTTCAGCTTGCAAAAACCCTCTGATTTGATTTTCATAATCTATCCCAAATTCTTGTTGGGCATCATCTAAATTAGCTTGATTATCAGCCTGTTCCTGACCTTGGTTTTGCCCACCATTGACTTGATTTTCAACTGGCTGTTGCTCTGGGTTGGACGATTCAACATTCTTCTGTGCTGAAACAACAAAATAAATTGCCATTCCTCCAATAATTGCAACACCAATCAAACTTAGTGCAATGATTTTGAACACATTTGATTTTTGCTGGGTCACAGTGTGGTTTGACGCAGTATGAGAAGACTGCACATGATTAAATGGAATATCCACATGTGAAACATCACCGTTTAATGCTTCCATCAGTTGAGTCGCGTTTTCAAATCGAAGATTAACATCTTTTGCTGTTCCTTTTTCGATGACTTTCCAAATAGGTTTATAGGCCATTCCCATGGTCTGTGATAAATCCATCAAGGGATAATTCACAATATGATCAAATATCTCATACTCAGCAGTCATCGTTTTATAAGGACAAACACCCGTCAATAGCTCATAAAATGTTACCCCTAAAGAGTAAATATCACTGCGATGATCGAGTACTTGACCGCGCACTTGTTCGGGTGACATGTAGTAAACGGTTCCAATCTGAGTTCCCGTTTTTGTAAGATTATGATTTCCCTCTCCAACCAATTTAGCAATGCCGAAATCCAATACTTTTATCTCGTCAGCCGAAGTAATGATAAAATTTGATGGCTTCACATCCCGGTGAATAATGCCGTTTTTGTGCGCATAAACAAATGCTTCAACAATTTGTGTCATCAACTTCTTCGCTCGTGCAATAGAGATGGGTGCTTGTTGCGCTTTAATAAACTCATCCAATCCTTGTCCTTCAACATATTCCATGATGAGAAATAATCCTCCATCCTGTTCCACGTAATCGATTAAGCCAACAATGTTTGGATGCTGCAAATGCGCCAACATGGAGGCTTCATTTTTGAAGCGCAAACGAATTTCTTCATTTTTTACTAATTCAGGCTTCAATACCTTTATTGCCACTTTTCGTTTAATCGAAACATGTTCCGCCAGGTAAACGTCACCCATTCCACCTTCACCGATTAGTGAAATTATTTTATAATTCTGTATCTGTTGGTTTATCATTTTATTCAATTAATCTGTTTAAAGTTATCTGTAATCTTCGAAATGAAGGTCTGTCACTTTTAATTCTCTGTAAGAAACAAACTTAAAATTCTCATCAATTCCCAGTTCTACTTTAATTTTACAATATTGATACATTTCTTTTGATGTACGATAACAAGAGAAATCAAGCCAATAAGTCCAATAATCAATACCGTTTTCCTTGCGATCAAATTGAATATCATCATTTATAACACTTGCTTCAGACGCCACATATTCCGTGTTATTTTGATGGTTTTCATTCAATTTGTCAGGATTTGTATTTTTCCAATTAATGAATTGTAAAATATCCGCCGCATAAAAATCCCAGGCATCATAAACCGAAGAACCAACTGCTGAATAATATCGTTCAACTTTGTTTTTCACCTGGCCATATGGATAAAACGGTTCTTGAATTTCAGGCTCCGGCTCATCCACTGTGTTATCAGGAACCTCATTACCCACTTGTCCACCAAGTGTATCAGCAGGAATTTGGTTTGACTCCTCTTCGTTAACTGTTTCATTTTGTGAAATTTGTTGCCAACTAAAATATCCACCACCGAGAATAACCAGCGAAATCAAAATAATAAGCCATGTTCTACTCCTCGGTTCTTTTTGAACTGTTTTAGCACTAACTGGTTCCGTTTTTTGAATTGGTTTTACCACCTTAGGCTCATCGACAATATCCTTTTTAATATCTGTCACAAAATCAATACACGACTGATATCGGTCGTTCACTTCTTTTGCTGTTGACTTTGAAATAATATGCCAAAGTGTTCGGTAAGCTTTCCCCATCGTTTGGGTTAAATCCAACAAAGGATCTTTGACAATGCTGTCGTAGATTTCATATTCTGTATTCATTGAGCGATAAGGACAAACGCCCGTCAATAGCTCATAAAATGTTACCCCTAAAGAGTATATATCACTGCGATGATCCAGCACTTGACCGCGCACTTGTTCTGGTGACATGTAGTAAACGGTTCCAATTTGGGTTCCTGTTTTTGTTAAGTGATGATTTCCTTCACCAACCAACTTAGCAATACCGAAATCCAATACTTTTATTTCCTCAGATGATGTAATGATAAAATTTGATGGCTTTACATCCCGGTGAATAATGCCGTTCTTGTGCGCGTATGCAAAGGCTTCAACAATTTGTGTCATCAACTTCTTCGCTCGTTCAATAGAGATGGGTGCTTGTTGCGCTTTGATAAACTCATCCAATCCTCGTCCTTCAACATATTCCATGATGAGAAATAATCCTCCATCCTGTTCCACGTAATCGATTAAACCAACAATGTTCGGATGCTGCAAATGCGCTAACATTGATGCTTCATTTTTGAAGCGCAAACGAATTTCCTCATTTTTCACCAATTCAGGTTTCAGCACCTTGATGGCCACTTTGCGTTTGATCGAAACATGTTCAGCTAAGTAAACATCCCCCATTCCACCTTCACCAATAAGGGAAATGATTCGATAGTTTTGTATTTGTTTGTTGAGCATGCTTTTAATTTACAGGTGAAGCTTTAATTAATTTCAAATCAGCCCTTTTTACGCCAAATGGCGGAATAAATTTGACTTCTTGAGTGTTATAATATCCTGGGTTCAAAACATTATTCAATATTTGTGAATCTTCTCCCTTATAATCGCCATTTCTATCGTAATAAGTAATCCTTAACAAAAAACGAGAGTATGACACATATTCAGCTGAATTGGTAATACTTACATTAATCTTAATATTATCAACTATTGTTTTTCTTCCTCCATCATGCGTCATAGATAGATAATTCATTGGACGAGAACGCTCAGCAGCGGCAATTTCTATCGCTGGATCAACTTTGATTACTTCCTTTTCAACTTCACTATTTTGGTCTGATTGCCCTTTTTTCTGTTTAGGCGTTCTTTGAGTTCTTAATGTAGGCTCTTTCTTTTGAGTTACAACAGTTGGTTTTTCATTTTCTTTGGTTTCAATTTCTGTTTCTTGAACTTTATCTTCTGAACTTTTCGATTCCGAGGATACCGAATCATAAGATGATGCAGAATCATTCTCTGAATCTGGTTTTAGAACAAAGAAAAGAAGTCCAATAATTGCAACTAAAGCCAACCCGGAAATAATGAATAGCTTGCGTTTTTTATCGTCTTTTTCAGATGTTTCTTCTAATTGGGCGACATCGTTTTCTGGAGAATTTATAATTTTTTCTTCACGAACCTCTTTCCCCTCGTTTTCGACAACTACCGATTGCGTTTGGTTATTTATTTCATTCTCTGAATCAACCAAGACTGCGGCTGGGACTTCTTGTTTTTCTACAACTTCTTCAATTACCATTTCTTGGGCAAGAACAAAATCATTCTTCTTTAAACCCTTAATGAATTCAGTACAATTTTGAAAACGATCTTCTGGCTTTTTAGAAGTTGCTTTTTGAATAACCCTGCACATATGCTCTGATATTCCAGGATATATTGTACGCGGATCAGGTAATTCGTCACCAACAATTTTATTAAAAACATCGAATTCGGTCGTGAGTCCATCATAAGGACATTGTCCTGTTAACATTTGATAGAATGTTATTCCAAGAGCATAAATATCACTACGTAAATCAAGCTCATATCCTCTAACTTGTTCCGGAGACATGTAATAAACTGTGCCGATATGCGAACCGGTTTTTGTCAATTTATTTCCGGCATCACCAACTAACTTGGCAATTCCGAAATCTAATATCTTAACCGTGCCATCTTCTGTTACAATTAAATTCGATGGTTTGATATCTCGATGTACTAGTCCTTTTTTATGTGCATATGAAAAACCTTCCAAGGCTTGTTTCAACATTTTAGAAGCGGCTTTTTCTTCAATTGGACCAGTTACTTCTTGAATATACTCATCAAGCGGTTTTCCTTTAACATATTCCATGATCAAGCTTAACCCATTTTCATCTTCCACATAGTCAAAAAGTGCAACAATATTCGGATGATGAAGAGTTGACATTAATTTAGCTTCATTTATAAAGCGACTTCTGACCAATTCATTTTTTACTAAATGAGGCATTAAAACTTTAATGGCTACTTGTCGCCCAAGCTTAACATGTTCCGCTAAATAAACAGTTCCCATTCCTCCTTCGCCAAGAAGCGAAAGGATTTTATAGTTATTTATAAAATTTCCAATCATTTCCTAAAACACTTTTATCGCTATTCGCGTCAATTTAATAATTCAGGTCTAAATTCAAAATGCATTGTATCAAAATGATACCATCTCCCACCCCAAATAAATCCATTTCTCTCAAAAATTCGAACAATTTCGAGGGGTATCTGATTTCTGTATTTTAATGATTTTAATTCATCTTCGCATCCGCAACTCCATTGCCAATAATCAGAATAACCAACATTAATATCAATTGTCACTCCAAAACTATGCATACTCATTCTGTTCGTTCCTTTAATTGTTCTCCAATTAAATGTTCCTCCTATATTGGATATATATTTTTTATATTCAGGATGTCTGTCTAGTTCATTAGAAATTAATATCAGACTTTCATTAACGTTGTTAATTTTTGAAACTAAAATTTTCTTACCCACTAACTTTGGACACCATTCTATTTCAACCAAATTCTGTACTACCTCTTTCTTTGTTTTTCCGTATATAATTTTAAAAAACTGTTCATTTCTTACTCGACCTGGATCAAAATTCTTTTTTGGTTCCATGAAAACTCCAAGTTTTGGGTATCCAAAGAAAAACTGATCTTCAACATCAGGATGTTCGATTAATTCAAGAAAACTTTTTTTGATTCCATCATCGTAAATCAATTTATCCCCATTTTTAAAAAATATCATGTTGTTTTCAATTTTTTCAATTTGAGGGTAATTCTTTAATAATTTAATCTTGTTCCTATCTTCAGAAGTCTTTGTTTTGTCATTCATTTTTATGACTTTCTTCAAAGAAGAACGTGAATTTTCATTTTCACATGAAAAAAATAAAATAATCAAACTCAGACAAAAAATTTTATTCATGTGTTTTAATAAAGTCAGCGTTTCGTTTTTCCAAATCTGTTAACATATCATTTACGTTGTCAAATCTTGGAGAATACCAATCTTGGCTATTAAAATAATCTCGCAAATCTTCAGATTTAAAAATATATCCATATCTCGCAAAAATTTCATTTCGCATAATCCTTAATTCTACTCGCGATTTATCAATAAAATCTGAGTCTACAAGTTCACGTTCGGAGGCTTCTGGATATTTCCCTGGATACTTACTTTGTTGAATATTGGAGTTGATTTCAGTTGGTTGTTTTTCTACAACTACTTGATTTTCTGTTTGATTTGTTTTGTTTGTAAGGACTATCACAATCACGGCTATAACAAGAATTGCGGAAATGGCTATTGAAGCCAATTTTAACTTTGGCAACTTTGAATTTGCTTTTTTTAGAGATTCAGATTTATCAATTATTCTTTTCTCTTTATTAGCAGAATCATCTAAAGCTCCTTTATGTGCGTTTGTTTCACCATTTATTGCTTTATTCAATTCGTTTTTAAACTCTAAACAAGTTTCGTATCTAAATTCAATTTCCTTTGCAGTCGCTTTGTTCAAAACACTCACAATCGCATCACTAATTTCAGGATTAACCAATTTTGGATTAGGCAATTGTTCTTGTACAATTTTAGAATACACCTCAAATTCAGTTGTACATGAATTATAGGGGTTTTGTGCTGTTAACATTTGATAGAATGTTACCCCTAACGAATAAATATCCGAACGCGCATCTACTTTTTTCCCTTGGACTTGTTCTGGTGACATATAATAAACCGTTCCAATTTGTGTCCCTGTTTTCGTCATGTTGTGCAATCCATCCCCATCCACAATTTTCGCGATACCAAAGTCGAGTACTTTGATTGTACCATCGTTTGTTATCAAAATATTTGCAGGTTTGATATCTCGATGAACAACTCCTTTGTCATGTGCATGCGAAAATGCTTCAAGTAATTGTTTCATAAAAGCAGCGGAAACATGCTCATCCAATGGACTTCCAATCGTTCGAATATAAGATTCCAGTTCAATACCTTCCACCAACTCCATGATAAGGTATAACCCCTCTTCATCAACAAAATAATCGTAAAGACCGACTATGTTTGGATGCTGCAAACGTGCCATAGTTGCTGCTTCGTTTTTAAAACGCTTACGAATTTCTTCATTTTTGGCTAAGTGTGGATGAATGGCTTTAATGGCTACCTTCCGATCAAAATTGGTATGTTCCGCCAAGTAAACCGTTCCCATTCCCCCTTCACCAAGAACAGAGATAATTTTATAACTAAGAAGTTGTTTGTTGATCATATTACTTTAAGAAAATTAACTAAATGCATAAACCAGAATGACAAGGATAAATACAATCATTAATAGAAATACGGAACTTACAATTGAAAAATTTAACATCCAATTCGATTCAACTTTATTATTTTTGTTAAATTCAGTTGACTTAAAGAAATAGAATATTGAAACAATTGCTAGAGCAATTGTAATTATTTTCATTTGTGAATTTCCTCTTGTTAAAATTGTAAAAAGGATATTGGCCAATGCTACATAAAAACTTAGATTGGTTAATTTTTGACTTTCTAATTTAGCCAACTGCAGCTTTTCTATTTCTGAAGAATTATTTTCAAAAGAAGTTTCGGGATGAAATATTGTTTGGTCAAAACTTGCCATTTTCAAATTGAATTCTTCAATCGACTGAAATCGTTCATTTCTATCTTTCGCAGCGGCTTTGTTGATGATTGAATTGAAAAAATCATTATTGTCTAGTAATGGTATTGGTTCATTGACAATTTTTGTAAAAATTTCAAAAGTTGATTCGTCATGGCTTTTGAAAGGAGCTCTACCACTTAACAAAAAGTACAAGGTTACGCCCAACGAGTAGATATCACTTCTGTGATCAATGGATTTATCACCTTTCACCTGTTCAGGACTCATATAAACAGGAGTTCCCATTTGGGTTCCAGTTTGTGTCATTTCATTTCCTGTACCAAATATTTTAGCAATCCCAAAATCCAAAATTTTAACATGATTGGATGCATCAACAAAAATATTTGCAGGTTTAATGTCTCGGTGAACAATTCCTTTTGAATGTGCGTATTCAAATGCATTTAATAGTTGACCAAATAAGGGTTTAATTTCTTCTGCTGAAAGTGGACCTTTTCGCTTAACGCGTTCATCTAAATCTTCTCCCTCTAGCAATTCCATAACAATAGCCAATGTTCCATCTTGGTCTTCAATATCCAAAACACGAGCAATATTTGGATGATTCAAACTAGCCATGAAATTAGCTTCGTTCTCAAAACGTTGACGTAACTGAGCGTTTCTGGCAAGCAATGGGTTCAATACTTTTACAGCTACCTTTGTTCCCAATTTTTCATGCACGCCTTCATATACGCATGCCATACCTCCCTCACCAATAACGCGCGTCAATTGATACTTACCGATAGTTTGATTTAGAAATTCCATTTTTCTATTTAATTAATTTCAATTCAACTCTTCTATTCAATGCACGGTTTGCTTCCGTCGCATTATCTGCAACAGGTTTTGCAAATCCATATCCTTTCACAACTAGCATCGATTCATCCACGCCCTTTGAAATGAGATAATCGGCAACCGATCGTGCTCTAAATTCTGATAAGGCAGCATTATAATCCGCTTCACCAACATTGTCTGTATGACCAGAAATTTCAATTTTCAAGCCTTCCATTTTTGCTCTTTTTAAAATTTCAGCAATCCTGTTCAATTCATTATAACTCTCAGCTTTCAGGTCATATTTTGCCGTTTCAAAAAAGAGATTGTTGATTTTTACACTTTTCTGATTATTAATCATTTCATCATAGGAAACTACATCGACATTCACCGAAATATCCTCCATTGTTTCCTTGTTTCGTAAATCGACATTATTCGATGCAGGAAAATAAGATGGATGATCAACGAAGTAGCCATAATTTTTGCCTGTTGGCAACACAATGAAATAACTACCATCAACAGGATTTGAACGCGCTTGTCCTATTTGTTCGCCAGTGTTTAAATCTTCCCATAAAATATTGGCCTCGATCGGTTTTTTGTTCGCGTCCACAATAGTTCCAGAAATTGTACTTACGACTTGAGGACGTAATTCGAGTGGCAAGACAAATTCGAATACATCTGAATTGGATTGACGCAATGAGAAGTTGAATATTTTGTTTGATGCTTGGGCAAATGCATTTCCTAGATCGTTTGATGTCTCAGCATGAAAAAATTCTCCTCCCGTTTTTTGTGCAATAAATTGTAAGTCTTCGTAAGCTTTACTATACTCATCTACTTCCAGTGCAATGGTGTAAACGCGATTGAACAATTTATTTGTTTTCATTTCTTTCATTAGTTGATCCATCGAAAAGCAACTTGTAGCATCTCCGTCCGACATGAGTATAATCGATTTGTTTTTACTTGAAACGGAAGCTGAATTTTTTAAATAATAGGTTGCTGTATACAATGCTTCATACATCGGTGTGGCACCAAGAGGTTCCAAATTAGCAATGAAATCAGTCAAATCTAGTGCATCAGTTGTAAAATCGCGGTAATCGGTAATTGGTTCATAACAATCTCCTTCAAACGCAAAAATAGCCACCTCGGTATTGTTTTCTAAAGCATTCAAACAAACCTCTTTTGCGGCTTCGCGCATAGCTACAATCTTTGATCCATCCATACTTCCAGAAACATCAAGCAATAAAACCAAACTTGATGGCGCTACAGATTGATTCTTTGCAGCATAAAACACATGCTTTCCATCTGTTGAGAATTTAAATCCCCAGTCATTTCCTGTTGTATTAATCTCCTTGCCTAAATTTATCGGTTTTGTCCACGACTGGAAATTGTCTTCCTCAACTAAACTTGTCTTGAATACATCCATACGACCTAAACCAGTATGTCCATCGCTTGAGAAATACAACGTTTTCCCATCTGGATGAATGTATGGACCGCGCTCAGAATAGGGTGTATTAATTGTTTCTCCTAAGTTCAACGGTTCTGACCATGAACCATCAGATGAAAGGTGGCTTACATAAATATCTGTTGGATAATTATCGTCACCGTGATACGCTAAGGTATTGTCCGTGTATATATTTAAACCACCTGGACGCGAGCTCACAAAAACCAGTGTTTTACCATCTGCAGAAAGCATTGCATCACCTTCATAATACGCTGTATTAATTGGATCTGGTAAACTTTCTGGATTCGACCAAGTACCATCTTTTTGTAATCGAGTGATTTTAATGTCTCCTCCATTTTCATTTGACCAAAGGAACATCGAATTACCATCAGCACTTACAGACAATGGGGCCTCATTCCCATCATAAGTTGATAAAGAAGGAACAATTCCGCTTGTTATAAATTGTTGTTTTTGATTGGTAGCAATAAAGATATCTTCACCGCCATAATTATCCTTGCGATCCTTTCCACAGAAATACAGTTTTTTACCATCAATACTCGGAACAGGAGCATATTCATCTGTCATTGTATTGATTCCTTTTACTGCTTGAATTTGAACGGTCGTTTCTTGATGATTCAATAATTGAATTAAATCACTCACCTTATTCTGTTGATTTACAGAGAACAGCTGTTCAAAACGTTTTAACTGTGTTAAAGCTTCAGTCCAGTTTTTTGTTTTGAATGGAAATTCAATTAATCGCTGCAAAGCAACAAAGGCAATGTCATTTGGAGCCATCTGACGGATGAAATCCTCGTAGTCATTTAGGTTGTAATCTGAAACACCAATTTTCAGAAACAATTTGTCAACTTGGGTTAGACTATTACCAAATTCATCCAGTGATGTTTTGTGTGACCGATCCAAATAATATGAAAACTCTTTCCTGAAATAATTATACGTGTTAAGGCAGCCATCAAATAAATAGAGGTTCATTAAATTGTCCTGAAAGGCTGAGTAATTTCTCAATTTATCACTATGTGTCACAAGATATTTCAATCCTGTTATATCGCGCATCGCAATAGATATTGAGGTAATGCTATCCATTGCTTGATCGTAAAACTCACTTGCTTCATTTTTTGAACAAAAGCGAATATAACCTGCAATTGTTCCATCAGTTTGTTCTTTGAATAAAAGTTTGTTTTTTTCAAATTCAGCATCTTTCTTTAAATGCGTATTGGGATATTTAGTTAAGAACTCAATAATGGCGCTAGAACGCTCTATTAATTTAGCTTTTTCAAAGGCGCGTTCATCCCGCAGCACGATCGCATCAGGACGTTGAACTGCAGAAGGGTATTTTTCAAGAAAACCAATATAAGCCTCTTCTGTATTTGCTGTTGTTGCTGCAATAAATGCAAGTTCATCCCTTCGTAAGATAGCTACTTTCATTTGATCTCCTGCATCCTTAAATACATCAATAAAATGTTGGAATGATTCAATTGTATACACTTTTTGTGCTATTTCCAATCCAAAATCACACGATTCATTTCGATGCCTCAAAATAGAATCTGGAAGAATTCCTTCTTTATCACACTTGCTCCTTTCTTTTTCATCGAGCATATAATAGTTGGATAAAGCAGTGTTAAAACTTGAATAGGCCACCTCTGGATTAAACTTAGAATACGCTTTCGAATTGAACAATATTCCTTGAACATAATTAGCATGACAGCTATTTGGATTCTTAGAGAATTCTTTCGTTAATATTGATTCTATCTTTTCGAATTTTTGTTTTTTGATTAGTTTCATCTCTCCCGGCTGTGCATAGGAATATTGAGCAAAAACAAAACTTGTTATTACAATGAATTGATGCCGAAATAAGCGATCTAACTTAAATAAATTCAATAGTGAAAGTTGTTTGTTCAAAATAATTAATGTGTTTGCAGTTGAATAACGAAAAACATAAAAACAATTGCGAAATAAATCAATAGCACATCCTTGTTTTCCAACAGAAATGTTTTTAAATCAAATTGTTTTTTCACGCTTGACACCTTCGAATTGTTCACATTCAATTCAAATGGATTTGTTCGTTTACTAGCGCCCAAGAATTGATGCTCCCAGTCAAAAAATTGCTCATCACCTAATGAAACAATGTCTCCTTTGGATAACAAAACCGGCTCGGAAATGCGCTTTGAATTCACAAAGGTTCCATAACTTGATTTTAAATCAGTAAGGAACACATTTAATTGTGGGTCAATAAAAAATTCCGCATGCGCACGCGACACCGTGATATGATCTAAAACGATTTCACAATCTGGAAATCTTCCTATTTTATATTGTTTGGGTTGATTCATAAATTATTTTATTCTCATTGAATCTTTCCTTTTTAAGGCAATGTATATTCCTATAAAAAACAAAATGGAAAGTGTTCCCACGGCAACTAAATCAAGGTTCATTGAATAAGCCCAATCGTTTCCGAACGTTTCCTCATAATTATCGTGAAAACGCTCCTTCAATTGGTCAATTGCGTTGTGCGTTTCCCATTTCATTGTTATTTTTTCGGGCACATCGCTCACTGCGCCTTGCATCGTTGGATCTGTTGGTGGTGGCATATGAAGGTTTGGGACTTCAATACGTACATTTTTCTGCACATTACAAAAACCTTCATTCCCCCAACGTGACAAGGTTAAATAACTTAATACCTCCACGACCGGCGATGATATTTCAGCAACGACTCCAGCCAACATAATCTGTGGGATTAGTGCAATTGGAACCAAGGTCATCACCTTTTCGGTTGTCGAAACAACTGCTGAAAGCAACAAGCCCATCAGAGAAGCAGCCAATGAAACAAATAGCATCCATAAAAATGTTTGAGAAGGTGCTTCCCATGAAGGGTCCGAATTAGAGAAATTAATGGTAATAATTAAAGTAAACAACAGTGATTGAATTGCTGCAAATGTTCCAAGTACAGCTATTTTTGATAGCATGTAAGCAAGAATCCCTTGGTTAAACATACGTTCACGTTTGTAAATCGGTGCTTCGCTCACAATCTCTCTCGCAGCATTATTTGTTCCAAACCAAACAGCACTGATTGCCAACAAAAAAGGTACAGGTAGCGAAATAAATGGGAAAATTAAACAAATCAGCCCTGCAATAATTATAGCTTGACCAACCATCCATAATGAATTTAAACGATCATTTAGCTTAATATTAAAATAGCGAATCGTTAACCACCATAGCTGGTAAAAGAAATTGGCATGTCTCGAATTCTGTTTTTCCTTAGGTGCTTGCATCGTACCCAAAGCAGGATGATACTGCTTGTGATTGTTAATCCATTTGGAAGCTTGCGGCATAGCTAATTGCGCGTAGACTTTAATTGTATCTTCTACATTGAAATGACTTAAATAAGCACTAATATCTCCTTGATAAACTTTATGTCCTCCTTCTGCCATGAATATTACCGTATCCATGTAATTTAAATCTTCCGGTTTATGCGTAACCATGATAACCGTCGTTCCTTTGTTGGAAAGATTGCGAAGGATTTCCAAAAACTCTTCAATCGTTTGCGGATCAAGCGGTGATGTTGGCTCATCCAAAAAGAGAATTAATGGATCTGTCAAAATCTCAACCGCTATCGAAACACGCTTACGCTGTCCACCACTTATTTTTCCAACAAGATTTTTACGAATGTGCTCAATGTTCAAATCCTTCAGTACTTGCTCAATTTTCTGTTGAATGAAGGCTGAATCACTATGCTCTAACCTCAATTTAGCTGCGTAATAAAGCGATTGCTCAACCGTTAATTCACGGTGTACAATATCATCTTGCGGTACATAACCTATTTGTGTTTTGAGGTAATCATAATTTTCATTTAACTCAAGTCCACTGATGTAAACACGACCACTGCTTGGAGGAGAATCTCCATTCAAAGCTTTTAATAATGTTGATTTTCCACAACCTGATGGTCCCATAACCGCAAGTAAGGATTTCGAAGGGATTTCAAAACTGCATTCATGTAAACCAATTTTTCCGTTTTCAAATTGTTTTACAATACGTTCCGTTCTGATTGCAACCTCTTGGGTTAAATCTTTTACTTTTCCGCTTAAACTTAATTGAAAACGACCAATAATAATGTTGTCATTTTGAGTCACTTTCATCGTGCCATTGACACGTCGGCCATTCACATAAGTTCCATTCAATGAGCCAAGATCAGTGAGGACAAACTCATTTGGTCCTTTTTTCTCAATTGTAGCGTGATTCCTACTGATTGAATTATGACCTAAGAAAACATCACAATCTTGATTCCGACCAACCGTTAAAAGCCGTTTATAATTGAACTTTTCAAGAATATTTGTGGTTGAAAAATTGTTGTCTACAGTATTTTTAGCACTTGACGAAGGCTGCACCTTGACCATTTGATAATTATCCGGATTAAATACTAACTCAACCCCCGCCTTTCCTGAAAAATACAATTTATCAGTCGAACGCACTTGATAAGGAACGCCAGGCTCAAGCTTACGGTCGTTTAAAAATGTACCATTGCTTGAGTTCATATCAATCACATGCAAATTTCCATTTGCATCGAAGATCAACTGAGCATGCTGACTGGATATAACATTGTTATTGATACATATTTGTGCACTTGAGGAACGACCTACTACTACCTCTGAAGGCTGACCAGGTACAAACGCAAATTTTACAAGTAATTTACCATCACTTACAAAACCCAATCTTAGTTTCTCTGAATTACTCATGCTCCTTGATAATTGTAATTTTTTGAGTGAGTGGTTCCACTAAAAAGTGTTGTTTAATTGGTATTTTTATTTCCCGACCTTTCAGTGCAATTAATGCATATCCATCCAAATAATAATCCAACTTTCCTTTTAAAACTTTAGTAAATCCTGCAAGAGCAGACGTTAAATTATCAACGTCTACATCTCCTTCAATTGTTTCAACTGCATTGCTTGCTATTTCTTTATTGATTTCAAAATCCCAATCAGCAACACGATTCTGTTGTGATTTATCAGCATAAATTGTATACTGCATAGTTTTTAATTCCAAGGGTATACTCAAAGTGTTTTTAAAATCAAAAGTCACTTTAAATGTACTTTGCTGAATACCGGCAGTGATTAATTTAACCGATTTCATTTTTAAACCATCACCCTCCATTGATTGAGCAACAAGAGAATTCACTAAGTCATCTGTTTTCAGCCAAGTAGGCAAAACTTTGTGGGTACGAATTCCAAGAAACGTAAACTTCCCTGTTAATTCAATGTCTATCAAAATAGAATCAACAAGTAAAATCTCCTTTAAATCGTTTTGCATTGAATCTGGATAAAAATTCAATTCTACAGGTAAACCGGAAATCGCTTTTCGCTGAAAAGTTATTGATTCAGTAGATGAGCCAAATGCTATTAAACGATTCTTATACAGCATTTTAAATTCAATCTCCTCACCATTGATTGAAAACCAATTAGCATTATAGATCCCTACGTTTACTGAAGCTTTAAAAACGCCATCGTCAAATGAATGAATTTCGAAGGAATTGATTTTTTGAAACTCCGGATACGAAATGGTTTGCGCAAGAATAAATCCAACACAAAAAATAGTGATGATTACAATAAAGATTTTGGATTTAATTATTTTTTTCATGTAATTCGTCTTTTCTCTTTTAGAGGTCAATTAATTATTCCTCTCCAGAAGTACAATCAAAATCATAGTTATTCAAAATATGTTCATGCGAACATTTTGCGCGTTTTTCCGAATAAGGATGAGATCGCAACAAATTATCTAGCGCATTAAATTTACCCTCATCAAATTCTTTTTGCATACGTTTCCACAACTCAATATTTACACAACCATTGTATCCTGCAGCAATTGCTAAATCAATACCCGTCATATCACAATGTGTTTCTTTTTTCTGTCCAAATGAAATCGTAGCTATTTGAGCCAAAGCTGCTCCTTCAGCAGTAATTAGTCGTTCCTTTTGCAAATGTTCTTTGATGTGTCCTAATTCATTGTGATTGATTTCATGACCAATAACACAAGCCAACTCATCATTCGTATTACAAAAGCTATACATTTTCGTCGTCACAAAGATTTTTGCACCAGCAGTGAAAGCGTTTAATTCTTCTGAATCAATTAGATAAATTTGATAGTGAAAACCTTTCGGTTCCTTGATTTGATCAGTTAAGTGTTTTAGAATTGCTCTTAAGTTTTCAATTTTTATTCCTGTTTCAATAAATTGGTATTCATTTCGACAATCTTCTAACAATTGATTACCAACCTTCTCCTCTTCTTCAACCGTCACTTCTCCTCCTAAGGTATTTGTGACTTCACGATCTACTCGTTCTAAAACATCAATTACTTCGGTTGTTCCTAAATCATTTTCATCATCCAAACAACTAAAATCGTAGACAATTTGCTTCTCCTTTTTAATCTTGTCAGGTTGTTCAGTTTTATCATTTGGCTTATCAGGATCAACAATCGCAGGTTTACCATCACCAATCACATATTCAGTCACAACAAACCATAAACCTCCTAAAACAGCAATTATTGAAAGTGTAATTAAAACAGTTTTCAACGTACTGTTCATCTTTTTAGGTGCTGGATAATGTTGAGCAGGGATGGCAGGTTCATGCGCCTCCGTCCCCCCAGAATAAGGAACTTGATTTCCTCCTGTTTGCTCGTATGAATTGAAATTTCTCCAACGCAACGGAACATCTAATCCCGGTTTAACAATGTCATTTGCCTCAAGCTGAACAGAACCACTAATTCTTCGTCCATTTACGAAGGTCCCGTTAGCCGAATCTTTGTCGGTTAAGAATATATTACCTTCAGCATCGTAAAATAATTCGCAATGATATCGGGATACTGAGGCATGCGTTAAAACAATATCATTGTCTTTAGCACGTCCAACTTTGACTATTTTAAAACTCATATAAATTGAATAATATCTAATTGAAACGCTTCACAACTTTGATAGCGTTCCTGTTTATTTTTATTTGTTGCTTTTCTGAAAATGCGATTCATTTCTTCTTCACAATCTAAGTCAAGCGCATTGTTTGCTCTCAAACGAGGCATTTTATTTGTTTTAATTGCTTGAAATAGTTCTTCACGTGTTTCGCTGGATTGAAAAGGTAAACTGCCACTCAATAATTCAAACATCGCAATACCCGTTGAATAGATATCTGATTGAAAATCTACATCTTCTCCTACAACCTGCTCCGGACTCATATATGCTGGACTTCCAATCGGTTTGTCGCTGACGGTTGATGTTTTGTCTTGCGAAATTCCAAAATCTACGAGCTTAACTGAATTATTCGTTGAGAGCATGATATTCGATGGTTTGATATCCAAATGGATTAATTTTCGATCATGCACATAACTCAAGGCACTCAGCACCTCATTTAATAATAACGCGACATTCTGAAGCGGCAACGGTCCTGTAACCGTTGTCATGTAGTCGTACAAATTTTTCCCATCCACATATTCCATCACCAAATAATGATTTTCATCAGTGATGATAAAGTCCTTCAACTTTACAATATTCGGATGATCCATGTACAAATACTGATTCGCTTCTTCAATGAACTTTTTACGCACAAAATCACTTTTAAACATATTCGCTTTTAGCTCTTTTACAGCTACTGGAAGACCGGTATATAAATCTATACCTAAATAAACAGTGGCAGTTCCGCCACTATTTAACACCTGCACAAGCTCTATGTTGTTGATTTGTTTCATTCCTTTCCTTTGAGCGGAATTTCTATAATTGAACCTGCAGTCAACTTATGCTCTTCAATCATAATATCAGACTTTTGATCTTCAGTTAAACTACCGTGTTGTTGATTATATTTTGCAACAACTAATTCTGATAAAGACTTATTTCTTGACTTATACAATTTAACAATCCCCGATAACCCCTGACCGGATTGCACTGTATGTAAAACTACTATGTCTTCAATCTTTTTATCTTTTACTGTAATTTTATGTTTATGAATTATTTGAACGCCATTTTTATCTTCAACCGCTGACCCAATTTTTAATTTTTTAATTTGGGACTCATTCATTAGATCCAATATTTTTTTATTGTTTTCTGTTTTTTTTGATTCTTCATTTTCAACACCTTCATTTTTAGAAGCACTATCATATGGATCATTATCTTCTAAAGACTTCTTATCAATTTTTGAAATTCTGTTATTTTCAATAAAAATGATTTTAATTTCATCACCACAAGGCACCTCTAAAGTATCATTTTTAACGTCGACACTATCTTCAAGTTTAATGCTGTTACAGCCTTTTCCACTTGTTAAATCTTCTACTTTTAAACATACTGATTTTCTATTTTCAACATCCTCTTTCCCCATCATCATCATCACACCAACACATGTACCAATCAAAATAACTCCTCCTCCAATGAAATAGGCTAATTTGCTTTTCTTTGGAGCACTAGGTGTTGATCCACCACCAAACTGCTGTGTTGAAGTCATATCGACCAATTTAGGTTTCGGATTGAAATGCACAAAACGTGAACTTTCATGTGTGCTTTCTTCAATCAAAACCAATGAAGCTGTAATATTATCATGCCCTCCTCCGTTTAGGGCGGCAGTGATCAAATTTTCAGAAGTAACCATTAAATTATCTTCATGCATAATATGCTCAATATCACGGTCATTGACCATTCCATTCAATCCATCTGAACACAACAAGAACATATCCCCAGCTTTAGGTAAAATTGGAGATTGGCTTATCGTTGCCTTCACCGTTGGCGCAATTCCCAATGCTTGCAAAATTTGATTTTTATTAGGATGATTTTCTGCATCCTCATCATCAATCACACCTGAATCCACCAAAGTTTGCACAAACGAATGATCTTTCGTGATGCGGTTCAATTTTCCGTTTGATCGCAAATAAATACGTGAATCACCAACATGCCCAATGAAACATTCTTCATCACGAACAAGCAAAACAACAGCCGTTGTACCCATTCCTTTCAAATCAGGATTGTTCAAGGCGGATGCATAAATTTGTTCATTTGCAAACGAAAGTGCATGATCGATTGCTTGAATCACATTGTCATATGCTTCGCGTTGGAAATATTGAATAATACTATTTACGGCAATTGAAGATGCCTGCGCACCACCTACATGTCCACCCATTCCATCACAAACAACAAATAAATCGCCATTCGGTGTTTTTGCTTCTCCTAAATTATCTTCGTTAGCGCTTCTAACTTTACCAACATTGGTCAATGATTTACTGCTGTATTTCATACGCTTAAATTTCCTTAATTAAATGTGGAATGTCAATGTGATTTCCCCTACTTGAATGCAATCACCGTGCTTTAATTCGATTTCTGTAACCTTCATGTCGTTAACGTAAATTCCATTTGAACTTCCTAAATCACGAATCGTGTACACATAATTTTTAAAATAAAGCTGAAAGTGGTTTCGTGAAACAGTTGGATGATTGATTGTCCATACATTTGATGCATCTCTACCAACTGACAAGCGTGGTGTTTGAATTTGATAACTTCCTGTTTCATTTCCATAACGGAATTCGAACCACGGAAAGTTTCCACGTTCCAACATTTTTTGCAATTGAACTTCATCTTCCTGCGCTTGCGCTTGAGCTTGCTTTTCGCTCAAAGCATTTTCTGCTTCTTTGCGCTCTTCTTCTTTCATTCGCTGCAACTCCATTTCTTGCTGCGATAATTTCTGTTCAGCAGCACGCTGGTGTTGCTCCATTTCTGAAAACTCTTTTTTGCGCTGGATATCAAGTTCTTCTTTCTTTAACTTGTTCTTTTTGTACATCATCACAATGACTACAACTAGCCCAATGAACAAGACAAAAATAATTCCCGCAATTAGAGGATTGTCTTGAATTAACTCAAGAATGTTTTTTGAAGGAACAAGTAAGCTAAATCCTGATTGACCATCTTTTTTTGAATCAATTTTGACCGTGTGATTTTTACCATCTTTTTCAAATGTTGAAGTGTAGGTAAACGGATAATACAATCCTGCATGTCGGTTTTCAAATTCGTTTAAAAAACCATTAAGTTCTTTCGAAACAATATTGATATCATTTGTTGCCTCAGTGATATAACGACCATATGTTTGTGAACATAATTCTTCGATATCATAGTAATTACTTTTCTTGAAATAGGTAACACCATAAATTGGAATGTTGAAACGACGCGAACGTACACCAGGTAATTCTCCTGTTAATAAGGGAGGCATTGAACGATCATCAGATAATATAAATAAACCCGCTGGTAAATTTAAATTTTGAGCTTCTAATAAATTCAGTGCTTCATTAATCGCAATGTGCGTTTGAACGCGCCCATCATATTCGATGCGTTTGTTTTCTTGTATTTTATCAATACGCGCTAATAAATCTTGCACATTATCGGTAAAATTCAATTTTGAAGGAAAAAGTATTTGCTTTTCAATAAGACAGCTAAATCCAACAATTTCAACCTTATCGCCTGATTTGATTGTTCCATTCTTGAATGAAGCACTTAATACATCTTTGTACCACTGCATTTCAGCTTTATTCGCAGTATTACGGATAAGAAAGAGAATTACTTTATTTTGTGCAACTGAATCAACCTTTTGAAACGATTCAAAATTCACTTTAACGGGTTGGTCATCTTCATAAAATTGAATTCCTTCTGTTTTAATTCCTTCTGGATTACGCACCCACAATTTCCCTTTTACTTCAGGATAATTTGACGTAGTAATTGCACGCACATCTACCTCATTCTTTTGAGCAAATGAAGCGAAAGAACTAATTAAAAATGCCCCAAAGAATAAAACAAAGCGCATGCGACATGCACTTTTTCCAACAATTTTTTTCATGTGTTTAGAATTAGTGTTTTTCAATAATCTCACTGCATTTAAAAATGAATGTTGTGTTCGCTAAACGAATTACATCTCCGTCATTTAGTGGGTATGCTTTTTCGATTTCTAATTCTTCATCATTCACAAATGTTCCATTTGCAGCCATTTCATCTTTAATATAGAACTTCCCTTTTTTGTACAAAATATTGGCATGTTTACCAGATATGGTCGTATCCTTTGTTATCGTAATTGAGTTTCCTGCATCACGACCAATTGAGTTGTTTCCTTCATAAATTCGATAATCTACCCCCATAGGATCAAGCGTGTAAGATAATACCCATCCAACAATTCTCCTTGCCGAACGTGGAGCTGAATCAATTGAAGCACCACCACCCGCTGCTAAAGTTGAATCCTCATCTGTTACTCCTGCAATGTAAGTTCTGTTTAAATCTCTTTTTGGTTGTCCTGGTGCAGCATTACCGCTTCCAAAAACTTTTGTTTGATCCGAATTATCATTTCCACTTTGACTCCCAAACACTTGCGTTTTAGCATTGTCTGCCCCCCCTTGTGTCATTCCTCCACCTGCAACAACCGTTTTGTTTAAATCATTTCCACCTGCATTGTTAGATGCTCCTGTTCCACCTGGACAATACGGACACGCGCTTAAATCTTCTTTGTAGAAATGTCCATTGTCACACTTTTTAAAACCATTCATATCGCTTTATTTTTTTTATTATTTAATACATCGGACATAAAGTCCATAATTACTATTCTTTTCTATTATTGATTTTTCTAATATAAATGGCACATCATTTATTTCCGTGATAACCATCATTTCTATTGTATTTGATTCAAGGCTTTTACACCAATAATATACTTTGTTTGTAAAATACCACTCTTTACTATCATCTAATCTGAAACCACATGGTTTTATATTCAACCCATATTTATCCACTCCAATCGTCTTCCAACTAGGTAATAAGAGGTTATTGGAGTCTTTTGATTTTAACAACATGGCACTCTTTGTAGTTTCAGATTCTAAATAGTTTAATAGTTCATCAACGTCTTCTTTGGTAGGAATTCGCATACCAGCAGGCGCTAAAATCCCTAAATCAATCGCATAATAATTATACAAATAACCATAACTACCGGTTGAATCATTTTTATGAAAACAATAAGCTGGTTCACCTATCAGAAAGAGTGAATCCCATTTTTGTCGCGTGTCAGCAAAATAAATTGGTGTTCCATCATTCAACGTTTTCACTTTTAGATTATCAGTATCCCATTTTTGATTTCCAATTTTTATCAGTTTTGAATCGCGCTCAATAGCATCAAACTGACCTTGTAATTTATTCAAGGTGATTTGCAAGTCCATGTTTACTTTGACAAGTGAATCATTAAGATCACTTGTTACTTTCAATAACGAATCTTTTTCAAGGTAATTCGCGTAAATTTCAGTGCATTTTTTATCTATTTTCTGACCATACAAATTGCATGATGCAACAAGCATAAAAATTAAAAATTTCACTTTTTTTAGATTCATCAACATTTTTTTCTACTAATAAACATACAGGCCATTATCATCACATTCACCTGCTTCAATTATAAAAGTTCCATCATTCCATTCAATTCCATTTTCAGAGCGAGCAGACCAGCGATAAGTACCAGGTGATTTCGTAACAGTAACACAACCTGAAGCATTGCATCCAGGGTTGTCATTATACCAATTGTTTATTTCACCTACATAAGAGCCATTCACATAAATTGAAACATTGCCGCTCCAATTACCTGTTTCATCAGCATCAAACCAAAACACATGAGATCCTTCTGATGGACAACCATCAGAACCAGCACCATATGTATCTGGACAAGCATCGTCTTTATCCAAAACGCCATCTTCATCCGAATCTGGCCAAGGACAACCACTGTTTTCGACCGGTCCACTTTCGTTCAAACAATTATCAGAATCGTCTGCAACACCATCATTATCCATATCTGAAATCGGACAGCCATTATTTAAATAATCACCATATTCTGCTGGACATATGTCATACGTATTTAATACCCCATCACCATCTGAATCTTGAAAATTCAGTACATAAATTAATCCGATGCTCATCAACATTGAAATTAATAGTCCAATGATACCTATCACCAAGCCGGTAGTTGACATTCCTTTTGTTGAACTCAAATTCGAGTTTTTTCGAACATTGGAAATTCCCTTTGCTCCAAAAATAATCGCCAACAAACAGAGTAGAAATCCTAAAAAGCTTGCGAATGGAATGAAGGATAAAATCAAACCAAGAATACCGAATACCAATCCTGCAGTTCCAATTCCATTACCTTGTTTAACAACCGGTATCTGCTGATTGATGCGTTGAGCACTTTGTTGCTGATTTACTGGTTGTTGAATTGGTTTAATCGGATGCGCAACGGTTACTTTTGATTCTACCGCCTCTAAAAATTCTTCGCACGTTTGAAAACGATCATTTGGTTCTTTAGCAAGAGCTTTTTTTAGTATTGTCGCCAAATAAGCAGGTACTCCGGGATAAATCTCTTGTGGTGGTGGTAAATCATCCTTAACAATTCTAGAATAAACTTCATATTCGGTAGTTAGTCCTGCGTATGGATTTACACCAGTTAACATTTGATAAAACGTAACTCCTAAGGAATAAATATCGGAACGAATGTCCACTTTTTTACCTTGAACTTGTTCTGGTGACATGTAAAAAACAGTCCCCATTTGAGTTCCAGTTTTTGTCAAGTTGTGATTACCATCTTCTAACAAACGTGCAATACCAAAATCTAGAATTTTTATTCCATCATTTTGGGTTATGATGATATTTGCAGGTTTAATATCGCGGTGAACAATTCCCTTTTGGTGAGCATAACTGAATGCAGAAAGAATTTCTTTTATAATTGGAAGGGCGCGCTCTTCAGGCATGGGGCCAGTAACCGTTTTAATGAAATCATCCAAAGGCAACCCTTCAACATATTCCATTACTAAATACATCCCAGATTCGTCTTCCACATAATCATACAAACCAACAATATTTGGATGTTGTAAATGTGCTAATGTGGATGCTTCATTTTTAAAACGTTGCTTTATTTCCTCATTTGACATGAATTGAGGCAAAAGAGACTTAATTGCGACAGTGCGATTTACTTGTGCATGCGTTGCTAAATAAACACTTCCCATTCCTCCCTCACCAATAAGGGATTTGATTTCGTAATTAAGAATTGATTTTCCTATCATGTAGTTGTAGTAACTTGTCTTTAATCCCTATGAATCAATTATTATCCGTCGATTAAGAAAGAGGTTTCGTCGAGGCAAACAAATATAGAATAAATATGAGAAAATTAAAAGCATGAAACGAAATTCAAAGAAATCGTAGAACATTTTAAAAAATCTAAGAGAAATAAATGAATAAAACTACCTCCGGATAAATAATCCGGACCACTATATTTCTTTTGTCAAAAATTGAGGAAATGAGACATATGATTATCAATCGTCCAATGGCGGATCGAACAGTTAGGGGATTTCAATGCGAAGCCAATTTACTGGATGAAATAGAACACCAACTTGCAACTCACTTTGCAGGATTCAAGTGTATTCGCATTGAAGGAGACCAAGGTAATGGAAGTAGTTATTTATTACACGCTCTTGCCAATGAGTATAAAAACAAGGTGACGCATTGCGCGTTTCTGCAATTCAAAGAAGGGGATAAATTCAGTGATTTGACGCACTACCACATGAATAATCTGGCAACAATACAAGTTGTTTTTATTGATAACATCCATTTTATTCTTGAAAATCAGCAAGAAGAAAAAGCATTGGCTGAATTTCTTAGTCAACTCGCTCAAAATAACGTCCAAGTATTTTATTCAAGTATTCGCGACGAAACCATTGATCATAAGCTAATGATTGAAAACCCTTTTTCAGATGCGCTTTTGGGGATAATTCTAAAACCGCTTTCGTCGGAGTTGAAGTTTTCGTGGGCACAACGACTTCTCAAAGACCATGTTTTGGATGAAGTTCCAAACGAACTATTCGAAATCAACCAAACAAATGCTGACTTCTTGAAAGGTTTGCAACCCTATATCGACGAATATAATGCTAAAATGGGTGCAAATCACCGGGAAATGCGCCAACAATCGCAACAATTGAAAGAGCTAGAAATACGTCTGTTGAGAACGAATCTTGCCATCTTGGAATTAGAACCACGCAAGGACGAAGTCATTCGCGATCAACAGTACGAAAAAGCAGCAGATCTTAGAGATGAACAAAAAACCTTAGAACAAGAACTCATTGCTATTCGTGAGGCATTCAATCAACTACCTATTTTGCCTAGACCTTCGAAAAATGCAATGGACTTATACCACAACTATACGCGCTTGTTGATTATACTTTCTGCCAATGAAAATTCCTTTCTTCAAATGATAAAAGATATTCGAAACAAAATCGATTCCTTGAATGAAAAAAAGAAATCCCTTTCTTTAGAACACCAGAAAGCCGAACGATTGGAACTTTTTCAAGAATTGGGTGAATGGACAAATGTGCTAAACAAGTTCACAATCTAACAAAAAAAACTCCCGACCGAAATCGGGAGTTGTAAATCATTCCATTGTAAATCAAACTAATTCATAACGATTAAATCAGCAAAACGCACATCCTCCACTTTCCAGTTCCATAGAGCAGCAATAATCTCCCAACGTTCATCTGTTATGGTGAACATTAAATCGTCAACCACTTCATTTAATGGAACAAATTGATCATAAATCGATTGAATTTCCTCAATATCCATCCTAAATAATCGAGTTGCAATTTTCACGGAAATTGACTCTTCATCCATGTCTTTCAATTGATCATAATCTTCTTGTTCTTGAAACAAGTACTTACTAATTTCTTGTGTATTACTTGATAAGGTGACGATGATTGTCATAATTAGCACTTCTTTTCTGGCCAGATTTCGCAATTCTTTTTCCGTCAACGCTTCAAGGATTCGTCTGAATGTTTGGTCATTTGTGTATACATGTGAAATCATCATTCTACTAGTTATTTAATCGTTGTTTCCATTCATTTTCAGCTTTAATGAAACAAAGGAAAATAATAGGTCCGTATTTTACTTACGGGGTAGAATAATATTTTATATCTTTATAAAAAATACTCAAATGAACCTTAGTAAAAGTGCTTTTCGTCGTTACAAAGTAATTGATGAATTGGTCAGAAACCCAAGGAAAAGATACCCAACCATGAATGAAATCATTGATGCTTGTTGGGATAAATTGGATTTCATGCCATCAAAGGAAACCATTCAAAAAGACATTGCGAACATGCGTCTTCCCTATCCGGATGGTTTTGATGCACCTTTACGCTATTGTCCGACGAATCGTGGTTACGAATACACCGATCCGAACTATGCCTTGGCAGGTGTTTCGTTAAAACAAGAAGAATTGGACACCATTCGTGAATCGGTAGATTTGATTCGCTCTATTGGTGGCTCACGTATTAGCCATCAATTCAATAATGCTGTCGAAAAATTAGTGTCTGCAACGATGGAGCGCAGCATGAACGAAGAAGAACGTCTTCCCATTCTTCAAACAATGATTCCACCCGTTTCCAGAGGATTCGAACATTTTGATTGTTTTTATGAAGCCTGTAAGGAACGTAAACCTGTATCCTTTATTCACTTTTCATACAGAAAACGAACATATCGTCACATTCTATTGCATCCGTTTCTTATCAAAGAGTTTGAAAATCGTTGGTACATCATTGGTTATTCTGAAAACCACGAAGCGGTTCGCACTTTTGGAATGGACAGAATAAGTGAACCCTTGCTCTTAAAGAAGAAATTTCACAAAGTAGATTCTGCAGCAATCGACGCACATTTGAATGATATTTATGGCGTTTTCCCTATTCCAAAAGCCAAAAAAGAAACGATTCGTATACAAGTTAGTGAAATGGGGACGCATTATATGCAAGCCTATCCATTGCATGAATCACAAACCATAAAGAAGGATTCAGAAGGAACATCGGTTATTACGTTCAATTTAATCCCTTCCGTTGAACTTGCACGCTATTTTTTATCGCAAGGACGCCATGTGCAGATACTATCACCAAAGTGGTTCCAACAATTCACGAATGACCTCACAAAATGAAACAGTTAAAAAAACAATTAAAAAGCGCATTTGTCGTTCAACCAATCATTGGCGAACAGCGAAAACAAAATCCCGTGATTCTGCGCGTCGTGTTGAGTACAGATTACACACGCATTGATTTTGGATACGCAGCGCCATGGATTTACATCAAAGGAGGTTGGATAAACATTGCCACTTACACCTATTTAGAGATAAATTCGACTGGCGAACGTTATAAACTAACTGAGGCGGTAAACATTCCTTTGGCTCCTGATCGACATGATTTCGAATCACAAGAAGACTGGCGTGTTTTTAGTGTTTATTTCGAACCGATTCCAATAGCTGATTGTTCGATAAACATCATCGAAGAAGAAAATCCAGAAAGCACTGATTTCAATTATTATAATATTGAATTGAAAAATGTGAAGGAAGTGGAAATGGTTCTTTCCAATGAATAAATAGAGCTGAAGAACATTTGTCATTGTGATATTCACCAACTGAAACCGTAAAAAACTAATGAACTATATCATCAATCTTTTTGGTACTGGGATTCGCTATTGGAATTGCGAATTAGACCAAGCTGTGTTTGATGACATGGAGCGTATTCGTTTGAAAAACAAGGTTGAATGGGAACAAGTGCTGTTCAATTTAGAATTCTTAAATCATTACGGCTTTTCTCATTGGAGCGAATTATCGAATGAACCTGCAACTATTGGATTTTTGCTTGATCCTCTGAATCGTATTGAAGTCAAACAAGGTTCTAAATTGATCACACGCTTTCGAGCAAATGAATTAGATACTGCTGCTACCCTTTTCCCACTGTATCAAACTACATATCTTCAAGATTCAAGAAGTGCAAAATCGAACGTCAAATCGTTTCAATTGATTCAATTTGAAAAAGGGTTGATTGGGAAATTTAAATTTGAATCAGTTACGTTTACGATTGAACAGCTGAATTACATTTTATCATCCGTTGGTCGGAATAAATTTCTTTCCACCATAAAATTTGGGGACTCTTTTCTTGAATCAAAGCAGGAAGACGGTTTAGTGACAGGTGGTGAGGTTGTTTTCTAGTTCTATTGATAAAACTCCTTCAATTATTATCCGCTTTATATCCAGCCTTTTTCACAAACCTCTCCGGAACTGCAATACCACTCACCCTTCCATCTTTAAAGCGAAATGTGTAACGTAAAACATGCTCATTGATAAATGGATTTTCCTGTTCACCGAAACTACTGATATAGGGACAAGCAGCCAAACGAATCTCAAGCATTTCAGCACCAGGAAATACATCCAACGAAATTCCGCGGTAGATTTTCATGAATTTATAT
>CAJAVU010000095.1 GCA_903945495.1 uncultured Flavobacteriales bacterium | reverse complement strand
TTTACCGATTGTTCCACAAAAAAGCAAGTAGTAGTCGTTTACATAGGTTTAGGTTAAAAAGTCATGACGTTCGTTCATGACTTTTTTTGTTTAAACAAAAAAAAATCCTGATTAAATCAGGATTTTAAACAAATGATGCATGAAATCAAAATCACATATACCCTTTTTCCTTAGCCCAACTACTTAACTGAGCCGCATTCGGAATATTCAATTTCTTCAAAATATTATGACGGTGAGTTTCAACGGTACGAGGCGAAACAAAAATCTTCTCAGCAATTTCTTTAGACGTAAATCCTTGAGTGATTAACTTAACAATTTCAATTTCTTTTAATGTCAGTTCTTTTTTAGACTCGGTATTATTGATATCCAACAAAGAAGTAAAATAACGATCTTTAATTTCAGCAGCAATATATGATTCACCTTGATGAACTTTCATAATTGCTTCTACTAATTCTGTTTTATTTGTGTTTTTGGTAAGGTAACCTTTTGCTCCAATTGACAAAAATTTCTTAACGAATGATATGTCATCATGCAATGAAAGACCAATAACTCTCGTTTTAGCTAAACTGTTGTGAATTCTCTCAGTCGCTTCTAGTCCATTACTTCCGCCTTTTAGATTAATATCCATTAATACAATTTCTGGCTTATGTTCTAGACAAAAATCAAAAGCATCTTGGGCATTATCTGCAGTTCCGATAACCTTTATTCCTTCAACATGCTCCAAAAGCGAAGACCATGCTTCGGCAATCAATTTATGATCATCAACGATCAGTACTCTGATTTCATTTTCCATAGTGGTTACTCTTCAATTCATTCCAAATTTAATAAATTCAACTGTAACTCTGAACAATAATCTTGAACTAAGGCACAACTATTACAAATTATTTTCCAAAAACTTAAAATACTCAATCACAGTGTGCTTTCAATCAATCATAAAGATGTTTTATTTATCTAATTCTTGATTTTACTGCATGTATCTGATTGACTGATTGTGGAAGTAATTGAAAAATCGATTATTAACGTTCACATATCAATACCGATTTGAGTAGAGGCGTGACCCAATTGAAACAAACATTCTTCACAATAAATGCCAATTTGAAAAAAAAGCATTTTTGACGTTAAACTATTTCAGAATACAAAACAGATGCAATACAGTTCATCATTACTAAAATTGTAGAAGAATACATCAAAACTATAATCTTATATCAATCAGATGAATACAAAAAACTCATTTATTAAATAAAAAAACAGAATTGTAGTTCAATTGAAAGTTTATACAGATATTTGCCGCTGAAAAATGATGAAACAAACCACTCGTTTTGATTCTCTTTTAAAAAAATTGATTCAAACAGTTACGAATAATTATGAAAAAAGCTGTTATTGTAGAAGATTTTAAATTGATTGCTGATATCTGGCAATCAACTTTACTCGAAGAGGGCTTTGATACAGTTGAAGTTGTTCGTAATTCCAATGATGTTGAAATGATTATTGAAAAAGTTAATCCTTCAATCGTTCTTATGGATATCAACCTACCAGGCAAATACAATGGTTTGGAGTTAACAGATATTTTATTGAAAAAAAATCCTTCGCTTTCCATCCTTATATTAACGATTCATACAGAGCCGACTTACATTCATCGTGCGTTAGAATCAGGTGCGAAAGGATACGTTACTAAGAACTCATCTTTGACAGAACTTAAAATTGCCATCAATGAAATTCTAAAGGGCAAAACCTATTTGTGTGAAGAAATCAAGACCAATTAAGTCTTCCTTAAACATAATTCAGGTTAATCTTTAGGCTACAGCCTTCACCAATTCCGCTGTTCATTTGAATTTTTGCATTTGCTAAATTAGCCCGTTTATGTATGTTTTGAATTCCGAATCCATACTTCACATTGGCCGTATCAAATCCTTTACCATTGTCTTTAATAAGAACCGTAATCGCTTTTTGTTTTGGATGATGACTAACTTCACAATAAATTTCTGTTCCATGAGAATGCTTTAGCGAATTATTCACAAACTCTTGAATGATTCGGTAAACATTGTAAATATCGATACTTTCAAAATACTCATTGGTCAACGTTTCATCAGAGACAAATTTAAAATCTATACCATTTAGGGCATTTAAACGATCAAATAGCGCTTTTAAACCAGCAATTAAACCATTCGAAAGTTCAGGAGGAGAGAGGTTGTAACATAAATACCTTGTTTGGTTTAGACTATCCAGTACAATTTTTTTACAAATTTCTACCCTTTCTCTTTTATCGACAGGAATGTCCTCTTCCAGATGTGAAATATATAAATTCAGCGCAACCAATTGTTGAGCAAGCCCATCGTGCAATTCCATTGAGAATTGATTGCGTTCAAACTCCTGTGTTTCGTTAATAAGTTCTTTTTTCTTCTTCTCAAACAATCGCAATTCAGAAACATCTCTTATTGATCCAATCACACGTTCTGCTTTTCCATGTTGATTTCGAATAATATAACCTTTGTCGATAATATTCGCAAAATAACCATCTGGCTTTTTGAACCGATATTCCATACTAAATAACTCCAATTCTTTATTGTCCAAGTTTCTTTGGACCTGAATTGCATAGTCTTGATAATCGTCTGGATGAATGTATTCGTATAAATTGTCCAATGTTGGGTATTTGGATCTCAAGTAACCAAAAATGGAAGATAAACCATCACTCCAAAATAAACTATTTTTTTCAATGTCCCATTCCCAAATAGCCTCATTTACAGCCCTAGAGGCATATGCGAAACGTGTGTTAATTGCTTCGATTTCTTTAATTTTCTTCTTTTTTTCCGAAATATCTTCAAAATAACCATACCAAAGTGAACTTCCATCCGATTGAAATTCTGGAACTCCAATACCTTTAATCCACATCGATTGATTATCTTTTCCTTCAAGTCTGAACTCTACATTCCACGTAATTTGCGCTTTTTGAGAAATTTCAATCGTATTGATTACGCGCGGTAAATCATCCTGATGAATTAATCTGAAAATTAATTCTGGACGTTTATAAATGCGCTCAACGGTTAGATCAACCCCAAATCGTTCGATTTCTTTACTTAGAAACATGAAATTGAATTGACCAGCATCATCAATCTCACATTGGAACAAAACAATAGGAACCGTATCTGTGATTTTCTTTAAAAATTCTCTACCCTGAACCAGTTTTTGCTCATAATTCACTTGCTCTGTGATATCTTCAATTTCAATTAGTAATTGGATTTCATCACCAGAAAAGATGGTTCGTGTAATCAATTGCAATTCCTTCAGATCCATGTCTTTCCGATAATAAGTGAATCGCATTTTAATGTTTTCAAAATTCGCTACTCCAGATTTTAACTTTGTGAAGTTATCGAAACTTGTATTTTCTTCACCTATTAAATCTGTGAACAAAGTAAAAAGCATATCCTCCCTATGTGAACCAAAAAGATGATTAAAAGAACGATTTGACCATGTTATACGCTCTTCAATATTTATTGTAGCAAATGCCTTTTGTGAATTTTCGGAGACGATTGATAATTTCTCCAATTCTCTAAAGATCTTGCGATAATTGAATAGTTTGCTAATTAAGAATCCCGTTTTTTCTTGTAAAAGCGAAATATTCGAATAATGGTTCATGTCTCCATCAAAATAAGAGATCAAAATTCCATTCGATGTATTTTCAGAGATAATTGGTTGACTAAAAATCGTGGTAAAACGTTTCGTTGAAAAAACACTGTTTAGGTGATCGAAATAGGCGTCACCCGGCTCTAACTTTAATTTATTCTGAAGCAAATAACTGAAACCAAAGAAATCATCTTTAATTGGTTTAGGAACAGTCGGTAAAAATGTAGAATAACCAGATGAAAAGAATTTCATTTCCTTTTCGTCTTCAGATAAAACATAGATCGCGCAAAACATTCCAGGAAACAATACTTGAATACTGTCAATTGTTTTCGCCATAATTTGATAGAAACTCACATCCCTTTTTGAAAAATCCTCAAGTGCCAAACGCTCTGCATCGTTTAATGCAGAATTCACTTTCATGTTCGTGTTCTCATAAAAGAAGAATGATAATCCAAATTTATTTGGCAGCAACTTAATATTGAACCATGATGCTTGTCGCGCGAAGAAATATTCAAACTCCAAAGGCTCTTGTTGCATGAGCACGTACTCGCAGTTGGTAATTAAATCCGTATTTTCTATTTCAGGAAATAGTGTTAAGATAGATTCTCCTACAGTTGATTGATTACCCAGATTTAATGCAGCAATAGCTACTGGATTTATGGATTGAATGGTATAATCTTTACGTAATGAAATAAAACCGTCACGTGAAAAACTCATAATTTCTGAAATGAAAAACCCATTTTCATCAGCAATACGATGTTTTAAAATTTCTTCTGTAATGTTTCTTGCTAATATGTACGTATAATGTCTTTTACCTTTGGAAACAACAGGATTGATACGGCAATAGAAATTGAGTATCTCACCATTATCCATTTTGACTTCCAAATTCGTTAACTCATAAAACTCTCCTTTTGAAATTTGTTCCGCAACATTTACACCAGTTAGTTCATCGAATTGTTTCAAGATGGATTCGAGATTAAATGTTGATTTATCCACTTTCAACACATCATACAAAAACCAATTCGCTTCATTGTTGGAATGCGAAAAAGTGCTCGTATTATCGAACAACACAAAACTATCTTTTGTCGAATTAACGATATCCAAAAAACTTGTATTCAATGACTTGAATTTATTTTTCTGAATAACAAGTTCTTTCATTTTTCGAAAAAGCAAAATCAAAAGAAGTAAGCCTAGAAAAAGTCCTATTGAAAGAATTACAATTTCATACGTGTTCAATAACATTCAACAAGGAAATAAGAATAGGTTAAACATTTTTCTATCCAAACAAAAGTGGAACTACAAGGTACAAAAAAAAATAAACTTAGAATATGCTTTGTATAGAATGTTTCTTTCATCCTTAAAAAGGACTTTTTAATCTTTTCATTATCATAATCTTACTATTTGAAATATGTGATGTGACGTTTGCTTTATAATAGCCTCCACGTCCAAAAATTCATACAATTTTATATTGGACGTTATATCTATCTCAATCGATGGACTCAACAAGTGAAGAGATTGGTAAAGTTCACCGCGATTTCAACTATAATAATCTAGATTCAATCCTTTAGTTTGACTCAAAATGCGTTATACAAATTACATGTGAACGAACAAATCTTCGTATTTTTGACACCTTCAATCAAACCAATAGTAACGCAAAGAATTCAAAATGAAACTTCATTACCGCGAATTAGGAGAAGGACAACCGATGGTTATTTTACATGGGCTTTTTGGTTTTTCCGACAATTGGCAAACCCACGCAAAGAAATTAGCAGAATACTATCACGTAATCTTAGTTGATATAAGAAATCATGGTCATTCTCCTTGGTCTGATGATTTTTCATATCAGTTGATGGTGGATGATTTAAAAGAATTGTACGATGATTTAGGCTTAAAGAAAACAATTCTACTTGGTCATTCTATGGGCGGCAAAGTAGCAATGCTTTTTGCACAGCAACATGAAGATTTATTGGAAAAACTTATCGTTGTTGATATTGGTGCAAAAGCCTATCCAATGCATCATCAACATATTCTTGCTGGAATGCATGCAATTGATTTGGATGCGATCAAGGTTCGAAGTGAAGCAGAAGCTATTTTGAAAGCGCATATTGACTCAGAAGGTGTTCGACAGTTCCTTTTGAAGAATTTGTATTGGAAAGAGAAAGGGCAATTGGCTTGGAGAATGAATTTAAGTGTTTTGGAGCGCGAAATGGAAAATATTCTATCTCGTATTCCAGAACAAGAAGTAATGCTTCCCACGCTGTTTATTCGCGGTGAATTATCGAATTATATTTTAGATGAAGATATCGATGAATTGGAAGAACTTTTTCCTGATTCAGAAATTAAAACAATCTTGGGCGCCGGACATTGGGTCCACGCAGAAGCACCAGATGAATTTATTGATACTGTCTTGGGATTTTGCTTGCGTTAGCACATTTAGTGATTAGTGATTAGTGATTAGTGATTAGTAATTAGTGATTAGTGATATTATAAAAAACAAAAAAGCAGTACCGAAATTCGATACTGCTTTTTTTATGTCTTTTGAAATTGTTTCTTAACTATTCAAGGCTTCAGCACCACCAACGATTTCTAAGATTTCGTTTGTAATAGCCGCTTGACGCGCTTTGTTGTATGACAATTTCAAGCTTTTTTGCAATTCACTTGCATTATCTGTTGCTTTATGCATTGCTGTCATACGTGCTCCGTGCTCGGCTGCATTTGAATCTAACAACCCTTTGAACAATTGAATCTTCAATGATTTAGGAATCAAATCTGCAACAATTTCCAATTTTGATGGCTCAAAAATATAATCACCAGCAGATGAATTATCTTCTTGAACAGTTGGAACGATTGGCAAGTATTGTTCAGTACGAACATCTTGTGTCGCTGCATTAACGAAACGATTGTAAACAACAACTACTTTATCGAATTCTTTCGCAGTAAACATGCGCATCAATTCGTTTGCAATAACAGTTGTGTTTTCGAAATTCAATGCATTGAAAATATCTTCTACAGGGGCTAATGCATCATTAATGAAATAAGCATCAGAACGTTTGTATGAATCGCGAATTTTCTTTCCTAAACAAAGAACACGTGGATTTGCATCTTTGTATTCCTCATTTACTAATTGTGTTACACGTTTAATAACATTGTTATTGAAACCTCCACACAAACCACGGTTTGAAGTAATACCAACGATCAATACGTTTTTCACTTCACGCGTATCAGAAAATGCGTTTTCAGAAAGATCCAAAGTCGCACTTAAATTGCTAAGAATTTCCTGTAGTTTTTCAGAGTATGGACGCATTTGTGTAATTGCATCTTGCGCTCTCTTCAACTTTGCAGCAGATACCATCTTCATTGCTGAAGTGATTTGCATTGTTGAACCTACCGAGGTAATTCTATTTCGTATTTCCTTTAAACTTGGCATAATGTCATTCAAGATTCAGGATTTAGAATTCGCAATTAATCACGAATCCCAAATTCAAAATTGTTTAGTATTTATCAGCTAATTCTTTAGCAACTTTTGTCAATGTATCTGTGATCTCATCTGTATATTTACCAGCTTTCAATGCAACTAATACATCAGCATGTTTTGCCTCTAAATAGTTCAAGTATTCTTTTTCGAATTCTTTCACTCTGTTAACTGGAACGCTTTGCATTAAACCTTTTGTTCCAACATAGATAATCGCAATTTGTTTTTCAACAGACATTGGATCTCCTTCACGTTGTTTCAAGATTTCCACGTTGCGAGCTCCTTTATCCAATACAGATTTAGTTGCTTGATCTAAGTCAGATCCAAATTTCGCGAACGCTTCCAACTCACGGTACTGAGCTTGATCTAATTTCAAGGTACCAGCAACTTTCTTCATTGATTTAATCTGCGCATTACCACCTACACGTGATACAGAGATACCAACGTTAATTGCAGGACGGATACCAGCGTTAAATAAATCACCTTCCAAGAAAATTTGACCATCCGTAATCGAAATTACGTTAGTTGGGATATATGCAGAAACGTCACCCGCTTGTGTTTCAATAATTGGCAAAGCCGTTAATGAACCACCACCTTTTACCAAATGCTTAATAGAAGCTGGTAAATCGTTCATTTGAGCAGCAATAGAATCATCAGCGATAATTTTCGCAGCTCTTTCCAATAAACGTGAGTGTAAGTAGAATACGTCACCTGGGTATGCCTCACGACCTGGAGGACGACGTAATAAAAGAGAAACCTCACGGTAAGCTACCGCTTGTTTCGATAAATCATCATAAATAATTAATGCAGGTTTTCCTAAATCACGGAAGTACTCACCGATTGCAGCACCAGTCATTGGAGCATAGAACTGCATAGTTGCAGGATCTGATGCATTTGCAGCAACGATTACAGTATATGCCATTGCACCAGCATCTTCTAATTTCTTAACGATTCCAGCTACAGTTGAACCTTTTTGTCCAATTGCAACATAGATACAGAAAACAGGTTCTCCTCTATCGTAGAATTCACGTTGGTTAATGATTGTATCGATCGCAACAGTTGTTTTACCTGTTTGACGGTCACCAATGATCAACTCACGTTGTCCACGTCCAATTGGAATCATCGCATCTACCGCTTTGATACCTGTTTGTAATGGCTCAGTTACTGGCTGACGGAAGATAACACCTGGCGCTTTACGCTCAATTGGCATTTCATACGTTTCACCTTGAATTGGTCCTTTACCATCGATTGGGTTACCTAATGTATCCACAACACGACCTACCATTCCATCTCCAATTTTAACAGAAGCAATACGTCCTAAACGTTTTACAGTATCTCCTTCTTTAACATCAGAAGAACGACCTAACATTACGGCACCAACATTGTCTTCTTCAAGGTTCAATGCAATTCCTTGCAAACCTCCATCAAACTCAATCAACTCTCCGTATTGAACTCCGTTCAATCCATAAATACGTGCGATACCATCTCCTACTTGAAGAACTGTACCTACTTCTTGAAGTTCAGCTTCAGAACGAAATCCTGATAACTGCTCTCTTAAAATTGCAGAAACTTCTGCTGGTTTTACATCTGCCATCTTGTGTAGTTTTACTTTGATTCCACTTAAGTGCGGATTATCTTGTTAAACGTTGTTTTAAATTGTTAATTTGACTTGCAACAGACGCATCTATTTGCTTGTCTTCCATGCGTATGATAAATCCACCAATTAGCGATTCATCAACTAATTCAGTAACTTCCAATGTACCTTTGATTGAAGCTTGCGCTTTCTCAAGGATTTCTTTCTTCGTTGCATCATTCAAAGCAATTGCAGAAATCAATGTAATTGGAACAATTCCTTTACCTGCTTTCATTTGAACATCAAACTGATGAGCAATTTGAGGTAACATATATTCTCTTCTGTTTTTCGTAATCAAGTTGATAAACATTGTTGAAAGGTTATCAAACTGTCCGAAAATAGCTCCGAATATTTCAATTTTTTTATCTGAATTAATTACTGGAGAATTCAATACGATATGAAAATCTTTGTTCTCGTCATTGACAAGTAACAAGTAATTCATGTCAGCTGCAATTACATCCAACTTGTTTTGCTCAATCGCTAATTCAAGTAGTGCTTTTGCGTAGCGTGCTGCTCCTTTAGAACTTCTCATTGTAATTAAATTAATTCAAGTTAATATCTCCAGCCATTTTCTCTGCCAAAGCTTTTTGTTTTGCATCTGAAGAAAGTTCAGTACGAACAATTTTCTCAGCGATCTCAATTGAGAATGAAGCCACTTGTGTTTTCAACTCTGCAATCGCAGCAGCTTTTTCAGAAGCAATTGTTTGACGAGCAGCAGAAACTACTTTCTCAGACTCAACTTTCGCAGCTGTTTTCGCATCTTCAACCATTTTCGTTGCAGTTTCTTTTGCATCTTTCACGATTGCGTCACGCTCAGCACGCGCTTCTTTCAATAGATTCTCATTTGCAGCTTGCAATGATTTCATTTCAGCTTTTGTTTTTTCAGCCATTTCCAAAGCCTCAGCAATTTTCTCAGAACGAGCATTTACTGATGACAAAATTGGCTTCCAAATAAATTTCGTTAAGATGAACATCAAAATGATGAACACTAAACCTGTCCAAAACAAGAGACCGAAATCTGGTAATATCAAATCCATTTTACTTTATTTTTAGTTTTTGTTTTCAATTAAAAAACACTTGCCATAACCAACCGTTACGGCAAGTGCTTTAAAAATTACTTAACTCCTGTTTCAAGACCTAGTAGACCAACTACTACACCGAAAAGAGCAACACCTTCAATTAACGCCGCAGCGATAATCATAGCTGTTTGAATTTTACCTGAAGCTTCTGGTTGACGTGCAATCGCGTCCATTGCTGAACCACCGATTTTACCAATACCCAATCCTGCACCTAAAACTGCAAGACCTGCTCCAATTGCTGCTATACTTCCGAACATAACTATATGTATATAAAATTACAAATTAATTAATGGTGTGCTTCTTCCACTGCTGCACCGATAAACAATGCTGAAAGCATCGCAAATAGATACGCTTGTAAGAAAGCTACCAACAACTCCAACACCGAAATAAACAAGGCCATCGGAACAGATAATGCTCCCCATGCTGCGCTTTTGTTTAAGAAGATAATTGAAATCAATGCTAAAACGATAATGTGTCCCGCTGTAATGTTAGCAAACAAACGAACCATTAACGCAAAAGGCTTTGTTAAAATACCAACCACCTCGATTGGAATCATAATTGGCAATAAAGCCAATGGAACTCCTGGCGTTGCAAAAATGTGTCCCCAATAGTTTTTGTTTCCAGAGAAAACAGTTACTAATAAAGTACAAACTGCCAAGAAGAAAGTTACTGTGATGTTACCTGTTAAATTCGCTCCACCAGGAATGATCGGAACTAAACCTAATAAGTTATTGAAGAAGATAAAGAAGAAAATCGTCAACAAGTAAGGAACGTATTTGTGGTATTTGTGTTTGTCAATGTTTGATTTAGCAACATCATCACGTACCATTAAAATTAATGGTTCAATAAATTTAGCTAAACCTCTTGGAGCAACTGCACCGTTCTTTTTGTAGAAACGTGCCACTGAAGACATAACAATCAAAATTAGAAGAGCACCGAAAACTAATGAAAGAACGTTTTTAGTTACTGAGAAATCCAATGGTTTAACATTGTGTGGGTGACCATCTTCAAATTGCAATTCTCCACCTTCTAATTTGTAGATTTTTTCATGGAACATTGCATAATCTGCAGCTGGGCCAACACCTACCATGTAATCAACTGATTTGTGCGTTTTGTGATCAATTGACGAAGCTGGTGTACCGTGATAGAAATTACTTGACGAAAATGTTTTTAAACCACCATCAATTAAAATAACTGGCAAATAAATAGACGTTGAATTGTGGTGCCCACCCCATAAATGCCATTCGTGCGCATCCTTAATGTGGTGCATAATCATCTCACCAACATTGAATTTTTCTTCTTTTTTCCCTTCTTCGTGACCTGCTTCAGGCGTATTTGCCATTACAGTTGAGAACGAAAAGATTGCTAAAAGCGTGATAAATACGTAATTAATTCTATTCTTTAATGCCATTGCACGAGTATTTCTATTAAAAGCTTTCAAAATTTGGCGCAAAGGTAGGTAAACTTTCTAAAGAAACAAGACAAAAAGTTTAAGAAAATTTGAGTTTAACACTCGCTTGTTAAATCTTGGTGAAAATATCATTAAAAAAGCGTTTGAAAAAAGCCTTTCAAAGGTTTATTTATCAGTTGAATTAGCGACTTTAATTAAGCCAAGTGATTGAATTATTAAAATAAGCACGAACAAGCTAATAAAATGAAAACACATCATTTTTGCATCACTCTGTTTTGAAACAATGAAAGCTAACAAGATCGACATAGCAAGTAATAACTGAACGGTCGTTAGCACCAAAAAACGTCCAACAAATTTTTCAGGATCTTGACGAAAAGAAGGCGCAATTATAGGAATTCCACCACCGAAAATTACACTAATGGTTACAGAAATAATAATCGCATGTTTTTCGACCAATTGGAGCACATGGCCTTGAACAAGTGCAACATAGGTTCCAAGAGCAACTAAAAGTGACCCAAGAATAATCAATGTAAACAATCTTGCCTTATTCATCTTCCTTGCCCATTTTTATCACTTCTTTTATAACAAGATACAATCCAGCCATTACTCCAAACAAAGAAAGTCCGATTGTCCACCAGGGTGTTTTTGAAGCAAATCTTCCATCGAGATATGTTCCTAGCCAAGTGAATAGCGCGATAGTTAAACCCATTTGAATGCCCAATCCTGAAAAACGCGCAAACTTAGAAATGCCACTTTTCTTCTTTTCTTGTTCCATATTGATTGGGTGGTAAAGTGAATTTTTAATAAAACTCATCGAAGAAATCTTCGTATTCTTTAACGTCTTTGCGTTCGAATAGAATCTTCATGTTTTCTTGGGTAATCACAACAATTTTTGCGTTCTGCAAATCAAGTAAATGTTTACGTGTGGCCTTATAAATTCGAACATATTCTTTTGCCTTAAGATCTGTTGGAAACTCTTGAATCAATAAGACACTTTTATCTTCTCCAAAAAGCTTAGAACTAACTTTCAATTTATCGCGACTAAAAAACTCCTTATTAAAATCAGAAACCTTTGTTCTGGCCGTGCTAACACCTTCAGATTTATCCAAGAAAACAATCACCCACTGCGGAACTTCGTCATTGAACGTATATGGTGATTTATTCGTGAAATCAGCTTCTATATTTGCCGAATATCCATTTTGGATAATACCAATCATTTCTTTAGCGCGCGCCTCTTCTGGTGTTTCCGGATATTCTTCAACAACTTGATTCAATAAAGGCAATAACTCTTGTTTGTTACTTGTTGTTTGTCCAAGTGACATTGCCTTCAACAACATGTATTTAGAACGGAACTGATTGTCTTTTTCATTTGCAATCACATCATCGGCTTTCGATATCACAGGATAATATAATCCGCGGTTATAGCGCTCTAAAACTTTTACATATTCTTGTTCAGCTAACAGTTCTCTTTCCTTACGTTTAACAAAATAATCAGGATCACGTAAATAATTCGCATAATCAGAATTAGGATACAATGTCAAAATACGCTCTTTATTGACACTGGCTACTTCAGGTTTTGACTCATTGTACATTTTATACAACTGAAATGCTGAAGACATATCTGTTTCACAAACTGTATTTTTAGCAAGCACAGCATCAAATTGTTTAGCCGCTAATTCGGTCTCATTCAATTGATCTTTATAAATCACTCCAGCAGCGTAAAGCGCTTCTAATAAACGCATTTTTGAGGCTTGTAAAGACGAATCGGTAAGTGGAATGTCAGCCATTAACATTTCTACTGTCAAGGTGTCTTTTTTCACTTGTGCAAGGGCGCTTTCATCCGTCAGAACCGTATCGTCCTCATTTGTGATGGCTGGTAAGAACACTGTTTTATCGCTTCGTCTCCAATTGTCCTCATTATCCCTAGAACCCCACAACTTTCTAAACTCCTCAAATCCTTCAGAACGCGTTTTGGCATTGTTAAAATACCATTTGCTTCCATTGCCATTTGACTCAGCAAAAGTGTTTTGATTTTGCTGCAAAGCTCTTAACTTCTCTGCTTCTAATCGTTTTAAACGTTCAGCTTCTTCTTGTTTTTGCTTAATTACTTTCTCGACAAACTTTACGCGATCATCTTCACTTAGCAACGCAATTCGTTGAACACTGTCCTCAAAATTTGCCGTTTCAACTGCTACAACTAGATCAGCTAGCTTTTCAGCTTTACTTCTAATCCCTTCAGCGTTAGGATATTTATCATCAATTACTGTCGCACATGAATCATAATACTTTTGAGCGCTTACATAATTTCGGTCAGCAAATGACATATTTCCTAATTTCTCATAGGCCATACCCTTTTGACGTGTATTCGCCGTTGAATAAAATGCTGATTTCGTTAAATAATCAATTGCTTTTGGTTTATTCGAATTTTGTAATTCAATATCTGCTAGCGCGTAATAGATTTGATCTTTGAATTGTGCATTCTTAGCATCACGCAACATTTTAAGCAATTCTTTCTTAACTTTTTCATCGCCACCCATGAAAGCTCTTTTCAAACGTGCATTAAAATGCATTTCATACGGCGCATTGAATTTCAATGTTAAACCATACTGTTTTTTCGCTTCTTCTCTGTTTCCAATTGATTCGTTCAATTGTCCCATGATAAAGTGAACACGTGATTTATCCGTTTGTTTTTTTGCAAACTTCAGAGACTCTTCCAAGTATTTAATAGCGTCTTGTGGATTTTGTTTGCGTAAGGCATATTCTGCTTTTGTTTTTTCAAAATCAAAACGAATTGACTTTGGAACTTTCGCTACCTCTTCTTCTTTCTTTCCTTTCTTGGATTTGGATTTACTTTTTGAAGATTTTTCTTTTTTATTTCCTCCTTCTTCTTCATCCGCAATTGCCTTTTCCAAATTCGCAATATTAAACCCTGCATCTGTTAATTTACCTAACTGCATGTTTGTCTTTGCCATCCATAATTCACCAATGTAAATCGAAGGATCATTAGAATAGAACTTTTTCACGAACATAAAGTTCTTCATGGCTGCGTCATAATCACGACGGTAATAAGATGCAATACCAACAGTCGTCCAATTCTCGTCAATCCAAGCATTGTGTTCCTCCTTTTTTTGAGAAGGACGATCATTACTTGGCATACTGTGATTTTGAATCACTTTCGTACACTTAACGATTGCTGTATCTATCGAAGGATATAAACCAATCACTTCAGTTTCATCTGGAAGTGGTTCGATTTCTAAAAGTGAATAATAATCCTCTTTCAACGAATTTTGATAAGAAGTTACTGCTTGTCGTATTAATTCATTTGCGTTGAAATAGCCGTTGTAACGAGCAGTTGTACCATGATATGTACGATTAATTAACGTATTCTTTTCTGTTGAACATGCCACAACAACTACAAGTAGTATTAGCACAGCCACTATTTTTCGATACGTTTTAATCATATTTTCACTTTAATAAAAGAGTTAATGAAGCTACAATAACTCACTTTTTTGAATTTTATTATACTTCCGACGGAGTAAATTTACTTGTTAAGCAATATTTGTAAATACTTGCTGAATATCATCATCATCTTCGATTTTATCCAACATTTTCTCTACGTCATTCATTTGATCGTCCGTTAATTCAATTGGCGAAGTTGGAATGCGTTGCAAGTTTGATTTTTGCACTTCAATATTCATATCTTCCAATGCTTTTGCAATCGTTCCGAAAGAAGTATAATCACCGTAAACAAAAACTTTGTCTTCAATTACTTCAATCTCTTCACAACCTGCATCGATCAATTCCAATTCTAATTCTTCTGGATCAACAGCATCCGTTTTAATAATCTCAAAAACTGATTTACGGTTAAACATAAACTCCAGTGAACCATTTGGAACAACACTACCACCAGCTTTATTGAAGTATGATTTAACATTCGCAACAGTTCGTGTTGGGTTGTCTGTTGCACATTCAACCATCACTAAAACACCATGAGGACCTTTACCTTCATAAATCACCTCTGTGAATGAACTAATATCTTTTTGGGTTGCTCTTTTTACTGCTGCCTCAATATTATCTTTCGGCATGTTCTCAGCTTTCGCATTTTGAATCGCTGTACGCAATTTCGCATTCGTTGCAGGGTCTTCCCCTCCTTCTTTTGCTGCCATTGTAATGGCTTTTCCTAGTTTTGGAAACAATTTTGACATCTTGTCCCAACGCTTTTCTTTAGCTGCTCTACGGTATTCAAACGCTCTTCCCATTGTATTCTAATTATTTTGTACAAAAATAGTTTTTTTAATGTTCTTTGCAAATGAATGAAATCATGAGTTATTGTTTTGTGATTCTTCCTTTGGATTCAAATTATATTTACAATTAATGCTATTAAATATTTAACCAATCGTTACATTTGTCGGCATAATATTAACAAGACATGAAAACTATTTTAATTCTTGGTGCTGGACTTTCAGCTTCTTCGCTGATTCGCTACTTGTTGGAGCATTCGATTGAATACAATTGGGAAGTTCGAGTTGTTGACCAAGATATTGAATTGGTTAAACGTAAGTTAAATGGTCATTCAAATGGTGTAGCTCTTTCATTTAACGCATTAAATTCAGATGAACGTAAACCAGAAATTGAAAAAGCAGATATAGTTATTTCAATGTTACCTGCTCGTTTTCATGTTGAAGTGGCAAAAGATTGCATCGAATTAAAAACAGATTTAATTACTCCTTCTTACATTTCTGCTGAAATGAAAGCCTTAGATAAGGAAGCAAAAGAAGCTGGAATTGTTATAATGAATGAGATTGGTGTTGATCCAGGAATTGATCACATGAGTGCCATGAAAATCATTCATGAAATTCAAAACAAAGGCGGAATCGTTACTTCATTTAAATCATTCTGTGGTGGTTTGATTGCTCCTGAAAGCGATAACAATCCTTGGAATTATAAATTTACATGGAATCCACGCAATGTTGTTGTTGCTGGACAAGGTGGCGCATCGTGTTTTATCGATCACAACGAATACAAATATGTTCCATACAATCGCTTATTTAACCGCTTAATGCGTTTAGAAATTGATGGATATGGCGCATTTGATGGTTATGCAAATCGCGATTCACTATCCTATCGTCAAACGTATGGTATTGAAACAGTTCCAACTATTTATAGAGGGACATTGAGAAGACCAGGTTTTTGTCAAGCATGGAATGTGTTTATCGAATTGGGTATGACAGATGATTCGTACAAGATGGAAAATTCTGAACATCTAACAGCTCGCTCATTCTTAAATGCATTTTTACCGTATCGCTATTTGCGTTCGGTCGAAGATAAATTCAGAGATTTTTTACGTGATGACCGTTTAAATTTATACGATCGTTTTGATTGGTTAGGAATGTTTGAAGGAACAACTCCACTTGCTGTTCCAAATGCATCTCCAGCTCAATTACTCGAAAAAATTCTTGTAGATAAATTGGTGTTAGACCCGCATGACAAAGATATGTTGGTGATGTATCACGAGTTTGAATACGAATTTGAGGAACAAAATTACTCGATTACCTCTTCAATGGTAAACATTGGTGAAAACCAAACGTATACTTCAATGTCAAACACCGTTGGTTTACCAGTAGCAATCGCAACGAAAATGATTTTGAATGGCAATTTGAAATCCAAAGGTGTGACTTTGCCGATTCAAAAAGAAGTGTATACGCCAATACTTGCAGAGTTAGAAAAACACAACATTCGCTTCATCGAAAAAGAAGTGCAATTGGATTGTAGAATTTAAACAAGCACTTTTCCATACGTCCGTTTCGCGTTATCACTTCTAACTTGTATCTTTGCGCTTTCAATTGAAATTCTGATGTCGAAAGCAAAATATACCGTTACTGCCGCTTTGCCTTATGCAAACGGACCACTTCACTTAGGCCATGTTGCCGGAGTTTATCTTCCTGCAGATATTTTTGTGCGCTTCTTGCGTATGAATGATCACGATGTGGCATTTATTTGTGGAAGTGATGAACATGGTGCTGCAATCACACTCAGAGCGAAAAAAGAAGGAATCACGCCACAAGAAATTGTGGATAAATACAATGGAATTATTGGAACGGCTTTTAAAGATTTCGATATTTCATTCGATATTTTTCATCGAACTTCAGCAGAAATCCATCATAAGACGTCGCAAGATTTTTTCTTGAAATTGTATGAAAACGGAAAGTTCACAGAAGAAACTTCAGAACAATATTACGACGAAGAATACCAACAATTTTTAGCCGATCGTTACATTACTGGTGAATGTCCAAAGTGTCAAAACCCAAATGCATACGGTGATCAATGCGAAAAATGTGGTTCGGATTTAAGTCCAACGGAATTGATTAATCCAACTTCAACTTTAAGTGGAAAAACGCCTATTTTAAAGACGACTTCACACTGGTACTTGCCAATGCAAAATCATGAAGAATGGTTGCGTGCTTGGATCAAAGAAGGAAAATTAGATGGCGTTCAGCAACACGATCCAAAAGCATGGAGAAACCAAGTAATTGGTCAATGTATGTCATGGATTGACGGTGGTTTGCATTCGCGTGCGATGACTAGAGATTTGGATTGGGGTGTAAAAGTTCCTCTTCCAAATGCTGATGGAAAGGTATTGTACGTTTGGTTAGATGCCCCAATTGGTTATATCTCAGCAACGAAACAATGGGCATTGGACAACAACAAAAACTGGGAAGATTATTGGAAAGGCGATCGTAAATTGGTGCATTTCATTGGAAAAGACAACATCGTTTTCCATGCGGTGATTTTCCCAATTTTATTAAAAGACCACGGCGATTTAATCTTACCGGATAACGTTCCAGCATACGAATTTTTAAATCTGGAAGGTGATAAATTCTCTACTTCTCGTAATTGGGCAGTTTGGTTGCACGAATACATTGCAGCTTACCCAGGAAAAGAAGATGAACTAAAATATGTCTTGACTTCAATCGCCCCTGAAACGAAAGATTCTGAGTTTACATGGAAAGAATACCAAACACGTGTGAATAGCGAGTTGGCCGATATACTAGGGAACTTTGTGAACCGCGCTTTAGTGCTTACTCAAAAATATTACGAAGGAAAAGTTCCTCAACAAGGTGAACTAACAGATTACGACAAGGAAGTTTTAGCTGAAATGAAAGCGATTCCAGAGCGCATTAGCAAATTGGTTTATGCATACAAATTACGTGATGCACAAGCAGAAGCAATGAATCTGGCGCGTCTTGGAAACAAATATTTGGCAGACCAAGAACCTTGGAAATTGGTGAAAACGGACGAAAAACGTGTTGAAACAATTATGAACATTGCCTTACAAATCACAGCGAATTTGAGCATTGTTCTTCAACCCTTCTTGCCATCAACTGCAGAAAAATTGTCTCATTTCTTGAATTTTAAAACAACTGACTGGACGCAAGCAGGAACTTCAGATTTGTTAGCAGCAGGATCATTGACGAATTCACCAACAATTCTTTTCCAAAAAATTGAAGATAGTTTAGTGGAAGCTGAAGTAGCGAAATTGCAAAGTACAAATGCAGTAGAATCGAACTTTGAACCACAAAAAGACACAATCGATTTTGAAGATTTTACCAAATTGGATATTCGTTTAGGAACAATTTTAGAAGCTGAAAAAGTGGAGAAGGCCGATAAATTATTGAAATTGTTGATTGATACAGGAATTGATAAACGAACTGTTGTTTCTGGAATTGCTGAACATTATTCACCCGAAGAAGTAATTGGTAAAACAGTTCAAATCTTGTTGAATTTAGCACCTCGTAAAATCCGTGGAATTGAATCGCAAGGAATGATTTTGATGGCTGAAGATGCTGAAGGAAAATTGAGCTTTATGGCTCCTGAAAAAGGATTTGAAGCTGGTGGGTCTGTGAAATAAATAGTTGACAAATAAGTTATTCATGAGCGATTTAAGAACATACGATCAATTGAATGCTTTTTTCGATAATCAGCAATTTGTTCTTAAGACACAACAACAAATCGCAAAGGATTTCGCAAAATTCAATTTATATTTTTCGGATTCTTTCGAAACCGAACCAATTTCCAAAGATGAAATCGAACGATTAATTGGCCAACTTTTGGTCGATTTGATGAAGCAAGGTGAAACCCGCTTGTTACAATTATTGTATACCATCGATCTAAGTGAAAAGGAATTTTTGCACATCACAACGGATCCAAATTTCATTGAATTACTATCCGAAAAAATTCTTTTCCGAGAAGCATACAAAGTATTTTTAAGAACTAAATTCTCTAGTTCAAATCCAACAGATTACGATTCAATATCAGAATAAAAAACAGCTTTGATTTGTTCAATTTTTCTGAAAAAGACCGAACGCGTTTAAATTTTAACTTTTCTTGAAATTAATTCAAGATTTTGCACTTCCGCATTGGGTAATTTGTCTAAATTTGCTGTTCCATAAATGTGCACAAAAGACCATGGATAAAGTATCTTATGTTGGGAATGCAGATGTGAATGCAATTGATCATCTGTATAAAATGTATCAGCAAGACCCAGAAAGTGTTGATATAGGCTGGAAAAAATTCTTTGAAGGCTTCGATTTCGCAAGAACAAACTACGAAGATGGTGGTGAAATTCCTGAGAATTTTCAAAAAGAGTTTAAAGTAATCAACTTGATTAACGGTTATCGTAATCGTGGTCACTTGTTTACAAAAACGAATCCTGTTCGCGAGCGTCGTAAATATTCTCCAACATTAGATCTTGAGCATTTCGGTCTTGAAGCTTCTGATTTGGATACTGTTTTTCAAGCCGGTGAAGAAGTTGGTATTGGTGCAGCAAGTTTGCGAGATATCATTCACCACTTAGAGTTGACATATTGCCAATCAATCGGTATCGAGTATGTATATATGCGCGATCCAGAACGAATTGAGTGGTTCAAAAATAAAATTGAAATCAAAAACCGTCCAACGTTTGATAAAAATCGCAAAATCAACATCTACAAAAAGTTGAATCAAGCGACAAACTTTGAGGCATTTTTAGGTAAAAAATTCGTTGGTCAAAAACGTTTCTCAATTGAAGGTGGTGAAGCATTGATTCCAGCCTTGGATACATTGGTAAACAAAGGTTCGGAATTGGGTGTTGAATATTTCGTTATGGGAATGGCACATCGTGGGCGATTGAATACGTTAACAAACATTTTCGAGAAACGTCCACGTGACATTTTCTCAGAATTTGAAGGAAAAGAATTTGATTCAGTTGAATATTTCGATGGTGACGTTAAATACCACCAAGGATTTACTTCTCACGTTGTTTTAGAAAATGGTAAGAAAATTGGCGTTACGTTAGCACCAAATCCATCTCACCTTGAGGCTGTGAATACAGTTGTTGAAGGAATTTCTCGTGCGAAAGTAGATCACGTTTTAGAAAACGAACGTCAAATTTGTCCAGTTTTAATTCACGGTGACGCTGCTGTTGCAGGACAAGGGATCGTGTATGAAACAATTCAAATGGCACAATTGGATGGTTATCGCGCAGGTGGTACAGTTCACATTGTAGTCAATAACCAAGTTGGATTTACAACGAACTATTTAGACGGTCGTTCTTCAACGTACTGTACAGATGTTGCAAAAACGACATTGTGTCCAGTATTCCACGTGAATGGAGACGATATCGAAGCAGTTGTTCAAACGATTGAAATTGCGATGGAATACCGTCAGCAATTCAATAGAGATATTTTCATCGATCTATTGTGCTACCGAAAATATGGTCACAATGAAGGAGATGAGCCAAAATTCACGCAACCAAGTTTGTACAATTTGATTGCAAAACACCCAAATCCAAAAGATATTTACTTTGGTCAATTGGAGCAAGAAGGTGTGATGTCTAAAGAAGATGCAAAGAAAGATGAAGACGAATACAATGCGTTCTTGGAAAGTGAATTTGAAGCTTCCCGTAAAAACGAAAAAGCACATGTCTACGATTTCTTAAGTCAAACATGGGAAGGATTCCGTCATGGAAAGCATTCAGACTTTGACAAATCACCTGAAACAGGTGTTGAAAAAACAAAATTGTTAGAATTAGGTCAGAAATTAGCGACTTTACCGGAAGGAAAAAAATACTTCCGTAAAATTTCTAAGATTTTTGAAGACCGTTACAATGCAATAACGAACGATAAATTAGATTGGGGTTCAGCCGAAATGTTAGCGTATGCTACTTTATTGGATGAAGGTCACCCAATCCGTATTTCTGGTCAAGATGTTGAGCGTGGAACATTCTCTCATCGTCATGCAGTTGTAAAAACAGAAGATACAGAAGAAGAAATTATCACTTTAAATAACCTATCAGACAAACAGGGGAAGTTTGAAATTTACAATTCCTTGTTATCTGAATATGGTGTTTTAGGATTTGAATACGGTTACTCATTGGCTACTCCTAAAGGATTAACAATTTGGGAAGCACAATTTGGAGATTTCTTCAATGGTGCACAAATCATGGTCGATCAATTCATTTCGGCTGGAGAAGACAAATGGGCAACTCAAAGTGGATTAGTGATGTTGTTGCCCCATGGTTATGAAGGTCAAGGAGCTGAACACTCAAGCGGACGTATGGAGCGTTTCTTACAACAATGTGCGGATACAAACATGCAAGTTGTAAATACTTCAACTCCAGCGAATCACTTCCATTTATTGCGTCGTCAGTTGAAACGTGATTTCAGAAAACCATTGGTTGTATTCTCTCCAAAGGCATTGTTGCGTCACCCAGCTGCAGTTTCTTCATTAGATGAAATGGCAAAAGGATCGTTCCAAGAAGTTATTGATGATGCAAGTGCAAAAACTGCAAACATTGATACAGTTGTTTTCTGTTCTGGTAAGTTCTACTATGAAATGAAAGAAAAAGCAAACGAATTGGGTGCAGATAATATGGCATTTGTTCGTGTTGAGCAATTATATCCAGTTCCAACAGCACAAATCGATGGCATCATTGCAAAATACTCAGGTGTGAAAAACATTGTTTGGGCACAAGAAGAACCATCAAACATGGGAGCTTGGGCGCACATGGCGATGTCTTTACGTCACATTCCATTCATCGGGATTTGCAGAAACTCAACGGCTGCTGCTGCTGAAGGATCGAAAAAATTACACGAAAAACGTTTGAAACAATTGTTTGCAGATGTATTTCAATTTGCACGTGTAAAAGTTAATTAAGAGCTACTAATAGATTAAAATAGACGAATATGTCAGTATTAGAAATGAAAGTACCAAGCCCAGGAGAATCAATCTCTGAAGTGGAAATCGCACAATGGCTGGTATCTGATGGTGATTATGTAGAGAAAGATCAAGCAATCGCGGAGGTTGATTCTGATAAAGCTACTCTTGAATTACCTGCTGAAGAAAGTGGAATCATTACACTAAAAGCTGGTGAAGGTGATGTTGTTAAAGTTGGACAAGTTGTTTGTTTAATTGATACTTCTGCAGAACGCCCTGCTGGATCAGCTCCAAAAGTTGCTGATGCTTCGACAAGCTCAGTAACCAAAGAAGAAGTGAAAGCTGCACCTGTTGCCGCTGCTGCTCCGGCTGCTGCTGCTCCAAGTCCAGATCCTGTTAAAAAAGATACATACGCTGCTGGAACACCTTCTGTTGCGGCTTCAAAAATCATGGCTGAGAACAATATTTCAGCAAATAAATTGAATGGAACTGGTAAAGACGGTCGTATCACAAAACAAGACGTTGTTGCTGCAATGGCTGGAGGATTCTCAGCTGCTGATGCACAAGGTTGGGGTGGTACACGGGACCAAAGCCGTGAAAAAATGTCAATGTTGCGTCGTAAGGTGGCTGAACGCTTAGTTTCAGTGAAAAACGAAACTGCAATGTTAACTACATTCAATGAAGTTGACATGAAACCAATAATGGACTTACGTGCAAAATACAAAGATGCATTCGCGAAACACCATGAAGTGAATTTAGGATTTATGTCGTTCTTCACGAAAGCGGTTACTGAAGCATTGAATCTTTTCCCAGCTGTTAACGGTCAAATTGATGGTAACGAGATGATTTTCCACAACTATGCGGATATCGGTATCGCTGTTTCATCACCAAAAGGATTGATGGTTCCAGTTGTTCGCAACGCTGAGCAAATGTCATTGGCTGAAATCGAGCGTGAAATCAAACGTTTGGCAATTAAGGCACGTGATGGAAAAATTACTCCAGACGACATGGCAAATGGAACATTCACTATTACAAATGGAGGAGTTTTCGGATCGATGTTGTCAACACCAATTATCAACCCACCACAGTCTGCAATTTTAGGAATGCACAACATTGTTGAGCGTCCAGTTGCGATCAATGGTCAAGTTGAAATACGTCCAATTATGTATGTGGCACTTTCGTATGACCACAGAATCATCGATGGAAAAGAATCAGTTGGATTCTTGGTGAAAGTAAAAGAAATGTTAGAAAACCCAGAAAGAATGTTGTTTGGTTCAAAAGATCCTCACGCTGTTTTATTGGGATTATAATTCTACTTAATAATTTAAAGAAGCCGTTGCAGAAATGTAACGGCTTTTTTGATGTCAAAACATTTGTAGCATTTATTCGTTAATTTTGTACTTCACATAAATAAACAATAATTATGGCAACAGTAACATTAAATGGAACTCCATTCAACACAAACGGTGAGCTTCCAAAAGTAGGTGAAATGGCACCAGATTTTAATTTGAAAAAAGTTGATTTATCTTCTACGAATTTAAGCGATTATAAAGGCGCTAATTTGATTTTAAACATTTTCCCAAGTATTGATACCGCAACATGTGCAACATCTGTTAGAACGTTTAATAAACGTGCTTCTGAGTTAGAAAATACGAAGGTTGTTTGTGTATCACGTGACCTACCATTCGCTCAGAAACGTTTTTGTGGCGCTGAAGGGATTGACAATGTCATCACTGCTTCAGATTTTGCAACGGGCGACTTTGGTAAAAACTACGGTTTGGAATTGGAAAACGGACCATTAGCAGCACTTCATGCACGCGCAATTGTTGTGGTTGATGCAAATGGTATAGTAAAACACACTGAATTGGTTTCAGATATTGCTTCGGAACCAAATTACGATGCTGCGATTGCAGCTGTTTGATAGTTTTTAATTGATTTCGTAAATTCAAGTAACAATACCTGAATTATTGGTACAAAAAAGCCGCTAATCAAACGACTAGCGGCTTTTATTATTTGAGTATTTTAATATTCAAACGTATCCATGAAAGCAGTAGTGAAATTACCTGCACGGAAATCTGGATTATCCATTAGTTTTTGGTGGAAAGGAATTGTAGTTTTCACACCTTCAATAATGTATTCATCTAAAGCACGTTTCATTTTCAGAATTGCCTCTTCACGTGTTTGAGCTACGCAAATTAACTTTCCGATCATTGAATCGTAGTTTGACGGAATCACATAACCAGCATACGCGTGTGTATCGATACGAACACCGTGTCCACCTGGCGAGTGATAAGAAGTAATTTTTCCTGGAGATGGTCGAAAATCATTTGAAGGATCTTCCGCATTGATACGACATTGAATCGCATGTAAATGTGGAATATAATTTTTTCCTGAAATTTTTTCTCCTGCAGCCAATTTAATTTGTTCTTTGATCAAATCGTAATCGATTACTTCCTCCGTAATTGTGTGCTCCACTTGAATACGTGTATTCATTTCCATAAAGTAGAAATCACGGTTTTTGTCAACCAAGAACTCAACTGTTCCTACACCTTCGTATTTCACCGCTTTCGCAGCTTTGATGGCAGCTTCACCCATTTTCTCTCTTAATTCATCTGTCATGAATGGAGATGGCGTTTCTTCTACTAATTTTTGGTGACGACGTTGAATTGAACAATCACGTTCAGACAAGTGACATGCGTTTCCGTATTGGTCACCCGCTATTTGAATTTCAATATGGCGAGGTTGCTCAATGTATTTTTCCATGTAAATACCATCGTTTCCGAAAGCAGCACCTGCTTCTTGACGAGCAGAATCCCAAGCAGTCTCAAGATCCTCTTCCTTCCATACGATGCGCATCCCTTTTCCACCACCACCTGCGGTAGCTTTCAAGATAATTGGATAAACAACAACTTTTGCTGTTTCACGAGCATCATCTAAATCTTTCAATAATCCTTTCGAACCTGGAATACAAGGAACACCTGCAGCAATCATTGTTGCCTTTGCAGTTGCTTTGTCTCCCATTCCCGCAATTTGTTCAGGAGTTGCACCAATAAATTTGATACCATGCTCTTGACAAACACGTGAGAATTTTTCGTTTTCAGACAAAAACCCATATCCTGGGTGAATTGCATCCGCATTTGTGATTTCAGCCGCAGCGATAATATTAGGAATCGATAAATACGATTTAGAACTTACTGCTGGACCGATACAAACTGCTTCATCCGCAAAACGTACTGGTAAACTATCTTTATCTGCTGTTGAATAAACTGCAACAGTTTTGATGCCCATTTCTTTACATGTACGAATTACGCGCAAAGCAATCTCACCTCTATTGGCAATTAATATCTTTTTAAACATACAATTTGAATTAATGAATTGTGAAAATTGAAAACAGAATGAAAGAAATTACCTCAATTCCGCTTTCCGAATTCTAAATTCTAAATCTATTAAGCTGGATCTACCAAGAATAATGGTTGATCATATTCAACTGGTGATGCATCATCAACCAATACTTTCACAATTTTACCTGAAACTTCAGATTCAATTTCGTTGAATAATTTCATAGCTTCGATAATACAAATTGTATCACCTTTACCAATAGAATTTCCTACTGTTACAAATGGTTCTTTGTCTGGACCAGCTGAACGGTAGAATGTACCAATCATTGGAGACTTAACAGTGATGTACTTTGCATCATCATTTGCAGGAGCAGCAGCCTCAGCTGGAGTTGTAGCTACAGGAGCAGCAGCAACTGGTGCAGGTGCAACAGCTACAGGAGCTGGAGCAGCAGCTTGAACA
>CAJAVU010000094.1 GCA_903945495.1 uncultured Flavobacteriales bacterium | reverse complement strand
TTGACACATTCCTTTTGGCTTTATCCACATATTTTTTTTTCCTCAGTCTGGATAAAAGCTGAGGTTTTACCTCTTCAATTTTTTTTTGAAGTTTCTTCAAGCCAACGCCACATAAAGTTAACCTTTGTATGTACCTAGTTTTGTACTCATAGAGATGATAGAAAACTTCAATTGGATGATTCTCTATATGATTTTCTACTGTATCCCAAATTGAAGGCTCATCCTTATTAACACAAATTCCAACTCTTTGATTTAGCATTGTAATTTTTCTTACTTGCAATCTTTTGTCAGATTCAGGAATTTCAGTACGCATCTGATCCTTGGGGTTAAAAATTTTTTTCATGTTTTTTTTTTAGAGTCTCTGTCAACCAATAAAACAAAAGCCACATTTCTTTTCTACAGTCTTAAAAAAATATATGCCTGACAGTTTAATTTGATTTTTTCTACAGAAGCCCTTCTTCTTTCGAAATACTAACTGAAACCGGCTGGCAAGCAGATAATGTTTGATGTTTACATTCCAAACAGAGACTGTAAAAGTAAAGTCTCACCAAATGAGCTCCAAATGAGTTTATTAACAAAATATTTTTTTGAAGTCTAAAATGAACAGTAAATGAATGCGTGTAAAACACATTACCATAAGTTACTTTAGATCAATTAGTTATAAGTGCTATAAATCTAAGTAAATCTAGATTTATATGTTGATAAAAAGCACCCCATATGAGGTGCTCTTATTCATTTTAAGACTGAATCAATCACTCTTCTATTCATCTCATCAACAATCTCATTATCAAACTGCTCCAAGTAAATACCTGTAACAGAATTACCATACTCATGTCCTAATGCCTCAGCTATAAGGTCTTTTGAATAACCAAGTTGCTTTGAAATGTTTGCATAGCTATATCTGAAAACATAAGTGCTAAGAGATTCTTTTGAGTTAATTAACTCCCCTAACTTCTTTAAATGAGCATTAATGACTTTTCTCTTTTGAACAATTACATCAACAAGTTTGGCGGTATTTTTCAGTTCTGCATCGCTTAGAACTCCCAAAAGCGTATTATTTGATTTAAATAGATTCATTGTCTCTTGCATCTCGGGAAGAATCTCAACACTGTAAAGCTTACCAGTTTTTGCCCTTTTATAGATGATTCTGCCACTTTTAATGTTGTTGTGTGATATTAACAACAAATCCTTAATGTTAATCCCTCTGAGCATAAAAATTAGTTTACCAATCAACCAAGATTTATATAGTGGGTCGGATGGCTTCAAATCAAGATGGAAGTATCTTTTCATTTCAGTAATTGTAATAACTCTAGGTGTTGTTTTTTCCTTTCTAACCTTGTATTTCCTAAAGGGATACCATTCAAAGCCAACAATATCAAAGTGTATGGCTTTATTGCAAATTGCTCTAAATGTTCTCATGTATACACTAATACCATTAACGCTAACTCCTCTTTTAAATAGTTTACTTTCCAATTCTAGGATAGATTGATATTTCAACTTTGAGAATGAGACATTTAAGTCTATGGCTTGCGAAATAACAGACAAGCTGGTTTTATAAATCTTTGCACCCCCATACCTTCCCGAGGCCATCATTGATTCAATTTGTTTATTCCAGAATTCAATGATAGTATATTCAGATAACTGTTTGTTAATGAGAAAGGCTTTCATTGATTTGAGGTCATTACAGCCTAAATTTTCTGCAGTATATGTCCGAAGTCTTTTGAGATAATGTGTTTTTAGTTGATCTAGTAAGATATTACTCTCAATGTCATTAACCAAGCTGTTTGTTTTTAAATCAAATTGTTCTTTAAAGATTTTAAAGTCTGTGCCAATATCACAGAATTTATCTTCAACTCGAACTCTAAAAACTAATGGGTAGGTTCCGTCTTTCCTTGCTCTTCTTGTGTCAAGGGTTAAATTTAATGTTGCCATTTTGTTGTGGGATTATGGCATTTTCCTTTGTGAAACTGTGCACGGTATTCTGCACGGTGAGGTGTGTTATTAAGCTAAAATCAATTGTTCTTAAAGTTCTTCCTGATTTTTAATCCAAACAAAAAACCCAGTAACACCTAAGTATTACTGGGTTTAATCTGTGGGAGATGAGGGGTTCGAACCCCCGACCCCCTGCTTGTAAGGCAGGTGCTCTAAACCAGCTGAGCTAATCTCCCTTTTGAGGTTTGCAAGAAATCGCGTTTGATTTCCTTATTGCGAGTGCAAATATAAGGCACTTTTTTGTTTTAACAAGTGTTTTTATGAAAAAAAATTAAAAAAAATCGCTGATCAAGAAGAAGCTACCGAAAACCAAAATAGTATCTTCCTTGTTTGCAGTTAATTGTGCTTCCTTAATTGCATCTTTAACATCGGAAAAAACTTTTGCGTTTAACTCCTTTTTATCCATCAATTGCTCAATTTGTTCAATTGTTATGCTTCTAAGATTGGTGAATGTGGAGAAATACAACTGTGCATCATTCGGAAATAAATCGACAATTTCTTCGTAATTTTTATCAGAACTTGTTCCGTAAATAATATGAAGTTGACCTTGATTGATGTGTTGAATGCTTTCCAATGTTTTCTGAATCCCATCTACATTGTGCGAAACATCGAGAATTAGGTTCGGTTCTTTACTGACCAATTGCATTCTGCCATAAAATCCAGTATTTTCAGCTAAATGATCTAATCCGCGTTGAATTGTATCATGTGTGATAGAAAATCCTTTTTGAATTAGAATTTCCAAAGCACACTGAACGGTTCTGAAATTCTTACGCTGGTAACTGCCTAAAAGTGGGAAATGGTAAAGTTCGTTTGATATAAAATCCTCAGCCCATTGAATTGAAGATTTTCTTAACTCAGCTTGCTTTGTGAATACGTCTTTCGTTTCTTCCGTTGTTTCTCCGATTATAACAGGAACAATAGGTTTTATTATACCTGCTTTTTCGAATGCTATTTCTTCGAGTGTATTTCCTAAAAACTGTGTGTGTTCAAGTGAAATGTTTGTAATGACAGATAGTAGTGGAGTTATGCAGTTCGTCGCATCTAAGCGTCCTCCGAGCCCTGTTTCGATGATACAAATAGTACATGCTTCTTTTTTGAAATGTTCCAATGCCATGGCAAAAGTAATTTCAAAGAAAGACGGTTCAATGTGCAGTTGATTCGATTGAAACGGTCGGCAAAAATCAATCACAGACTGCTCTGAAATCATTTCGCCATTCACACGAATACGTTCTCTGAAGTCTTGAATGTGTGGAGATGTAAACAAACCAACTTTTTCCCCTGATTCTTTTAAAATGGAAGCAAGTAGGGAAGAGGTAGATCCTTTGCCGTTCGAACCTGCAACATGAATGAAACGTAGTTCCTTTTCAGGATTACTAAGTTCGTCAAGAAGATGGATGATATTACCTAAATCTGGCTTGTATGCTGCAGCGCCAATAGCTTGATAAGAAGGAAATTGCTGAAACAACCAATCGATTGTTTTCGAATAGTCCTTATTTACCATCAATTTTTACCGTATAAAACAATTGAACAGGACCAGAACCCGGCGATTTTGAAAATTTCACTTGACTGATTACAGCTGCTTTCACTTGATTGATAATACGCGCATCTGTTGTTGTCGTTTTGGAAGTTGAAATTGCAGATACAACGTTCCCATTAGCGTCAACCGTCAATTTTAAATAAATGATCTCATCTCGTTCAGACTCAATATGATCAATTGATACGTTATTTAAACGGGTTCTTCCATTTCCGCCACCAGTATCTGGTCCAGTGCCTATAGGACCTTCTCCTTGACCAAATTTCCCATCTTTACTATGCCCATTTTTTCCATTAATTCCGCCAGAACCAAATGGATCATTCGAAGGTTTCACAGATGAACTTGGATTGTTCGAATTTGGCGAAGTATTGTTTGTTGACTGGCCTGAAGTATGATGCGTATTAGATGGCTTATTTTGAACCAAGATCTTTTCAGTTTGTGGTTTCGGCTTGTCAATTGGATCATCTGACGGAGAACCAGCGCTACCGCCACCGCCTGTTTCGACCACTAAATTTTTCAATTCAATTTGTTCGATTGTCGTTTCTGTCACAACCGGTGGAATATCGGCAGGAGCAGGATCGGCCATTAAAATAGTCGTGAAATACAAATAAATAAATACAGTAAACAACGTCACTCCAGTGGCAGCGATGCCAAATTTTCGATCTTTCGGAAATACTATCGGTAATGTTGCCATAACTTTATTATTTATCGTACGCTAAAACAGGATCCCATGAGTTGGCTTGTGAAAGAGCCAGAACTTGAAAAACAGCTTCGTAACTTGCATTACGGTGTCCAGCTATTTTAAGTTTCATTTTCCCTGAACTTTCAACAGCTGCCGCAGCTAAATTCTTAATTTCTTCAAATTCCATTGGTTTTTCCATGTCACCACCTGGCATTACAACGTAACGATTGTCTTCAGTTACAATAACCGTTGGTTCGACTGGATTTTGAGAGGGTGGAATTTCCTGATTGGCATCAGGCAGATCAATAGGTGTTTGATTGTTTGACATCAAACTCATGATGATGAAAAATATCAACAAAAGAAACACCAAGTCGGTCATGGAGGCCATTCCCCATTCCGCTTTGACTTTATTTCTTGAACTAAAATCCATGGTGAATTATTTAGAAGGTGTATGCAAGAAATCTGTAAATTCTAAAGCAGTGTTTTCCATTTGATAGACTACTTTTCCAATCATAGATTGTAAAAAGTTATGTCCCATGAAGGCAACAATACCCACAATTAAACCAGCCACTGTAGTAATCATCGCAGTCATAATCCCTGGTGCAATAACTTTCAACTCAAGTGTTGCAGAATTTTCCAAATCGATGAAAACAACAACCATTCCGACTACTGTTCCAAGGAAACCTAACATTGGTCCAGCTCCTGATGCTGTTGCTAAAAATGATGTACGTTGTTCCAAACGAAGTACTTCTAATTTTCCCGTGTTTTCAATCGCTGCAGTAATTGTTTCCATTGGTTTCCCAAGACGCTCAATTGCTTTTTCTAAAATTCGTGCAGATGGACTTGTTGAGCGACTACATAAGTCTTTAGCTTGATCAACTTTACCATCTTTCAAATAATCCTTGATTTTACTCATGAAATCTGCTTCTGCTTTACTAGCGCGTCGTATTGCCAAATATCGCTCAACGAAAACAAATACAACATAACCGAACATCAATACCAATAACAAGTTGACCAACCAACCAATTCCAGCATTTGACTCTTGAAGGATATCCCAAATTGGAACTTCTTTAACTCCTGTTGCTGCTGCTTTATCTCCACCTTCTGGAGCGATTTGTAATAAATGAAACATACTCATATTTTTAAGTTTTAATTTGTATTTGTTTTAAGCAATTAATAAAAAGGCGACTATTCCTGCAATATAACCCAATAGCGCCAATAAAGTTATGTTTTTTAAGTACCAAAAAAATGTAATTTTTTCCATTCCCATTGCTACAACTCCTGCGGCTGAACCGATAATAAGCATTGAGCCTCCTGTTCCTGCTGCGTAAGCGATGAAGTGCCAAACATTTGCATCTGGCGCATCTTGGAACATTCCAATACTCGCAGCAACCAACGGAACGTTGTCGATAATGGCTGAACTAGCTCCTAATAGGGTCACAAAAACGTTTTGAGAAATCGAAGCACTCACATGTTGACCAAAACCAAAGATTAATCCAAGTGATTCCATTGCGGCAACAGTCATCAAAATTCCTAAGAAGAATAACACAGAAGGCATTTCTATGCGGGATAATGCTTTCATTGTTGGCCCTTGATGATCATGAATGTTATCCGTTTGATCTGGGTTTGTAAAACTGATACTTCTTTTTGATAAAATTTCACCAATAATTGCAAAAAGTGAAAGTGATAACATCATACCAATATAAGGCGGAAGGTGTGTGACTGTTTTGAAAACCGGAACAAATACCACAAGTCCCAAACCTAAATAAAGCATAAATGATCCATACTTATTTTGATGAATTCCATCTTCAATTTCGCTAACATTGCCTTTGAAAGCAGGAAGAAAAGAACCAATCAGTAAAGGAATCAAAATATTAAGTAATGACGGTAAACCAAGTAACAGCATTAATTTCCCTGTAGTCACTTTCCCGGCCATCCAAAGCATTGTTGTTGTAACATCTCCAATTGGAGTCCAAGCACCACCTGCATTTGCCGCAATAATGATAAATCCAGAATACCACATGCGATCAGAAGGTTCTGAAACGATCTTACGTAAAATGGTAATTAATACGATTGTTGCTGTGAGGTTGTCAATAATAGAAGAAAGGAAGAATGCCAAAAAGGAAACAATCCATAACAACGAACGTTTACTTTTGGTTTTAATCATTTTTTTAATTGCCCCGAATCCTTCAAAATGATCAATCATTTCAACAATCGCCATTGCGCCCATTAAAAAGATGAGGATTTCAGCAGTTTTGCCAAAATGATGCAAAAGGGTTCCTTCCAATAATTCTTGACGACCTTCATGATTCAACGTCGTAATGTCCATTAATTTGCTCGCATGAGGATCAAACCATTGGGTAAAAGAATCAATACCTAAAGCAATTGTTGCCCAACATACTGCCATCATTAATAAGGCAGGAATTAACTTGTCAATTTTTAAACTATGCTCCATCGTAATGGCAACATAACCTAAAATAAAAGTTAGAACAACAATAATCTCCATGGTTATACGAGTTGATTCAATGCAATTTCGAATGCTGCTTTAGCGATTCCTGTTTTACCTGGATTTTTTGCATGTGTGTTTTTCAAGGCTTCAAAAATTATATCACTTGTATCGTTGAAAATGCCTTCGTCGCTTAACGTTTTCAAGTCATTACTCATTAAATATGCGAAAACACGCGCCATTCCACAGTTTGAAATGAAATCTGGAATAATTGATATTGAATTGTCTGCTTTATCAGCAATTGGTCCGAAGAAAATTTGCGGATCGGCAAACGGAACATTCGCTCCAGATGAAATAACTTCCATTCCACCTGCAATCATTCTTGTTAACTGATCTTCTGTAATCATTCTTGAACCAGCACATGGAATAAAGACATCTGCCTTCAAATCCCAAATACGCGCATTCATTTCGTCGTAGGATACTAAATTTGGGTGTGACAATTCATTCCCGTTTTTTGTTAGGAACAATTGTTTAATTTCGTCGAAAGAGAATCCTTCCTCATTGATTAATCCACCAACACGATCAATTATACCAACGATTTTCGCTCCTTGCTGAGCTAGGTAATAGGCTCCAGCAGAACCAACATTTCCCCATCCTTGAACAATTACTTTTTTACCTTGAACTGAATTTTGGGTTGCTGAGCCTGTCGAAGCACCCCAAATTGAATAATAATGTTTGATAGATTGTGCAACACCGTAACCAGTGATCATGTCTGCAACAACATATTTACGATCGATATCAGGTGTGAAGTTGGAATCTTCGATGACTTTTAAAACACCTTGGCGCAATTGACCAATACGATTAATTTTTTGTGCTTCTCTTGGTTGAAAATGTCCGTTAAAAACTCCTTCTTGTGGATGCCAAACACCACAATCTTCGGTCATTGGAATCACTTCGTGAATTTCATCAACGTTTAAGTCTCCTCCTGTTCCATAATAATGTTTCAACAACGGTGTTACAGCAGCGTACCATCTTCTTAAAACACCTTCTTTACGTGGATCTTTTGGGTCGAAGTTAATTCCTGATTTTGCACCTCCAATTGGTGGGCCTGCAACCGTGAATTTAACTTCCATTGTTTTTGCTAAAGATTCAACTTCACGTTTGTCTAAGCCTGCACGCATGCGTGTCCCGCCTCCTGCAGCACCTCCGCGTAATGAGTTAATTACAACCCAACCTTCTGCTTCAGTTTCTGCATCTTTCCATTCAAATACAATCTCAGGGCGCTTATTTTCAAATCGTTCAAGTAAATCTTTCATCGTATAGTTCTTTCTAAACATGCAAAGTTATATAAAGAAATGGCTATTTGTTTTTAAATATTAGATAAGTTACCAATACTGAGATGTGAAAAAGTGATGTTTGTTAACCTGGTAAATGAAACACACCACCAATAGTGTTTTTTTGAGCTCCAGTTACACTGGATAATGCATTAGGTCGTTTATCCAAATAAAGTGCACCAAGATAGGCAAACACCATTGCTTCTTTAAAATCAATGATTTTTTGCTCAGGTAAAATGAGTTCACCGTTAAAGTAATGCTGAATTCGTTCAACTAGAAAACCGTTCTTCGCTCCTCCTCCCGTTACAAGTACGGAATTTAAATGAGCAGAATTTAACACATTACTTATTTGAATCGCGGTATGTTCAACCACCGTTCGAAGGTTGTTTTCAATTTCTTTGTCAAATTTCAATAAAGGATAATAAAATTCCTCAATCCATTCTGTCCCAAGTGATTTTGGTCCGTCCAATAGATAATATTCCAATGAATTCAATAAATCCAACAGGAAAAAGTTGATTTCACCGCTTTTGGCCAATTCTCCATTTTTATCGTACTCCAGATTTTTTGCGTGCGCGAGTTTGTTTAGTGGAAGATTACCTGGACAAATATCATACGCCACAATTGTATCTTCCTTTTTGAAACTGACATTTGCAAATCCACCAATGTTCAAGAATCCTTCCGCTAAATCGGAGAAAAGTCCGAAATCACCAATTGGAACCAAAGGCGCTCCTTGTCCACCAGCGACAATATCTTTTGTTCTAAAATCATTGATTACGTTGATATCTGTTAAATAGGAAAGCGCAGAGCCGCAGCCTATTTGAAGCGTGAATCCATTGTTTGGTTGATGTAAAATTGTTTGTCCATGACTGGCAATGGCATTAATGTTATTTTTATCAATTTTATTTTGATTGATGAATTTTATAACTGATTCCGCTAAAAATCGACCAAATTCTTTATCCAACATGAGCATTTGAGCAACAGAATAATTTGGTGCGTCCATTAATTTACGAAGGATTTCGTCTGGAATTGGAACAGTATAAGTGTTTAACAGAACAAAAGAATCGTTTGAATTGTTATTAAAATCGAATCTGACGTGAGCAATGTCTAGACCATCCAATGAGGTCCCAGACATTAATCCAATAATTTCGTAATTACTCATAACGTTTTAAAGCTGAAAAATAAAATTATTCCCTTAAATTTGCAACGAGTACAAGATATAAATAAAACCAGAATATACTATGAACTTCGAATTAACAGAAGAACAATTAGCAGTAAAGGAAGCTGCTAGAGATTTTGCACAAAATGTGTTGAAACCAGGTGTTATCGATCGTGATAATAACCAACGTTTTCCAGCTGAAGAAATTAAGCAATTAGGAGAACTTGGATTCATGGGGATGATGGTTAGTCCTGAATATGGCGGAAGTGGAATGGATACATTGTCGTATGTTTTGGCAATGGAAGAAATTTCTAAAGTTGATGCTTCAACTTCTGTTTGTATGTCAGTAAACAATTCATTGGTTTGTTGGGGATTAGAAAAATATGGTTCGGAAGAACAAAAACAAAAATATTTAATTCCTCTTGCGAAAGGAGAGAAAATTGGAGCGTTTTGTTTGTCAGAGCCGGAAGCAGGTTCAGATGCAACATCTCAACGCACAACAGCAATCGATATGGGAGACCATTATTTATTGAATGGTACGAAAAACTGGATTACAAATGGTTCTTCAGCATCTACTTACTTAGTGATAGCTCAAACAAATGTTGAAGCTGGTCACAAAGGAATCAATGCTTTCATTATTGAAAAAGGTATGGAAGGATTCATTATTGGAGCGAAAGAAGATAAAATGGGTATTCGTGGAAGTGATACACATACTTTGTTGTTCAATGATGTTAAAGTGCCAAAAGAAAATAGAATCGGTGAAGATGGATTTGGTTTCACATTCGCTATGAAAGTTCTTGCCGGTGGTCGCATTGGTATCGCTGCTCAAGCTTTAGGAATTGCAGGAGGAGCTTTGGAATTATCGTTAGCATATTCGAAAGAGCGTAAAGCATTTGGAAAAGAAATTTCAAAACATCAAGCAATTGCATTCAAATTGGCTGATATGGCAACTGAAATCGAAGCTGCTAAATTGTTGGTTTACCGAGCTGCAATGGATAAAGACAATGGAAGAGATTACGGTCAATCAAGTGCAATGGCTAAATTGTATGCTTCGAAAGTTGCAATGGAACAAACAGTTGAGGCTGTTCAAATTCACGGTGGATATGGTTTCGTGAAAGAATACCATGTTGAACGTTTAATGCGTGATGCCAAAATTACTCAGATTTATGAAGGAACTTCGGAGGTTCAAAAAATCGTAATTTCTAGAGGTATTTTAAATGCTTAATTAGACTTAATTATACGAAAAAGGGCGACATTTATTTGTTGCCCTTTTTTTATGCTATATTTTTTGCTTACAAGGATTTTTCTAAAGATTCAAGTCCGATTCCGCGAGATCCTTTCAGTAAGATGAGTTTGTCGGAAATAGTTGTTGATTCAAAATAGGCAATTGCTTCAACTTTAGTAGCGAAATGAATATCAAATGAGTGTTCCGGAAGCGCGCCGAAAAGAGGACCAACTGCAGAACCATGCAGATTAAGCTCTTTAACCAAATCTGAAATTGCTTGGTGCTCTTTCATTGATTCTTCACCTAATTCAAGCATATCGCCAATAATGAAGTATTTATCTGGATGGTTAATCAAGGCAAAGCTCTCTAATGCTGATTTCATGCTCGTTGGATTTGCATTATAACAATCCAGAATTAATGTGTTTCGTTCTGTTTTTTTAACTTGTGAACGATTATTTTCAGGAGAATAGTTCGCAATTGCTGAATTTATTTTTTCAAAAGGAACATTAAAACAAGTCCCAAAGCTAATAGCAGCTAAATAATTGTAGAAATTATATTTCCCAATCATTTGTGTTGAAATTAGGTCAGATTGATAGTTTGTTTTTGACCATTTTAATTCAACAAAAGGGGAGAGGTTCACCAATTCACCCTTTATGAACGAATCACTTGATGTTCCGTATGAAATCGTATCAATACCTTTTGGTAGGTTGAATTTCAACACATCATCATCGTTATTAAAGACAATCGTTCCTTTGTTTTTGGATACGGAGTCGTATAGTTCTCTCTTTGTTTTTAGTACACCTTCAAAATTCAAAAATCCTTCTAAGTGTGCTTTTCCAATATTCGTTATTATGCCGTGAGTTGGTTCAGCAATATCACATAATTCTTCAATGTCCTTGAACTTATTTGCCCCCATTTCGATTATGGCGATTTCATGTTCGTGTGTTAAGCGCAATAAAGTGAGGGGAACACCAATGTGATTGTTCAAGTTGCCAATCGTTGCGAGAACAGAATAGTGACTTGAAAGGACAGCGTTAATTAATTCCTTTGAGCTTGTTTTTCCATTACTTCCAGTGATTCCGATTACTGGAATGGTAAACTGCAAACGATGGTGATTGGCTAATTTTTGAAGATAGAGTAGGGTGTTTTCTACTAAAAAGATTCGTTCATCTGTTTGAAATTCCTTCTCATCTACAATAACAAACTTTGCTCCATCCTTTAAGGCTTGTTCAGCAAATGAATTACCATTAAAATTTGCTCCTTTTAAACAAATGAACAAACAGTCTTTTTCAATTTTTCGTGTGTCAGTGCAAACACCACTAGTTTTATAAAAGAGTTCGAAGAGTTCTTTCATTTTATTTTGCATTAAAAAAGCCCGCTAAAAACGGGCTTTCTTTTTATTGAATATGTATTATTTTTTCTTTTTAGATCGACCGTAGTTCATTCCTACTGGAGAACCAACTCTGTCCATTGCGCATCGGAATCCAATTGCATCTGTCGATTTGTCTTCGTCTAAGAAGCGTCTATTTCCAGCTGCTAACCAATATGCTCGGTCTTTCCATGAACCACCTTTGTAAACTCTTGATTTATCAGAAACCAAAGTTGTTGGCCAAGATGTTCTATCACCTGGTTTAACAGTTGAACCATTTAAACCAAATTCTTCGTGCTCATTTTGATACATGATCAAGTTAGGATCACGATTCGCTTGGTTAATTGCATTTTTGCGATCATCATTTGCGTAGTAAATAGAACTTTCGATATCACCGTCTTTGTAGTCAATGTAATCATCTTTTCTATAATTCAAACGTCCGATGTTTTCTTCTTCTGTTACACTGCGGTATTTTAATTTACCCGGTGTATCTAAAATGTAATCACCAAAACCTTCCCGCAACATGGAGATAACTTCAAAAGCATACTCTTCTCCATCTTTACTTGTTCTAATCGCATCAGCAAAAATCTCACCGAACAAACGATCTTGAATTAATGTAGAAGCATCATTGTCGAACTTTTCATTTTTCAATGCGATTGCTTCATCTAAAACTCTATTGATTTGTTTTAATAAGTCAAGCTCAATTGAATCTTTAATTTTATTGTGAGAAACATAGAACGGGTCAGGAGCATTTCCTCCACGAACTGGGTTTCTTGATTGAACATTTGCATTTACTCCTTTAGGGATGATAGTATCATTCAAAGTAGCAAACTCTTTTGAAGATGGATCATGTTTATCAGCTGAAATACGTTGGTAACGAACACGCTCGAATTCATTTAAGTATTCTTTCATTCCGTGTACGTCGTAGCTAACTTGAGCATTTTTCAAATCAACTGAACCTTCGTTGTTCAATAATTTTGTTTTGAAAACATTTCCTCTAAACGGTCTGAATTCATCAAAATCTTCAGAAGATAAAGGACGATAAACATCAAGTACCCATTCAGAAACGTTACCTGCCATATGGTATAAACCATAATCATTTGGCCAGTAAGATTCAACTGGAGCAGTTACATCAGCACCGTCATTTAAGTTACCTGCAACCCCCATGTAATCTCCACGACCTCTTACAAAGTTAGCGCGGATAGCACCTTGGAATTGCTCGTCATCGTTACGTACCCAGTGACCATTCCATGGATAAATTCTTCTTTCAGAAATATTTTCTGTTCCTTCTTGTAAGTTTCCAATCAAACCAGTTGCAGCGAATTCCCATTCAGCTTCAGTTGGGAGACGGTAGCGAGGTAAAAGGATACCATCCTCCATGCGAACGATACGCGTTCCTAATTTTTTACCTTGAAGGTGAGATGGATCTAAATCTTGTACATTTTTAACAACTGCTTCTTCATATTGACCTGCGTAATATGCATCTGTATTAAATGTTGCCTCATCAGCTTGAGCTGTATTCCATGCCAAAATTCCTTCACGAATAAGAATGTACTCATTCACACGGTCAGTTCTCCATTTACAGAAATCGTTTGCTTGCAACCAAGATACACCAACTACAGGATAATCTCTGTAAGCAGGGTGTCTTAAGTAATAATCAACGTATTTCTCATTGAAACCAAGTGGTGATCTCCAACACAATGTGTCAGGAAGAGCATTTTTGTAAACCATTGGATAGTTTTCGTTGTACGCTCTTGAAATCCAGTAAAGGTATTCCAACCAGTTAAAGTTAGTTACCTCTGTTTGGTCCATGTAAAATGAAGAAACTGTAACACGAGTAGCACGGTTATTCCAATCGTACATTACGTCTTGCTCAGCTCTACCCATTGTAAAGGTACCACCTTCAACCAATACAAGACCTGGTCCTGTTTCTTGGTCAATAAAAGGAACTTTTTGAAAACCTCCTTGCTTTGGGTTGTTGTAATCCCATCCCGTAGATGAAGAACCCTCACGAGCACAAGATGCTATGATAACACCTCCTAATACAACCGCAACGTATTTAAACCACTGCATATTTTTGATTTGATTTTTCATAATTTCAATTCGCAAATTTAATCTTTAAACGTACACAACAAAAAAAGTTACATTTTTTTTTAGAATGATGGACAAGATATCGTTCTAAACGAAGCTGGTTTTGTTTTACAATTTAAATTTATTCCCATCGAAATCTCATGTGAACCACCTGAAACTCCGTTATTTAATTTAGAAACAGTTACATCATAACTATATCCCAATTTAAATTTACCTGTATTAATTCCGATGCTTAAAATAAACGCATCTCTATTTCTATACCATGCACCAACATTAAACGAACCATATTTTACATATGTTCCAATACTTAATTCTTGGAATCCGTTTTGATATTGATAGATTACGTTTGGCATAATCGATGTTGAGTTGGAATATTTGGATTTAGAACCCAATTTAATTTCAGCTCCAACGTGACCGGTAATTCTCCAAGGCAATTTCGATTCACCAATAATCATTGATTCGTTTGGTCGATTCATATGATGCCAAGCTGCACCAGCAAAAAAGTTCTTATTAAAGATAACCGTTCCAGCTGAAGCATCAAAGAAACCACGAGATCCGCCACGTGGAACATCACCAGTCGAATAGATAAATCCTCTTCTTGGGTCAATCATATCTCCAAAAGTCAGTTTATCCCAATCCAAAAACTTTTGATACCAAGATGCTCGAGCACCAAACAACCATTTCCATTTTCTTCCTAGAGATAAGTGATAAGAATAGATTAATCCCAACATTGAGGTATTAATTGTTCCTTGTCCTTGTTGATCATGTGTTGCTAAAACCCCAAAACCTCCAGAAATATTTTTAAAATATTGATCATAAGATGCACTATATGTAACATAGTTTCCAGTTAATTGTGGCCATTCATTACGGTAGTTCAATGCAAAACGAGAACAACCATATGATCCAGCTAAGGCAGGATTTAAATACAATGGGTTGGCATAAAACTGCGTAAATGTTGGGTCCTGTGCATTCAGTCCACTGAATGAAGCAATGAATGTACATGTAGCTAGTAAACGTTTAAGTCCTTTCATTAATGTTTGTTATTGTAACAACGAAATCTGACCAAAGATAACGCAAAATTTAATTTAAGGTTACAAATATTATAAATCAAACAAAATAATCAAAGATTTGTTACGTTTTTTTGTTTTGTCATTGGATTACCAACATATTTGTAAAATGATTTATTTAAACATGATGTTTTCTTTATTAAAGCGATATACCTTTTTTGTATTTATTTTAGTTCCTGTCTCCATTTTATGGGGCCAGGAGGACTTTAACCTCTCTATAGTATGGCAAGAAAATAAGGCTTACACGTTTAATAACGAAACAGTTTTTGCACCATCTATTGAAGGTCAAGTGTTGAGTAATGGTAAGCCCAATTTTTATTGGACAAAAAAAATGAAATCAGGAAACTTTGATGTTGTGTTGAATGATTATCAATTTTATCCAGCACCGAAAGAGGATCTTCTTTTTTTGAACCGATTTGATTTTGACGTTAAAGAATCGTTTGTCTTTGAAGCAAAAGTTACATCTGCAGGAATTGAGAATTATGCGGTTGCCAATTTCTTCCCTTATATAAAAGTGAATGGAGTCATTCAGCGTATTTCGGCTGTTCAGTTCTCTATCAATTCTGGGGTGTCAAAGAAAATTGTTAAGGATTTTGCAACTAATTCTGTTTTGGCAAATGGCTCTGGTACTTGGGTTAAAGTATCTGTAACGCAAGATGGAATTTATAAAATTGACAAAACATTTTTGGAAAGTTGTGGAATTTCAACAAGTGGTTTGGATCCGAATTCACTTAATATTTTCGGAAATGGAGATGGAAGATTACCGGAATTGAATTCTGAACCAAGAACGGATGACTTAGCAAAGAACGCGATTTATGTAGAGGGAGGAAATGACGGCAGTTTTGATGAAAATGATTATATTTTATTTTACGGATGGGGTCCAAGTAAATGGTATGCAAATGGCACAGCAGAGTATGATTTAGATAAAAATATTTATTCAGATGAATCCTATTATTTTATCAATGTAAATGCCTCAGAAACTCCTTTACGAATAGCATCGATTTCGTCTAGTCCTGCAGCTCCTACAGACAATGTTAATTCATATTCGTATCGAGATTGCCATGAAAGTGATTTGGTGAATTTAGTTAGTGCTGGTCAACGTTGGTATGGTGAATTGTTCGATACTGAATTGACACGAACGATTTCCTTCTCAATTCCAAATATTATAGCATCAGCGCCAGTTTATTTTAAAACTGCAATTGCAACAAATTGTGATAATTCAAGTGGTACTTTACAACGGTATTCGGTAAATGGTACAACATTATTCTCGTCTTCATTGAATTCTGTATCTAGTGATTGGGCTAGAATGAATGCCTCAATGACTTTGAATTCACCTTCTTCTTCAATTCCATTCAAAGTAGAAATTACCAGAAATTCACCGAGTACAGTTGTATATTTGGATCGCATCTTATTAAACGCACGACGAGCTCTAACTTTTTATGGTAATCAGTTTAATTTTAGTGATTTAAATTCTGTTGGTAGCGGTAATGTTAGCGAATTTCAAATTAGTTCGTTTCCTGTGAATGGGTTTGTTTGGGATGTTACGAATAGACACCAGCCATTTTTAGTGAATGGAAATTTATCGGGCCAAATGTATACATTCACCTTAGAAACGGACACGTTAAGAGAATTTGTTGCTTCAAATGGACTAACATTTTTAAGTCCTAAATTTATTGGGAATGTTGATTATCAAAATCTTCATGGATTAGAACAAGCAGAATATCTTATTGTAACACATAAAAATTTCAGTAGTTATGCAGAGCGCTTAGCGAACTTACATCGCGATGAAGGAATGGTGGTTCATGTTGCTACAACCGAACAAGTTTATAATGAATTTAGTTCTGGTATGTTGGATCCAACTGCTATTAGAATGTTTGCTAAAATGTTCTATGATCGTGGCGCTAGCAATCCTTCGTCTCGACCTAAATACTTATTATTGTTTGGAGACGGAACATTCGATCCTAAGAATCGAGTAGCAAATAACAATAATTTTATTCCGACCTATCAAGTCTTGATAAGTGAAAATCATATTGACGCCATGGTAACCGATGATTATTATGGTATGCTGAATGACAATGAATCGATCAGTCCTACCGATATGTTGGATATTGGGGTGGGGCGTTTGTTGGTTTCTGATGTACAAACAGCAAAACAACAAGTTGATAAAATTGAACACTATATCAAAAATGGTTCGAATTTATATTCAAGTACAACTACAAATTGTAATTGCGATGAGACTTCAACGAGTAAAACGTTTGGAGACTGGCGATTGAATTATACGCAAGTGGCAGATGACGAAGAGAATGGACATTTTATAAATGTCAATTGTGAACCTCAATACAAATACACGAAGCAGAATTTTACAGAAATGAATTGCGACAAACTTTATTCTGATGCATTTATTCAAGTGTCAACGGTTGGAGGTGAGAGATATCCTGATGTCAATGATGCCATTTCGAACAGTATTGAAAAAGGAGCATTAATCATTAATTATGTTGGTCATGGCGGAGAAGTTGGATTGGCAGAAGAGCGGATTGTGAATGTCCCTCAGATTCAATCGTGGAAAAATATCGATAAGATGAATCTTTTTGTCTCTGCCACATGTGAATTTACAAAATATGATGATCCTTCTAGAGTTTCAGCAGGAGAATGGGCTTCTTTAAATCCTTATGGAGGTTCGATAGCCCTAATGACTACAACTCGCTCTGTATGGTTTGGAGTGAATGATATCACAGGAAAGAAATTTTTTGAAAACGTTTTTGATTTGGATGTAAACAATGAACCTTTGGCATTTGGTGAAATTATGCGATTGACTAAAAATGCTTCTGGAGCTTCAGACAATAAAAGAAGTTTTACCTTGATTGGTGATCCTGCATTGAAAATTGCAATACCTCGATTAAAAGTAGTTACTGATAGTATTAATGGTTTGAGTCCAACTGTTGAAATTGATACAATTCGTGCATTGAGTAAAATAACAATCAAAGGACATATTGAAAATCAAAGTGGATTATCCCTTACAAATTTTAACGGTATACTTTCCCCGTCAGTTTTTGATAAAGCAAAAACACAACAGACGTTGGGACAAAATTCAAATTCACCAATTATACCTTTCGAATTACAAAAGAATATTATTTACAAAGGGAAAGTTTCAGTCGTTAATGGCAATTTTGAGTTTAGTTTTATCGTTCCGAAGGACATTAATTTTTCCTACGGACCTGGAAAAATAAGTTATTATGCAGACAATGGAATTACGGATGCGGGTGGATTTGATACCTTGCTGGTAATTGGTGGAATTGATCCAATTGGAATTAACGACGTTACAGGGCCAGAAATTGATTTGTACTTGAATGATGATTCGTTTGTATCTGGTGGAATTACAGATGAAACTCCAGTTCTAATTGCTTCTGTTTTTGATGAGAATGGTATTAATACAGTTGGAAATGGTATTGGGCATGATTTGGTCGCAATTCTTGATGATAATACTTCAGATCCGATTATTTTAAATGAGTATTATACTGCTGATTTAGATTCGTATCAATCTGGAAAAGTTAGTTTCAATATGACAAACTTATCAGTAGGTTCCCATAAATTAACCTTAAAAGTGTGGGACGTAAACAACAATTCTTCTCAAGTTTCAATCGATTTTATTGTTCAAGAAAAACAAGATTTAGTTTTGGATCATGTTTTAAATTTTCCAAATCCATTTACGACAAAAACGGATTTCTATTTTGAGCATAATCAAGTTTGTTCAGAATTGGAAGCACAAATTCAAATCTATACAGTCTCAGGGAAATTGATAAAAACAATCAATCAATTAGTGAATACACAAGGATTTAGATCTGAAGGAATTGCGTGGGATGGTAGAGATGATTTTGGTGATCAGCTTGCAAAAGGAGTGTATATTTATAAATTAAAAGTAAAATCTATTGATGGAACTTTTGCTGAGAAAACAGAAAAATTAGTATTATTGAAGTAATAAATACAATAAAAGTGTCTTAAAAACGTATATTTGCAAGTTAAACTCGATGAAAACTCTTATGAACAAACGCATTGTCAACATAATTTTATTTTCAGTTCCATTTATTTCTTTGGCACAACCAACAACGGATTATTCTGAAATTAATGGTCAATTAGGATTAAACACTATAACAACAGCAGTTCCTTTTATGGGAATTACGCCTGATTCAAGAGCTGGTGGGATGGGAGATGCAGGAACAGCATTAAGCGGTTCTTCAACATCGATTTATTGGAATACGTCAATGTTGAATTTTGCAAAAGAGAAATCAGAAATCAGCTTGTCGTATACGCCGTGGTTGCGCAATTTGACGAATGACATTCATTTATCTTACTTGGCGGGTTATTTAAAATTAAATGATCGTAATGCAATTGGTGGTGCTCTTCGTTATTTCAGTTTAGGTGAAATTACATTTACAGACCAAACAGGAAATGTTATTCGTGATGATAAACCTAGTGAATTTGAATTAACAGGTGCGTATGCATTTAGATTAAGCGAACGAATGAGTATTGGTTTGAATGGAAAATTCGCTTATTCAAACTTAACAGGTGGATTAACTGTTGCAGGTGTTGATACCAAAGCAGGTGTTGCTGGTGCAGCAGATTTATCGTTTACGTATTACAATGATGATGCGAAAATCGGAAAAACCAAAGGTGTTTATACGTTTGCTACAACCATCAATAATATTGGTAATAAAATTGCTTATTCAGCGACTGCACAAAGAGATTTTCTTCCAATGAATTTGAAAATTGGAAACTCATTTAAAGCGAAATTTGATAAATACAATTCACTTTTAGTTGCAGTAGATTTACAAAAACTTTTGGTGCCTACTCCAGCTTACTATGATTTTGTTGATGGAGAAAACACCTTGATTTCTGGAAAAGATGATAACGTAGGTGTTATAGCTGGTATGTTGCAATCTTTTTATGATGCTCCAGGTGCTCCGGTGATTGATGATGCTGGTAATTACGTTCAAAATGCGGATGGTACGTTTGAAGTAAACAAAGGCACAAGATTCAAAGAAGAGTTGACTGAAATTAATATCGCAACTGGTTTAGAATATTGGTACAACGATGTATTAGCAATTCGTGCCGGATATTTTTATGAGAACAAAAACAAAGGAAACAGACAATATGTCAACCTAGGTGTTGGTTTCAAATACAATATGTTTGGTATTGATATTTCTTATTTGGCATCAACTAACGGTAAACAAAGTCCACTTGCAAATACATTGCGATTTACTTTGCGTTTGAATTTTGGAGCGAAAGAAGAGGCTGAAGAATCAACAGACGCAAAACCAGAGTAATATGAATATTCGTATTGGTTTCGGTGTTGATGTTCATCAATTAGCAGATACTCACGAATTATTTATTGGCGGTAAAAAAATCGAATCAGATTTAGGTGCTGTCGGACACTCGGATGCAGATGTATTGCTTCATGCAATTTGTGATGCTTTGCTTGGCGCTGCAAATTTGAGAGATATTGGTTTTCATTTTTCAGATACTGATCCAAAATTCAAAGGAATTGATTCTAAAATATTGTTGCGTGAAGTAATGGTTTTATTAGAAAATCGTAAATACTCTGTGATAAACATTGATTGTACTGTTATTCTAGAAAAACCAAAATTGAATCCTCATATTCCTGAAATGCAAGAGATTATTGCGCAAATTCTTAAAGTTGAGAATGATTGTGTTTCAATTAAAGCAACAACTCACGAAAAAGTTGATTCTTTTGGAGAGCGTAAGGCTGTTAAAGCTTATGCTGTTTGTTTATTGAATAAAAATTAAGTTCTAGCTTCTCATTTCCAATTTTTCTTTGCCTAAGAAGTCATAATGGCTATATTTGTACCACTATTTTGATAAAGCATGAAAGTGAATCCAAACTATGATTCTAGAGAGAAATTACTGGAATTGTATAATAAACCTCTCCTTGAATTAGTATTTGAAGCTGCGACAATCCATCGCCAGTATCATAATCCACGTGAAGTTCAAATGTCCTCTTTATTGAGTATTAAAACTGGTGGATGTTCTGAAGATTGTGGTTATTGTCCACAAGCGGCTCGTTATTCTACGAATGTTGAAGCACATAAATTGATGACCGTTGATTCAGTTATCGAACAAGCTAAAAATGCCAAAGCAAATGGGTCGTCTCGTTTGTGTATGGGTGCAGCTTGGCGTGAAGTGCGCGACAATAAAGACTTTGACAATGTAATTGAAATGGTTCAAGCTGTAAATGACTTGGAGATGGAAGTTTGTTGTACACTTGGAATGATGAATGAGGATCAAGCGGTTCGTTTGAAAAACGCGGGTTTATTTGCCTATAATCACAATTTAGATTCTTCAAAAGAATTTTACGGAGATGTAATTTCAACGCGTGAATACGAAGATCGTTTGAATACAATTGATAATGCACGTAAAGCGGGAATTACTGTTTGTTCTGGTGGAATCATCGGAATGGGTGAAGCCGTTGAAGACCGAATTGGTTTGTTGATGAGTTACATGGAAATGGAAACGCCACCAGAATCAATTCCAATCAATGCGTTGGTTGCAGTTGAAGGAACACCTTTAGAAGATCAAAAGCCTATTGAACAATGGGAAATGATTCGTATGGTTGCGACGACTAGAATTGCGTTTCCTGAATCAGTAGTACGTTTGTCTGCAGGTAGAACAAAAATGAATATGGAAGGTCAAGCTTTGTGTTTTATGGCTGGAGCAAGTTCAATTTTCGCTGGAGACAAATTATTAACGACTCCGAATCCTGAATTTAACGAGGACAAAGAAATGTTTGATATTCTAGGTTTGATACCCAAAGCAGCATTTGCAGATGGTGAAAAACCAGTGACGATTCCAGACGAAAAAATCCTTGAGCGTAAACGAAAAGAGGCTGAGCGTAAAGCTGAAGTAGAAGCAGCAAGTGCAAAAGCAAAAGAAGAAGGTTTTGAGCCGCGTAAAATTACAATTGCTTAATGCATGGATCAAAAGCTAATCGATAAACTTAAATTAAGAAAATCAGAGGGAACCTTGCGTTCCCTTTCTTGTTTTGAAGGATTTATTGATTTTTATTCCAACGATTATTTAGGACTGTCAAAGGCTTCCGTTGAAGATAGAAGTTCCAATCATTCAGGAGCAACTGGTTCACGTTTGATGTCAGGAAATTCACAAGAAGCAGAAACGTGTGAAAGAACATTAGCTGAATTCTTTAATTCTGATGCTGCATTAGTTTACAATTCGGGTTACGATGCGAATGTAGGACTCTTCAGTGCTATTTTACAACGTGGTGATACTATTTTGTACGACGAAGCGATTCATGCCAGTGTGCGCGATGGTATTAGATTATCTTTCGCATCCGCTTATTCATTTGAACATAATTCACTGAACGATTTACGTTTGAAACTTGAACGGGCAAAAGGAACTATTTATATCGCTGTAGAAAGTTTGTATTCTATGAATGGTGATCTTGCACCATTAAAAGAAATCGCAGAAATTGCCGCTGAATACAATGCTTATTTAATTGTTGATGAAGCTCATTCAGGTGGTGTTTTCGGAACTTCTGGAAGGGGATTAGTAGAAGAATTAAAGTTGGAAAAGAATGTTTTTGCCCGTTTAATCACATTTGGTAAAGCATATGGATGTCATGGAGCTGTGGTCTTAGGGTCACACAGCTTAAAAGAATTCTTGATTAATTTTTCCCGCTCTTTCATCTATACAACAGCTTTGCCTCCAGATGATTATGAAATAATCAAACGTATGGTAACGGGCACTTCAATTGTTATGCGCCAAAGAGAATTGCAAGAAAATATTACCTTATTCAATTCGAATACTCCACTAGTTAACAGAAAATCTGATTCTCGTTCGCCCATTCAAATGATTCGTATTGGATCAATTGAAAAAACAAGGAGCATAGCCGAGCAATTGCAAAAAGCGAAAATTGCAATAAAACCAATTTATAATCCAACAGTCAAAAAAGGGGAAGAAAGCATTCGGATTTGTATCCACGCAAACAATTCAGCTGCTGAAATTGAATACTTAAGCGACTTACTAAATCAATTAATTTAAATTGATACCGTAGTCGTTTGTGTTGAATAAATTATGTTTAATCAACGGAATGTTGTTTTTGATTTTATCCAACGTATTTTTAAGATGATAAAAGGCATGGCGATTTTTTTCAATGTAATCGACAGCACCTAAACGCATTACCTTTAAGACAATTGAACTGTAATCTTGTCCTGAGATGTAAACGAAATTGGCATTTGGATTTTTTTGAATAATCTGCTGCATCACATCCAATCCTGTCATTGTTTTTAGGTTGAAATCCAATAAATACAATGTTGGTTCTAGTGATACTTTTTGCAAACAAAGGTCTTCGTCTTGAAATAGTTCAACATTCTTAAAATCTTGATTCAATAAAAAGTTCATTAACATTTTACCGTAGAAAACATCGTCTTCAAGAATTACAATTGGATGAGAACACTTCATTCTTTTTCAGTTTTCAACTAATCGTTAAAAAATATGCCAAACATGAAATCCCTTTAAAATCAGCATGTTTGAATAATTTGTGATTTTTCAGTTTACCAATTTTGGAAAGTTTTCGAATGATTTGGAAAATTAGTACATGATTTCCCAGGCAGTTTTATACGCTCCGATTTCTTCTAAATAATTCATTAACGAATCGAAATAGGGATCATTTGCAAGCGTTGAACTATCGCCAATAATTATTAAACGTTCCTTTGCACGAGTCATTGCAACATTCATTCTACGATAATCCTTCAAGAAACCGATTGTGTTTTCTCCATTTGAACGAACCAAGGAAATGATGATTGTTTCTTTTTCTTGACCTTGAAAACTATCAATCGTGGAAGTTCGCATTTCTTTCTGGAACAATTCTTTTGCTAGGGAAACTTGACCCGAATAGGGTGAAATAAATGCTGTTTTCTGTAAGGTTAAATTTTCTAACTCGACAATTTTTTGTGCTAATTCAATTTCTCCTTTGTTACTTAAACTGGAACCATCGGGACCTTGTTCTTCTTCATATCCAGTTCCCGCTGTATCATAAAAAACAATGTGTTCTCCGATTGCGATTAGATTTTCTGGTGTTTGAAGCAAGCCTTCATAAAAATAGTTATTGGAGAATTGAGCAATGCTTGAACGCATTCTATATTGTGTGTTCAGCAAGTAAACATCTTCAAATTTTCCAAATGAACATTCTAAAATGGATTTATTAAAACCAAGTTGCATGGCTTTGTCGGACAATACAGTAGGAGGGAGCTGTAAATGATCTCCAGCCAAAATGATTTTCTCGGCCAAGGGAAAAATACACCAAGCCAAAGGTTCTAAACATTGACCTGCTTCATCAATAATCAATGTGTTAAATTCCGTTTTCTTGGTTTGTTCATCCATTAAGCCAATAGGTGTTCCCAAAATAACTTTTGCCTCGTCAAACAATTTCTCTTCATTGTATTTCTGAATTTGCTTGATTTGTTGACGCAAACTTTTTACTTCTTTGATCAATAAATTACGCTGTTCGCGTTCGTCTTTACCAAATCGACGTTTGTATTGATTCGCCATTTTTCGCATTTCATCCGCGCGAATACGAATTTTCTTAATCTCTTTGTCTTGTTTGCTTTCAATCAGTTTTCCTTCAGGCGTAAAAGGAAAGATTTCAGCATCCACTTTTGTATTGTTCCCAACACGCAAGAAATTGATTCGTTTGTCAATTAAACCTTTCGCAAGATTGTCGACTGCTGTATTGCTTGGTGCAGAAACAACGACTTTTTCACCTTTTTTTACCAATTGAACAATGGCTTCTATCAATGTTGTTGTTTTTCCGGTTCCTGGAGGTCCATGAATGATCGAAACTGCTTGATCTCCCAAAACACCGCTCACAGCAGCTTTCTGACTATCATTTAAACCTTCATTCAAAAAGCTAAGCTGTTGGTTTATTGGATGGTGTGTATGACCAAAATGTGATGAATCACTGTGAATTTGAGAAAATAACGTGTCGATGCGTTTGTCTAACGAGATTTCATTTAAAGCTTTACGCATCAATGTACTTGTACGAATATCTGGCGTTAGTTTAATCCCAACACCATCATCTTCAATCCAATCGGGAAAATCAGGAGCGAACAAACGAAATTCTCCTTGTCTTCCATCAAAGGAAAGTAAAATCCCTTTTACCGATTCTTCCCCTTGACAAAAACATTCAATTGCCATTCCATCTCTAAAGTTGGAAACTTCCATCGGGAAACCAATTCTAAAACCAATCTCAGGATATTCAGCATATCCAAAAGATTTGCGGCTCGCGCGAATAGGATGAATTGCTAAACCTTCCGATTTTAATGATTTCAATGAATGTTGTTCATCGAGTTGATAGCGTTTTGCTTGTTCTTGATCTTCTAAATCAAGACAGTTCAATAAAAGAAGAATATGTTGATGTTGTTCCATTGGTATAAAAAAAGACCAGCATTGCTACTGGTCTTTGAATTTGAAATATGAATTAGACAATTTTATGATTTCAATTCTTCGAGGCTTTCAAGAAATAAAATTTTGAGTACCGCTATCGGTTCGATAAATTTTATTTTGACGAATAACGACGAAAAATAAATCAGAAATATGTCTAAACTGAAGCGATTTTATCCGACATATACTCACCCGCCTTCAACTTCCCAACAATTTTTGAGAAACATTCAAGCGTGTATTCAACATCTTCTAAGGTATGAACAGCAGTTGGAATCAAACGAAGAATGATCATTCCTTTTGGTACAACCGGATAAACAACCATTGAACAGAAAATATTGTAATTCTCACGTAAGTCGTAAATCAAGTTTGTAGATTCTGGAATTGAACCGTTCATGTAAACTGGTGTAACACATGTGTTCGTTTCACCAATTTCGAATCCGTTTTCAACCAATCCCTTTTGAAGTGCATTTGTGATTTTCCACAAGTTGTCTTTCAATTCAGGTTTTGTACGCATCAATTCCAAACGTTTCAAAGCTCCTTTTACCAATGGTAATGGTAATGCTTTCGCGAAGATTTGAGAACGCATGTTGTAACGTAAATATTCAACTACTTGCTCATCAGATGCGATAAATCCACCAATTAAAGCGAAAGATTTAGCAAATGTACCGAAGTAAATATCGATTCCATCTTGACATCCTTGTTCTTGTCCTGTTCCACCACCCGTAGCACCTAATGTACCAATACCGTGAGCGTCATCAACAAATAAACGGAAATCAAATTTTTTCTTAAGATCAACGATTTCTTTTAATCTACCTTGGTCACCACGCATTCCGAAAACACCTTCAGTGATTACTAAAATTGCTCCACCTTGTTTCTCAGCTAATTTTGTAGCACGAACCAATTGTTTTTCGCAATCTTCGACATCATTGTGTTTGAAAACATAACGTTTTCCACTGTGTAAACGAACACCGTCAAGGATACAAGCGTGAGATTCAGCATCGTAAACGATCACATCACGACGATCTACTAAACAATCAATTGCAGAAACCATCGCTTGGTAACCGAAGTTCACCAAAATTGCATCTTCTTTCTCAACGAAAGCAGCTAATTCAGCTTCTAATTGCTCATGGTAATTAGAGTTTCCACTCATCATACGCGCACCCATTGGCGAAGCAAATCCATAGTCTGCAGCCGCTTCAGCATCCGCTTTACGAACTTCAGGATGGTCAGCCAATCCTAGGTAGTTATTTAAACTCCAATTCAAACGTTTTTTTCCTCTAAAAATCATGTGAGGTCCGATAGGTCCTTCTAATTTTGGGAAAGTAAAGTATCCGTGAGATTCTTTTGCGTGTTGTCCGATTGGACCTCTGTTGTTTTTGATTTTTTCAAAAATGTCTTGAACCATATCAATTAATTTTCCTTGTAGTATGCATCACTATAGATGCTTAAACATATTATATTTTGCAAAATTAGGTCTTTTGATGAAAAAACAGGTCATTTACTCTGCTTTTTATCAACAGCCTGTGTTTAAAGATTTACAAGTTTTTATCCAAAAGATAAACCATCGAAGCAATAGCAGCACATCCAAGTTCTAATTCACGCTTATTGACGCTTTCAAAAACATCACTTGGTGCATGGTGAAAATCAAAATAGCGCTGAGAATCAGGAACAAAACCAAACAAAGGAATTCCCGGGAAAGCTTCTTTTAATGGTGTGATATCAACGCCACCATATCCTTTTTCAAATTCATGTAAATCATATTGTTTGAATTGAGGTGCGAACGTCTGAATTAAGGAAACAAAATCGTTCGAACCATCACAATTAAATCCGCGTGGTGCAAATCCGCCACGATCACTTTCTAAAGCTGCGATTTGTTTTTCACCTTTTTCTTTTGACCAAGTGGCATAAGATTTTCCTCCCATGTTTCCGTTCTCTTCATTCATAAAAAATACAACGCGCAGGGTGTTTTTTGGTTTGTATTTTAATACGTTCAAAATGCGCAAAGCCTCCAAGCAATGAACTACTCCAGCTCCATCATCGTGCGCTCCTTCACCTGTATCCCATGAATCTAAATGTCCTCCAAATGTGATGATTTCATTCGCGTTTTCACCTGTTAGTTCAGCAATAACATTGTAACTTGTAGCATCTGGATATACACGACAATCCATTTCCATGACAAATTCTGCTTTTCCATTTTTCAACAATTGAGACAATTTTTCTGCATCTTCCGTTGAAATTGCTGCTGCTGGAATGCGTTCAATGCTATCTTCGTAATGCATGGATCCAGTGTGAGGATGTTGATCGATTGGCATCCCGATTGAGCGAATAATAACTGCTTTAGCACCTAATTTTGCACCTTCAACGGCTCCGTTTCCACGAATAGCATAACATCCGCCGTATGCTTTAAACGTATTGATTTGCTGTTGGTCCATTGGTTGATTGATGAAAACAATTTTACCTTCCACCTGTGAACGCTTTGCTTTTTTTAGCTCATCCAAATGCTTGAATTCAACAATGTCACCTTCCATAATACCTTCTGTGCCAATTGAACCACCCAACGCCAACATGTGGACTTTGATCAATCCTTCTTTTTTAGTGCGAATCCAACCGCTTTCTTTTGTTCCTCGTTCCCAGTGTGGCACTTTAATTTCTTGTAAATACACCTTGTCGAATCCATATTTCTGCATCGTGCGTTCGCTCCATTCTACAGCCATTTGTGCTTCTGCTGAACCCGATAAACGTGCTCCAACATCCTTGCACAAGTGACGTAAATCTTCATACGATTGTCCATTTGAAAGCGCCTCATTGTAAATCGAACGAATAAAAATGGAATCGTTTGTTTGTGCTGAAAGCTTAAAAGATAAAGCGATAAGAATGATAAGTTGAATATGTTTCATTTTGCCGAAATTGAATTGTAGGTTTCAAAGATAGCAATTGATTTGTTTTATGCTTTCTACACATTTTCAAATTCTTGATTGTATAAATCGTTCAAATCTTTTCAATTCAAGCGCTCATCAAACTACGTATTCCGTGCGAATAATTATCTTTGTGCAAAATTTAGTAGAATGGCTTTAAAATGTGGAATCGTTGGACTTCCGAATGTTGGGAAATCGACTCTTTTTAATTGTTTATCAAATGCGAAAGCGCAATCAGCGAACTTTCCGTTTTGTACGATCGAACCAAATATTGGTGTAATTACCGTTCCAGACCCACGTTTGGAGAAATTAGAAGAATTGGCGCAACCGCAACGTGTACTTCCAACAACAATGGAAATCGTTGATATTGCTGGTTTAGTAAAGGGAGCATCGAAAGGTGAAGGATTGGGAAATCAGTTCCTTGCAAACATCCGTGAAACAGACGCGATTATCCACGTTCTTCGTTGTTTTGACGATGGAAACATTATCCACGTTGATGGAAGTGTTAATCCAATTCGCGACAAAGAAATTATCGATATTGAGTTGCAATTGAAAGATTTGGAAACGATTGAAAAACGCATTGCTTCGTTGGCGCGTGTGTTGAAATCGGGTGACAAAGATATTTTGAAAGAAAACGAAGTTGCACAAAAAATAAAATTAGGCCTTGAGCAAGGTAAATCTGTACGCGCTTTAGATTTTGATGAAAAAGAAATTGAATTTGTTAGTAGATTTCAATTGATTACATCGAAACCAGTATTGTATTTATGCAATGTTGACGAGGCTTCTGTGAAAACTGGAAACAAATACGTTGACATAGTAAAAGAAGCAGTGAAAGATGAAGATGCACAAGTTTTAGTGATTGGTGCGAAAATCGAATCAGATATTGCTGAATTGGAGACCTATGAAGAGCGTCAAATGTTCTTAGATGAACTTGGTTTAGAAGAACCAGGTGTAAATCGTTTGATTATTTCCGCGTATTCATTGTTGAATTTACAAACATATTTTACAGTTGGTGTAAAAGAAGTTCGTGCTTGGACAATCACAAAAGGAATGACTGCTCCGCAAGCTGCTGGTGTTATTCACTCTGATTTTGAAAAAGGATTTATCCGTGCTGAAGTAATGAAGTACGAAGATTATACAACCTTGGGTTCTGAATCAGCTGTGAAAGATGCTGGTAAATTTAAAGTTGAAGGAAAAGAATATGTTGTTGAAGATGGCGACATCATGCATTTCCGTTTTAATGTTTAATTGATTAGATTCTAGAAAAAAAATATACTATGAGTATCGCTGCGAATAATCCAAACTTGAAATCATGGGTCGAAGTGCCTGCGAATTCAGATTTTCCAATTCAAAATTTACCGTTTGGTATTTTTAAAACAAACCAATTGAAGCCGCGTGTTGGTGTGCGTATTGGTAATTTTGTATTGGATTTAAAAGCATTGTTTGTTTTAGGTTACTTAGAGAATTTACCCTTCGAAGGAAGCGATTTCGATTGCAACTATTTGAACTGCTTGATGAGTAAAGGGAAAAAAGCAACACGTGAATTGCGTAATCGTATTTCTAAATTGTTAGATGAAAATCAGCAAGATTTGCAAAAGAATTTACATCATTTAGAGCAACTATTGATTTCAATAGATCAAGTGGAAATGTGTATGCCAGTTCAAATTGGAGATTATACAGATTTCTATTCATCACGCGAGCATGCAACGAACGTAGGAATGATGTTCCGCGATCCAGCGAATGCTTTGTTGCCAAACTGGTTGTGGATTCCTGTAGGTTATCATGGCCGTGCAAGTTCAGTTATTTTATCTGGAGAAGCAATTCATCGTCCAAAAGGACAAATCAAGCCAGATCCTTCTGCAGATCCAATTTTTGCACCGTGTAGAAATTTGGATTTCGAATTGGAAACAGCATTTATTACGTTTGATGGAAAACCGCTTGGTGATTCTATTTCAACAGAGGAAGCTGAAGATTTTATTTTCGGAATGGTGTTGTTTAACGATTGGTCTGCTCGCGATATTCAAACTTGGGAATATGTTCCACTTGGACCTTTCTTAGCGAAGAACTTTGCGTCGTCTATTTCTGCTTGGATTGTAACATTGGATGCACTTGAGCCTTTCAAAGTGGCAACTCCGGCGCAAGAACCAGAAGTACTAAGTTACTTGAAATATGAAGGATTAAAATCGTATGATATCAATTTAGAAGTGGCGATTCTTCCAGAAAACAATGTGGAAACTGTTATCAGCCGTTCAAACTTCAAATACATGTATTGGAACATGGCGCAACAATTAGCACATCACACAGTAAATGGTTGTAATGTTCGTTGTGGCGATTTAATGGGTTCTGGTACAATTTCAGGTCCAACAGAAGATTCTTATGGATCAATGTTGGAATTGGCTTGGAAGGGAACAAAACCATTGAAAATGAACGATGGATCTGAACGTAAATTCATCCAAGATAATGACACCGTTATCATGAGAGGATTTAGTTCGAAAGATGGTGTTCGAATTGGATTTGGTGAAGTTTCTTCTAAGGTTTTACCTGCGAAATAATTGCAATGTCACAAACAAAAAAGGTTTTCACCGAAGCTGAATTAGAACAAGAACGCAAGGAAATTCTTAATGCGTTCAAAGGATTGTTGCGTGCAGCGAAAGATCGTTCACGTGAGGATACACGTATGATTCGAAAAGCATTTGATGTTGCTGTTGAGGCACACAAAGATATGCGCCGCAAATCGGGAGAACCTTATATCTATCATCCAATTGCCGTTGCGCGTATTTGTGCCGAAGAAATGGGTTTGGGTGCAACTGCGATCACCTGTGCATTGTTGCATGATACGGTTGAAGATACGCACATAACTTTACAAGATGTTGAAGATTTATTCGGACCAAAAGTTCGTTTAATCATCGATGGATTGACAAAGATTCCGGAAGTTTTTGATGAAAATGCATCAATTCAAGCAGAGAATTTCCGTAAAATGATTTTGACAATTTCGGATGATATTCGAGTTGTTTTAATCAAGTTGGCTGATCGCTTACACAATATGCGAACGCTTGGCAGTATGCGTGCCGATAAACAATTGAAAATAGCTTCGGAAACGAAATTTTTATACGCTCCACTTGCGCATCGTTTAGGCTTGTATTCCATCAAAAGTGAGTTGGAAGATCTGGCCATGATGTACAGCGAATCGGATGTATATAAAAATATTGAAACGAATTTGAAATCCACTCAGGATGTTCGAAATCGCTTTATTCGACGATTTGTTTCCCCGATTAAAGATGCTTTGACGCATGAAGGGTATGTTTTTGATATTAAAGCACGTACAAAATCTATTTCATCGATTTGGCGCAAAATGCATACGAAAGATATTCCTTTCGAAGAAGTGTATGATGTGTTTGCCATTCGAATTATTGTCGATACACCACAAGAATTAGAAAAACCAGATTGTTGGAGAATTTATAGTATTGTTACTGACTTTTATCAACCGAGTCCAGACCGTTTACGCGATTGGATTTCTACACCAAGAGCAAATGGATATGAGTCATTGCATACAACTGTGATGTCGCCAAGCGGTAAATGGGTTGAGGTGCAAATTCGTTCAAAACGCATGGATGAAATTGCTGAGAAAGGATTAGCAGCGCATTACAAATACAAGGAATCAAATTCAGAAGAAAGCAAATTTGACCGATGGATAGCTGAAATTCGTGATTTATTAGAGAATCCAGATTCAAATGCGATGGACTTTGTGAATGAGTTCAAAGCGAATTTGTTTTCAGATGAAATTTACGTATTTACACCAAAAGGAGAATTGAGAGTTTTGCCAAATGGTTCGACTATTCTCGATTTTGCCTATGACATTCATACGGATATTGGTGATAAATGTATTGGTGCGAAAGTAAATAATCGTTTGGTTCCATTGAGTTATCAATTGTTGAATGGCGATCAGTTGGAAATCATTACCTCTTCAAAACAAAAACCGAATGAAGAATGGTTGCGTTTTGTGATTTCAGCACGGGCAAAGCAGAAAATCAAATCATCCTTGAATGAAGAGCGTAAAGCTATCGCACAAGATGGTCGTGAGATTTTGGAACGCAAATTCAAGCAACATAACATTAAATTTACGTCAGATAACATTGCTTTCCTGGAGAAATTCTATGGAATGCCATCTGGAACAGAATTGTATTTTAGAATCGCAAAAGGGAAAATTGATTTAGCCAAATTGCGTGATATTGATTGTGTTCACGGCGTCTTACAAGCAGAGAAAAAAGCTCCTGTTGCCAAAAAAGATAAACATGAAAAGGATGTTTACAAAAAGGTTGACAAGAAAGAGGATGTAATTATTATTGGTGAAGATTTCAAAAATATCCAATACCAAATGGCGCGTTGTTGTAATCCAATTCCTGGAGATGAGGTTTTTGGATTTATTACAATCAATGAAGGAATCAAAATTCACCGAAACAATTGCCCGAATGCGGAACATTTGATGTCAAAAATGAATTATCGTTGTATCAAAGCACGCTGGCAATCGAAAAAATTGGAAGAACGTATTGCAGCGATTCGTATCAATGGAATTGATAACATTGGTTTGGTAAATCGTTTGACGGAAATTATCTCAAAACAACACAATGTCAATATGAAATCAATCTCGTTTGAAACGGAAGATGGAATTTTTGAAGGACGCATCAAAGTGTTGGTTTACGATACAGAACATTTGGAACAATTGATGAGTAAATTCGAACAAGTTGAAGGAGTTCAGCGCGTAACACGTTGGGATACCGAAGAAGAGATAGGGAATTAATGCACGATTTCCATCCACGTTTTAGGACGTAAAAATGGATTCCATTCGAAATTGGAAATAAACTGTTCTTCTTTATTGATTTTATTCATTGGGTAAAATACTCCATCAGGTTTGTCGAAATAGGTTACTCCCGTTACTTCACCACTATCTAAGTAAACACGTAAATCACTTGCGTACAAGCGGTTCATGCCAAGCCTTTTAACCGTAAAACTTGTATCCGTTTTTTCTTCGTCTTGCGGAAAAAAGATCGTTTTTGCTGTTCCACTCACATCTGAACGAACCAATTCATTGTCTTTCATATACGCAGTCATTTCTTTTCCAGCAATTTGATTGTAGTAGTTGCCTGTATCAATTTCCATGATCGCCGTTGCGTTCTCCTCAATGAATATGTGATCGATTAATGAATCCACGATGTAAACCGTCATTTTCTTTCCTTTCAATTCTGAATTCTTCGCCCAAATTATAGGGGAGTAGTACATTTCCATTATTCCCTTTGGTTCTTCAAAATGTAGGCTGTCGCATTGTGCTTGAATGTCATTGTGGAAGATTTTTACATTCTTCGAACCTCTAACGAAAAGTGCTTTTCCAAATGAATCATTTTGATTGAATAAAGTATCAGCATGAATGTAAATCGTGTCCTTGTTTTGAATGCGTTTGGCTAATGCGTGTCCGGTTAAGAATGAATAATTGTTGGTATCTGAATTAATTGCATAATCACCATAAAATTCAATGGATTGAGTTGTGTCTATAAAATAAACATGACCTTTTCCAATGGATTGACCTTTTTTTGGTTGATAGAGTAGTGTATCTCCTTTAATTGTTTTACTTTCTTGATATATTTCAGCATTGCGAATTAAGCTTCCTTCCTCCGTCACAACATTGTACCATCCGCGCTCGCAAAACATTGTTGTAGTGCCTCGAACAATTTTTGTAGGACCATAAAAATGGGTTGTTTGCTTTGAATAAGTATATTGCAAAGTATCCGTAGTCATTGATAAATCGTCGTTTTTATACTTTACCTTCCCGCTGAAAAAGAAACTTTTGGATTCGGGATAGAAATAACCGACGCGACTTGTCAATACTTCATTTGAAACAATGCTTTCAATTTTTCCACCATGACGATAAATCCCTTGTGCTTTTTTTGCATCGTATTCTAAAGTGTCAGTGGTGAGTTTGTATTCAGAATCGCGGGCACGCACATGTCCCCACAATTTTGCTTTTCGGGTTTTACCGCTGTAGTAAAGCGAATCGCAGAACAGATTGATGTCTTCTTTGGTAATGTGAACATTGCCGTATGCACGAACTTCATTTGTTTTATCGTAATAATGTGCCGAATCACAATACATGGTATTTCCTTGATAAATGAAATTGACAGAACCTGTTAGGCGATGCGCACCTGTTCTTTCATCGTATCCAAGTTTGTCTGCACCAGGCAATAATTCAAGAACACTTTTTTGCGCACTACTAAGTAATGGCATCAAAAAAAATGCGCCTATGAAAAGCGCAATTTTTAGTATGTTCTTGTGTTGAATCAACTTATTTTTTATTGCTTAATGTTTGTGTTCTATCAGGACCAACAGAAACAACCGTGATAGGCACTTCCAAATTTCGTTCCAAATAGCTTACATAATTTTTCAGCGCTTGAGGCGCATCATCATAGCTTGATAATTGTGTCAAATCACAGTTCCAACCTTCGATTTCTTCGTAAACTGGAGTTAAATTAATTCCATTTACGTCGAATGGGAAATAATCAACACGTTCGCCATCAATAATGTAATGCGTACACACTTTAATTGTTTCGAAACAACTTAAAACATCTGCTTTCATCATCGATAATTCAGTTACACCGTTGATCATGATCGCATATTTCATTTGAGGTAAATCCACCCATCCACATCTTCTTGGACGACCAGTTGTTGCTCCAAATTCACGACCTTCTTGACGAATCAATTCACCAACTTCATCATCCAATTCTGTTGGGAATGGACCACTACCAACGCGTGTACAATATGCTTTAAATATTCCGATAACGTTTCCAATTTTAGTTGGAGCGACACCTAAACCTGTACAAGTTCCTGCAGTAACTGTATTTGAAGAAGTTACGAAAGGATAAGTTCCGAAATCTATATCTAACATTGTTCCTTGAGCACCTTCAGCTAAAACACGTTTTCCAGCTTTGAACGCTTCATTCAAATATTGTTCAGAGTCAACCGCTGTCAATCCTTTCAATACTTCAATTCCTTCCATGAAAGGAGCTTCCAATTCTGAAAGATCGTATTCGAAACCATCGTAATGACTCAACATTCCAACGTGTTTCTCAACTAAAGCGTCGTATTTTTCTTGAAAGTTTGACATGAAAATATCACCAACTCTTAAGCCGTTACGACCAGTTTTATCCATATACGTTGGGCCGATTCCTTTTAAAGTCGATCCAATTTTATTTTTTCCTTTTGCTGTTTCAGAAGCTGCATCTAACAAACGATGTGTAGGTAGAATCAAATGCGCCTTTTTCGACAATAAAAGACGTTTTTTAAAGTCAATATTGAAAGGAGCCAATTTCTCCAATTCTTTTTGGAACACAACTGGATCAATTACAACACCGTTACCAACTAAATTGATAACATCTTCTCTGAATATTCCAGATGGAATTGTGTGAAGGACGTGTTTAATGCCATTGAATTCTAAGGTGTGACCTGCGTTTGGTCCGCCTTGAAAACGAGCAATAATGTCGTATTGAGGGGTTAATACATCGACGATTTTTCCTTTTCCTTCGTCACCCCATTGTAAACCCAATAGTACGTCTACTTTCATTTGTTAGTTCTTATAATGATTGATTGCATCTGAAACAGTTTCATAAATCGAAAATATATCATCGATTTTAGCCATTTCAAACAACGTTTTAACTGTTCCACCAACGGAACAAAGCACTAAATCGCCACCGTTAATGCGCGTTTTAGTTAATGATTTTATAATGAAATTGATCCCAGAAGAATTAATGTGTGTTAATTCACTAAAATCAAAAACTCGATTTGCAGATAATTTTGAATCATCTAAGTCAGTAAGTAAATTCTGAATATCAGCGTCCGAAATAATTTTTCCTTTAAAAGAAACAACAGTAACAGCATCAACTGTAGAAATTTTATAGTCTAAACTCATACGGCTATTTTTTATCAGAATTTTCCTTTTTCACACCGTAGAAGTAAAGTGAGTGATGTTGAACCTCTACTCCAAAAACTTCTTCAATCGTTGCTTTGATCGCTTGAATGCGCGGATCGCAAAACTCAATTACTTCTCCTGAATCTGTAAGAACAATATGATCGTGTTGTTTTGAACCGTGCGACTTTTCGAATTGCGCAATGTTTTTACCAAACTGGTGTTTACGAACTAAATTACACGCCAATAATAACTCAATTGTATTATACAATGTCGCTCTTGACACACGATAGTTCTGATTTTTCATTTTGATATAGAGTGATTCGATATCAAAGTGCCCTTGGTAATTGTAGATTTCTGCGAGTATGGCGAAGCGTTCGGGTGTCTTACGATGTCCGTTCTGCTCCAAATACGCGGAAAATATGTTTTTTACTGTTGTTTGTAATTCCTGATTCGACATATTCTTATCGGAAAAGGGCAAATTTAGACAATAAATTTGGTTCTAATTTTAAATAGAAGGGTTGATTTATAACCGTTTTTCAACAATTTTGAATTGATGGTTGATAAGTGCAATTTATCGGCTGATTTTAGGCAGGATTTTTCACTTAATCAATATGAGTTTCAATGAAGTCAATTAGAGAATGAATCACTTTGATATGAATTTCTTGCGCTCGATCCGCATATTCTGAATACGGTGCTCTGATTTCAACATCACATAATTCCGCTATCGCTCCACCAGATTTTCCAGTTAAGCCAATGACCTTCATTCCCTTTTCTTTTGCCGTGTGAATAGCATTTAGCACATTTTTTGAATTTCCTGAAGTAGAAATCGCTAATAAAACGTCTCCAGAATTACCCAAAGCTTCTAAATAGCGCGAAAAAACAAAATCGTAACCATAATCATTGCCAACACAACTCATGTGACTTGGGTCAGAAATTGAAAGTGCTGGGATAGCTTTGCGATCATTTTTGTATCGACCTGTTAATTCTTCTGCGAAATGCATGGCGTCGCACATCGATCCTCCATTGCCGCAGCTAATTATTTTACCTCCATTTTTCAAAGATGTAACCATTGTTTCACCTGCCGTTTTTATCAACGAATGATTTGACGGATTGTTAAATTTTTGCAAAATTTCGAATGCTTCGGAAAAATGGTCTGCTATTTGTTTTGTGCTCATCACTTTGAATTTTGTCAAAAATAAATAATTTCAAACGATTTGATGAAATTCATTCAAACTTGTTATATTTGAAACCTGGGGTTACCCAAAAAAAAACAACAACATTATGAAGAAAGGCTTACTATTTTTATCATCTGTGATTTTGTCTTTTACGCTTTCTGCGCAGGCAACTGATGACTGTTTTAAGAAATTAGAAGAGGCATTTATGAAAAGAGGTGCTTATACAGTTGCAGATGATATGCATCGTAATGTAATCATTAGCTATTTTGAAAAAGAAGGTACAACATGTGTTTCAGGAAAAGCTCGTGTAGAAAATGGTCAAATCATGTCGATTTTTGTTCAGTACGATGATAATACATACGAATTGTTGGAAACGAAGTTTTACAACGACAAAAAAGCTCCACCAACAATTACAAATGGTATTTCTGAAATGATTTACACTGCGGACGGACAAAAATTAAAAGTAGTTTTCATTGAGAAATTGAAACCAAAACAAAAAAATGTAAAAACAGTTACAATTCCAGATGATTTGTAATTAAGAAATAAATTAATTTTAATCCCAACTTTTAACAGTTGGGATTTTTTTTTGATACCATGGGATATTTAACAAATAAGGTAGTGTGGATAACAGGAGCTTCTTCTGGGATCGGAGAGCAAATGGTTCGACAAGCTGCGGCAGATGGAGCGAAGGTTGTTTTGTCAGCGCGCAACGAGAGTGCTTTGAATACAATCAAACAAAGCTTACCAAATCCTGAAACGCATTTATCTTTGGCACTTGATTTAGAATTTTCAGAAAATTTTCCAGCCTTAGCAAAATCTGTAATTGAGCAGTATGGGAGAATCGACATGTTGATTAACAATGGTGGTTTAAGCCAACGTTCTACAGCAGCTACAACCAGTTTGGAAATAGATCGCCGCATCATGGAAATTAATTATTTTGGAAATATCGCCTTGACAAAAGCTGTTTTGCCATACATGCAGTCGCAAAAAAGTGGGCACTTCGTTGTAATTTCTTCTATTTCAGGAAAGTTTGGATTCTTTTTACGTTCAGCCTACAGTGCTTCAAAACATGCTTTATTTGGCTTTTATGAAAGTTTACTTTTGGAAGAGGAACATAACAACATTCATGTAACACTTGTTTGTCCTGGGAAAATCAACACGAATATTTCAGTGAATGCATTGAACGGTGATGGTAATTCACACGGAGTTATGGATCACAATCAAGAAACTGGTATGTCTGCTGAAGAATGCGTTCGTCAGATGTATGTTGCTGTGGCCAAACATAAAAAAGAAGTGTTGATAGGTAACAAAGAGATTATGGCTGTTAAAATCAAACGTCTTTTCCCTAGTTTATTTTGGAAAATCATTAAAAAGCAATCCGCGACTTAATACTATTACTTAACGTGAATTGATTCATTTTTCTTTATCAAAAGTGAGATGAATTCTTCTTCTCGTTCGGGTGAAATATATACGTCATTGTAATCCTTATAAGTAATAATGATTCCATTTCTCGCAGTAGCTAATTTCCAGCCAGCATAAAAAGCAGTTCCT